>NZ_JANFNU010000001.1:732131-771587 GCF_024437575.1 Vogesella sp. AC12
CGACGGCGTCGGCAGCCTGCAGCTGAACGCCGACGGCAGCTACGTGTTCACCCCGGCGGCCAACTACCACGGCGCGGTGCCGCTGGTCAGCTACACCGTCAGCGACGGCGTGAGCAGCGACAGCTCCACCCTCAGCATCAGCGTCACCCCGGTGGACGATAAAGGTGTGGCAGGCATCGACAGCAACACTACGCTGGAAGATACGGCGGTGAGTGGCAATGTGCTGGACAACGACCGTGATATTGATAGCAACCTGACAGTGGCTGGCTTCTCCGTGGACATCAATGGTGATGGCACTACAGAAAGTTTCACTGCTGGCCAGACGGCAACGATCAACGGTGTCGGGACGCTGACCCTGGGTAGCGATGGCGGCTACATCTTCGCGCCGGCCGGCAACTGGAGTGGTGCCGTTCCCGCGGTGACTTACACCACGAATACCGGTACCAGCGCTACCTTGAATATTGATGTAACACCGGTGGCAGACAAACCGGCACTGACGATCAACAATTATCAGACCGTGGCTTCAATGAACTTTGAAGATGTGGCACTGCCTTCCCAGGGTTATTCCGAGACGATCCAGATCAACACGATTTCGGGTACCAGCACGGTGGGCACCTGGAGCACCTGGAATGGCAGTGGTTATGTCGAGGTAGGCAAGGAAGGCATCTACCAGGGCGGTAGCTCCAGTAACAAAGTCATGGAGATTGAAGCCGCCACCGGCGACAAGACCCTGTATGCGGATATCCAGGTTGAAGCTGGCCGCTTCTACGAGCTGGATTTCGATGTTGCGGCACGTAATGGCCATATTGCCAGTTCCGGCATGTCGGTATCGCTGGTCAAGCTGGATGCCTCCGGTAACCCGGTTACCGGTTCGTCTGTCGTGCTGTACACCTTCTCGCCGACGGACAGCAGCTGGCACAACGTGACCGAGAACTGGACGGCAGAAGCATCCGGGACTTACCGTTTGATCTTCACGTCTACGGATTCAGGGAACAGCTATGGCGCCCTGCTGGACAACATCACTTTCTCGGCGGTTGAGAACAAGGGCTACGAGAACAGTTTCTTCAGCCTGGGAGATATCAATACCGCGCTGACCGATACCGATGGTTCCGAAGAACTGGCTGTCGAGATTTCCGGTCTGCCGGTTGGGGCGGTGTTGAAGGATGGCGCTGGTCATGAGCTGACGGTTGGTGCCAACGGCAAGCTGGATGTGACGGGCTGGAGTCTGACCACCCTGCAGATTCAGGTGGACCAGCCGGGCAACTACACCCTGACGGTGACCTCGACTTCCAGCGAAGTGGTAAATGGCAGCGTGGTGGATAGCGACAGCAGCCAAGCCAGCTTTACGATCACCGTACTGGATGCGGCCAACTTCACCGATGCCAACGAGGTGGTGACCATGGCGGAGGATGGCGTGCTGAGCGGTTCGGTGCTGACCGGTACCAGCAGCATCGAAGGCGCTGTAACGGTAAGCAGCTTCTCAATCGGCGGCAGCAGCTACACCGCGGGTCAGACTGCCACGGTTGCCAATATCGGTGCACTGAAGGTCAATGCCGATGGCAGTTATGTCTTCACGCCGGTGAAAGACTTCAACGGTCCGGTGCCGACCGTGAATTACGTCGTGACCGATGGCAAGACCACCGATGCGTCCACGCTGGATATTACGGTGACCGCGGTGGAGGATACTCCGGTGTCGTATAGCAGTGGCAACAGTGGTGCCTACTGGCTGATGAACTACACGTCGAATGCTAACGAATTCGACATGAAGGTGAAGAACGGCACGATGACGTTGGCGGTGGGCGAATCGCTGCACTGGGACATCCTGGTGACCGACAGTGACCAGAATGCCACACTGACGCTGATCAACAAGAGCCTGCCAAGCGGTGCGACGCTGTCGTCCGAGCGCCTGTATGCCGAGAACGGCGAGGTGATGTTGCGGGTTTACCTCACCGTGACCGGTAACTCGGCGATTACCCTGTCCCAAGACAATCAGTTCACGATTGACGTGAATGGCGCCAGCGGCAAGGCCCTGCTGATCAACTCGGACGAGTATGTTGGCGTACACCCCAACAACGAGTATGACTACAGCACACAGTTCGATAATGGCAATGCATCACAGTGGGACGACACTGACTGGCTGAGCAGCAACGTTAGAGGGGGTGAGCTCGCTACCTCGAGCTCAAGCCAGGCTGGCCAGACCGTCAGCTACGGCAACGGCGAAGATATCGTCTACGGTACCACCGGTGGCGACAGTCTGAGTGGCGGTGCCGACAATGACTTCATCGATGGCCGGGCTGGCAACGATACCCTGCATGGCGATACAGGTAACGATGTGGTGCTGGGTGGTCATGGCAACGACACGCTTTACGGTGATGCCGGTAACGACTACCTGGATGGTGGCCGCGGTAGTGACGCGCTGTATGGCGGTAGCGGCAACGATGTGCTGAAAGGCGGCGCAGACAGCGATACATTGGTTGGTGGTGCTGGTAATGACACGCTGACTGGTGGCACAGGTATCGACACCTTCAAGTGGACGCTGGGTGATGCGGGTGCGGTGGGCTCGGCTGCGAGGGATAGCATCACTGACTTCAAGGCCGGTGTCGGTGGTGACGTGCTGGATCTGAAAGACCTGCTGCAGGGCGAGAACAGCAGCAACCTGAGCAATTACCTGCATTTCGACAAGGATGCCGCCGGTAACGCCGTAGTGCAGATCAGTTCCAGCGGTAATGTTGTGGGGGGCTTCGATCAGGCCATCACGCTGGAAGGCGTGAAACTGTCTGACCTTGGGGCTGGCGATGCGAATATCATCAACAACCTGCTGGCCAATGGCAATCTGAAGGTGGATCTGTAAGCAGCGCAGGCTGTCAGTGCAAAAGGGCCGGGTTTCCGGCCCTTTTTTTGTTGCCGTGAGATCGGTAAACAGTCATGGCATGGCGGGGGCAGTATGGCGTAACGTGATCGCTTGTGTTTACTGGCCTGATACAGAAGGTTGCAGCGGCAAGTTCTGCTCGCGCGCCTAAGCTCGAGAAAAAAGCCAATCCGAACACGGATTGGCTTTTGTGCGATGGTTTTCCTGAAACAAGGTGCCCGGCAGACTACGCTTGTCGGGTGCGCGCGGAGGTGGTGTTTTGCTATAACAGACACCCATGACGACAACCAGCCTCATCGCCTGAGGAGTCCCCAAATATGAAAAGCTGCTTGGGACCGTAGTTCTTTAGGGCTGTCAGGCGTGTGTCACATCCGTGTCGATCGGTATGCTGGGCCCGGGCATAGCTTGGGCCCAGCATGCGTTTTGTTGCCACCACGACGCTTACGGGTGGATGACCAGGGCCGTGAATGGTGGCAGGTAGGCCATGGCCGAGACGACCAGGCCGACCAGGCAGGCCAGTGCCAGCGAGTGGAAGAACACAAAGCGCAGGATCACGCCTTCCTTGCCGTAGTACTGGGTGGCGGTGGAGGCGACCACGATGGACTGCGCGTCGATCATCTTGCCCATCACGCCGCCGGAAGAGTTGGCCGCCGTCATCAGGATTGGCGACAGGCCCAGCTGCTGCGCCGAGGCTTTTTGCAGGCCGCCGAACAACACGTTGGCCGCCGTGTCGGAGCCGGTCAGTGCCACGCCCAGCCAGCCGAGCAGGGTGCCAAAGAACGGATAGAACACGCCGGTGTGCGAGAACGCGAGGCCGAGGGTGATGTCGACGCCGGAGAAGCGGGTGACGTAGCCCAGTGCCAGCATCGCCACGATGGTGGTGAGCGAATAGCGCAGCGACCAGAAGGTTTCCTTGTACACCTTCAGCATTTCGGACGGACGGTAGCCCATGATCAACGCCGAGATCAGCGCGGCGACCAGGATGCCGGTGCCGGTGGTGGACAGCAGGTTGAACTTGTAGATGGCGGCTTCCAGGTGCGGCTCGGTCACCACTGGCGGCATCTTGTAGATCAGGTTGTGCAGGCCCGGCCACTGGATTTCCAGCGTGAAGATGCTGTCCAGCAGTTTCTTGATGGTGGGCGAGCCGAAGGCGAATACCGCCACCGACAGGATCAGCCACGGCAGCCAGGCGCGGATCACTTCGCCTGTGCTGTAGCCGTGATGCTTGTCGGCGATGATGGCCTTGGCGCCGTTGGCAGCTTCACCACCCATGGTGCCGGCGGTGGAGGTGTAGATTTCTTTCGGTTTCCATACTTTCAGGAAGCCGACCAAGGCGGCGATGGAACACACCGAGGCGATCACCGCCACCAGTTCCGGCCCCATGGTGTTGGACACGATCAGCTGCGGAATGGCAAACGACAGGCCGGCCACCAGTACCGCGGGCCAGATGCGCATGGTGTTGCGCCAGCCGCAGAACGCGATCAGCAGCCAGAACGGCACGATGATGGCGAAGAGGGTCATCTGGCGACCCACCATCGACGAAATCTGCAGCACGTCCAGGCCGGTGACCTTGGCCAGGGTGGTGATCGGGGTGCCCAGCGCGCCGTAGGCCACCGGCGCGGTATTGGCGATCAGCGACAGGCCGGAGGCGGCCAGTGGTGAGAAGCCGAGGCCGATCAGCATGGCGCCGGTGACGGCCACCGGGGTGCCGAAGCCGCCGGCACCTTCAAAGAAGGCGCCAAAGCAGAACGCGATCAGCAAGAGCTGCAGACGGCGGTCGGTGGTGATGCCGGAAATGGACTCACGCAGGATGGCGAACTGGCCTTTGCGCTCGGTAAGCTGGTACAGGAAGATCACGTTGAGGATGATCCAGCCGATCGGCAGCAGGCCGTTGGCGGCGCCCAGCAGCGTGGCGCTGGCGGCCAGTTCGGCCGGCATGCCGAACACGCCGATGGCGACCAGTAGCGAGGTTGCCAGGCCCAGCAGCGCGGCCTTGTGCGCCTTGACGTGGAACAGGCCCAGTGCGCCCAGCAGGACGATGACCGGGATGCTGGCGGCCAGCGTGGATAGCCACGGGCTGCCGAGCGGGTCGTAAACGTGTGACCACATGATGTAACTCTCCTTATTGTGATGCGCGATCTCGGTGCTGCTGCCTGACGGCAGGCGGTTGCGCGAGGCGTTATGTGCCGTGCGCGAACTTTAGCGGCAGCCGGCGGTCGGCGTCATTTGGGGCTTGCCCTTGCGGGTTAACCCTGAGCAATCAGGTCAAGTTACTGAAAACAAATAGAAAGACGAAAAAATGGCCGCAACGCCGGGCAGGCGTTGCGGCCAACCTTGTGGCAGGCGGATGGCTTACGGAAGCGGGTGGGCGGAGACGCCGCTGTCATCCAGGCGCAGGTAGCCGGCACGGCCATCGTGCCAGTCCTGGATCACCCAGCGTGTACGCTCGCCGTCGGCCAGCGCATGGTGGTGTACGGCCGGACGGTGGGTGTGACCGTGAATCAGCGTGCAGCCAGGGTTGGCCGCAAGCAGGGCGACAACGGCGTCTTCGGTCACGTCGCTGATTTCGCTCGGCCCGTCCTGCTGCTTGCGCGATTCGCTCTGTTCGCGGATGTGGCGGGCGATGGCGTGTCGCTCCGCCAGCGGCTTCTGCAAAAAGGCCTGCTGCCAGGCCGGCTGCCGCACCATGGCGCGGAACTGCTGGTAGGCGCTGTCGTCGCCGCACAGTGCGTCGCCGTGGCTGAGCAGGTAGCGGCGGCCGCAGGCCTGCAGCGGGTGCGGATCGGGCAGCAGCGTGGCGCCGCTGGCGGCGGCAAAGCCGGCACCGAGCAGGAAGTCGCGGTTGCCGTGCATCACGAACAGCGGTGTGTGGCGGCTGAAGTCGCGCATCGCCGCGACCATGCTGCGGGCGAAGGCGTCATCGTCGTCGTCGCCGACCCAGTACTCGAACAGGTCGCCGAGGATGTACAGCGCGTCGATGTGGCCGGCCCACTGTCGCAGCGTGCGCCGGAACAGCTCGCCCAGCCACGGCGCGTCGGCGTGCAGGTGCAGATCGGAGATCAGGTGTATGGCCATCGTGCAGCACCATGAATAAGGGCCGCACGCAGCGGCCCCGGGTCTTGCGTGAACGGGATCAGGCGGCAGCCACGATCTCGGCTTTTTCGACGATGACCGGCTCGACCGGTACGTCCTGGTGACCACCGGTGCGACCGGTTTTCACGCCCTTGATGCGGTCAACCACGTCCTGGCCGGCAACCACCTGGCCGAACACGGCGTAGCCCCAGCCCTGCATGGTTTCGCTGCGGAAATCGAGGAAGTCGTTGTCCGACACGTTGATGAAGAACTGGGCGCTGGCGGAGTGCGGATCCGGCGTGCGTGCCATGGCCACGGTGTAAGTCTTGTTGGACAGACCGTTGTTGGCTTCGTTCTCGATGGTGTCGCGGGTGTCCTTCTGCTTCATGTCGGCAGTGAAACCGCCGCCCTGGATCATGAAACCGTTGATCACGCGGTGGAAGATGGTGCCGTCGTAGTGGCCGTCCAGCACGTATTGCTCAAAGTTGGCGACGGTTTTCGGTGCCTTGTCGGCAAACAGTTCCAGCGTGATGTCGCCGAAGTTGGTAGTCAGTTTGATCATGATGGGAGTCCTTGGGGATCAGGGTTTGTAAGTGGCTTTCTGGATGACGATGGGCTCCATCGGCACATCCTGCATGCCGCCGATGTAGCCGGTGCGCGACTTGGCAATGCGGTTGACGACGTCCATGCCGGCGGTCACCTTGCCAAACACGGTGTAGCCCCAGCCTGGCGGCGTCTTGCTGCGGAAATCCAGAAAATCGTTGTTGACCAGATTGATGAAGAATTGCGAGGTCGCCGAGTGCGGATCGTTGGTGCGTGCCATGGAGATGCTGCCGATCACGTTCTTCAGGCCGTTGTCGGCCTCGTTGGCGATCGGCGCGCGTGTCGGTTTTTGTGACAGCGAACCGCCGTCGATGGTAAAACCGCCACCCTGGATCATGAAGCCGTCAATCACGCGGTGGAACACGGTGTTGTCGTAATGGCCGGCCTTGACGTAGCGGGTGAAATTGTCGACGGTCTTGGGCGCGCTTTGCGGCGCCAGCTCGACGGTGATCAGACCCTTGTTGGTCTGCAGCTCCACTTTCGGCGCGGCGCTGGCCAGCAGGGGCAGCAACAGCAGGGCAAGGGCGGCAATCTTCTTCATGGCCATGGTTTCCGGAGAGTTGAGGCCGGCAGTTTAGCATGAGGCCGGTGGCGATGTGCCAGCCGGCGCGGGCTGTGGCGCGCCCGGCCGCTGTTAAAGATTGTGCGGCAACGGCCGATAAAGCGATGAAGCAATAACACGACATGTCATTCAGTAGGCGGAGAACGCAATGAAAAAAACGGTTTTGGCAACAAGTCTGCTGGCACTGGTGTCGGTGACAGCCTGCGCCTCGTCCGCGGCGCCGGTGGCGCAAGAAGCGGCCGGCGAAGGCTGGATGGTGGTTGCCGATGCGCCTGCCGTGGCGGGAAGCCATGAGCAGCCGGGGATCTCCCGGCAGCCGGTGATGACCCAGGGCGGCGTGATGATGGGTGGCGGCTATGTCGGTCCCTTGTCCGAGCCGGCAGCCAAGGAGGAGGAAAAGTACAACGCACTGCGCATCCGCGTGGTCGGCTATGGCGCGCCGCCAGCCAGTCGCAGCCTGTCGCCGGTGCAGCGCCGACTGCTGGCGATGCGTGCCTCGCAGCTGGATGCCTATCGCGCGATGGCAGAACAGGTGCAGGGTTTCAAGTTGTCCGGCAGTAGTACCGTCGGCAACATGATTGCGGCCAACGATAGCTACCGCGTGTTCGTCGATGCCTACCTGCGCGGCGTGCGACTGCTGTCCACCGAGTTCAAGGCTGACGGCAGCAGCGAGACCATCGGTGAAGTGGTATTGGACGAAGGCTTCTTCAAGGCTTATCGTAGCGCGCTGGTGACCACCGGCAACGTGGCGACCGCGGCACGGGTGCTGCCTGCTGCTGACGGCAGCAAGCTGGGTTGTACCGACAGCGGTTGTGTCTACGGTGGCGACTACTATGTTTCGCATTGACGGCGCAGATGAAAACTAAACCATTCTGGTACGCCGCCCTGTGGGCGGCGTTTTTGTTGGCAGGGCCGGCGGCGGCCGAGGTGTATCGCGCCGAAGGCGTGGCCTCGCTGGAGTCTGGCCGCGTTGCGGCGCGGCAGCAGGCGATAGAGGACGCGGTGCGGCAGATGGCAATGACCCACGCCGGCACACTGCAGGCCACGTCGCGCCTCGATAACGGCGAGCTGACCGAATCGAGCATGACCGGTCCGCTGACGCTGCCGGGCACGCCGCGCGTGCTGCAGGAAAGCCAGCGCGACGGGCTGCTGTTCGTCACGGTGGAAGTCGATACCGCCGAGCCGGTGTCCGTCGCGGAGGCACCCGGTGCGTCTGCCAGCCAGGCTTGCGTCCGTCCGGCGACACCGGCGGGGCGCTTCCTGACCCGGCGGCTGGTCAGCACCTATTTCGAGGTGGCACAACCGCAGGATGCCGGTGACCTCGGCAATCTGGCGACCTGGTTGCCGTCCGAACTGTCGCGACGGCTGAATGCGCTGCGCGACGTGCGCGTGTTGGATGCCGGCAACGTGTCGCTGTTCCCCGGCGGCAAGGTGCAGGAGCCGTGGCAGGCCAGCGATGCTGTGCGCGATATCGGTCGCCGCGAGGAGGTACAGTTCGTGCTCGCCGGGCGGGTGCTGGATACCGGCGTCACCCGCAAGGAGCCGCGGCTGGGCGCGTTTGGCGGCGCCAGCGGCAGCGAGGCCGGGCTGTATTACACCGGGCCGCTGGCCGGCCTGTTCGGTGCCTCGGCACGGGTGGTGCCGGTGGAGCGCCGCTTCGCCGTCGAATACTGGCTGTACGACGCGCTGACCGGTGGCGTGCTGGCCACCGCCACTGTGGCAACGACCGCGCGCGGCGCGGTGCACGACAGCTCGCTGCGAGTCTTCGATCTGAGCCGCTTCCAGCAAAACGACTATGGCCGCAGCGTGGCGGCGCTGCTGGATGGCGTTGCCGGCAAGCTGGCGAATACCATGCACTGCCTGCCGTTCGCGGCGCGGGTGGTGCGGGTGGACGGCGACCGCGTTTACCTGGGCGCCGGCACGCTGGACGGACTGGCCAGTGCCGACCGCCTCATCGTCTACAAGCAGCAGCCGCAGACCGAGATCCGTCGCGGCGACGGCGTGGTGCTGGGGCTGCCGGAGCGGGTGATCGGCGATGTCGAGCTGCTGCAGGTGCAGCCGCGGCTGGCGGTGGCGATGCTGCGCAATGCCCGCGGCAAGGTGGATGTTGGCGACTGGGTGCGTTTTCCGGTGCGACGCTGAGTCGCGTTGCATCTCTTAAAGGTTGGCCGCAAGTGTCGTTTTGCGGCCAACCTTTGCTTTATGTGATGGCGGTTTCACGCGCGACCGGAACTGATGCAGATCAGTTTTGTTGCAAATTGCTGTTGATAACGATTCTTGTCTTTATTACAATCGCTGCCATTGATGCTATGCCTGACAACGGGCTTTTAAGGAGTGTGACTGTGAACAAAAAGGTATTGCTTGCCTCGCTGCTGGCTGTCTTCGCAGGATCCGCTGCTGCGGAAGAAATCGTGGTGTACAGCTCCCGTGCCGAACAGCTGATCAAGCCGCTGTTTGACGCGTACAGCAAGGAAACCGGTGTTGCCATCAAGGTCATTTCCGACAAGGAAGGCCCGCTGATGGAGCGCCTGAAGGCAGAAGGCAGCAACTCCCCGGCCGACATCTTCCTGACCGTGGACGCCGGCAACCTGTGGAAGGCCGAAGACATGGGCCTGTTCCAGCCGATCAAGTCGGCCGTGCTGAACGGCAACATCCCGGCCAACCTTCGCGACCCGGACAACAACTGGTACGGCCTGTCGGTCCGCGCCCGTACCATTTTCTACAACAAGAACACCGTCAAGCCGGCGCAGCTGGCTTCCTACGAAGACCTGGCCAGCCCGAAGTGGAAGGGCAAGCTGTGCCTGCGTAGCTCGAAGAACGTCTACAACCAGTCGCTGGTTGCCACCATGATCGCCGACATCGGCCCGGTGGCCACCGAGCGCATGGTCAAGGGCTGGGTCAACAACCTGGCGACCGCACCGTTCGGCAACGACAACGCGGTGCTGGAGGCGATTGCCGCCGGCCAGTGTGATGTGGGCATGGCCAACACCTACTACTACGGCCGTATCGTCGCCAAGAACCCGGCCTTCCCGGTCAGCCCGTTCTGGGCCAACCAGGCTGGCAAGGGCACCCACGTCAACGTGTCCGGCGCCGGTGTCGTGCGCTACGCCAAGAACGTGAAGGGCGCGGTGAAACTGCTGGAGTGGCTGTCGTCCGACAAGGCACAGAACATGTTCGCCGACGTCAACTTCGAGTACCCGGCCAACCCGAAAGTGAAGGCCGATGCGCTGGTGGCATCGTGGGGCAACTTCAAGCACAACCTGATCAACGTCAAAGTGGCCGGCTCGAAACAGGCCGAAGCTGTGATGCTGATGGACCGCGTCGGCTACAAGTAATCCCGCAGTGGTTTCAACCCGAGGGCGCCGTGGCGCCCTTTTTCGTTTGCGAGGCCCGTGAATGTCGTTTGAGCCGCAAGGGCTAAAGGCGGATAATCCGCCTTTTGATTTTCGCCTTCATTTCTCTATGCCATCCGTTTTCCGACGCTGGCGCTGGCCGCTTGTCGCCTTGTTGATCAGCCTGCTGACGCTGATCCCTCTCGCCGTGATCGTATTGTCGTCGCTGACGCCGGACCCGGTGATCTGGCAGCACCTGCTCGACTACGCGTTGCCGGAGCTGCTGAACAACACGCTGTGGCTGGTGCTGGGCGTCGCCACCGGCGTGCTGCTGCTGGGCGTGCCGCTGGCCTGGCTGGTGGCGGTGTACGATTTTCCGGGGCGCAAGCACTTCAACTGGGCGCTGATGCTGCCGCTGGCCATGCCGGCCTACGTGATGGCGTTCACCCAGGTCGGGCTGTTCGATTTTTCCGGCCCGGTGCAAACCCTGCTGCGCGCGCATTTCGACAATACGCGCTGGTTTCCGCCGATCCGCTCCACCGGCGGTCTGGTGCTGGTGATGAGCCTGGCGTTCTATCCCTACGTCTACCTGCTGGCGCGCAATGCCTTCTCCACCATGGGCCGTCGCGCGTTGGAGGTGGGGCAGACGCTGGGGCTGTCGCGCAGTGCCGGCTTCTGGCACATCGCGCTGCCGATGGCGCGGCCGTGGATCATGGGCGGCCTGATCCTGGCGCTGATGGAAACGCTGGCCGATTTCGGCACCGTGTCGATCTTCAACTTCGATGCCTTCACCACCGCCATCTACAAGGCGTGGTTCTCGCTGTTCTCGCTGGATACCGCCAAGCAGCTGGCGTCGCTGCTGGTGGCGCTGATCTTCGTGATGGTGGTGCTGGAGCAGTATGCGCGCGGCCGTCGCGCCTATGTGCAGGCTGGTCGCGCCGCGCCGCTGCCGCGCCTGCGCCTGGCCGGCGCGCGCGCATGGCTGGCCAGCGGCTACGCGCTGCTGGTGCTGGTCTTGGCCTTCGTGCTGCCGTTCGGCCAGCTGCTGGTCTGGTCGTGGGGCGCGCTGGAGCAGGAGTGGAACGAGGCGCTGTTCGGCTATGCGCTGCGCTCGGTGACGCTGTCGATGATGGCGGCGCTGATGATCGTCTGCGTCGCCTTGCTGCTGTCCTACGCCCGCCGCCGTGACGGTGGTGCGCTGGTGCGGCTGCTGGCGCGGGTGGCGACGCTGGGCTATGCGGTACCCGGTACCGTGCTGGCGGTCGGCATCTTCGTGCCGATTGCCTGGCTGGACAATGTGCTGATCGAGCACTTCTTTGCCGGCCAGGATGTCACCGCGGTGCTGAAGGGCACGCTGGCGGTGATGCTGCTGGCCTACGTGTCGCGCTTTCTCGCCGTCGGTTACTCGGCGGTGGACGCGGCGATGAACCGCATCACGCGCAGCCAGGAAGAAGCGGCGCGCAACCTCGGCTATTCCGGCTTTGCGCTGCTGCGCCATGTGCACCTGCCGTTGCTGCAGGGCGGCCTGCTGACCGGGGTGCTGATGGTGTTTGTCGATGTGATGAAAGAGATGCCGATCACGATGATGACGCGCCCGTTCGGCTGGGACACGCTGGCGGTCAGGATTTACGGTTTGACGTCGGAAGGGGTGTTTGACCAGGCGGCGTTGCCGGCAGTGGTGCTGGTGCTGGTCGGTCTGATTCCCACCTTGCTGCTGTCACGTCAAAAGGATGTTGCTTGATGGATGCTTTGCTTCAGTTGAATGCGGTCAGCCAGGCCTACGCCGGCAAGCCGGTGATCGATAACATGTCGTTCCAGCTGGCGGAGGGCGAGATCGCCTGCCTGCTGGGCAGCTCCGGCTGCGGCAAGACCACGGTGCTGCGCTGCATTGCCGGCTTCGAGCCGCTGCGCAGTGGCGACATCCGGCTCAATGGCGAGCGTATCGCCGCTCCCGGCTACAACAAGCCGGCGCATTTGCGCGCGGTGGGGATGGTGTTCCAGGATTACGCGCTGTTCCCGCACCTGGACGTGGCGGCCAACGTTGGCTTCGGCCTGCGCGGTCTTGGTGACGGCGAGCGCAAGGCGCGCGTCGGGCTGATGCTGGAAGTGGTCGGCCTGTCGGCGCTGGCCGGCGCCTATCCGCACGAGCTGTCCGGCGGCCAGCAGCAGCGGGTGGCGCTGGCGCGCGCGCTGGCGCCGCGGCCGCGGCTCTTGCTGCTGGACGAGCCGTTTTCCAACCTCGACGTCGACCTGCGCCAGCGCCTGTCGCACGAGGTGCGCGGCATCCTGAAAGAGCAGGGCATGACCGCGATCATGGTCACCCACGACCAGCAGGAGGCGTTCGCCATGGCCGACAAGGTCGGCGTGATGCACCACGGCCACCTGCAGCAGTGGGCATCGCCGTACCAGCTGTACCACGAGCCGGCCAGCCGCTATGTCGCCGATTTCATCGGCCAGGGCGCGTTCGTGCCGGCGGTGATCAGCGGGCCGCAGTGTGTGACGCTGGAAGTGGGCGAGTATTGCAGCCTGACGCCGCTGGCCTACCAGGTCGGCGCGCAGGTGGACGTGCTGCTGCGTCCGGACGACGTGGTGCACGACGACCACAGCGAGCTGACCGCCGTCGTCAAGGGCAAGGTGTTCATGGGCTCCGAGTTCATGTACACGCTGCAGCTGCCGTCCGGTCAGCAGGTGCTGGCGCAGGTGCCCAGCCATCACAACCACGCCATCGGCGAGGCGATCGGCATCCGTCTGGAGCTGGATCACCTGATTGCCTTTGCGCGCTGAGCGGCCATGAAAAAACCCGGTGCCAGGCACCGGGTTTTTTGCTTGCGGCCAACCTTGGCGCGGTTTAACCCGCCAGCCAGGTGTGCGGAATGGACTCCAGCCAGGTCTTGATCGAGCGGGCGTCCCGCACCCGCGCTGCCGAGCTGTTGGCGGCCAGCAGCACGAATACCAGCTTCTGGCTGCCGACTTCGGCTTCCATCACCAGGCAGCCGCCGGCTTCGTTGATAAAGCCGGTCTTGGACAGCTCGATCGCCCACTGGCCTTCACGCACCAGCGCATTGCTGTTCTTGTAGTGCAGCGTGCGGGTGGCGGTCGGCTGTGCCGTGTACTCGGTCATGGTGGTGAACTGGCGGATCAGCGGATACTGGTTGGCGGCCTTGACCAGGCGTACCAGATCCATCGCCGTGGCGCTGTTGCGCACGTCCAGCCCGGTCGAATCGTAGAAGCTGGCGTTCTGCATGCCGATGGCGCGCGCCTTCTGGTTCATGCGCTCGATGAACGCCGGGCGGCCGCCGGGGTAGTAGCGCGACAGTACCGCCGCGGCACGGTTTTCCGACGACATCAGCGCCAGCAGCAGCATCTCGCGGCGGGTCAGCGTGGAGCCGACAGACAGGCGCGAGCCGGTGTTCTTCAGGCGGTCGAGTTCCTCGTCGCTGATGGTCATCGGGCTGTCCAGCGGCAAGCCGGCGTCCAGGACCACCATCGCGGTCATCAGCTTGGTGATGGAGGCGATCGGCAGCTTTTGCCGGGCATTCTTTTCGAATACCATCTGCCCGGTGCGGCCGTCGACGATGGCGACCGAGTGCGAGCTTAATTGCGGCTGGGCGGCTTCCGACGGATGATAGCTTGTCGGCTGGGCGGCCATAATGGCGCCGCTGCTAAGCGCCAGCACGCAAGCAACAAATAAATTCTTTAGCATCTTTTTGTGGCTCCGATGCGTGGTGAGTTACGTGATAAAACAGATTTTATTTTAAATCGCCAGAATGGATTTGTCCGGATTGATTTTCTATTTATGCCATGAAAAACAATTGGACCAGCTATCCCTGGCGTGACGAATGGGTGAATGTCGATGAATATTGTTTTTCCGGAGAGTCCGTTCCATTTGCACCAGCCGTTTCCGCCGGCCGGTGACCAGCCGACGGCGATTGCATCGCTGGTGGAGGGGCTGGATGACGGCCTGTCATTCCAGACCTTGCTGGGGGTGACGGGTTCCGGCAAGACCTTCACCATGGCCAATGTCATCGCCCGCACCGGCCGTCCGGCCATCATCATGGCGCACAACAAAACGTTGGCCGCACAGCTGTACGCGGAAATGCGCGAGTTCTTTCCGGAGAATGCGGTCGAGTATTTCGTGTCCTACTACGATTACTACCAGCCGGAAGCCTATGTGCCGAGCCGGGACCTGTTCATCGAAAAGGATTCCAGCATCAACGAGCACATTGAGCAGATGCGGCTGTCGGCGACCAAGTCCATTCTCGAGCGGCCGGACTGCATCATCGTCGCCACCGTGTCGGCGATCTACGGTATCGGCGATCCGGCCGAATACCACCAGATGATCCTGCACCTGAAGGAGGGCGAGACCATCGCGCAGCGCGACATCATCGCGCGGCTGGTGACCATGCAGTACGACCGTGCCGACGTCGATTTCTCGCGCGGCGGCTTCCGCGTGCGGGGTGACGTGATCGATATCTTCCCGGCGGAAAGTGCCGAGCTGGCGGTGCGCGTGAGCATGTTCGACGATGAAATCGAGACGCTGACGCTGTTCGACCCGCTGACCGGCGCCACCAAGCAGCGCGTCGGCCGCTTTACCGTCTATCCCGGCAGCCACTACGTGACGCCGCGCGACACCGTGCTGCGCGCCTGCGAGCAGATCAAGCTGGAGCTGCGCCAGCGCATCGAGTGGTACCAGAAGGAAGGCAAGCTGGTGGAGGCGCAGCGCATCGAGCAGCGCACCCGCTTCGACCTGGAAATGCTGTACGAGATGGGTTTCTGCAAGGGCATCGAGAACTACTCGCGCCACTTCTCCGGCCGCGCGCCGGGTGATGCGCCGCCGACGCTGATCGATTACTTGCCGAAGAACGCGCTGATGTTCATCGACGAGAGTCACGTCACCGTGTCGCAGGTCGGCGCGATGTACAAGGGCGATGCCGCGCGCAAGCAGAATCTGGTCGAGTACGGCTTCCGCCTGCCGTCGGCGGCGGACAACCGGCCGCTGAAATTCCACGAGTTCGAACGCCTGCTGCCGCAGACCATCTTCGTTTCCGCCACCCCGGCGGATTACGAGACCACGCATGCCGGCCAGGTGGTGGAGCAGGTGGTGCGGCCAACCGGGTTGGTGGATCCGGAGATCGAGATCCGGCCGGTGGCGACACAGGTCGATGATTTGCTGTCAGAAATCCGCCTGCGCATGGAGCGCAACGAGCGGGTGCTGGTGACCACGCTGACCAAGCGCATGGCGGAGCAGCTGGCCGACTACTACACCGAGCACGGGCTGAAGGTGCGCTACCTGCACTCCGATATCGACACCGTGGAGCGGGTGGAGATCATCCGCGACCTGCGCCTGGGCATGTTCGACGTGCTGATCGGCATTAACCTGCTGCGCGAGGGACTGGATATTCCGGAGGTATCGCTGGTGGCGATTCTGGACGCCGACAAGGAGGGTTTTTTGCGCAGTGAGCGCAGCCTGATTCAAACCATCGGCCGTGCCGCGCGTAATTTGCAGGGTCGCGCCATTCTTTATGCTGATAAAATTACCAATAGCATGAAACGGGCCATTGATGAAACCGAGCGCCGCCGAAATAAACAATTGGCATTTAATGAAGCCAACGGTATTGTGCCGCAGGGCATCAACAAAAAAGTACGTGATCTGATCGACGGCGTTTACGGTGATAATGCCGGTATCGCGAAGCGCAAGAGCGCGTTGTCGACGGTGGTGCTCGATGAAAAAGCCCTGGCCAAGGAAATCAAGCGCATCGAAAAGGAAATGCTGGAAGCGGCACGCAATCTCGAATTCGAAAAAGCCGCCAACCTGCGTGACCAATTGAAAGTGTTAAAAGAACAAGCCTGGATCAATCCGCTGTAATCATGACAAACACAGTCTTGCCGTCTGCTCGCTTTCGGGTGCTGTTCGTGTGTACCGGCAACATCTGCCGCTCGCCGACCGCGCACGCCATCTTTGCGCGTGACATTAGCCGCGCCGGTCTGGCGGCGCAGATCGATGTCGATTCCGCCGGCACCTCGGCCTGGCATGCCGGCGAAGCGGCGGATCCGCGCACGGTTGCGGCCGCGCTGCGCCACGGCGTCGACATGAGCGCGTTGCGGGCACGGCCGTTCCGGCCGCAAGACTGGCAGCAGTTTGATCTGATCCTGGTTGCCGGTTACGATCATTTGGCACAATTGCGGCGGCAGATGCCGGCTGACTGGCCGGGAGAGTTGGCGCTGATGCTGGCGGATGCCGAAGTGCCGGATCCCTACTATGGTGGGGAGGCCGGTTTTGAAGCGGTGTTTGCCTTGCTGGAGCAGGCGTCGCACCACTGGCTGGACAAGGCCAGGGCGCAGTTGCCTGCAATATAACAAAACCTGACGCTGCGCCCGGGCGCCGCCAAAAGGGGAAAACATGGTCATGCCGCGTAAAGAAGGGCTGGATTTCAAACCGCTGGAAGTCGCGCCCAGTCACACTGCCGACGCCATCCTGCCGCGCCAGCCTGGCCGGCTGGCACTGGGGCGCCAGACGGTCATCGCCATCGGTTCGTCCACCGGCGGCACCGAAGCGCTGCGGGTATTGCTGACCGCGCTGCCGGAGCAGATGCCGCCGATCATCATCACCCAGCACATGCCGGAAATGTTCACCAAGTCCTTTGCCGCGCGGCTGGATTCGCTGTGCAAGCTGCGGGTCAAGGAGGCGGAAGACGGCGAGCGCTTGCAGCCGGGCGTGGTCTATATCGCGCCGGGTCATTCCCATCTGCTGATCAAGCCGGCCAGCACCATCGGCTATGCCATCAGCCTGCACCAGGGGCCGCCGGTCAATCGTCACAAGCCGTCGGTGGACGTGATGTTCCGCGCTGCGGCCAACGTCATCGGTCGCAATGCCATCGGCGTGATCCTGACCGGCATGGGGCGCGATGGTGCTTCCGGCATGGGCGAGCTGAAAGAGGCGGGTGCCCACAATATCGCGCAGGACGAGGCGTCCTGCGTGGTGTTCGGCATGCCGAAGGAGGCCATTGCCCTCGGTGCCGCCCATGAAGTGTTGCCCCTCAACAATATTGCCGCGCGCCTGATCGCGCTGTGCAGCCAGCGTCAGCATCAGGACTAAGCTGTTGTCCGGCGACTGACCCTGTCCTGTCATGAATTACATCGGTTACCTATGAAATATTTGCCTGTCCTGGTTGTGGAAGATGACGCCGACCTGCGCGAAGCGCTGGTCGATACCCTGATGCTGTCCGGCTACGCGGTGCTGGAGGCGGCGGACGGCCAGTCGGCCTTGCAGGTGTTGCGCGACAACGCGGTCGGGCTGGTGGTGTCGGACGCCCAGATGCAGCCGATGGACGGCTATACCCTGTTCCAGCAGGTCAAGGCCACCTATCCGGCCTTGCCCTTCGTGCTGATGACCGCCTACGGCGTGATCGAGCGCGCGATCGACCTGCTGCGCGCCGGCGCCAGCCACTACCTGCTGAAGCCGTTCGAACCGCAGCAGCTGATTGCCGAGGTGGAGAAGTACCTGCTGCCGGAGCCGGAAGGCGACACGGAGCTGCTGGCCTATTCCGCACCGATGAAACGGCTGCTGGCCATCGCGCGGCAGGTGGCACCCAGTGACGCCAGCGTGCTGATCAGCGGCCCCAGCGGTGCCGGCAAAGAGGTGCTGGCGCGCTTCATTCACCGCCACTCGCGGCGTAGCACGGCGCCGTTTGTCGCCGTCAACTGTGCGGCAATTCCCGACAACCTGCTGGAGTCGACCCTGTTCGGCCACGAGAAGGGTGCCTTCACCGGTGCGGCCAACGTGCTGCCCGGCAAGTTCGAACAGGCGCAGGGCGGCACCATCCTGCTTGATGAAATCACCGAAATGCCACTGCCGTTGCAGGCCAAGCTGTTGCGTGTGCTGCAGGAGCGGGAGGTAGAGCGCGTCGGCGGCACGCGCACCATCAAGCTGGATATCCGCGTACTGGCCACCAGCAACCGTGAGGTGCAGGAAGAAGTTGCGGCCGGCCGCTTCCGCGAGGACCTGTATTTCCGCCTCAATGTGTTCCCGCTGACGGTACCGGCGCTGGGCGAGCGCACCGAGGACATTTTGCCGCTGGCGCGAAAATTGCTGGATAAGCATGCTAATGCCGTTTCCAAGTCGCGTCTGACCCTGGGCAAGGACGCGGAGCGTGAATTGACGGCCTATAGTTGGGAGGGTAACATCCGCGAGCTGGATAATGTGATGCAGCGGGCGGCAATTCTTGCCGCCGGGCCGGAAGTTTCTGCCGTCGATCTGATGCTGTCGCCATCGACGATGGTGCTGCCGGTGACAACGGACAGCACCGTCGACGAGTCCGATCTGGGCATGAAGGCGGTGGAAAAGCGTCACATCCTTGATGCACTGCAGGCGTGCGGTGGCGTCAAGAAACTGGCTGCAGAGCGCCTTGGCATTAGCGAAAGGACGTTGCGCTACAAGTTGCAGCGTTATCGTGAAGAAGACGCCGGTCCGGCCTGACGCCACCGGCCTCACTGCAAGAGGTTACTATGTCCACGCAGGGTATCAATCAGCTATTGGGTGAGCTGCGCGCCATGTCGTCGCTGGCCGCGGGTCAGGCGCCTGCGGTAGACAAGACCGCTCCCGAAGTCGATTTTTCTGATGTACTCAAAAGCACGCTGGAGCAGGTCAACCAGGTGCAGAACACTTCGCTCGAGCTGCAAAAGCAGTTTGAACTGGGTGAGGAAGGCGTTAACATCCAGGACGTCATGGTGTCGATGCAAAAAGCAAGTCTGAGCTTCCAGACCATGGTTCAGGCCCGCAACAAGCTGGTTTCTGCCTATCAGGAAATCATGAATACGCAAGTGTAGCGCCGTCTGTTTCGAGCTTCGGGCCTGCGGCGGTAAGATCAATAATGAAATAACCACTGTATGGCTGAATTGGTCGATAATACTGCGCCTGCCTGGAAGGGGCGTGCCAACGAAGTGTTGACACGTTTCAATGCCCTTCCCAATAACAAGAAAATCCTGTTCTTCACTGCCATCGCCGCAGTGTTGTCCATCGCGCTTGCCTTGCTGGTATTCAATCGCGAACCTCCCTACAAAGTACTGTTTACCGGTCTGGCCGATAGTGACGGCGGCCAGGTTACCGCCGCGCTGCAGCAGATGAACGTGCCATACCAGATTGGTGACGGTGGCGTGATCTCGGTGCCGAGCGAGCGCGTCTACGACACCCGGCTGAAGCTGGCGACGCAGGGTCTGCCCAAGGCCGGCGGCGTCGGTTTCGAGCTGATGGACAAGCAGAAGTTCGGTATCAGCCAGTTTGCCGAGCAGGTCAATTACCAGCGCTCGATCGAGGGCGAACTGGCCCGCACCATCGAGGCGGTTGCCGTGGTCGACAGCGCGCGCGTGCATCTGGCGATGCCGAAGCAGACGGTGTTCGTGCGTGACCAGCAGCAGCCAACGGCGTCGGTGATGCTGACCCTGCGGCCGGGGCGGATTCTGGATGGCGGGCAGATTGCCGGCATCATGCACCTGGTATCCAGCTCGGTGCCCAACCTGCCGCTGCGCAATGTGTCGATCGTCGATCAGGACGGCAATCTGCTGTCCACGGTGCCGGACCAGAACAATGGCTCGCTTGATCGCCGGCAGCTGGATTATGTGCGCCAGATTGAGGCCGACTACACCAAGCGTGTCGAAACCATTCTTGAGCCGATTTTCGGCAAGGGCAATGCCCGCGCCCAGGTGACGGCTAACGTGGATTTTTCCGAGTCGGAGCAGACCTCGGAGAGCTTCCGTCCCAATTCGACCCCCAATCCTTCCGCGACCCGCAGTCAGCAGATCAGCGAGACGCTGGGGCGAGATGCCAACCTGCCGTCCGGCGTGCCCGGGGCACTGACCAACCAGCCTCCGTCGCCGGCGTCGGCACCGCTGACGCTGCCGCCCGGTGCCGCGCCCGGCACAGCCACGCTGTCGGGCTTGCCGATGGGTACCGCCTCCGGCTCGCTGAGCCGCGAAATCACCACCAACTACGAAGTTGACAAGACCATCCAGCACACCAAGTCGCAGAAGGGTGTCATCAAGCGCCTGACCGCGGCGGTGGTGGTGAACTACAAGATGGTGCCCGACAACCAGGGGGTGTTGAAGGCGACGCCACTGACGGAAAAGGAATTCGGCCAGATCAATAATCTGGTCAAGGAGGCGGTCGGCTTCAATGCCGAACGCGGCGATTCGGTCAACGTGGTCAACGCCAGCTTTGCCGATGCGGTGCCGGTGCTGACGGTGCAGGACAAGGTACTGGATTTTGCCAGCAACAATGCTTCCGATTTGCTGAAGTACGGCCTGTTATTGCTGGCCATCCTCTATCTGCTGTTCGGGGTGGTACGGCCGATCATGCGCGACGTGGTGAATCCGCCGCCACCGCCGCCGGTGGATGACCTTGAGGTCGCTGCCAGCAGTGGCCGCCTGCTGGCCGTCGCCGGAGAAGAGAGTGAAGAGGGCGAGTCGGAAGAGGATAGCGACAATCCGTCTCCGAAAGAGCTCCAGCGCCGCGTGTTCGAGGCTAATATGCAAAATGTTCGCGAGCTGGTGAAGTCTGACCCTCGCATGGCCGCCCAGATTATCAAGGAATGGATCAGCTCTGATGAGTGACGTCGGTGTTCGCCGCAGTTCCGTGCTGCTGTTCAGTCTTGGCCAGTCGGAAGCGATCGAGGTCTTCAAGTACCTTGGACCCAAGGAAGTGCAGAAGCTCAGTCTGGCCATGGCCGGGCTCAACAACCTGAGTCATGAGGAAGTGGAGAAGGTGGTGTCGCAATTCCAGGAGGAGTGCGCGGCCCGCGCCAACTTCGGTGCGACCGACGAGTATCTGCGCAATGTGCTGGTGGAAGCGCTGGGTCCGGACAAGGCGGCCAACCTGCTGGACAAGATCCTGCAGGGCAACGACCACAGCGGTATCGAAAGCCTGAAGTGGATGGACCCGTCCTCCGCCGCCGACCTGATCCGCAACGAACACCCGCAAATTATCGCCACCATCATGGTGCACCTGGACCCGGACCTGTCCAGTGCCATTCTGGCCTACTTCCCGGAGCGGGTGCGCAACGAAGTGCTGATCCGTACCGCGACGCTGGAGGGTGTGCAGCCGCAGGCATTGCGCGAGCTGAACGACGTGCTGACGCAACTGCTGTCCGGCGCCGATCGCGTCAAGAAGAGCGCGGCCGGTGGTGTCGGCATGACGGCCGAGATCCTCAACTTCCTCGGCTCCAACGTCGAAGCCTCGGCGCTGTCCTATATCCGCGAGTACGATCCGGAGCTGGCGCAGCGCATCCAGGACAAGATGTTCGTGTTCGAGAACATCCTGGAAATCGACGACCGCTCGATCCAGACCATCCTGCGCGAAGTGCAGTCCAATTCGCTGGTGGTGGCGCTGAAAGGCACCAGCCAGGAGCTGAAAGACAAGATTTTCCGCAATATGTCGTCGCGTGCCGCCGAGATGCTGCGGGATGACCTGGAGTCGAAAGGCCCGGTCAAGCTGTCCGAAGTCGAGGCCGAGCAGAAGGAAATCCTCAAGATCGTGCGCAAGCTGGCCGACGAAGGCCAGATCGTGATTGCAAGCAAAGGTGGAGACGAAGGCCTTGTCGAATAACAACGTCATTCCTGCCGAGTCGCTGGGGCAGTGGCGCAGCTGGACCATGGGCGAGCTGGGTAGTGCTGCCGCGGTGCCGGAGGCGGCGCCGCCCGAGCTGGCGGCGCCAGCGCCACAGCCGGAGGAGCCCCCTGTCGAGGGGGCTTCGCTCATTATGGCGGAGGACGAGCAGGATACGGCGTCGCTCGATGCCGTGGCTGCTGCCGCCTACCCGACCGCGGCCGAGCTGGAGGCGATTCATCAGGAGGCGTGGCAGACGGGCTACGACGCCGGTTTGCAGGCCGGCATGCAGGCCGGGGAAGAGCGTGGCCGTGCCGAAGGCGCCGAGCGGGCGCTACTCGAGGCACAGCAGCAGTTCCAGCAGTACTGGCAGCCGCTGTCTGCATTGCAGCAGTCGTTCGAGCAGGAGTTGTCGCTGCTGGGTGCGCAGCTGTCGCAGGAGGTGTTGGCGCTGGCAGTCAGCTTTGCCGAAAAGATGATCGGCGAAGTAGTGCGGCATGACCCCGCGGTGCTCCGCTTGCTGCTGACCGAGGCGCTGGATTCGCTGGCCGACAGCGTGGCGCAGGTGAAAGTGCAGGCGCACCCGGACGAGTTGGCAACGTTGCAGGCGTTCCTGGGGGAGCAGTATCCGCAGTGGCGCATGCAGTGGCAGGCCGATGCCACCCTCACACGCGGTGGCTGCCGCATCGAAACACCGTCCGCGTCCATCGACCTGACGCTGGAAAGCCGCCTGCAGCTGTTGCGCAAGGGGCTGGGGCTGACGGATGAGCATGCTGATTGAGCGGCAGCGCGACTTCTTGCGCCGTTGCGAACAGGCGCTGCGCCCGCTGCCGGCGTGGCAGGCGGAAGGGCGCCTGACGCGAGTAACCGGACTGGTGATGGAGGCGGTCGGCCTGCGCTTGCCGGTCGGTAGTGCCTGCCAGATCGTGGTGTCGGCCGATTACCAGGCCGAGGCGGAAGTGGTCGGCTTTGCCGGTGACCGCCTGTACCTGATGCCGCTCAGCAATGTGCACGGTCTGCAGCCGGGGCTAGCCGTGTGCGCGGTGCCCGAGATCCGGCCGCCGCTGTATGAGGAGCCGGCCGATAGCGGCGGCACCGTGCGCATGCTGGGGCGCAAGGTGCCGGTAGGCATGTCGCTGCTGGGGCGGGTGCTGGATTCACTGGGCCGGCCGCTGGACGGCGGTGCCGAGCCGATGGCCGAGGCGCTGTACCCGCTGTACAGCCAGCCGCTGAACCCGCTGCGCCGCTCGCCGGTGCGCGATGTGCTGGATGTCGGCGTGCGCGCGATCAACGGTCTGCTGACGGTGGGGCGCGGCCAACGTTTGGGCCTGTTTGCCGGCTCCGGTGTCGGCAAGTCGGTGTTGCTGGGCATGATGGCGCGCTTTACCCGTGCCGATGTGGTGGTGGTCGGCCTGATCGGCGAGCGGGGGCGCGAGGTGAAGGATTTCATCGAGCACATCCTCGGCGCGGAAGGTCTGGCGCGCTCGGTGGTGGTGGCGGCGCCGGCGGACTCGCCGCCGCTGATGCGCTTGCACGGCGCCGCCTACGCGACGGCGCTGGCCGAGTACTACCGCGACCAGGGCCTCGACGTGTTGCTGCTGATGGACTCGGTGACCCGTTACGCGATGGCACAGCGCGAAATCGCCCTCGCCATCGGCGAGCCGCCGGTCAGCAAGGGCTATCCACCGTCGGTGTTCGCCAAGCTGCCACAGCTGATCGAGCGGGCCGGCAATGCCGAAGCCGGCGCCGGCTCTATTACCGCGTTCTATACCGTGCTGTCCGAGGGGGACGACCAGCAGGATCCGGTCGCCGATTCGGCGCGAGCCATTCTCGATGGCCACTTCGTGCTGACTCGCGAGCTGGCCGAGTCCGGTCACTATCCGGCGATCGATATCGAGCAGTCCATTTCGCGGGTGATGGTCGACGTCACCACCCCGCATCACGTCAATCTGGCGCGCCGCTTCAAGCAGCTGTTTTCGCGTTACCAGCGCAGTCGCGACCTGATCAACGTCGGCGCCTATGTGCCCGGCTCCGATCCGCTGCTGGACGAGGCGATGCGCCGTCACCTGCAGTTGGTCGGCTTCCTGACCCAGCCGATGAACGAATACCACGACTTTGCCTCCTGCCTGACGCAGCTTGAGCAAGTGCTGACCGCCTGAGGCTAGGCCATGAGCAAATTCGACCTGTTGATCCGGCTGGCACAAGACAAGCTGGACGAGGCTGCCAAGCGCATGAAGCAGGCCCAGCAGGCGCAAACGCAGGCGGAGGCGACGCTGCGGCAGGTGGATGCCTTTCTGGCTGACTACCAGCAGCGGGTGCTGCACATGGCGCAGCGTGGCCTCGGTGTCGGGCAATGGCGGGACGCGCGCCTGTTCCTGCTCAAGCTGGAAGAGGCGCGGCAGCAGCAGCAGCACGAGCTGGATCGTTGCGTGCAGCGTTTCCTGTTGGAGAAGCAGGCCTGGCTCGGCCTGCGCAAGCAGCTGAAGTCCTACCAGGTGCTGCAGGAGCGCGAGGCGGAGCGTCTGAGCGTGCGCCAGCGCAAGGCCGAGCAGAAGCAGATGGACGAATTTGCTGCCCGTATCAGCTCCCAGGACAAGACCGAATAGCACGCTCTGCTGCTTGGCACAATTCATGCTTTTGTCGGGGTGATGACAATAAGGAGCATGTCTAAATGGCCATTACCGTCCAGTCCGTTTTAAACCTGAGCGACAGCTCGGCCACCCCGAGCCAAAGCTATGTCAGCACGCCGGACTCCCCTTTTGCCATGTTCTTTGCCAACCAGTTGCAGGCGTTCACCCTCGGGCAGCCGGGCGTGGTGGCTGCTGGCGACAGTGCGCTTCTGGATGGCATCGGCCAGCAGCCGCGCGCTGCCGCGGCGCAAGACGCTTCCTTGCTGTTGGGCGGCTTGTTTATGCCCGGCAATGCCGCGGCCAACCCGCTGACCACCTCTGCCGGCAAGGATGCCGCGGCGCTCTCCGCCCTGTCTGATCCCGCGGCGCTCGGAGAAGCGCTGGCGGCGGAAGAGTTAGCCGCACTGGCCGGTGCCAAAACCAAGGCCGCCAAAGGTGGCGAGACGACCGGCGCATTGTCGGAACTGGCAGCGCTAACCGGCGATGCCGCCGCTGACGAAGCGCCGGCACTGCCGGGCCTGCTGGCCGCCGCCAGCAGTGACAAGCGGGCGCTGCGCGCGTTGAAGGATGACGGCCTGTCCGCCGCGGTGGCGGTGCGGCTGGCCATGCGCGAGGCGGAAGCGGCCGAGGCTGGTTCCGAAGTGAAAACCTTGCCGCCGGCGCTTGCCGCCGGGCGGCAGGAATTGCCGACCGACTTGTCCGCCAGCGGCGTCGGCAAGGAGCTGAAGGAAGTGCTGCTGGGCGGCACCATGGATCGCAGCAAGCAGTGGGGCGAAGCCTTTGGCCAGCAAGTGGTGAAGGCGGTCGAACGGCAGCTGGACTCCGCGCGCTTCCATGTCACTCCGGAAAAGCTGGGGCCGATCGAAGTCCAGATCTCCATGAACAAGGAGCAGGCACAGATCGTGGTGACCACCTCCAACCTGATGGCCAAGGAAATCGTCGAGAGCCATCTGCCGGCGCTGTCGCGGATGATGGAACAGGCCGGCCTGCAGCTGGCCGATGCGCAGGTCTCCTCGCAGCAGCAGGGCCAGCAACAGCACGGCCAGCAGGCGCAGCAGCAGCGCGGCCGCGCCCAGTCCGAGGCGATGTTGCCGCTGGCTGAACTGGAGTCCGCCGCACCGGCGGCGACCGTCTCTTCCGGCCTGAGCGTGACCGCCTGATTGGCCAGCTGTGTCGCAGGCTGAAGCAAGGTTGGCCGCAAGCTGGAAACGGCTTGCTGTTTCTCCGGAAATCTACTAAATGGCTGTTCAACTCGACAAGAAATGGAGAAAATAGGGGTTAAGCATTTCTTTTAAACGAGAGCAGGTATTGTCATGGCCGAAAAAGATAAAAAAGAAGACGTTAAAGAAGCCAAGCCCGCGGCAGGAGGCAATAACAAACTACTCTTGGTTGTCATCGTGTTACTGGTGCTGGTACTGGCCGCGGTGGGCGGTCTGGCCGCCTATGTGTTCCTGAGCAACAAGTCGGCCGCCGGTGCCGATGCCAGTCATGCCACCGCCGAGCATGCGCCGGAAAAGAAAGAGAAAAAAGAAGGCCCGCCGGTGTTCGAGAAGCTGGAACCGTTTGTCGTCAACCTGAGTGGTGGTTCGTCGATGCTGCAAATCGAGCTGCAGGCCGAGCTGTACGACGAAGCCGCCAAAAACAATATGAAAGCCTATCTGCCGAAAATCCGCAGTGCCCTGATCCTGTTGCTGTCGGCCAAGACCGAAGAGGAACTGCAGTCGGCGGACGGCAAGATCAAGCTGAAGGCGCAGATCAAGAAAATCATCAATGAGTCGATGGATGCCGGTGAAGAAGAACCGGTTGAAAACGTGCTCTTCACATCCTTCATCATTCAGTTGCAGTAATCATGGCTGATGAAATCCTGTCCCAGGAAGAGGTCGACGCGCTATTACGCGGCGTGACCGGGGAAGAGGACAACGACGGCGCGGACAGCGACAACGGTGGCGTACGGGCCTATGACATCGGCCGCCAGGAGCGCATTGTCCGCGGCCGGATGCCGACGCTCGAGATTATCAACGAGCGTTTCGCGCGTAATCTGCGTATCGGTTTTTTCAACTTCCTGCGCCGCAATGCCGAGATCTCGGTCGGGCCGGTGCGGGTGCTGAAGTACAGCGAGTTCATCCGTAATCTGGTGGTGCCGACCAACCTCAACCTGGTACACGTCAAACCGTTGCGCGGCACCGGGCTGCTGATTTTCGACCCGGACCTGGTGTTCCTGGTGGTCGACAACCTGTTTGGCAGCGATGGCCGCTTCCACGTACGGGTGGAAGGCCGCGACTTTACCCCGACCGAACAGCGCATCATCCGCAAGATGCTGGAAGTGGTGTTTGCCGAGTACCAGAAGGCGTGGGAACCGGTGTACCCGATCGAGTTTGTCTATCTGCGCTCGGAAATGAATACCCAGTTTGCCAACATCGCCACCCCGACCGAGGTGGTGGTGGCCGCGACCTTCCATATCGAGCTGGGTGCCGGCGGCGGCGACTTCCACGTCTGTCTGCCGTACTCGATGATCGAGCCGCTACGCGATCTGCTGGCCAGCAGCATGCAGGCTGACCGTACCGAGGTCGACAACCGCTGGGTCAACCTGATGCAGTACCAGGTGCAGGCCGCCGAGGTGGAGCTGGTCGCCACCCTGGCGCAGACCAAGGTGACACTGGGTGACATCCTCAATCTCAAGGTCGGTGACGTGGTAATGGTAGACGTGGCGGAGAAGGTGGTGGCCGACGTGTCGGGCATCCCGGTGCTGGAGTGCAGCTACGGCACGGTCTCCGGCAATTACGCATTGAAAGTGGAAACGATACTGTCTGGGGCGCAGGAGCTGTTTGAGCCGCCACCGAGTGGAGAGCAAGAAGATGAGTGACGAGCAGGGCTTTGATCCGGATTCGGTTGCCGGAGCAGTTGACGAAGAAGTGTCCATGGACGACTGGGCAGCGGCGATGGCCGAACAGGAAGTGGCCGACACCGCCGCCGCCGAGGTAAAACCGGCGACCAACCTGTTCCAGGACCTGTCCGGCAGCAGCCAGAGCCAGGCGGTGCCGCAGAATCTGGACATGATTCTGGATATCCCGGTGCAGCTGACCGTCGAGCTGGGGCGTACCAAGATCGCGATCCGCAACCTGCTGCAGCTGGCACAGGGCTCGGTGGTGGAACTGGACGGCCTGGCCGGCGAGCCGATGGACGTGCTGGTCAACGGCTGCCTGATCGCGCAGGGCGAGGTGGTGGTGGTCAACGACCGTTTCGGTATCCGCCTGACCGACATCATTACGCCCGTCGAGCGTATTCGCCGACTACAGAAATGAACCGATTGCTGATTGTGTTGCTGTTGCTGCCGCTGTCGGTCAGCGCCGCCGTGCCCGCCGCCGATGCGGGCACTTCGCCGTTGTGGGGGCTGGTACAGGTGATGCTGGCGCTGGGATTGGTGCTGGCGGTGATCGTCGGTGCCGCGTGGCTGTTCCGCCGCGTCAGCATGGGCGGCATGCTCGGGCGCTGGCAGCCGGCCAAGGTGGTCAGCGGCGTGATGGTCGGCCCGCACGAGCGGGTGGTGATCGTCGAGCTGGAAGGGCAATGGCTGGTGCTGGGCGTGACGGCGAAACAGGTCAACCTGCTGACCAGCATGGCGCGGCCGGAAGGCGCCGCCAGTGCTGCCACCGTGCCGGCGGCCACGCCACCCTTTGCCGAATGGTTGGCCGCAGCGCTGGCCAAACACCGTCGACCCTCCTCCAACGATACGCCATGAGTAAACTCCAACGATTGGGCGTGCTGGCGCTGTTGCTGCTGCCGCTGGGCAGCCAAGCCGCCGGCTTGCCGATGATGACCAGCGCGCCGGATGCGGCCGGCGGGCAAAGCTACTCGCTGAGCCTGCAGATGCTGCTGTTCATGACCTCGCTGAGCTTCATCCCGGCGATGATGCTGATGATGACCTCGTTCACGCGCATCATCATCGTGCTGTCGCTGCTGCGCCAGGCGATGGGCACCATGCAGTCGCCGCCGAACCAGGTGCTGATCGGGCTCAGCCTGTTCCTCTCTATTTTCATCATGTCGCCGACGCTGGACCAGGTATACGCCAATGCCTGGCTGCCGCTGTCGGAGAACAAGATATCGTTCGAGCAGGCCGCCGGCGAGGCGGCCAAGCCGATGAAGGCGTTCATGCTGACGCAGACGCGGGAAAAGGATCTGGCCTTCTTCATCGAGATCTCGCGCTCGCCGGCACCGGCGACCCCGGCCGAGGTGTCGCTGAAGACGCTGATTCCGGCCTTCGTGATCAGCGAACTGAAAACCGCGTTCCAGATCGGCTTCATGATCTTCATCCCGTTCCTGATCATCGACCTGGTGGTGGCCAGTATCCTGATGGCGATGGGGATGATGATGGTGTCGCCGGTGATCATTTCCCTGCCGTTCAAGATCATGCTGTTCGTGCTGGTCGACGGCTGGACGCTGCTGCTCGGCTCGCTGGTGCAGAGCTTCGGCGGGAGGTAGACCATGACGCCAGAATCGGTCATCACCCTGATCCAGAATGCGCTGTTCATCCTGATCATCGTCGCCGCGCCGCCGCTGGCGGTATCGCTGTTGGTCGGCCTGCTGGTCAGCATCCTGCAGGCGGCGACCCAGATCAACGAGATGACGCTGACCTTCATCCCCAAGCTGATCGCCATGTTCCTGGTGCTGGTGCTGGCCGGGCCGTGGATGCTGACCACGCTGATGGACTACACCACGCGGCTGTTCCAGAGCATTCCGCTGGCCATCGGCTGACATGTTTGCCATCAGCGATGCCCAGATCAACCTGCTGGTTGCCTACTTCGTGTGGCCGTTTTCGCGCATTCTCGGCGTGCTGCTGGCCGATCCGCTGTTTGCCTCGCGCAGCATCCCGCGTCGCTTCAAGGCCGGTTTTGCGCTGCTGCTGACGCTGCTGGTGGCGCCGCTGCTGCCACCGCTGCCGACCGTGCCACTGGTGTCGGCCGCCGGTTTGCTGATCGTGCTGCAGCAGCTGATGATCGGCATCATCATCGGCTTCGTGATGCGCATCGTGATCACCGCGGTGGAGCTGGCCGGCTTCATCATGGCCACGCAGATGGGTCTTGGCTTTGCGATGTTCTTCGATCCGCAGCACGCGGCGCAGGTGCCGGCGGTATCGCGGGTGCTGACCATTCTCACCACCCTGCTGTTCCTGGCCTTCGATGGCCACCACATCCTGCTCACCGCGCTGATGGACAGTTTTGACAAGATGCCGATCGGCGTCAGCGTGCCGGCACTGTCGCTGCGGCTGCTGGCGGAGTGGGGCGGTCATCTGTTCCTGTGGGGACTGTGGCTGTCGTTGCCGGTGGTTGGCAGCCTGCTGGTGACCAACCTGGCCATCGGCGTGATGACGCGCGCGGCGCCGCAGTTCAACGTGTTTTCCTTCGGTTTTCCGCTGACGCTAATGATCGGCTTCATCGCGCTGTACCTGGTGCTGCCCTTGCTGGAGCCGGCGATCGCACAAATTTACCGTGACGGCTTCGGCTTTATCAGCAAGCTGCTGATAGCCCCCTAGCTTTTTGCTAAAATCGGCACCCTGCGTTACCCAATTCATTCTTGCGGCGTGCACACGGTACGCCGCCGACTTTTTACTCGATTGAGGCTGCTATGGCTGGTCACAGCAAATGGGCGAACATCAAGCACAAGAAAGAACGCGCTGACGCCAAGCGCGGCAAAATTTTTACCCGCCTGATCAAGGAGATCACGGTAGCGGCCAGAATGGGCGGCCCGGACCTGGATTCCAATCCGCGCCTGCGCCTGGCGGTGGACAAGGCCTGGGATGCCAACATGCCGAAGGACAACGTGCAGCGCGCGATTGATCGTGGCGCCGGCACCCTGGAAGGCGTCGATTACATCGAGTGCCGCTACGAGGGCTATGGCATCGGCGGCGCGGCGGTGATGGTGGACTGCCTTACCGACAACAAGACCCGCACCGTGGCCGACGTGCGCCATGCCTTCTCCAAGTACGGCGGCAATATGGGCACCGACGGCTGCGTGGCGTTCCAGTTCAGCCACTGCGGCTACCTGGTGTTTGCGCCGGGCGTGGACGAGGACGGCCTGATGGAAGCGGCGCTGGAAGCCGGCGCCGACGACGTGATCACCAATGACGACGGCTCGCTGGAAGTGATTACCGGCCCCTACGAGTTCAGTGCCATCAAGGCGGCGCTGGAAAAGGCCGGCTACAAGTCGGAAATGGGCGAAGTGACCATGCGGCCACAGAACGAGACCGAGCTGACCGGCGACGACGCGCTGCGCATGCAGAAGCTGCTCGACGCGCTGGAAGACCTCGACGACGTGCAGGATGTCTACACCTCCGCGGTGATGGACGAATAAATGCCGCCGCCTGCTCTGTCGGCAAGGCCCGTGTTGTCACGGGCCTTTTTGCTGGCCGCGTTGCTGTTGATGCTGCTCGCGGTGGCGGCGCGTGCGCAGTCGCTGGTGATGTACAGCAGTGCGCATACCGCGCCCAAGCAGTTTGCCGACGGCGGCCGCGCCAGCGGCTACGCGGTCAACCTTGGCGTGGCGATTCTGCGCCGCGCCGGTTTCGAGCCGGAAACGCGCGCGCTGCCGTGGGCGCGGGCGATCAAGGAAGTCGAGGCCGGTCGCGGTGTGCTGGCGCCGGTGTTTTCGCGGACGCCGGAGCGCGAACAGCTGTTCCTGTTCTCGCTGCCGGTGCTGGAGGATGCGGTGGTGCTGGTGCAGGACGCCGCGCGGCCGTTCCCGTTTGCCACGCCGCGTGACCTGATCGGCAAGCGCGTGGGCACCACCCGTGCCGCCCGCTTTGGCGCCGAGCTCAACGCGGTATTGCCGCAGCTGCGCATCAACGAGGATGGCGAGCCGCCGCAACGGCTGGCGATGCTGCTGGCCGGCCGGCTGGACGCGGCGGTGATTGCCGGCGGCGAGCAGGCGGTGCGCTACAACGCGCAGCGCGCCGGCATCGCGCTGTCGCGCTTGCGCATCGTCGGCAATCCGCTGTTGCTGGACAGCAATCACTTTGCCATCGCCAGGGCCCATCCCGAGGCCGAGGCGATCATGGCGCGCATCAATGCCGCCATCAGCCGCATGAAGGCGGAACGCAGCCTGCAGCGGCAGCTGGACGACTACCGCGCCCGCTACTAACGCACAAGGTTGGCCGCAAGGCTTGCGGCCAACCTTGTGCCGGCGTGGTGGTGTCTAGCGGCTCAGAACACCGACTCGCCGCTGCGGGTGGTGAAGCGATCCAGCGCCTCCAGTCCGGCCAGCGAATTGCCGCGCGCATCCAGCCCCGGGCTCCACACCGCGATGCTCATCTTGCCGGGCAGCACCGCCAGGATGCCGCCGCCGACGCCGCTCTTGCACGGCAGGCCGACGCGGTAGGCGAATTCGCCGGCGGCGTCATAGGTGCCGCAGGTCAGCATGATGGCGTTGACCTGCTTGGCCTGGCTGCGCGTCAGCCGTTGCGCGCCGCTGACCGGCGAGGCGCCGTGGTTGGCGAGGAACAGGCCGGCGCGCGCCAACTCGGCCACGTTCATGCGCAGGCTGCAGGCGCGGAAGTAGTGCGCCAGCACCTGCTCGACATTGTTGTGCAGGTTGCCGCAGCTCTTCATGAAGTGCGCCAGTGCCGCATTGCGGTGGCCGTGTTCCGATTCCGACGCCGCGATCACGTAGTCGAAATCCAGCGCCGGCTGCGCGCTTTCCTCGCGCAGGAAGTCGCGCAGCGCGCTGCTGGAGTCGCCGATCTGGCTCAGCGCGATGTCGGTGACCACCAGCGCGCCGGCGTTGATGAACGGGTTGCGCGGCACGCCCTGTTCGTACTCCAGCTGCACCAGCGAGTTGAATGGGTTGCCGGACGGCTCCTTGCCGACGCGCTGCCACAGCGCGTCGCCGTACACCGCCAGCACTCGCGCCAGCATGAAGGCCTTGGAGATGCTCTGGATGGAGAAGCGCTTGTCGCTGTGGCCGGTGGCGTACAGCTGGCCGTCCAGCGTCGCCACCGCCATCGCGAATTGTTGCGGGTCTTCGCCGGCCAGTGCCGGGATGTAGTCGGCGGGCGCGGCCTGCGCGAGGTAGGGGCGGACATCGGCGGCGATGTCGTCGATCAGTTGTTGGATGTTCATGGTTTGCTATCGGTCAGGTGTTGTTATCGGTACTACCCTGGTCAGCCGGGCGGTCTGTGCCGCCTCGTACTGGCCAGTTGCTTCCACCGGCAGCCGCTGGCTACCGGCCGGATTCGTTGTGACGCGGCTGCCGTTCAGGACGGCAGCGTCTCGGGTGCCCATTCCGCGACAAACACGTCACGGAACTGGTACAGCCACTGCAGTCGCGCCTCGGCCAGCGCGCGGCCGGCGGCGGTCTGCATGGTAGCGGGTAGCGTCGCCAGCTTCACCGCGATGTGGTCCAGCGCGTAGGCGCGGTCATCCAGCGGTCGCTGCACGGCCAGCACGTCATCGCTGGCGGCCAGTGCGCTGTTCATGCGGCCGGCGGTGTAGAACAGTCGCGCCAGGCCGACGGCGCCGAGCGCGTCCAGCCGATCGGCGTCCTGCACGATCTGCGCTTCCAGCGTCTGTGGCGCGATATTGGCGGAAAAGCTGTGCGCCTCGATGGCGTGTGCCACCGCCGGCAGCCGTGCCGCGTCGAAGCCGGCGGCGGCCAGCCTGGCGCTGGCCAGCGCCGCCGCCTGGCGCGAGGCGAGGTGGCGCTCGGGGTGGTTCTTCGGCAGGTTGACCAGGTCGTGCAGGTAGCAGGCCACCATCACCACCAGCGTGTCGGCCTGCGGGTAGCTGGCCAGCAGCTGTCGCGCCGCATGCCAGACGCGGCCGAGGTGATTCAGGTCGTGGGCGCCGTCGTCACCGGCCTGTTCGCGTGCCAGCGCGAGGCAGAAGGCTTGCCAGTGGTGCAGGTCTTGCATCGTCGATTCCTTGCAGAGGGGGCGGTATTAGAGGGCGCGGCGGTCGGGCTTGTCAATGCGCGTTGCAGCATGCGGGGCTGGTCATTGCCGCGGGCGCAAGGTTGGCCGCAACGACGGCTGGCGGCGGAGTGTGGCGGCTCAGTCGCGTACCGGGCCGCGCAGCGACTTGACCTTGCCGCGCAGGCTCTTGCTGTCCATGCGTCGCTGCCGTGCGCCGTAGCTCGGCTTGCTGGCGCGGCGGGCCTTCTGTTCGTGGCTGACGCTGTCGACCAGCTGCTGCAGCCGCTGCAGCGCATCCTGCCGGTTCTGCTCCTGGGTGCGGTATTGCTGCGCCTTGATGATCAGCACGCCGTCCTTGCTCAGGCGCTGGTCCTGCAGTGCCAGCAGGCGTTCCTTGATGTGCTCCGGCAGGGCCGAATCGCGGATCACGAAGCGCAGGTGGATGGCGGAGGACACCTTGTTGACGTTCTGGCCGCCGGCGCCCTGCGCGCGCACGGCGCTGATGTCGACCTCCTGCGACGAAACCGGGTACTTGCTCATGCGGCCAACCTGTTGCCGCGGGCAGCGCCGGCGGGCGGGCTTGCGGCAGGCGCGTGGGTGATATCGATAGCAGCAGTCATGATTTCGGCTTTGTACGGGGATTGGGCATAATGCGGCGATGGCACGCAGGGTGCGGGATAACCGGATTCTAGCGCCTTTGCGATGATTGCGTATGGAGCCGGCGGCGCCGGCGAGGAGGGTTGATGACTGATTATCTGCAGCAGGCCGGACTGGCTCTGACCGCGGCACAACTGGCCGCCGCGCAGCAGGCACTGGCGGTGGCGCTGACGGTGCCCACGGCAGCGGACTATCCCGATTTGTACCGTTACCCGGTACCCAAGCTGGGCGAGGGCGGCAGTTGTTCGCTGATCGACGAGCTGGAGGCCGAGCCGTGGGACATCGCGCCGCAGTTTGGCGGCGAATCGCTGCCGCTGGCGCAACAGCTGCTGGCGTTACAGGCCTTGCTGGATGCGGTGCTGGCGCAGGTGCCGGCCGACTGGCTGGGGGTGTATTGCCGGGTGCCGCGACCCGAGGCCGACGTGCTGCTGAAGCTGGCCTACCGCGGCCTGCCCAGTCGCGCCGAATTCCCGCTGACCGAGGCGTTTGCCGCCGCCAGCAACAACAGCAAGGTTGGCCGCAGCGGTCGCGGCGTGGTGATTGACGATGTACGGCAATGGCAGAGCGAGGGTGGCGCCTATTACGAGTGCGACCCCAAGGTGCGCAGCGAGGTGTGCCTGCCGGTGTTTGACGCGGCCGGCGAGGTGATTGGCATTCTCGATGCTGAGTCGGCGCAGCCGGGCTTTTTCCACGCCGGGCACCAGGCCACGCTGGCAGCACTGGCCTGCGCGCTGTCGGCGCACTTCGTCAGCCTGCGGGCACTGGCCAAATCGGCGGCGACGGTACTTTAAACTGTAAGCTTTTGCCCCCATTATCTTCCAGATGAATGCACAACAAGTGGAAGCCAACGTGACTCAGCCTGATTCTCCGGTGCGCGTCGATTATGTCGCAACCTGCCAGTTACCCACGCAGTGGGGTGTTTTCGACATGCACGGCTTTGAAGAAGTCGGAGGGCGCGAGCACGTGGTGCTGACGCTGGGCGAGGTGACCGACGGCGCGCCGCTGACCCGCATCCATTCCGAATGCTTGACCGGTGACGCGCTGTTTTCGTTGCGCTGTGACTGCGGTTTCCAGCTGGCGGCCGCGCTGGAAGCGATCGCCGCCGAGGGCCGTGGCGTGCTGGTGTATCTGCGCCAGGAAGGGCGCGGCATCGGCCTGATCAACAAGATCCGCGCCTACAAGCTGCAGGATGGTGGCGCCGATACCGTCGAGGCCAACGAACGGCTGGGTTTTCCCGCCGACATGCGCGATTTCCGCATCGCGCGCGAGATGCTGGCGCATCTGGGGGTGACGGCGGTACGCATCATGACCAACAATCCGCGCAAGATCGACACCCTGCAACAGGCCGGCATCGAGGTGGCCGAGCGCGTGGCGCTGCAGGTTGGTCGCAATGCCTACAACGACCACTATCTCGACACCAAGAAAGCCAAGCTGGGTCATTTGTTCGGTCTTTGACTTCATGATCCGGCAGGCTGGCCGATAAGGTCAGTGTCGGGCATGACAGGAAAGGGCGTGTGCCATGGTCAAGGTAACGGCAGTGGGGCCGGCGTTGCCGGTGGGTGAGCAGTTGCCGCGCACTCCGGAGCTGCGCCATGCGACGGGCGCCGGGCCGGCGGTGCCGCAGGATGCCTTCCAGCTCAGTCTGCTGGCACAGCATGCGCAGCAGCTGGATCCGGACGGGCATCCGGTTGCGGCGCTGGAGCTGCCGCAACTGGAGGCGGAGCTGGCGCACTTGCTGCAGCTGCTGGAAGAGCGGCTGTACAGCATGCGCGAGCGTGCCCTGCTTGGTGGCGGTCATCCTTCCTACGGCCTGCTGCAGGAGTTGCAGCAGGTGAGCCAGGTGTTGCAGCGGCTGGTGCCGCTATGGCCACAGTGTGCGCGGCCGGCGTGGCGCGCAGCGGTGGCGCCGCGACTGGCGGGGATATTCAATATCTGCCACTTCGTGTCGCGGGCGGTGACACGGGCCGGCGAGCGCAGCGAGGTACAGCACCTGCAGCAGGCGCTGCAGCAGAGCGAGCAGGCATTGCGCTAGGATGGGCTTGATCTGAAAGTGGATCGGAAAAACAAAAAACCGGCTCGTGGGCCGGTTTTTTGTTTATTTGGTGGAGATAAGCGGGATCGAACCGCTGACCTCTTGCATGCCATGCAAGCGCTCTCCCAGCTGAGCTATACCCCCGAAATGCTGGCGTCCCCACGGGGATTCGAACCCCGGTTATCGCCGTGAAAGGGCGACGTCCTAGGCCTCTAGACGATAGGGACAAATTGTGGTGGAGATAAGCGGGATCGAACCGCTGACCTCTTGCATGCCATGCAAGCGCTCTCCCAGCTGAGCTATACCCCCACGGGACGCTGAAGAACCGGTTGATTCGTCAGCGAGGTGCGCACTATAGCCCGAGGTTTTTATGGCGTCAAGCGCTTTTCTGCTTGGGCTGCGCGTTGCGTGGCGCACGGGCGCTGTTGCTGTCCAGCTGCGGCAGTTCGGCCGGCTGCTCGTCGGTGGTTTCCGGTGGCGGGCTCAGCCAGCGCACGGTGTTGAGGGTGCCGGTGATGCGGTTGTTTTGCGTATTGCTGCAGCTGAGGCACACCGGCTTGCCGTTGCGCTCGCGGAAGGCCTGGTCGACACGCTTGCCGTGGATCGGGCGCTGGTTCTCCTGCTGCCAGTTGAGCAGGGTCTCTGCCAGCAGTTGCGGCACGATGTCGTCTTTCTTGTAGCTGTCGCGATAGGCGTGCAGCCACAGTTCGCCGGCGCTGTCCTCGCTCAGCAGCGTGGTCTGGTAGCTGATGGTGACCGCGGCGCCGATATCCACCCAGTCGGCCAGTGCCAGCGCGTTCTCGCTGCGCAGGCGCACGCAGCCGTGGCTGCGAAAGCCGGGCACGCTGGCGGGCTGGTTGGTGCCGTGAAAGCCGAGGCCGAGTTTGGTTTCGCCAAAGCGAATGAACACCGGCCCCAGCGGATTGTCCGGCCCGGCGGCAACGGTGGTCTGCACCGGCTTGCCGGCACGCGCCATCTCTTCCTGGATCGATTTCGGGACGTGCCATACCGGGTTGCGGTAGATGCCGGTGACCGCGTAGTTGCCGGTCGGGGTGTTGGTGATCATCTTGCCGACCGCCACCGGATAACTGTTTACCAGCGTGCCGTCCTGGTACAGGAAAACACGGGTTTGCGGCAGGTTGACGACCAGGTGCTGGCCGGCGCTGCTGACCAGGACATCCGGCTCCGGCGTCATGGCATGGCTGGAGACGGTGGCGGCCAGGGTGCAGGCCGCAAGCAGGGACGAAAATTTCATTCTCTGGCGATTCAGGATAAACGGATACTCCGATGTTAGCAGATACGCCGGACGGCAACATCCGTCAAATGTGGCGGTGCACCGTGCTTTTTGTGGCGCTTTCTGCGACAATTCCAGACTTTGTCTTTTGCCTTTTTACTTGCTGAAACAATGACTCAAGCGTCTGTAGTTGCCCATATCGAGTCGCTGGACCACGAAGGTCGCGGCATTGCCCGTGTCGATGGCAAGGCCATCTTCATCGATGGCGCGTTGCCATACGAAACAGTGACTTATCAAAGTTATCGCGTCAAGAAGAGTTACGAGAATGCCGACGTGGTGGATGTGCTGAAGGAAAGCTTCCTGCGCACCGACCCGTCCTGTCCGCATTTTGGCGTGTGTGGCGGCTGCTCGATGCAGCACGTCGAGTTTTCGGCGCAGGTCGCCATCAAGCAGCGCGTGCTGGAAGACGACCTGCAGCATATCGGCCGGGTCAAGGCCGAGGTGGTGATGCCGCCGATTGCCGGCGCCGCCTGGGGCTATCGCCACCGTGCCCGCCTGTCGGCGCGCTATGTCGCGAAAAAGGACGGCGTGCTGGTCGGCTTCCACGAGAAGCGTTCCAGCTTCATTGCCGACATGAGCGAGTGCCACATCCTGCCGTCGCACATCTCGGCGCTGATCGTGCCGCTGCGCGAGCTGATCGCCAGACTGTCGATCTACAACCGCATGCCGCAGGTGGAAATTGCGGTCGGTGCCGAGCTGGACGTGCTGGTGTTCCGCAATATGGACGACATCACCGAGGCCGATTTCGCCTTGCTGCAGGCGTTCTCCGACCGTCACTCCACGCCGCAGCGCACAGTGCAGATCTGGCTGCAGCCGAAAGGGCCGGAGACCTGCTATCCGATCTACCCGCTGGATGCGCCGAAGCTGACCTACCGCCTGCGCGATTTCGACGTCGAGATGCCGTACTACCCGACCGAATTCACCCAGGTCAATCCGGAAATCAACAACGTGATGGTCAGCCGCGCGCTGCGGCTGCTGGATCCGCAGGCCGGCGAGCGCATTGCCGACATGTTCTGCGGCATCGGCAACTTCACGCTGCCGATCGCGCGCAGCGGTGCCATCGTGCACGGCATGGAAGGCAGCGAGGCGCTGGTGAAGCGGGCGGTGGAAAACGCCACCCACAACGGCTTGCAGCACAAGGTCAGCTACGAGATGGCCAACCTGTTCGAGGTGACCGAGGCGTCGTTCGCGGCGCTGGGCAAGTTCGACAAGATGCTGGTCGACCCGCCGCGCGATGGCGCGATGCAGCTGCTGAAGGCGATCACCGAGGACACCGCGCCGCAGCGCATCGTCTACGTGTCGTGCAATCCGGCCACGCTGGCGCGCGATGCCGGCGTGCTGGTCAATACCAAGGGCTACACCCTGAAAACGGCGGGCATCATCAACATGTTCCCGCACACCGGCCACGTCGAGTCGGTGGCCTGGTTCGAGAAAACGGGTCCATGCAAGACCAATGCCGAAGTCGAGGCGATGGAGGCGGCGGAAGAGGCGGTGCGCGAGGCGGCCCGTGCCGCGTCGATGGCGGCCCGCCAGGAGCGCGAGGCGCTGGCTGCCGCCGAGAAGGCGGTCGAGGTGGCGGAGAAGGTGGCCGCGAAAGAGGCCCGTCGTGCCGCCTACCTGGCCAGTGTGGCCGACAAGCCGGCGCCGTAACACGCGGCACTGCGCGCAGCAGTGACAGGACAGGCCGCCGGTACGAACCGGCGGCCTGTTTTTGTGCGCGATGGTGGTATTCGGAACCCGGCGCTCGGCCGTGCCACGGCCGGCGGGGGGGGGGGGCGGGGGGGCCCCCCCCCCCCCCCCCCCCCCCCCCGCCCGCGCCCCCCCCCCCCCCCGCGCTGCGCGAGAGCTACCTCGCGCTGGCACGCACCGAGATCCGCGCGCCGGTCGCCGGCCAGATCGCGCGCCGC
>NZ_JANFNU010000020.1:0-13442 GCF_024437575.1 Vogesella sp. AC12
TGCCCGGCGGTAAGGCCGCGCACCACGCCGCCGCCGGTAAAAGACTTGGCCTGCGCATCGTGCGCCTGCTGCCGCAGTCGCGCGTAGTGGCTCAGCTGCTCGGCGTCGCTGGCGTAGTAGGCGCCGGGGGCATCGTAGTGTTGCAGGCTGCTCTGCAGACGGGTGCCGTCCAGCCCCTGCTCGACGGCGGTCTCGTCGCCGCTGTGGCCGGTGGCCACCGGCTGGTAGTCGTAGGTCGCCAGCGCCACGCTACCGGGCACGATCTGCCGCGCTCCGTCCCAGCGGGTGAGGCCATCCTCTTCTTCGGTGGCATCGCTGCGATGGAAACGCACCCGTTCGAGGTTGGCCGCAGGCAGGCTGTACGGATCGTCGAAGGCCAGCAGCTTGACCTGCGGCGACTCACCGTCCAGGTGCTCGTAGCGCCAGCTGAGCCCTTCTTCGCGCAGCAGGCGGGTGATGAAAGTGTGGTCGGATTCGCGGTACTGCAGGCAGTAGCTGCGACTGGGCAGCGGGCCGGCCAGCGCGAAGTCCAGGCTCTGCACCGCGGCGAACACCGGGTTGGCGGCGGCGTGCTCGGCAAAGAGCTGCCGCACGATGGCGTCCACAGATGCATCCTGGAACACGCGCGAGGTCTGCCGCAGGCGCAGCAGCGCGAACGGCGGCTCGACAGTGAGCGCGTAGCGGGCAAAACCGCCATCACTCGCCAGCGCCTCGGCGGCGCTGACCACGCCGCAGCGCAGCGATTCGCGGCCGTCGGCGCCGGCAATGCCGAGCCGCACCGGCAGGCCGAGCAGCGACTTCAGTTCGATGCCGTCATCCGCCGACAGACACTCGACGCGGAAGCGGTAATCGCCGGCCAGCACCTCGTCGCCGGACAGGGCCAGCGGCAGCAGCGTCTCGCCCCAGCGGCTGCCGTCGCCCAGTTGCAGGCTGAGCAGGCGCTGCTCCTGGTTGAAGGCGGAGGCGAAGCTGGCGAGCAGGTCGGGGAGATTCATGGGGATTAGTACGGGTTAACCGTTGAAAGTAACGCGGGCAGCGTGCAGGCGCTGCACGGTGTCGATCTTGAGGACGATGCGCTTGGCGGCAATGCCGTTGTCTACCAGCAGTTTCTTGACGGTTTCTGCCCGAGCACGGGCCGCGGCCGGTGCATTGCCTACTTCACGGCGGTCACAGTAGCCAGTGATGATGATCTGTTTGGCAATGACCAGCGCCGGGGCCAGGGCACGGACCTGTTGTTCGGTGAGGGGGCTCAGCTTGGCGCTCATCTTGTCAAATGGCACCAGTGTCGGGTCGGCGACGACGGCCTTGTTGCCGGTGGCTTCCTGCACTTTTGCGGTAGCCTGCTCCACGCCTTCTGCCACTTTGACGACAATGGCCTTGCTTTCCTGGGCCTGGACGGTGGCGGGGTCGGGGGGCGGCGTTTTGTTCTTGCGGCTATTGGCACAGCCCAGCAGCAGTGCCGTGCTGATGGCCAGAATGGTGAGGCGATAAAACATGATGCATCCCTTCAAGGCCGGAGCCGCGATGGAAAGCGGACTCCGGCCGGCAAAACGGCTTAGGCGATTACTTTATTGGCAGTCAGGTCCCAGCCGGCGCTGACGTTACCGCCACCTGCGCCGTCGGCACGTTTCTGCTGGGTGTAAGTCCACTTGATCTTGCCGTAGCTGAAGCTGACCTTTTCGCTGGGGAAGCCGGCATCGTTGGCGGAACCATTCGGTTCAACTTTGGATACCAGAACCTGCTCCATCTTGATTTCCATGTACTTCACCTTGTCACCGCCGGCACGGCACAGCTCGATGGTGATCTCCTTGATGTGCTTGCCGGTGCAGCATGCCTCGTAGATCTTCGGGCTGGCCTTGTCCAGGAAGTGGGTGATCTCATACTGGCCGTGGTTGACGCGTTCCGCGGTGGCGCCGCCGGCGGAGCTGGCCGTCGCCTGGGCTGGTTGTTCGATCAGGTGGGAAAAAGACTGGATTTCGATCCAGTCCTTGTGTTGGTCATCGGTGCTTTCGCCCGGAATGCCGTCGATTTTCAGAAAGGCGTCAAAAGCCATGTGGTTCTCCTAGGTGACAAAAATGGAAGCGTGGCTTCCGGAATGCATGCTCCGGTCACGCCGGCCGGTGAGGCGGGAGACCGGAGCGTCTCGGCGTTAACCTGCCGGCTGAGGCAGCTCGGCAACCAAACGCAGGGAAATGGTGAGTTCGTCCAGCTGGAAATGCGGACGCAGGAAGGCCGCGGCGCGATAGACACCGGGTTTGCCCGGTACCTCCACCACGTCCACACGCGCCTCGCGCAACGGATATTTGGCCTTGGCTTCCTGGCTGGCGGAGTCGTCCAGCAGCACGTATTGCGCCAGCCAGGTATTCAGGAAGTCCTGTACGTTCTGGCGTGAGGCAAAGCTGCCGATCTTGTCGCGCATGATGGATTTCATGTAGTGCGCAATGCGCGACACCGCAAAGATGTAGGGCAGCTGCGTGGACAGGCGGGCGTTGGCGTTGGCCGCATCGGTGTTGTAGGTCTTGGCCTTCTGTATCGACTGGCCACCAAAGAAGGCGGCGTAGTCGGTGTTCTTGCAGTGCACCAGCGAGATGAAGCCCAGGTCGGACAGCAGCTTTTCGGTACGGTCGGTGACGGCGACTTCGGTCGGGCACTTGAGTGCCACTTCGCCGTCGTCGGTCTTGAAGGTGTGTGCCGGCAGCCCTTCGACCAGGCCGCCACCCTCCACGCCGCGAATGGCGGCCAGCCAGCCGTACTGGGCAAAGGCATCGGTCAGGCGGGCGGCGTAGGCGTAGGCGGCGTTGGTCCACAGGTATTTGTCGTGGTTGCTGCCATCGACGTTTTCCTCGAAGTCGAAGGCCTCTACCGGCACATTGTCACGGCCGTAGGGCAGACGGCCGAGTACGTGTGGCAGCACCATGCCGACGTAGCGCGAGTCTTCCGATTCACGGAACGACTTCCATTTGGCATATTCAACGGTGTCAAAAATCTTGGCCAGGTCGCGCGGCTTGCCGATATCGGTGAAGCTTTCCAGACCGAACAGGCCGGGGGAGGCGGAGGAGATCAGCGGGGCGTGGGCCGATGCGGCCACATGGGACAGCTCGTCCAGCAGGTAGAAGTCCTCGGGGTGACGGGTGAATTCGTAGTCACCCACCAGTGCGGCATAGGGGGCGCCACCAAAGGTGCCGTACTCTTCCTCGTAAATTTTCTTGAACAGGGCGCTCTGGTCGAACTCCGGCGAGGCCTTGAAGTCCTTGACCAGGTCTTTCTTGGAAGCATTGAGCACCTTGATTTTCAGCATGGTGCTGGTTTCGGACTGCATCACCAGATACTTCAATCCGCGCCAGGAGGCTTCCAGTTTCTGGAATTCGGGGTGGTGCATCACTTCGTTGAGCTGGGCTGACAGAATGGCATCCAGTTCGGCAATGCGCGCATCGATGCTGGCACTGAGGTCGCGCGACACCGTGACGCTGCCATCCAGTACCTGGGCGACGAGTTCGCCGATCAGGTCACGGGTATGGCCCTTTTCACTGTCATTGGTGGCGATGCGGCTCTGGTCGATGATGCTGTCCAGCAGGCTGCTGGCATCCAGTGCGGTAGGGTTGGCCGCAGTGTCCAGTTGTTGTGCTGTGCTCATGGCTTACTCCCCGGTGTGGTCGCTGTGGGCGGATTGACTGATCTGGCGCAGCTTTTCGGTGTCGCGTACCACTTCGTCCAGCAGTTCTTCCAGCTTGTCGTTGCCGGCCAGCTTGTTGCGCAGGTCGGCCAGACGGGTACGGGCTTCCAGCAAACGCTTGAGCGGCTCGACCTGGGCCACCACGTTCTGTGGCTCAAAGTCGCCCAGTTCGTTGAAGTTCAGCTCCATCGCCAGTTGGCTACCGTCATCCTGCAGCTTGTTGTCCACCTTGATGGCCAGTCGCGGTGCCATGCCCTTGAGCACTTCGTCAAAGTTGTCGCGATCAATCTGGACGAACTTGCGCTCTTTCATTTTTGGCAGCGGGTTTTTGCTGTGGCCGGAGTAGTCGCCCAGCACGCCCAGCACAAACGGCAGTTCCTTGGTTTCAATGGCATCGCCGATCTCGACGTCATAGGTGATCTGTACGCGAGGCGGGCGAACCCGCGACAGTTTTTTCTGGGTGCTTTCTTTGCTCATGGTGTGCTCTCGAAAAGTAGGGGCTGTCAGGGTTTAACGGCGTCAGGCGATGCTGCGGGCAAGGCTGGCGACAAGGTCGCGCAATTGCGCGACGCTGAGACCTGGGTCGTTCAGGCGCCGTCCCAGGATGTAAGTGGCTTCGGCATAGGATTGATGGCGGCGCCACGGCGCCTGTTCATCACCGATATCCACCACGAAGCGCTCGTTCAGCGGCTCTCCCCAGCACTGCGCCACGATGTGGGCATCCGGCGAGCGGGGCTGCAAGGCGAGGTAACGACCATCCGGGCGGTTGATCAGCAGGCACTGGGCTTCGTCGGCACCACTCGCGCTGGCGGCAGCCTGATACAGCGTTAGCCAGGTGGCGGCGGCCAACATGTCCTCGCCATCCGTGGCCGGCAGCGGCAACAGATAGGTCTGCGCGCACAGGCTGTCGCGAAAGCGGTGCTGCAACTGGCTGTGGAAGATGAAGGCGAGCAGGGTGGCTTCCAGGCTGTGGCCGTGCCGACGGCAGATCGCTTCGTCCAGCTGCTGCGCCGCAGTCATGGCCAGATGGTGGGACAGCAGCTGCTCTGCCAGCGCGACATCGTCGCTGGATGCGGCCCCGAACAGGGCCTGCGCTTCTAGGAACTGGCGGCAGGCGACCATTTCCACCGCGTTGTCGATGGCACTGGCCAGCTGGTCCTTCAGTCCGGAAAAGAACAGTTCGCAGGCCAGCAACAGCACGGCCAGCGGCGGCAGCTCCAGGCTGGCCGGCAGCTGAGTGGCCGCCACCAGCGGGTAGTTACGGCCGCTTTCATCATGGCTGGGCTGAATCACGCCCAGTGACAGCCAGGCGTGGTCCCGGCTGCGCAGCACGAAGCAGGAGCCGGGCATGCCGCGATAACGGCTGATCGCTTCCGTTGTCTGGGAGAGCAGGCTGATGCTGTCTGCCAGTAGTTGATCCAGCTGTGCCGCCGCCGGGTGGGTAGCGTTGAGGCGGATGAAGTCGCCACGACGTGGCAGCTTGCCGAAAATGCAGAACGAGGCTGCAACTTCCTGGGTACGTTTGAAAGTGAAGCTCAAGACCTTGCTCCCCCGATTACAACGTCACGCGCTCGGGCAACGTCAGTTTGTTGAGACGGCTTAACTGCAGCGGATTCACGCCGCTGAGTACCCGGAAATTGGCCCGCACGATCAAGGGCTCACCTTCGGCCTTGCGTAATGACCAGGCCAGCTGGGTGCCATCCGGACCTTCCTGCACGACTTTGGCGCTCGATAGCAGGCGCATCAGTCCCATGCCGCCAGGATGGTTGGCCACCACATTGTTGGCCCCGGTGTAGGACAGTGCCTGGATGCGTGCGCCTGCGGTCTGGCTGCTGCCATTCCAGGTAAAGGGCTGCCAGAGTTGCGGGCCGTTGCGGTAGCGCAGTTCCTGGCCGTCGATGTCGAACACGATTTCCGACAGGCCGGGTGTGGGTTGCGGCTGCAGCTCAAAGCGCAGTCCGTCGCCATCCTGCAGCTGGCCGTTGGCCAAGGCGGACAGGCTGCTGACGCTGCTGAGGAAGGCCGGGTTGAACTTGATGCCCAGCTCACCCCAGGCGCGCGGCACCAGTTCGTCGCCGCGTTTTTGCACCAGGCCGGCAAGGTATTTATTGATAAAGCGGTCCAGGGTGCCGTCATTGGCCTTCAGAAAACGGTTGATTTCGGCAATCGATGCCGTGCTGCCGGCATCGCTGAAGGGATACTTGGCGGCCAGCTGGCGCCATTGCGGTAACACCTCCGCTGCCCAGGCCTGATTGATGTCGGTGCTGACCGGGCCAAGTAGGGCGCTGTAGGAGTGGCTGAGCGGGCGTACCAGCATCGGCCGCACCATGCCGATGGTCTCGGGAGTGCTTTGCGCCAGCAGCGCGTTGTCGACGTAGGCAATGCTGTCTGCCAGTTCGGAGCCACTGTTGTTGAAGGTGGCCTGCAAGGTGGCACGGGACAGGGCGCCGGGATCGTCCGTGCTGGCAATCGCCCCCAGCTTGGCCTTCAACTTGGCCAACTGGTCGAGGTAGCCGTAGAGCGGGGCGTTCTCCCCCTTGACCAGTTGGGCAACGCCGGCAAATTGTTGGCCTACTTCGCCGTAGAGCTTGCCGTTTTGTGCACTATCACTGCTGCCGCCCTTAAGCAGGTTGGCCGTTTTTTCCAGCACCGACTGCTTGGCCGTTTCCAGTGAGCGGTTCAGCTCTGACGGGTTGTCCCACGCTGTTTCCGTGGCGGCCCGCGTCAGGATCAGCTTGATGGGCGAATTTTCCCGGTCTGCCAGACGCGTCATGGCCGACGCGGACTGTGCGGGCGAGGTGAAGTCGCGCACGGTGACGCCCTGCAGGAATTTTTTCCAGCTAGCGCTGTAGGCGGCACGGTACTGGGCTTCCAGGGCTGCACGATTTTTCTCGCTGTCGCCATCCTTGCCGAGGTTGTCCTGACTGCTTGCGGCCAACACCCAGTCATCGCTGCGGATTTCCCCCTTGCTGGCCTCCTCTATGGCTCCTTTGACATATTGATCCCATGCCTCGCGGGTAAAGGCGCCTTCCACCATCTGGCTGCCTGCCATGATGTCCAGATCGCGGTTGTTGAGAATCCGCGCGACGGTCAGTGGCGAAAAGCGGGTATTGGCACGGGCGCGAATTTCGTTGAAAACCCGCTCTTCGGCCGACATGCGTTTGAAAGAGCCGCGCAGCACTTCACGGGCTTGACTGACCACGCGCAGGTTGGGCGCAATCAATGGCAGATCCGGAGCCTTGACCTGGCTGATGTAGAACGCCAGCAGTTTTTCAGCGACCGCCATGATTTCTTCCGTGCTGTATGAGCCGCGCTGGGCTTCGAGGTAGGGGCGCCAGTAACGTGGCAGCTGGTCCGCCAGGTGGGCCGCCTCCATGCGCTGTGGCTGATACAACATCAGGTAGGTTTTCAGCGCGTTGTAGCTGGCATCCAGCTGTGGCGCTTTGACTGCGGCCGGGGGCGCGGCAGCGGTCTCGGCCGTGGCTGGCAGGGCAGGGGTGACGGCTTGCGGTGCGGAAGTGCGCGCGCCGGGGGACCAGCTGGCGTGACGTAAACCAAAGCCGGCCGCTTGCCAGCGGTTGGCTGCCTGCGCTGGCGACGTGTGGCGCCACCAGGCTACATGGCGGGTGTGATGGACGCTCGCTGCCAGCACGACCGGACGTGCCCGGTAGTCATTGGCAATCGCTCCCAGCTGAATGTTGGGCAGCGGCCGGGCTTGCGGCCGTGGCCGTAGCTTGGGCCTGGGTTTGCTTGGTGCCGGTGCGACCGGTTTGGCTTGCTGCGTTTGTACCGCTGGCGGGGGCATGATCGGCGCCGGCGCGTGCGTTTGCTCCAGTGTCTGCAGGGTAGTTTCCAGGTTGCGTTGCACCGGTGTCAGCATCACGGCCTTGATACCGGCAAAGTACTCGCCACGCAGCGCCGTCTCCAGCGGTTCTCCCTGATAAAGGCCGACGCCAATCTGCCAGGGCGCCCCTTCGGTACGGTAAGCCTGCAGCTGTTCCAGGCGGGTTTGCATCTGCTGCAGTGCGCGCAGCTTGTCGTACAACTGGCTGGATGCGGCCAACTTGCGGGCGTCTTCCCTTTCTTTACTGATATCCGCCAGCAATTGTTGGTTGCCGACATAGGACCAACTCCACAGGCCGGCCAGGGTGCACAGCGACAGGATACCGGCGGCCATGGCGGCCATTCGCCAGCGGCTGCTGCCACGACCACTCTGGCGCGAGATCAGATGCTGGTCGGGAAACAGGACCTTGCGGAACAGGTCGCCAAGGAAAAAGCTGTAAGAGGCCGCCGCCTGTTGGCGGTCGCCTTGTGTGGGAGCCAGATCGAACTGGGTCTGCACCCGGCTGGCGGCGACGATACGCGGCGTGCCCTCCTGCAGGGCGCTGGTGAAGTAAAAGCCGCGCAACAGCGGGCGGGCATGGTAAGGGTCGTCCTCGTACAGCAGGCTGACAAACTTCACCACGGCGTCCTTCAGCCCGTGAAATTCGATCGGGAAGGCAAAGTGTGCCGGACGTACCTGATCGCCGCGGTATTGCAGCAATTTCTCCTCACCGGCTTGCACCAGGCCGCGATAGAGCAATTCGAACTGTTGCGAAGCGACGGTGGCGGCATCAAAGCCGTGCCCCTGGTTGGCCGTCAGCGTGCTGCCCCAGACCCGGTCGCGTTCTTCTTCCGGCATGTCCTGGAAAAACTCGGCAAAGCCACCAAGCAGGTCAAGCTTGGTGAATACCAGGTAAATCGGGACGTGAAGCCCGAAGGTGCTGCAGACTTCATGAATGCGCTCGCGCACCTGCCTTGCGTACAGGGCAAATCCTTCGCTGTGATGCTGCGCCAGTTCCGGCAGACTGATCGCCACCAGAATGCCGTTGACCGGTGCTTTGGCACGGTGCTTCTTCAGCAGCTTCAGGAAGGCTAGCCATTCGCTCCGATCCTCGCTTTGCGTGGCATAGCGTCCTGCGGTATCCAGCAATACGCCTTCGGTAGAAAAAAACCAGTCGCAGTTACGCGTGCCGCCGACCCCCTGGATGCCGCTCTTGTCGCTGAATGGGAAGCTGAGGCCGGATTGCAGGATGGCAGAGCTTTTGCCGGCGGCGGGATGGCCAATGATCATGTACCAGGGCAGCTCATACAGGGCTGCCACACCACTGCTGCTGCCCAGCTTGGACTTCTTGAGGGTGTCGATAGCGGCCAGCAGGCGCTGGCGCAACAGGGTCACTTCGGCGCGCTTCTCCGAGCCGGCATGAATCACTGCGTCATCAGCCTGCTGGCGCAACATTTTTTCCAGCAGGCCACCGGCACGTTTTGCCAATAGCTGGCCGATCAGCAGGCTGACGACCCATAGCAGCATGATTGCGATGATGCAGCCCAGCCTAGCCTCCATGGTCTCAAGCCCCAGCCACTCTCCAAGAAACCAGACCAAGGCGATCAGGATCAGAAACCCGACCGCCGAGGCCACCTTGGCATGTTGTCGCCAACCTTTTTTTAACACCGTGCTTACCTTCCTATTGGTTTATTGCTTGCGAGCCAGCAGCTGCCTTAGCGAACCGCTGCGCTCAATATGGCCGTAATCCTTGAAGCTCCAGTTTCCTCCCCAGGTCAGCGCTGCCGCAGCGGCTTCTTCGCCCAGTGCCTGATACGCCCGCATTGCCCACGGATCGCGTTCGGAAATCACTACCTTGCCGTTTCGTACCGGGGCCAGATCCACCGCCAGCCCATACTGGTGCTTGCTCTGGCCGCCTTTTGCCTTGGTAACCAGCGTGGCGTGGCCTGCCAATGCATCCTGTCGTTCCGGGCTACGGTAGCCTTCCAGCAGCGTCATCGGGTAACCGCGGGCTTCCAGTCTCGCCATGAGACGAAGCACGGTCTGGACGAAGGCCGCATCCAGCTTGTCCCAGCTACGGTCAGCCCGATTCAGCCGGGGTTGTTCGCTAATGGCGTCGCGGAAAGCTTCCGGGGGTAGCGGTGGTGGCGGAGCCAGTTGCTCCTCCTGCAGCGTCAACTTGATGCGCGAACTGTGTTTGTACTCGTTTGGTATGAATTCTTCTGTTTTGTGTAAATTACTGAATAAAAGTGACAAAGCAACCGATGAGGCGGCTAAAGATATCGAAAAAACAGGTAAAAAAGCAATGACAAAGTGTTTTTTTATGGTTTCTATAAGTTTTTTTGTGGGCTGCAGCCTTGCTTCATTGGTGACATAGTGCAGACCAGTCTGCCATCCTGTTTGCAGGTGGTGCTCAGTTTTTCCATTCTTTGTTTTTATAGTAAGTGCTTTATTTATATGTGTTTTTGTGTAAAAAAATCTGAACCCAATCCAGATGATGGTGCAGATCAGCAGCATGGATGCGCCTGGTGCTAGATAAGGTTTCACGTGGTCGAGCCACATCACACTGCCTTTTTTTGATGCGTTTGTAATTAAACGGTTGATTTTAAATAAATATATAAAAATATAGTATTTTGCAATTTTTTGTAGAAAAAATGCTTTTCAATTATAATAGTACTTTGGCATGTTTTCCAAGGGTGTCTACGCAGATGCGACATTGCAGAGCCAGAGGGTGGCTATGGACGAGGTGCCTGGGTTGGGGGCTGTTACCGATGGCATTGCTCGTGTCGGGCTGTGCTGGTGATGGCCCGGTCAGGCTTTCCGGGGATGCCGCTGAGATATTGAATCGCGATAGTCGGGGCAAGCCGTTGTCGGTTGTGGTGCGTGTCTATCAGTTGAAGTCCGATCAGGCGTTCAAGCGTTTAAGCATGGAGGCGCTGGCGTCAGGCAAGCCGGAAAAGGATTTGTTGTCGCCGGATCTGCTGGCGTTGCAGGAGCTCACCCTGTTGCCGGGATCGAAGGCGGAGATTGCCGATTTTGTGGTGCTGCCGGAGTCGACGCACGTTGGACTGGTGGCGTTGTTTCGGCAGCCGGACAGGCAGTTCTGGCGGTTGCTGTTTGATGCCGACGCGGTGCGCAGCAAAGGGCTGCAGTTTCATGCAGAGGATTGTTATCTGCGCGCGCTCAAGCCCGCCGCCAGGCTCATGCCTGGCCAGCTTGGCTCGTTGCAGGTGGAGTGTCGCTAAGAGCCAGGGGCTCTTGGAGTCGTGTGCGTTTTGATGTATTGGCCGCTGGCCAAACGGATTGAGAAAAGATGCAACAAGCGAAACGTGTGCTGTGGGGAGAGGGAATGTTCCTGCGCCCGCAGCATTTTCAGCAGCAAACATTGTTTTTGGAGCAGGATGCGGCCATCCGGCAGCAGCTGTTGTGTCGGCATGCCTGGGGTGTGCAGCAATTGCGGCTGGACGAGTCAGCCCTCAAGGGCGGCCTGGTAAGGCTGGATGCACTGGGTGTGCTGTTTCGGGATGGCGCACTGTACCAGGCGCCGCAGGCAGCGCCGTTACCACTGTCGCGTGACCTGTCGTCGCTGCCACAGCTGGGGGTGACAACCACGTTGTATGCCTGTTTGGCGGATTTGCAGCCATACGGCGGCAATACGCGTAGTGGTGAGAGCACCGGGCGGCCGTGCCGTTATCACAGCGGCGGCGAGGAGCTTGCCGATCTGTACACGCAGGCATTGCCAGCGGAAGTCGCGGTGCTGGAGCCGGATGTGCGGCTGATGCTCGAAGAAGAAAATCGCGATGGTTACGATGCGATCGCACTGTGCCGGCTGCAGAAAGATGCGACCGGACAGTGGGTGGTAGCGGAGGATTATCTGCCGCCGATGCTGACCATAGCGGCAGCCGGGGCGTTGCCGCAGTTGCTGCGTCGCCTGCTTGATATCTTGTTGGTGAAAAGCCAGGCCCTGGCCGGTGCCCAGCGTGAAAAAGCCAAAAGCGTCATGGAGTTTGGTTCCAGCGATATCAGTGCTTTCTGGTTGCTGCATACCGTCAACCGCAACTTTGCCCGCCTGCGCCACTTGTCGCTAAGCAACCCGCTGCATCCGGAGGCGCTGTACATGGCGCTGGCAGAGTTCTGTGGCGAACTGCAAACCTTTTCTACCCGCTTTGCGCTGGCGGATATCCCGGCTTATCGCCATGAGGACTTGTACACGGTATTTGCAGCTCTGGACTTGCAGATACGCGAGCTGCTGGAGACGGTGATTTCGGCACGCTATGCGGTCATTCCCTTGCATTCCCCCAAACCTTCTTTCTACATCGGACGACTGGAGAGCGATCGCCTGCTGGAAAACGTCGATTTCTACCTGTCGGTGCAAAGCGAGCAGCCGGCCAGTCAGGTACTGGACAACGTGCCACTCAAGCTCAAGATCGGCGCGCCGGACGATGTCGAGAAGATCCTCAACTCCGCCATGCGTGGCGTGGCGTTGAGCCATGCCGCGCAAACACCGTCTGCCGTGCCGGTGCGGGTGGGCAATCACTACTTTGCCTTGCAGCCGCATGGCGATATCTTCGCCCGCATGCTGCAGTCACGCAGCATCTGCATCTATGTTCCGCAGACCTTGTCCGGTTTGAATCTGGAACTGATTGCCGTTTTCCGTTGAGGCCAACATGAGTCAAGCCACTGTTACCGAAACTGCCGTACCAACCGAGTCAGCTATCACCGTCAGCAGTACGGGGCCCAGTCTGCGCGAAATGCTGGAAGACGGTGTTTATCTATTGTTCCTGTTGAAGGATGGCAATGCGCCGGGCAGCAGCGTGGAATTCAATCGCCGTGTCGATCAGTTCCTGCAGCAGTACGAGCGCAATGCCCGCAACTTCGGCAAGTCGGCAGATGCCATTGGCCAGGCAAAGTATGCTTTTTGCGCATTGCTGGACGAAATCATCCTGTCGTCGGATTTTCCTTTGCGCGATGAGTGGGAGCGTATGCCGCTGCAATTGCGCCTGTTCGGTGACCATCTGGCGGGAGAGGGCTTCTTTAGCCGGCTGGAGCAGTTGCGACTCGATCCGGTACGTCATATCGAAGCCCTGGAGGTGTACTACACCTGCCTGTTGCTGGGTTTTCAGGGGCGCTATCTGCTGGAGGGTGAAGAAAAGCTGGGCTATCTCAAGCACAAGCTGGGGCAGGAAATTCAGCAAGTCCGCGGCGGCAAGGCTGACTTTGCGCCCAATTGGCAATTACCGCAGCGCTTCCAGGCCTTCGTGCGGCACGAGTTGCCGATGTGGCTGTATTTTGCCTTGCTGGCAGTCGCTGCGGCGGCAATCTGGGGTTCCTACCACTGGTTGCTGGGGCAGCAATTGGCCGAGCTGTTCGGGATCTAGAGCATGAGCGGCTTGCGACATACCCAGATACTGCCATCCGTGCTGGATCGCCTGCTGGATGACCAGCCTGATCTGAACCATGGCAACGAGCATCTGCTTTTCGAGTTGCCGCAATTTCGCCGTTCCCTGGCGCGCGACCTGGAGGCGCTGCTCAATACCAGAATCATGGCGCAGCCAGAACTGTATGCCGCCCATCCACTGGCGGATGACAGCATGTTGCAGTTCGGTATTCCCGATCTCAGCGGCATCAGCCTGCTGAATCCGGATGATCGCGAATTGCTGCGCGAACAGCTACGCCGCGCCATTGAGGTTCACGAACCTCGCCTGTCCCGGGTACGGGTGAATCTGGATGCGCCGCGTGAGCTGGAGCGGCACCTGCGCTTCCGGGTAGATGCCGTGCTGAAAGTGCATCCGCACCGTCCGCCGGTCAGCTTTGACGCCACGCTGCAACTGTCTTCCAACGTTTACAAGGTGCAGGGTTGATGAACCTCCCCGACCTGCTCGCCAGCTTCGCCTCCGCCTTCAACCAGGACCAGCGCCTGCTCACCCTGCAACTGGGCGACGGTAG
>NZ_JANFNU010000021.1:0-9704 GCF_024437575.1 Vogesella sp. AC12
TTCGGTGGCTTGCGGCGCGGGCAAGAAGCGGCGCTGTCCGAGTATCAGGCTTCGGAAGCCGGTGCCACGGCCACGCGCCTGACAGTGGCAGCCCAGACTGCCGACATTTATATCAGTATCCGCGGATTACAAGCCCGCCTGGATGTTGCCCGTCGGCAGGAGCAGAAACAGCAGGCGCTGCTTAAAACCCTCCAGCTGCTCTATGGCAAGGGGCTGGCGGCCGAACTGCAGGTGGACCAGGCCGAAGGGGCGCTGGCCCAGGTTCAAGCCTCCGTGCCAGTGCTCGAAACGGGGCTGGACGCCGCCATGAACGCACTGGATGTGATACTGGGTTCGTCTCCCGGCACGCATCGTGTCGAGTTGGTCGAAGTTGCGGCCATCCCTGTCGCCCCACGCATCGCCGCCACCGGATCACCGGGCGAGTTGCTCCGGCGCCGGCCTGACCTGATCGTGGCCGAGCGTCGTCTGGCCGCATCGAATGCACGTATCGGCGTTGCCCTTGCCGAGTACTACCCCAAACTCTCGCTGAGCGGACTGATCGGCAGCGCGACAGCAGTATCGGCCGGCAATCTGTTTACTGGTGGTGCCAGCCAGGCCGCCGGCGTAATAGGGCTGCGCTGGCGTTTGTTCGACTTTGGCCGCATCAACGCACAGATCGACCAGGCCAAGGGGCAGGAGGCAGAAAGGTTGGCCGCGTATCGGCTCGCCGTGCTGCGGGCAACCGAGGATGTAGAAAATGCCTTCTCGGCCCTGGTCAAACGCGAGGAACAGGCTGTTGTCCTGGCCAAAGGCGTGGACTCGCTCGGCCGCGCCCGGTCGGCGTCGTTTGCCGCCTATCAAAAGGGGGTCGTCAGCCTGATCGAGGTGCTGCAGGCCGATGACAATTTGCTCCGCGCCGCTGACGCACAAGCACAGGCGCAAACAGAGTCGGCACGTGCAGCGGTCGCAGCCTTCAAGGCGCTAGGCGGTGGTTGGCACCCCAACAGGTCCGAAGTGCAGGCAATCAAGTAGCAATAGCGGCGAGACCGGCGTCCTGTTCAAACCTGCCATTGCGAATCTGTCTACTCACTGGCTCCTTTGGTCGAGCAACTGACGATCCATCAGCTTGGTCGGCGGGAAGTCGGCCAAAGCCGCTTTCTCACCATGCGCTCTGAGCGTCTGTTCAGGGTCAGATACCGACCATTTTCCTTGCACCGGTGCCGTCGCCGGCTCTCTACTACTGTGAACGCGTACTTCCGATCCAAAGCAGCAGTGCGTAAGTCAGCGGTATCCGGCGGAGATACAGTTTTGTACCGTCGTCTGTCCATCAACCCGGGAGCAACGAAAATTGCGATTCATTGTGGTTTTGGAGCCTGAGACTGCTGCGATTTGATGATATTTGGCAGGTTGTGTTCAATCCAGTCAGTTAGTGCTTCAACATGGAGACCTATGCCTTCGCCCAGTGGGGTCAACGAATACTCCACATGCGGGGGCACCACCGGATACGACACGCGACTGACGAACCCATCCTGTTCCAATTGCTGCAGCGTCTGCGCCAACATCTTTTCACTCACCCCACCTATTTTGCGGCGCAATTCACTAAAACGATGCGTTCCTTCCATTAGCGCCATGAGCACCAGTATTCCCCACTGACTGGTCACGTGTTTGAGGATTTCACGCGAAGGGCATTGTGCTGCAAGCACGTCTCCACGACGCATGGCCGCCGCAAGTTTGCCGGTATCTGTTTCAAACATATCACTTACCTTTTGGTGCGTACTTACGAATAGTTAGTATAGCGGGTATTCTACATTCACCCTATCAACCCACGAAAGTAAAGGTAGCCACGATGATTGCAATTACTGGAGCCACCGGCCAACTCGGCCGCCTCGTTATCAGCTCTCTACTGAAGAAAATTCCAGCAGATGACATTATCGCCATCGTGCGCAGTGTGGAAAAAGCGAAGGATATCTCCGCGCTGGGTGTGAACGTTCGTCAGGCAGACTACAACCAGCCCGCCAGTTGGGATGCGGCACTGCAAAGAGCGGAAAAAGTCTTGCTTATTTCCTCTAGCGAAATCGGGCAGCGCGTCCAGCAACATCGAGCAGTTATCGATGCAGCGCAACGCGTAGGTGTAAAGCTGTTGGCTTACACCAGTGTTTTGCATGCCGACACATCCGTACTCGGACTTGCCGACGAACATCGGGAAACAGAAGCGGCCATCCTTGCTTCTGGCGTGCCATTTACTCTTTTACGAAATGGCTGGTACACCGAGAACTATGCAATGGGGATCGGTGCCGCACTGTCGCTAGGCGCGCTATATGGTTGCGGTAGCGACGGACGAATCTCTTCCGCCAGCCGTGCTGATTATGCAGAGGCTGCTGCCGTCGTGCTGACCAGCGACCATCAGGCTGGAAAGGTGTACGAACTTGCAGGAGATACCTCCTACACGCTGAGTGAATTTGCCGCAGAGATTTCACAGCAAAGTGGCAAATCAATTCCGTACATCAACCTGCCTGAAGCGGAATACAAAAAAGCACTATTAGGCACAGGCTTGCCTGAATCGCTTGCCGAACTTCTGGCGAACTCCGATACCGGCATATCCAAGGGCGCGCTCTTTGATCATGGTCAGCAATTAAGCGGGCTCATTGGCAGGCCGACATCGCCATGGCAAGAAGCAGTAAGAGATGCGCTGAATTAAGCCCCATGCCGAGGGGCCGATGATAATCGGCCCCAATTGCACAACCTGGGCGCGCACTCGCCACATGCGAAAGCTCGCAGAAATTGGCAATTCGGTCATTGGTGGCTACGAATATCGATTCGTTGCCCCTGTCCGTCAGCTCCAAAACTAACTTCAGCCATTCGGAAAGCGTATAGCAGCTGGCAGCTCATGGTCGAGAGCAGGATTTCCAAGTTGGCACCCGATAGCCGACAGATGGAAACGCAAGAGCAGCATTCTGGATGCTGTCAGTTACGGCAGCCCCCGGCCAACTGCTGCCGGTCGCCCATTTGGCATAGCCGCCGTTCAAGCGACGGCTTCACTCTGAAACCTGCCGAACAGCCAATGCGAACTCCTCGGCCTTAACGGCCACTGGGATGTACCCTGCGCAATGTCAGCAATCAGTCAGCTAGCGGCCCATCTGGAGTCGGCCTGTAAAGCATGGTGCGGTTACTCGTCTTGAGCGTCGTCCGGAATACGCGAACCACCCCAGCCAGCTGCAACACCATTGTGAGCAACAACAAAACCGCGAAGCTCTCTGTCGGTTATGTGTATTTCCCCTTTGCCAACATTCCCGTGGCAGTCGTCGGCACTAAGCTGCATTTGGCTTCAGGAAGCAGGCGTTCAGGAACGGGAAGCTAGCAATGGTATTACAACGGCCCCAATGTCTCCGCAATCGGAAGCCCCCAAGGGTCATGCCCATCTACGGAGTAGAACTCGAGCTGTGAAAGCGCTCCAGCTTTCTCAAGCAGCACAACTGCAACTAGGCCTCCGGAGCTATCTCTCCCTGCCATAGTCGCAATATCTGTCTCGGTGTCGCCGGCCTCGTAGGCTTGAAAAAAGACAGTTGGACAAATGCCACAACCGCATCGGCCTACTACGTTGAGCGCATCTACTTGCCCCGAAAACCTTGGTGACAGTTCGCGAATAAGCCGCTCCACAATAACGCGCTCCTGAGTACTCAACGGACGAGAGTCTGTGGGCATGAAGAATGGGAATGAAGACTGGGCATCCATGGCTAGCAGTTAATAAGCTGAAAGCTCCGTCAGTATATTGTTAAAGATTTGGGTGGAACACGGTAGCAGAACCGTTGCTTGTCCGCTATCCAGCATAGTTATCGACTATCCGCTCTTGGCCGAGTGCAGCTGTAGGCTGGTACTGAGTGCCCCGGCCAAGAGCCGGCATTGGTTAGGCATCACCTCTCCTCAAGCCATGAGATTAGTTGTCGAATCTGAGCGATGATTTCGTTGGTGTCACCGTCAGTCCGACCGATCTTGTCATAGCGACGAAGCGATTCACGGCAGTAGCCAAGGGCGAGTTCTGGGCTCTCTTTAGCATACGCGTGACAAAGGTGATAAGCAGCCTCCTCGTGCCCGGCTTTTTCGGCTGGCCGCCAGTACTGCTGAATGGCCCGCTCCTTGTTCTGCTTCACACCCCAACCCATGAAGTAGAGGAAGCCCAGGTTGTTCTGGGCATCGACTCGTAGGTACTCAAGTTCCTTGGGGATGTCTTGTAGATCCACGAGCGCCTGCCATTGATCAAGTGCGCTCGAGTATTCTTTGGCCCTAAAGTAGCTTGTGCCTTTGTAGAACCTACACTCTGGGTGTGTTTCAGCCAACGCCTCTAACTTGGGTTCTTGGCATGTGGAGGCATTGGCGACCGTGGCGACTATGCCGAAGGCTAACGAAAGAACGGCTCTGGGTATACGCATTTTGATGATGGCTAATAGTGTTTAGACGATTCACCAGCGAGCGAAAGGCTGATCATTAACGAACCGGTGGGCCTTGACATCACAGCCTGGCTGCTCAGGAGTACCAAGCGAAATGGCCGTTTGTGGTTGGTGACACTCATTGTGCATAATGCCAGAAAGCGGCCACAATGCAGTACATATGCGACCGCTGTCAGCGGTATCCACGGCTTTCTTCCATTTCAACAGCCACACTTATTGGAACAGTGATGCATGTCGCTTGATCCCTAATTTCTATTACTTCTAATTCAGATAAAGGCGAGCTTTTTTGTTTTCAGCGTTACCAAAATGGCAACTAGTGCGGGAACGAACACAAGGCAAAGCTGTTCTTCTTCCACGGTTGTGACTCCTAACGTTTGATGTGAGGTGCCGCCATAGCCGCGAAGGGAACCCACAAGCGCAGCATGTGGGCGGCCCCTCTTGACGGAATTGTTAGCCCCGTGCATCGCGGCCTGGTTCATCCTCGGCTACCCGATGGCGCCAGTATCTATCTGGCTTAACCCAAACAACTGAACTTTCGTTCAACTTGCGAAAGGCATCAAGAACCGAGCGGCCGACAACTAAATTTCCGTCGCTGTTTTCGCGGAGCAAGTCTTCTGCATCAGCTTTTACCAAGTAATCCACTACATCATCTTGGTATATGCATCCGTGCAGAGTAATCTGATCTTGCATCCAATCAGCGGCCTCTGTGGCTTTCATGGCTCGCTCGCTTACTTAACTTTTTCGAGGGAATCTGCGGGAAACGAGCCTTGCTCAAGTTTTTTCCCCGCGAACCACTGGCATACATAAATAGTGCTTTTCTCTTGCGGAAGATTTTTAACGGCCATGTCCGGTCCTCCCGACTTGAGCCTAACGATGTCTCCAACATTGAAAATGGTTGTTGTTGCCATGTTTCTGTCCTTTTGGTTGATGGGCTAACGTTTGACATGAGCGGCCCACGCCGCCGATGCGAGTCCGCTCGATGGAAGGGTTAGGCATCTGCCACATATGGCTCGGGCAGATGATGTGCCACATTAGGTTGGCGCTTCCCAAACTCTTGGAAGAAGTGAACCATGTCACTGACTGCTTGCCTTGCCACCTCCGGAATCTTGTCGCCTTCGCGACCTTCGGAAGCCAGGGGCACCGAAACCTCAACCGCTACAGGATGAACTTGTTGATTCCTGCGCTTGGCGATCCTGTCTAGAATTTGAACGATGACATCGGTGTCTGTGAGGGTGACCTCGTCGCAGAGCTTGAAGAGCTTCTTTAGCTTGGCAACTGGCCCGAGCAACTCAAGCGTTCGATCGAACTGAACAGGGCCAAGGCGCAGAACGCCATAAAAGTTCAAGAATGCTTCGACCGACATTGCAGAAAAGACTTTCACCGAATCCGACAGCAGATCTCGCTTTCGCGCTAGTTGCCAGTGAGCTTTGGTGGTTTCGCCTTCCTTGATGGTCTCCGAGAGAGCCTTTGGCCACGCCTTGTTGACGTCGACAACCAGCACCTCCAACTCGGCGAGAAGCATATGCGCATTCTCGAAGTAACGTTTATCGTTTACTAACCAAGAACCGGGAGTTGTCGGCGACCGAACGGACAGGGGTTTTGCGGATGGCATGAGTGCTCCAGATGCCTAACAGTGTTTATACGGACATCGGTGTCCGTATAACAATTAATATTGTTGACAGGCATTATCGTATCCCAAGTTCATAAGTTTCAAGAGCCTTGTCATACGCGTGTCTGTATAACAATCTCTGGCCAGCATGGCCATACAGCTGCTAACCCCCTGAACAGCAACACAGGGCGACTGCTTCACTCAGATACCTTCCGTTTAACAAATGCTGTCTTGAATGGCCGAATTGGACTGGAAGTACGCGTTCAGAGGGATAGAAAGCCGACGCTCGGCACCGATGGCAGATAAGTGGCCGGTATGTGACCCTGAGCAGACGCTCAAGGCAGATGGGCTGATAGACTGCTTCGGCCGATCAGCTGCCTGGTCAGCCCAGCCAGCGGCTGGTCGCCGGCCAAAGCGGCCAATCTCAGCCAGACTCTCGATGTCCGCTTCTGTATTGATTGCAGCCGTTAAAGTATCTAGAGAGGCAGGGGCGATTTACCGGTGCTGAACGGCTTTATCACACAGCACCGATAGACCGCAGGATTAGCTTTATGGCGTTTGGGTGTTATTTGCCGCGTTTGTGCCGTATACAGGAAAACTTAAGTGGTACCTACCCCACGCGATGAGGATTGTTGGGTAGACGGACGTACGGAGGCTCTTGTACTTCTCAACCATGTTTCCGACCCAGCTGGTATCAACAAAATCTGGCACGAATTCAGGTGGAATCATGAGCTGCGCTTGCCTTGCTGTTTCAATCATGCTCGGCGACACATGGACAGTCGCTTTCATCCCTTCAAGTTCCCAGTTTCGGATTCCATGCCAATAGTCATCTGGCAGTTCGCTCAGTCCTGCATAGCATTTCTCGGTTTCGTCTAGGACTGCTAAAAAATAGTCCAAGGCAAGACTGATGCCATCCTGATATGGAGGTGTGTGCCACGCGGGACCTCCTTCATTGAGTGGTGAACACACGAGAGCCATCATCGTCGCCCCATTGTGTTCCACCTCTATGCCTCCCGAAAGCAGATCGCCAGTCCCATGAGTGATCGCATCTCTCGCCGTTTTCATCAAGTACTCGAAGCCTTGAGGGCTTGCGAAACGTACTAGAAACGTCTTCTTGCCTTCATCGGAAGATTTACCAAGCAGCTCTAGTGCCGATTTCCCCGACCGAACAAATGCATTTAACATATACGACGCTTCACTGATCCTACTAAGTTGTGGGGACCTTTCATGTTTGAAGCCGTCATACAGTGACAGTAGTGAATCCAGCAAAAATGCCGCTTCATGAATAGCACCTTTTAAGCCTAGTAGGGCCACCTGTTTCTTATCCATACTCCTCTACCCACTGAAGCTTATCTGGGCGCAATCATGCCACACCCGGACAATGCAGGGCATGGTACATCTAACGCCCCTCATCGCCGCTCTGACGGTTGATCTTTCCCAACTCGGCGACGCCGACGGCGAGGCTCCTCGCGTCATCAAGCTACTCCCGGTAGGCTATTCCTTGCTCGCGATGATCGTCCAGCCGACCGCTTAACCCTGAGCGACACGACTGCGTCGGCTCGCACTGACGGGACCCAGTTTCGTCGGTGCGATGCTTGTGATAGCTAATCACTGCACAGATGGATTTCTGATGCAGGCCGAATCATTTTATGCCAATGTGCGAGCATGACTGGTATCGGCCAGAAACAGCCTCGCTGATAGACCATGCGACGTCTTAGATTTGGGCATTGTTGCCACTGCCAGGGTCCTGAGCTACGTCAGCAATCTGTTGAATAGCGCCGGTAGCGATTGGCTCGGCCTGATTGACAGCTTACCTAGGAAGCAAAGAATGGCCCTTGCATCATTGTCGATGCCATTGACATTTACAATCATGCCCGCTCGCCCCTTCAACCTTGTTGGTGCGGAGTGAAAATTGGTACAGGGATAGTCCGACACATTGTTCACCAGAATATAAATGGCAAAAGTTAGTCTCGATCAAATCCGCAAGCGACTTGAAGTTTTCGACCAACAACGTCGACACTATGAATGGAAGTCAGGGCAGCTGAGAGGTTTGGCGCGTCACGAAGTATGGCGCCACACCTATCTGGCGAGGCCCTATCTGATTGGTGCACCTGATGACAGAGTTACTGAGCGGTTTCGCAACATATTCCTGAATGTGAATGAGATTGGACCGGATGGTAAGTTGCGGCCTGTGCCAATGTCTGAGACAGATGAGTATATGCAGGTCTTCACACACATGCTCGAAGAATATGGGGGGCGGTTCGGTGGTTTGCCGCCAATTGATCTAATTCAGTCAGCCAAAGCACCGATCCTTAAGTATTTCGAGCATGGCATGCCAATCGGCGTAAGAATGTTCGATGGATACAACACACCTACCACCCCTATCCTTGTCAAATATGGGAAGCGCCAGTTTCTTGAGCCCATGCTGCAAACTGGCAATCTTCGGTTGGCTAACGCGGGGTTGTATAACGACGCGGGTTTCCTTGATGCTGTTCGTGATGATGAAACCAGCCGAACCTTTTTCATTCCTACGTACAAGGAGCGGCTCGAGGGTAAGTCGAATATCAACTTTCAGGGTCACTTGATTGAATTTGACGATGACGACATCGTGCTTCCGCTCGTGTTCCATGACTACTATCTCTTCAGTCTGTGTGAACACATTCACTATCGGATGCCTACTGATTTCGACGCCGACGCGGCCATAGTCATTCGGAACCCCATCCTCTTCAAGCAGCGTCTGATCTCCTCATTCCTTGCGCGCTTTCCAGATTGGATTCCTATGGAAGGAAAGGTGACCTACTACGATCCTTATCGCGATTATACGAAGTTCAGGATCCCAGAGATGGCAAAGCATTTCGGGTACGCTTACCAGAAAGAGGTTCGAGTAGCCTTCAGGCCCCGCGGTCGAGTTTCTACGAACCTTGAGCCATTGTTCTTGTCCGTCGGGTCAATGACTGACTATGCTGATCTGATTTCTATCTAATAGGCACAACCCAATCAGAGGACTGATTTGGTTCGGACGTACGCATTCCGGCGGTCAGAAAGCTGATGTTCAGTATTGGTCCCAATGAAATGGCTGGTCTCAGGCCTTGAGCGGACACTCAGACCAAATGTATTGCATGGCAGCCAAGACCGAATGAGGGCTATTGGCAGATATGCACTGAACTTCTGCTTTGGGTCGGAAGCATGCATTCGTTGACGGTCACCTGGTGTGGACTAGAGCCCGCTGACTGGTTACTGCCACATACCAGACGGTTGCGCAAAGAGCGGCCAACTTCCGCTTTGGCCGACGATCTGCCGGAGTTCTCACCCGGTCGGCGGCAGGTCGGCTAAAGCGGCCTGCCGCACCATCTGCCCCGAGCGACCGCTCAGAGTCACCTATCTACCATTACCTTTGCTTTGAAGCCGAAGGTCTGGTTTCCGTCCCTTTAGACCGCGAACTATGTCGCCTGCATGCGAATTATCTGCATTGGCCAGCACAACAACTCTCAAGGTCGCTATGTATTCGAGGCACAGCCCTCTGGCAAGTACAGCCAAATCAATACTTGTCCTTGATGCCGTGTGCGGCGTCGTGATGGTGTTGCACGGTGTGGATTCAGCGCCAAGCCTGCAGTGCCATTTCCCCGCTGAGGGCAAGCAGGGTTCCCCCCATCAGCAAACGCTGCACGAGT
>NZ_JANFNU010000022.1:2500-5231 GCF_024437575.1 Vogesella sp. AC12
TGGGGGGACCATCCTCCAAGGCTAAATACTCGTGATCGACCGATAGTGAACCAGTACCGTGAGGGAAAGGCGAAAAGAACCCCGGGAGGGGAGTGAAATAGAACCTGAAACCGGATGCATACAAACAGTGGGAGCCTGGAAACGGGTGACTGCGTACCTTTTGTATAATGGGTCAGCGACTTACATTCAGTGGCAAGCTTAACCGAATAGGGGAGGCGTAGGGAAACCGAGTCCGAATAGGGCGTCTTAGTCGCTGGGTGTAGACCCGAAACCGAGTGATCTATCCATGGCCAGGATGAAGGTGCGGTAACACGCACTGGAGGTCCGAACCCACTAGTGTTGCAAAACTAGGGGATGAGCTGTGGATAGGGGTGAAAGGCTAAACAAACTCGGAGATAGCTGGTTCTCCCCGAAAACTATTTAGGTAGTGCCTCATGTATCACTTCCGGGGGTAAAGCACTGTTATGGCTAGGGGGTCATTGCGATTTACCAAACCATGGCAAACTCTGAATACCGGAAAGTGCAAGCATGGGAGACAGACGGTGGGTGCTAACGTCCATCGTCAAGAGGGAAACAACCCAGACCGCCAGCTAAGGTCCCAAATGATCAGTTAAGTGGTAAACGAGGTGGGAAGGCATAGACAGCCAGGATGTTGGCTTAGAAGCAGCCATCATTTAAAGAAAGCGTAATAGCTCACTGGTCGAGTCGTCCTGCGCGGAAGATGTAACGGGGCTCAAACTGATAACCGAAGCTGCGGATGGGCACAGTCAAATGTGTCCGTGGTAGGGGAGCGTTCTGTAGGTCTGTGAAGGTGGTGGTGTAAACCCTGCTGGAGATATCAGAAGTGCGAATGCTGACATGAGTAGCGATAAAGGGGGTGAAAAGCCCCCTCGCCGAAAGCCCAAGGTTTCCTACGCAACGTTCATCGGCGTAGGGTGAGTCGGCCCCTAAGGCGAGGCTGAAAAGCGTAGTCGATGGGAAACGGGTTAAAATTCCCGTACTTTTATGCAGTGCGATGTGGGGACGGAGAAGGTTAGGTCAGCCAACTGTTGGAATAGTTGGTTCAAGCCGGTAGGCTGGTGCGGTAGGCAAATCCGCTGCACCTTAAGGTCGAGAGGTGATAACGAGGTTCTACGGAACTGAAGTGACTGATACCACGCTTCCAGGAAAAGCCACTAAGCTTCAGCTGCATAAGAACCGTACCGCAAACCGACACAGGTGGGCAGGATGAGAATTCTAAGGCGCTTGAGAGAACTCAGGAGAAGGAACTCGGCAAATTGATACCGTAACTTCGGGAGAAGGTATGCCTCTGCGTGTGTAGTGACTTGCTCACGAAGCGTGCAGAGGTCGCAGAGAATAGGTGGCTGCGACTGTTTATCAAAAACACAGCTCTGTGCCAACACGAAAGTGGACGTATACGGAGTGACGCCTGCCCGGTGCTGGAAGATTAAATGATGGGGTGCAAGCTCTTGACTGAAGTCCCAGTAAACGGCGGCCGTAACTATAACGGTCCTAAGGTAGCGAAATTCCTTGTCGGGTAAGTTCCGACCCGCACGAATGGCGTAACGATGGCCACACTGTCTCCTCCTGAGACTCAGCGAAGTTGAAATGTTTGTGAAGATGCAATCTACCCGCTGCTAGACGGAAAGACCCCGTGAACCTTTACTGTAGCTTTGCATTGGACTTTGAACAGACTTGTGTAGGATAGGTGGGAGGCTATGAAGTGGGAACGCTAGTTCTCATGGAGCCGTCCTTGAAATACCACCCTGGTGTGTTTGAGGTTCTAACCTTGGTCCGTGATCCGGATCGGGGACAGTGCATGGTAGGCAGTTTGACTGGGGCGGTCTCCTCCCAAAGTGTAACGGAGGAGTTCGAAGGTTACCTAGGTACGGTCGGAAATCGTGCTGATAGTGCAATGGCAAAAGGTAGCTTAACTGCGAGACCGACAAGTCGAGCAGGTGCGAAAGCAGGACATAGTGATCCGGTGGTTCTGAATGGAAGGGCCATCGCTCAACGGATAAAAGGTACTCCGGGGATAACAGGCTGATTCCGCCCAAGAGTTCACATCGACGGCGGAGTTTGGCACCTCGATGTCGGCTCATCACATCCTGGGGCTGTAGCCGGTCCCAAGGGTATGGCTGTTCGCCATTTAAAGTGGTACGTGAGCTGGGTTCAAAACGTCGTGAGACAGTTTGGTCCCTATCTGCAGTGGGCGTTGGAAGTTTGACGGGGGCTGCTCCTAGTACGAGAGGACCGGAGTGGACGAACCTCTGGTGTACCGGTTGTGACGCCAGTCGCATTGCCGGGTAGCTAAGTTCGGAAGAGATAACCGCTGAAAGCATCTAAGCGGGAAACTTGCCTGAAGATGAGACTTCCCTGGGCCCTTGAGGTCCCTGAAGAGTCGTTCGAGACCAGGACGTTGATAGGTCGGGTGTGGAAGCGCTGTGAGGCGTTAAGCTAACCGATACTAATTGCTCGTGAGGCTTGATCCTATCATTTGAGTGGCTTTGCCGAGAGGCGGAGCAAAAGCGGAAACGCGATACAGAATACGAAATCTTCTACCGGCTGAGTGACAGACTCAGCCTAGGCTTCTTTGATTTGTGACAGTTTATGTCTGGTGGCCATAGCGAGGTGGTCCCACGCCTTCCCATTCCGAACAGGACCGTGAAACGCCTTAGCGCCGATGATAGTGCAGATACCTGTGTGAAAGTAGGACACCGCCAGACGCCCC
>NZ_JANFNU010000023.1:0-3269 GCF_024437575.1 Vogesella sp. AC12
TTCAGCGCCAAGCCTGCAGTGCCATTTCCCCGCTGAGGGCAAGCAGGGTTCCCCCCATCAGCAAACGCTGCACGAGTAGCCAGCCCGGGCGACAGGACAGAAACCGCGCCATTCTGCCGGAAAATAACGCCATACTGCCATTTACCAAGGCAAACACCACAATCAGCAAGGAACCCAACAACAAGGATTGCTGCAGGACATGACCACGCTGGTGGTCGATGAATTGCGGCAGTAGGGTCAGGAAAATCATCGCCAATTTGGGATTGAGCAGGCTGGTGCTGGCGCCCATTACAAACAGCTTGCTTGGACGTTCCTGCGGTAACTGTCCGCGAATCTGTAAGGGCGACTGACCACCCGGTCGGATGACATGCCAGCCAAGGTAGGCTAGATATGCCGCCCCCCCTGCACTCAGGACGCGAGCAGCATCGGGCAGCGTTTGGAAGAAAGCGGTGATACCAAATGCCGCGCCAAACATATAGAACAGATAGCCAATGAGCACGCCACTAAGCGAAATCAGCCCAGCTCTCCGTCCTTGCGCAATGGAGCGAGAAATCACATAGACCATATTGGGACCCGGTGTGATCGCCATCATGGTGCCAACCGTCAGAAAGCCATAAAGCGAAGCAGCTTCTTGCATTTTGATCGCTCCCATCCGTTTCTCGCGAATATCCGTAAAAAGTTCTTGCACACATCCGTCGCAAGGCCAGCCGTCGCGCATCGAACTTGCTCAATGGCAATGAGTATTCGATGCTGACGGGATTTAGTAAAACCAATTAAAATTAATCAATTGCTCAGATTTTCTGATTAAATGAAAAAACTGGATTTGGACGTACTCGCCATGCTGGTAGCCGTGGCAGATAGTGGCAGCTTCATTGCCGGTGCCGAGCAGGTACACCGCTCGCCATCCGCACTCAGTATGCAGATCAAGGCGCTGGAAGCCGCACTGGGGAAGCCATTGTTCATTCGAAACACCCGCAATCTGGTGCTCACGCCAGATGGCCATACCCTGCTGGGTTATGCACGCCAGATGCTGGCATTGCGCGATGAAGCATGGGCCGAGATGGTTCGTCCTGAAATCAGAGGCCGCGTACGCATAGGCATGCCGGACGACTATGCCTCCTCCCTGCTGCCACCGGTATTGAGGAAGTTCTCGGTAACTTACCCCAGAGTCGAGATTCAGGTAGTCGGCCGGCCCAGCCATGAGTTGGCGCTGCAAATCAAAGACAACACTCTCGACCTAGCGTGCATCACCAGAACCAAAGGCTGCCCAGGGGAGTTCATTCGTCTGGAACCCATGGTATGGGTTGGATCGGCAGCAAGCCGACCAATATGGAAGGAGCACCCTCTGCTCATCGCTGTGTTTGCTGAAGGCAGCGTCGCCCGCGCCAACGCCATCAAGGCGCTGCAGGGGGCCAGCATCCCCTATCGCATGTCGTATGAAAGCCCCAGCATTCAAGGTCTGGTGAGCATGGTCGATGCCGGTCTGGCTATTGCTCCGCTGGCACGTTGCGGTGTTCCTGCACATTTGATTCAGCTGGGCGTGGCCGAGGGCTTGCCTCGCCTGGCGGAACTGGAAATGGTCCTGGCGCGCAGTGCACAGTCCACAAGACCACCTTGCGATTTTCTTGCCGAATTGATTTTCCAGGAGTTGAGGTATTGAATGCCCGCGATCGATGCCGATGCGCATAATCTTCATGGTGGACTCCTCGTTTCTGTTGACTGGTTTGTTGACACTTTCAGTCTGGCACGTTGATGCCGTATCAGGAGGGAGGAGTCCATCCCATGGATTCAGTGTTACGCATTTCGCATTTCGCAGGTCTTGAAGAGTTAGCGCGATGCTCAGCGGCGTAACAACAGCCACAGTCCGCCTGAACAGAGCAACAGACCAGCAAGTCGCTCCACTGTAGGTTGCTCTCGGTACAGCAGATAGCCAAGTGGTAGGAGCATCAAGGTGGTCAGCACATTAGTGCTCAAGGCGGTGTAACCCATGCTCCAGCCAGCGCGGTAGGCGAGTAGGAAGCCCACCTCAATGCCAATGATGCCTAGGGACGCGCCTAGGACGCTCCAGTTGAGCTGACTCAGGCTACGGCTACCGGTTGGATAGAGCGCCATGCCCGCCAGGCTAATCAACAAAGCGAAGGCATAAATGACCACAAGTGAAAAGAACGGGTTGAGCGTGGCGGGCAAGTGCTTGAGTGACAGGTGATAAGTTACCGAGCCAGCCACCGCTACTAGAATTGTTATGAAATACATGATGACGTCCTAGAGTAAGGGGTGGTCAATTGTGGCTCAATGGACAAGCTATAGGTAGACTGTATTTTATTGGACCAGTTATAAGGTTTTATTATGGCCACTGATCTCGATACGGGGTTGCTACGTGCTTTTGTGACAGTGCTACGTGCTGGCAGCATTAACCGGGCAGCCAGTGGACTCGCACGTACACAGCCGGCGCTGAGCCAACAGATCCGCAAATTGGAAGAGCATGTCGGTCAGACGCTGCTGCTGCGTTCGCCACGCGGCATAGTGCCAACCATGGCCGGGGCAGCGTTGTTGCCATACGCCGAACGTATCCTGGCACTGACCGACGAATTGGTCCCCGGTTGTGGGGCGGGTGAGCAGGATGAGGAGAGGTGCTATCACATCGGCTTGATCGAGGATGTCGTTGGGGCGCGACTGGTGACAGTGCTGAGCGATTTCGTTGCAGCTCATCCTCGTTGGCAGCTGAGCATCACGGTGGCGTCAACCACCCGGCTAGGTGAATTACTCGCTGTCGGCGAGCTCGATCTGATCATCGCGGACCCTGCCTGGCCGCTGGGCTTGACGCCACGGTGGCAGGTCTCCTGCCCTTTGCTGTGGGCGGGCCTGACAACTCTCGACCTGACGACCTCTACGTTACCGCTGGTGCTATTTGCGGCACCGTGCCTGTGGCGTGATATTTCACTTGCCAGTTTGCAGCAGGCCGGGGTGGCATGGCGTTGCGTATTCGAGAGCTCTAATCTGCAGGCAGTGCAGGTGGCATTGCAGGCAGGGCTTGGCATCAGTGCCCTACTTGCGGGCACGTTACCAGCAGGGGTACAGGTTCTGCGCCATGAGCACTTGCCGGACTTGCCGCCGGTACAGTTGGCACTGTATACGCGTGATGGCGCCGAGTCTGGGGTGGAGCAATTAAGCCGGTTGTTCTACAGGGAGATTAGTGGGTTGTCGCTTCGGGTAGAGCCGGTTGGTGCAAGTTACCCCTAGCTTGCAGATTTTACGCAAATGCTGCTGGA
>NZ_JANFNU010000024.1:0-590 GCF_024437575.1 Vogesella sp. AC12
TCGATGTCGCCTTCGATGAAGTCGACCAGCACTTCCTGGCCGAGGCGCGGGATGAACTGGTGGCCCCAGCCGGCGCCGGCGCTGGGCATCGCCACCCGCAGCCAGCAGCTGGAGCGCTCGTCCAGATTCGCCCCGCTGTCCGGGTGTTCGTCCGGGCGTTGCCAGTGGAACTGCACCTTGATGCGGCCGTGGGCGTCGGTGTGCACTTCTTCGTTGGCCGGTCCCACCACGGTGGCGGTCTGCGCGCCGCGCGCGGTGGGTTTGGCGTGGGTGGTGGCGGCGTAGGCCGGGGTGAGCGGCAGGCCGCGGCGCTGGGCGTCGAAGGCGGTGCGGAACGGCGTGTTGTCCTCGTCGCCGTTTGCGGCCAGGGTTGGCCGCAACGCGGCCGGCAGGCTGCGGGCCAGCTCGGCCGGCAGGTTGTTGCGTACGGCAAGCCGCTGGCGGGTAACCACGAATTCGCGCTGCTCGGGCGCATCGCCGGCGTGCGCCGGGTGCGCGTCGAGGCGGAACCACTGCCCGGCGGTAAGGCCGCGCACCACGCCGCCGCCGGTAAAAGACTTGGCCTGCGCATCGTGCGCCTGCTGCCGCAG
>NZ_JANFNU010000025.1:0-536 GCF_024437575.1 Vogesella sp. AC12
GGCGCCGGCTGGGGCCACCAGTTCATCCCGCGCCTCGGCCAGGAAGTGCTGGTCGACTTCATCGAAGGCGACATCGACCGCCCGGTGATTACCGGCGTGCTGTACAACGGCAGCCACCCACCGCCGGCGTTCAGTGGCGCCGGCAGCCTGCCCGGCAACCAGACGCTGTCCGGCATCAAGAGCAAGGAACACCACGGCGGGCAGTACAACGAACTGCTGTTCGACGACAGCCCGGGCGAAGTGCGAGCAAAACTGTCATCCGAACACGGCAAAACCCAGCTCAACCAGGGCTACCTCACCCACCCGCGCGCGGACGGCAAGGCGCAGCCGCGCGGCGAAGGTTTCGAGCTGCGCAGCGACCGCCACGGCGCCATCCGCGCCGGCCACGGCCTGCTGCTGAGCACCGAAGCGCAAGCCGGCGCCGGCGGCAAACAACTGGCGCGCGACGGCGCCCAGAGCCAGCTCGACGCCGCGCTGAGCCTGGCGCAATCCCTGGCCGACACCGCCAGCGCGCAACTGGCCGACACGCTGGAGAC
>NZ_JANFNU010000026.1:0-509 GCF_024437575.1 Vogesella sp. AC12
TCCTTATCCGCCGTCAGCTCCATCGCATCGCTCTGCGCCTGAACCTGCACCTTGCCCTTGGCCGCGATCAGTTTCAGGCTCACCTTGTCCTTCACCCCGGCCACGAACAGGCTGATGTGCTGGCCGACGTTGTGCAGCCAGCGCCGGCCGCTGGTCTGGTTCAGGTCGCGCTGGGCGACCTGGTCGATGTTCGTGCCGGCGGCCAAGGTCAGGGAGTTGTCGGTCGATGCAGACAGCCCTGCCGGGGCGGACAGGATCAGCAGCGGTTGCTGCCCGGCCTGGGCTGATCCCTTTCCTTGGGCGGCGCTCTTGCCCTCTTTATCGGTGTTGCTGCCGGCTTCCCACGCGCGCAGGGCGGCGGCGTGGTGCTGCAGGTGGCCGTCGGGCTTGTTGGCCCCTTTGCCGTTGTCGGGCTTGATTTCTTCCGGCCCGGTCTCCAGCGTGTCGGCCAGTTGCGCGCTGGCGGTGTCGGCCAGGGATTGCGCCAGGCTCAGCGCGGCGTCGAGCTG
>NZ_JANFNU010000002.1:0-84967 GCF_024437575.1 Vogesella sp. AC12
AACAGCAGCGCGGTTACCTACGGCAACATCGCCGCCAGCTACAACGCCGGCACCGGGGTGTTGACGCTGACTTCCAGCGGCGGCATCGCCACACTGGCGCAGTGGCAGGCCGCCTTGCGAGCGGTGACCTACACCGACAGTGCCATCACACCCAACACCGCCACCCGCACCGTCAGCGTCAGCGTCAGTGACGGCAGCAAGGACAGCGCAACGGTGACGCGCACGGTGACGGTGGCGGCCACCGACCAGACCCCGATCGCCACTACTACCGGCAGCGCCGGTGCTTATGTTGTTGGTGGCGGGGCAACGGCAGTGGACAGCGGCCTGACCGTGTCCGATCTGGACAGCGTCACCCTGGCCAGCGCCACGGTGGCGATTACCGGAAACTTCCACAGCGGCGAGGATGTGCTGGCGTTCAGCAACACCAGCGCGATTACCTACGGCAACATCGCCGCCAGCTACAACGCCGGCACCGGGGTGTTGACGCTGACCTCCAGCGGTGGCACCGCCACGCTGGCACAGTGGCAGGCGGCCTTGCGCGCGGTCACGTACAACGACACCGCGGGGACGCCGAGTACCGTCACCCGTACCATCAGTTTCAGCATCAGCGATGGCAGTAAAAGCAGCGCGGTGATGTCCCGCAGCATTGAAATGCAGCTGCCGGTGCCCAGCATAACCGGGCTGACGGTAGGCAGTGACACCGGCAGCAGTTCCAGCGACGGCATTACCAGCAATGTCCACCCCACTGTAACCGGCACCGCCGTCGCCAACAGCACTGTGAGCATCTATGTGGATAACGTACTGATTGACACCACCACTGCCGATGGCAGCGGCGCGTGGAGTTATAGCTTGGTGTCCAGCTTGTCCTCTGGTACTCATAGCATTACAGCGCTAACAACCATAGGCGGGGCCAGCAGTGCGCAATCCATGAGCTACAGCATCATGGTAGATAGCAGCGCCCCGGCCGCTCCGGCTGGACTGGCACTGAGTACGGCCACGGATAGTGGTAGCAGTAGCAGCGACGGTATCACCAGCCAAACCATGCCGACAGTGACCGGCACCGCGGAAGCCAACAGCACTGTGGAGGTGTATGTCGACGGCGTCCCGGTCGGCTCCGTGACGACTGACGGCAGCGGTGCGTGGAGCTATACCTTGGGCCGTGCGCTGAGCAGTGGTAGTCACAGTCTTAGCGCGATCGCCACTGATGCGGCTGGCAATAGCAGCAGCCAGTCTACGACCTACAGCATCACGGTAGACAGCAGTGCGCCGACGGTGCTTGCCATGAGCCTGCTCGATGACAGCCCGACCAGCAACAGTGTGCGCTATCTGGTGAGCTTTTCCGAAGATGTGGAGGGGCTGGACAGCATCGATTTCAGCCTGAGCGGCAGCGCTCGCGGCAGTATTGGCGGGGTGCAGCAGCTTAATGCTCGCACCTATATCGTGCTGGTGAACAATGTGGCGGGCAGTGGCGCCTTGCAGCTGAATCTGGCTGCTGGCAGTGTGGGCGATGCCGCCGGCAATACCCTGGCTGCTACTTACAACGGTGCCAGCTACAACGTGATACCGCTGGCGGTAGTGGTGGCCGAGCCCGCTCCGGAGGCGGTTGTCTCCACGCCCGCCGATGCGGATGTAATGCCAGTTACACCGAACATCGTGCTGGCGGCTACCGGTCTTGGCGGCGCGCTGGCGCCGATTGACACCTTGCTGCCAAGTGCACTGCTTACCGAAGCCATTCAGCCGCTGTTGGGCACTAGTGGCATGCCGATTAGCGCCGTCATGGTCAATGCCATGCAAGTGCTGGCCATCGAAGTGAGGTTGCCACTGCTCATCCAGCCCTTGCCGGTGGGCGAGAACTTCAGTTTCTCCCTGCCGCCGGGTACCTTCAGTCTCAAGCATGGTGATGGTGTGGTGATGGTTGCCCGCCAAACCAATGGCCAGCCCTTGCCATCCTGGATGCGCTTTGATCCGGCATCAGGCCGCTTCAGTGGCCTGATGCCGGCGGGCAATAGGCAACCTGTCGAGGTGGTGGTGATGGTGCGGGATAGCCAAGGTAATCAGGCCGAAACGCGGCTGAGGCTGGAGGCCGCTCGTGCCGCCCTGGAGCAGGCGACGGCAGAAGCGCCGGATCAAGGGTCTGTGGCCAGCGATGGTCAGAGTGCCGTGCTACAGGAGGATGGGCAGACCATCCTACCCGGCAAGCTGGCCTTGGCGGAACAGCTGGCGAGGCAGGGCAACAAGCATTTTGGTAGCGCAGTAAATGCATTGCTGGGGGCTGCCGACAAGGTGGTGACGCGTGGATGACGATGCTGGCTTTACCGGTTGCTCAATTTCAGTCGGACAAACAGGGATAATCTTATGACCAAGCTTGCAACAAGGGAGGGGGTAAACAAGTTGTTTGCCCTGAGCAGTCTTGCCGTGGCTGTATTGCTGTTGGGCGGTTGCGCCATTACACCAAAACCGCTGGACCAGGCCGGGCGCTTGGCTAGCCTCAATACTGATCGTCAGAACATGTTTGCCGGGCAGGAGGCGCTATCCGGCCCGGTAACGCTGCAGGAAACCATGGCCCGTGCGCTGAAATACAATCTGGATTACCGAGTGAAACTGCTGGAAGAGGCACTGGCGCAGCGTCAGCTGGACCTGACCAGCATGGATCTGCTGCCCAAGCTGACCCTAGGGGCCGGTTATAGCCATCGAGACAACGACGCCGCCTCCTCCTCGCAGGATGTCATGACCGGCAGGCAGTCGCTGGTGCCGTCGATTTCCAGCGAGCGTACCCGGCGGAATGCCGACCTGAGCATGACCTGGAACGTACTGGATTTCGGGGTCAGCTACTACGGCGCGCAGCAACAGGCCGACCGCGTGCTGATCCTGCAGGAGCGCAAGCGCAAGGTGGCACACCAACTGATGCAGCAGGCGCGGCAGGCGTACTGGCTGGCGGTTGGGGCGCAGCGCCTGGAACCCAAAATCAGCAGCTTGCTGATCGAGGCGGAAACGGCGCTGGACGATGCGAAGAAGGTGGAGCAGGAAAAACTGCGTTCGCCGCTGGAGTCGCTGAGCTACCAGCGCCAGCTGCTGGATGTTATTCGCCAGATGACGCAGATCCGTAACACGCTGGTGCAGGCCAAGCCAAGGTTGGCCGCGATCATGAACCTGTCGCCTGGCATGAGTTTCACTGTCGCCGAGCCGACTCAGCTGAGTGAGCCCAAGCTGGGGCTGTCTCTGGAAAAAATGGAAGAAATGGCGTTGAGCAACCGTCCGGAGATGATGGAAGCCCGCTACAACGAACGCATTGGCGTACTAGAAACCCGCAAGGCGGTGGCCAAGCTGCTGCCGGGGCTGGAGCTGAGCATTGGCGGGCACTACGACGACAATAAATTCCTGGTTAACCAGGGTTGGAACGATGTCGGTCTGCGCGTGAGCTGGAACCTGTTTAACTTGCTGAATGCCGGCGCCATTCGCCGCAGTGCCGATGCCCAACTCAAGGTGGCGCAAGAGCAGCGCATGGCGCTCAACATGGCGGTGCTGACTCAGGTGCATGTTGCTTGGCTGGATTATCAGGGTCGAACCCGCCAGTTCGCGCTGGAACATGACATTTTTGCGGTGGAAAAACGGCTGAAGGAATACAACAGCAACGCAACGCAAAGCAATGCCCAGGGCCGCCTGCCATCCATTCTGGCCAGTGCCAATGCAGTGCTGTCCGAGTTGCGGCTGTATCAGGGCTATGGTGACCTGCAGAACGCTTACGGCCAGATTGCCGCGACGGTGGGTCTGGATCCGTTGCCGGCGGAAGTCGGTGCGCATGATGTTGCCACCTTGGGGGGGGCGTTGCAGGATGTTTCCGCTCGGGTAGAGCAAACGCTGGCCGGAGGCGTGTGATGGCAACAGCCAAGTATTGTGTTGCCGCGTTGCCACTGCTGCTGGCGGCCAGTCTGCAGGCCGCCACGCCACCTGCCAACGGTGGTCGTATCCGCGTACAGTTAATGTCGCGTGCTGCTGTTACCCTCTCCAGTGAGCTGCCGGCCAAGATTGCGCGGCTACCTCTGGAGGAGGGTAGTCATTTTGCTAAGGGGCAGACGCTGGTCGAGTTCGATTGCAGCAGCTACCGTGCCCAGCTCAACAAGGCGCAGGCTTCGCAGGAGGCGGCGCAGCAGCTGGTGAAGGTCAACGCCCGGCTGGCCGAACTCAACTCCATCGGGGCACTGGAGCTGACCCAAGCGCAAGGCAAGGCCAAGGAAAGTCATGCCGAAGTCAGCTATATGCGCAGCACGGTAGCCAAGTGTGTGATCAGCGCACCGTTTGCCGGGCGGGTAGCCAAGCGCATTGCCGCTCCACACCAGTATCTCAATACCGGCATGCCGATTCTGGAAGTCGTCGATAGCGGCCCGCTGGAACTGCGCATGCTGGTGCCATCCAGATGGCTGGCCTGGCTCAAGCCGGGGCAGCGTTTCGATGTGCAGGTAGACGAACTGGGCCGCAGCTTCCCGGCCAGCCTGGTCCGGCTGGGCGCCAGGATAGACCCGGTCAGCCAGTCAATTGCCGCCACCGGCCAGATTGAGGCCAAGGATGCCGCGCTGCTGCCGGGCATGAGCGGCTGGGCTACTTTTGCGCTACCCAAATAAACCGCATGGCACAGCCATGCGCCAGCTGCTGCCGCCAGCCGGCGACAGCTTCTGCAGAGCAAATTCATGAATCCGCTTCCTCCCTCTGGCAGTGACGCGGCTCGCCCGCTGGCAACTCTGCTGCATTTGCTGCGCCGGGCACGCGATGCCGAAAGCGAACACGTGCTGGGCTTTGTCATGGTCAACGAGACCATCAATCTGTTGCCCTACCGCCAGGCCGCGCTGTGGCGTGGCGGGCCGCTAGGGCGGATCGTCAGCCTGTCCGGGCTGGCCGAGGTGGATGCCACCGCACCCCATGTGCAATGGTTGGCCGCCGTGTGTAAGGTATTGCCGGCAAGCATGCCGCTGCAGCGTGTGACTGCGGCTGATTTGCCCCCGGTTCTGGCGGCAGACTGGGGTGAATGGCTGCCGACCAATCTGCTGTTCATCCGCTTGGAACTGCAGGGTATCCATGCCGATGGTGCGCTGCTGCTGGCGCGCGACGCGGCATGGAGCGATTACGAACTGACGCTGGCGGCCGAGCTGGCGCACGGCTACGCTCATGCCCAGGCCCGCTTTGCTCCTGAGCGCAGTTGGCGCGACCGTGTTGCACTGCTGTGGCAACAGGGTAAGAACCGGCGCCGCCTGCTGCTATTGCTGCTGGTACTGGCCTGTTTCCCGGTGCGTCTGAGCGTGCTGGCGCGCAGCGAGGTCACACCGCAGGAGGCCATACTGTTGCGTGCGCCGTTGGCCGGGGTGATAGATCGCATCGAGGTACAGCCTAATCAGCCGGTGACGGCTGGTGCGCCGCTGTTCAGCCTGGACTCCACCGTGCTTGCCGGCCAGTTGGCGCTGGCCAGCACGGCACAGGAGGCGGCGGCAGAAAGCTTTCGGCAGCAGGCGCAGCTGGCGGTGACCGAGGACAAGGCCAGGCTGGAGATGGCCGGCGAGCAGGCGCGGCTGGAGCAGAGACGCATTGAGACCGAATACACCTCGCGCCAGCTGGCGCGCATTCACGTCAAGGCACCGCGCGACGGGGTGATCGTGTTTTCCGACCGTAACGACTGGCTGGGGCGGGCGGTGGCTCCGGGCGAGCGGGTGATGCAGCTGGCCGACCCAGGCAGGGTGGAGCTGACCGCTTGGCTGCCGGCATCCGAGGCGATTCATGTTGCCCCCGGCAGCAAGCTGCGGCTGTTTCCCAATGCGGCGCCAACCGAGTCTTACGATGCCGTGATCACCCGTGTGGCCTATCGTGCCGAAGTGGGAGAGGACAACGTACTGGCTTACCGGGTCTATGCCCGCTTCAGCGCAGGGCAACCGCTGCCACGCATCGGCCAGATGGGCACCGCCAGGATATACGGCAGCTGGGTGCCGCTGAGCTATTACTCGCTGCGCCGGCCGTTGACCTGGCTGCGGCAATGGGTGGGCTGGTAGATGGCAAACAGTTTGCAGCTGCCGGCACTGCGGCAGGATCTGGGACTGCACGCCGCGGCACCGGAGCACGACGGCAGCCCCGGCTGGGTGCTGCACGATGCTGCGGCCAACCGTTTCTACCGCCTGGGCTGGCCGGCCTTCGAAATCCTGTCGCGCTGGCCGCTGGGGATGGCCGAGGCTATCGTGGCGGACGTCCATACCACTACCACCCTGCAGCTGCACGCGGACGACGTGGCGGCGGTGGTGGACTTTCTGAGCCGCCACCACCTGCTGCAAGGCGGCAGTCCGGCGCATACCGAACAACTGACCAGGCATGCCGCCCGGCTGCGGCTGTCGCCGGCCAAATGGTTGCTTAAACACTACCTGTTCTTTCGCCTGCCGCTATTGCAGCCGATGCCGTTGCTGGCGCGGCTGGCACCGCTGTTCGAGCGGGTGTTCGCTCCCGGCTTCTGGTATCTAGTGTCGGCGGCCCTGTTGCTGGGGTTGCTGCTGGTACTGCAGCGCTGGGATGCCTTTACCCACACTTTTGCCAATTATCAGGGGATGGGGGGTTTGCTCGGCATCGGCTTGTCGTTGTCGTTTGCCAAGCTACTGCACGAGTTCGGTCATGCGCTTACCGCCTACCGTTACGGCTGCCGTGTGCCGGCGATGGGGGTGGCATTCCTGGTGATGTTCCCGGTGCTGTATACCGATACCAACGAAGCGTGGAAGCTGGCGTCGCGCCGGCAGCGGCTGCAGATCGGCGCCGCCGGCATGCTGGCCGAGCTGGTGCTGGCAGTGTTCGCCACCCTGTTGTGGAACTTTCTGCCGGACGGCCCGCTGCGCGCCGGGGTGTTCATGCTGGCGACCACTACCTGGCTGGCTACGCTGGCGATCAACGCCAGCCCTTTCATGCGTTTTGACGGCTACTTCCTGCTCTCCGACTGGCTGGGCATTCCCAATCTGCACAGTCGCGCCTTTGCTTTTGGTCGCTGCTGGCTGCGTCGTCAGCTGCTGGGGCTGGACGAACCCTTACCGGAAGCGGTGCCGGCGGCACGCCAGCGCATGCTCACCCTGTTTGCCTTTGCCACTTGGCTGTATCGGCTGGTGCTGTTCCTGGGGATTGCATTGGTGGTCTACCACTACTTTTTCAAGGCACTGGGCATCTTCCTGTTACTGGTGGAGTTGGGCTGGTTCATCGCCTACCCGCTGTGGAGCGAACTGAGTGTGTGGTGGCAGCGCCGCACCGAGTTGGGTTGGAACCGTATTACCTGCCGCAGCGTGTTGCTGCTGCTCGTCGCGCTGTTATGGGTGGCGGTGCCGTGGCGGGCCGAGCTGTCGGCGCCTGCGGTGATGGGGGCGCAGGAAGTGAGCGAGCTGTACGCACCGGCAGAGGCCACGGCGGAGGTGGTGCAGGTCTGGGTGCAGGATGGCCAGGCGGTACAGGCCGGCCAGCGGTTGCTGACCTTGCGCTCACCCGAGCTTGTCTGGCAGCGGCAGCAGGCTGAGGCTGAGGCTGAGGCATTGCGCTGGCAGCTGGAGCGGCAGCCATTTGACGACAAGCTGCTGGCCGAAGGGCTGGCATTGCAAAAGCAATGGCAGCTGGCTCAGCAGCGAGTCAACCAGCTGCAGCAGCAGATCGATCGGCTTGGTGTGCGCGCGCCGCGTGCCGGTCGGGTAGTGGATCGCAGTGAGGCCTTGCAGGTGGGGACAGTGATTCCGCCGGGAGAGCGGTTGCTGGCGGTAATCGACCCGAGTCGGCCACGTGGCGAAGCCTTTGTCGATGAAGCCGCGCGCATGCGGCTAACCCTGGGGGGCGAGGCAGTGTTTGTGGCCAACCTCGCCGAGCAGGAACGCGTGCAGTGCCGGATCGACAATATCGATCGCCTGGCTTTGCCCAGCCTGGATCAGCCCGCGCTTGCCTCCAGCTTTGGCGGGCCCATCGCGACCCAGCAACAGCAAGACAGCCTGCAACCATTGTCGGCACAATTTCGCGTGCGGCTGAGCCAGTGCGACGGCGGCGAACACTGGTGGCAGGAAATGCCCGGTGTGGCGCTACTCGAGGGCGAGCGGCAGAGCTTGCTGCAGCAATGGTTGAACCAGGCCGTGGCCTTGCTGCAGCGCGAAGCCGGGCTGTAAGTCCTCGCTGCCGCCAGCTTGTGGCCAACCTGGGCTGCCGTAAACCAGGACTCCTCAAGAGGGCGCCTTTTTTATTGGTCACCGGCCGCTTGCATCTTCAAACCAGATCGGCGCGGTAAGCCTGACAAGCTTGGCCGCAAGGCCGGCCTGACAGCAAAACCGCGCTCATGCAGATGAGCGCCGTTTGTGTTTGCTGGTGCGGCGCGTCAGGCCGCGTCGCTGTTGCGGGATTCGAAGCGCGGCTTGTTGGCCGAGAACGGTACGGCAGCGCCGGTCTGGCTGTCGATGCGGAACCAGGCCAGATCGCGGTTCATCTGCTCCGACACCTCGCGCCAGCGCCCCATCGCCGGCGCCAGCGATTCCATCTTGCCGAAGATGTCGCTGGCCAGCGCCGACACCTCGCTGCCGCGGCTGCGGATGTGGCTGCCGGCCTGGCTCTGCTGGTGGCTGGCTTCCGCCACCTCGCGCAGCACCTGGTTGATGGTGACCAGCGCGCTGTCCATGCTCAGCAGCGCCTCGCCCAGCGAGGTCTGCGCCACCACGCTGCCGTGGCTGGCCTGATGCGCGGCGTCCATGGTGGCGGCCAGCGCCTTGGTGGCGCCCTCGATGCGCAGCAGGGTGTCGAAGATGCCGGCGGTGGCACTGGAAGTGCGCTCCGACAGCTTGCGCACCTCGTCGGCGACCACGGCAAAGCCGCGGCCGTGCTCGCCGGCACGCGCGGCCTCGATTGCCGCGTTCAGCGCCAGCAGGTTGGTCTGCTCCGCCACGTCGCGGATCATGTTGCTGATCTGCGCGATGTCGGCGATGGCGTGCTTCAGCTGCTCGGTCTCGCCCACCGCACCCTGGATGCGGCCGGCCAGCGCCTGCAGCGTGCCGGCGGTGTCGCCGGCCAGCTCGCGGGCGTGGGCGGTGCGCTCGGTGGCGGTGTCGGCGTCCTGCAGCGCGCGGCGGATGTGGCTGACGATTTCCTCGGCCGAGCTGGCCACCGCGTTGGCGGCGTGGTTACTGTGCTCGGCGGTTTCCGCCTGCTGGCGGGTGGTGCCGATCACGTGGTGGGTGAGGTCGAGAATGTCCTGCGCCTCGCGCTCGCTGCCGGCGGCATTGCTGCGCACGGTGCCGAGCAGCTCGCTGAGCTTGTCGAGGAAGCGGTTGATGTGGCCGGCGGCCTGCGACAGCTCGTCGCGGCCGCTGACCGGCAGCCGGGTGCTGAGCTGGCCTTCGCCGAGCAGGTCGGCGGCGTGTTGCATCGCGGCGATCTGCTTCTTCAGCCGCTGTGCCAGCAACACCTGCGACAGCACCACCGCCACGCTGGCGACGCCGAGCGGGCCCAGCACCAGCAGCACCAGTTGCAGCATCGCCTGCGCCATCGCGCTTTCGGCGCTGGCCAGCTGGCGCTGCTCGTTATCCAGCGTGCTGTCGATCAGGTTGACCAGCGGCACGATGCTGAGGCTGTAGGCGCGCTCCGGGATCGACAGCGCGTCTTCCGGCGCGGTTTCGGCGATGGTCAGCGCCGAGCGCAGGTTCTTGGCAAATTCCTGCCAGTAGCCCTGCGCCTTGCCGGCGAAGGCCTGGCGGCTGGCCGGCGGCAGTGCCTGGCTAATCGCCGGGATCAACTTGGCGACGTTCTGCTGCACCCGCGCCAGCCGCGGCGCGGTGTCTTCCAGCAGCGGGTCGGCGCGCGAGAGCGACAGCACCTCCGCCTTCAGCGTCTGCAGGTGGGTGGACAGCTGCTGCCGCTCGCGATAGTCGGCAAACTGGTGGCGCAGCGAAAACAGCTGCTGGCTGCTGAGCAGCATCACCACGATCAGACAGCCAAGGGTAAAGGCTACGGTTAGCCACAGGCGTTTTACCAGCGTCATTTTCAATCATCCCTTCAAGATGCCGACAGTGTAGGGCGGCGACATTACCGGGAGATGACGTGTTAACTTGGCCGTCATGGCGCCTGCTGCGTTGCCGCAGTAGTACCCTAACCGTTGCGGGTGACGTTTTGGTGACGCCGGCTCAGTGCTGATGCAGGCTTTGCCGCGGCCGGTAGGCGTGGCTGTCGGCGACGTCGGCCTGGGCGGCGGCCAGATAGCGCCCTGCGTAGTGGCGCCAGATGCCGCTGTCGAGGAACAGCCGGTACAGCTCGGGGTCGAGGTGCCCGTCCTCCGCCATCTTGCGCATGATCTGCAGCGCCTCCGACAGCGGCTTGGCCGGCTTGTACGGGCGGTCGGCGGCGGTCAGCGCCTCGAACACGTCGGCGATGGCCATCACCCGCGCCAGCACGCTCATCTCGTGGCCGTGCAGGCCGCGCGGGTAGCCCTTGCCGTCGATGCGCTCGTGGTGGCCGCCGGCGATCTCCGGCACGTGGGCGAGGTGGGCGGGGAAGGGCAGCGCGTGCAGCATCTTGATGGTTTCGGTGATGTGGGCATTGATCTTGTAGCGTTCTTCCTCGGTCAGCGTGCCGCGGCGGATGGACAGATTGTTCAGCTCGCCCTTGTGGTACAGCAGCTCCGGCACCTTGACCTTGAAACCCCAGCGGTTGTCGGCCGGCAGCGCGTCAGCGCCGCTGCGAGCGATGCGGTGTTCCGGCTTGTCGGCGAGCAGGTTTTCCTCGACCGGCAGCGACGGCGCGGCGATGCCGGCCAGCCGTGCCTGTTCCATCGGCCCCAGCCCGAGACGGTCGTCCAGCGTGCGCGTCCAGCGGCGGCCGGCGATCTGCTGCAGCCGCGCCAGATCGGCGTCGTCCATGAATTCGCCGCCCAGGTTGCAGCGCGCGACGAAGGCGAAGTCGTCGTCCAGCTGCGCCTTCTGCTGCTGGCACTGCTGTTTCAGCCGCGCGGCGTCCTCGCCGGCGGCGAGACCCTGCCAGTAGGCGACATCGGCGTCGCGTTTCAGCAGCTCGAAGCGCATGCGGATCTCGTGGATGCGGTCGTACAGCGTTTCCAGCTTGGTGGCCTTGTCGACCACGTACTCCGGGGTGGTGACCTTGCCGCAGTCGTGCAGCCAGCTGGCGATGTACAGCGCCTCGCGGTCGGCGGCGCTGAGCTGGAAGCCGGCAAACGGCCCTTGCTGGCTCTGGTGCGCGGCCTCGGCCAGCGCCTGCGCCAGCTCCGGCACCCGCTGGCAGTGGCCGCCGGTGTACGGCGACTTGGCGTCGATGGCGCCGGCGATCAGCTCCACCAGCGCGTTCATCAGCTGCTGCAGCGCCGAGGCCAGGCGGCGGTTATCGATGGCGATGGCGGCAAAGCCGACCAGCGCCTGCAGGTAGTTGATGCGGTGGCCGCTCTGGGTGTGGGCGATGCTCTCGCTGCTGGCCAGCACCAGCAGGCCCAGCAGCTCCTGCGATTCCAGCCGCAGCGGCAGCAGAATCAGCTGCCGGGTGTCCTCGCCCAGCAGGCTGCGCATTTCCACCGGGATCAGCGCCGGGTTGGCCGCAATCTGCTGTGGCGCGCTGGCGGCCAGCGTGTCCAGCAGCAGCGCGTCGTCCAGCGGCAGCTTGCCCAGCTGCAGCGGCTGCTCGTGCTCGTCGCGGCTGATGGACGGCGCCAGCTGCGCACCGTCCATCAGCCACAGCCCGCCGCGCTGCGCCGGCAGCGCGTGCATGGTCGATTGCAGCACGGTGCCCAGCAGCTGTTCCAGCGCGTTCTCGGCGACCATGTCGCGACTGAGGCCGATGAAGTCGCGGATGGTGACCTTCATCGCCTCCGACGCCGCCATCAGCTCGTTCAGCTCGCGCACCGGGCTGGGTGGCAGGCTGCTGTCGGAAAAATCCAGCGACTGGATGCGACCGGAGGCGGCCACCAGCTGCCGCAGCGGCTGGCTCAAGAGGCGCGACAGCAGCCAGCCCAGCGGCAGCATCAGCAACAGGATCAGCAGCGGAATCCACGCCGCGCGCTCGGCCACCGCGCGGCCGGCGGCGAACAGCTCGTGCTCCGGCATCACCATCACCAGCTGCTGGTGGCTGCCGCCGGGCAGCGCCGACACCGCCACGTGCCATTGCTGGCCTTGCCACTCGATCACCGCCGGTGGCGGTGTGCCGGGGTGCCATTGCGTACCCAGCGTCGCCAGTGCCGACGGCGCGCTCTCGCCGAGCTTGACCGGGCGCGGGTCGCGTTCGTCGGTATGGGTGCTGACCAGGATGTCGTGCGCGGCGTTGACGATGGCCATCTGCGCCGCGGCACTGGGCAGGTTTTGGCGCAGGATGGTGCCCAGCGTCAGCAGGCGCAGGTCGGCGCCGGCCACCGCGCTGGCATCGCCGTTCTGGTGCGCGTAGGTGAGGCCGATCAGACCGGTGGTGCTAAAGCGGTACGGCTCGGTGGCGGCGGCGCCGTGGCTGGCCACCGCCTGCTGGTACCACGGCCGCTGCCGCGGATCGTACACCCGGCGCAGCACCAGCTCCGGCTGCACGCTGTTCAGTGCGTCGTCGAGAAAGCTGAAGCGCTGCTCGGCGACGCCATCCGGCTGCTGCTGCACCAGCTGTCTGGCCCAGCGTGCGCCGGGGCCGGCATCCGGCAGTGCCTGGCGCGCGACGTCGTCCAGCCGTCGCAGCAGGAAAAAGTCGCCGTTGGGGTAGACCATGTACACCGCCTGCAGCGCCGGGTTGCCGCGCAGCACCGCCACCAGCTGCCCGGTGTACAGCACCCGCTCTTCCATGCTGTAGGTTTCCGCCAGCGCGGAGTGCGCCAGCAAGTTGGTGGTGGCGGCGGCACCGGCGCCGCTCTGCTCGATATTGCTGGTGATCAGGGTGCTGGTGGCGCGGAACAGGTTGTGTTGCGCCAGCGTCAGCTGGCTCTGCATCGCGCGGTAGTAGAAGAAGCCGAGCGCGGCCGCGGTGGCCAGTACCAGCACCGAGATCAGCACCGTCAGCCATACTTGTAATGACTGTCCACTTTTGGGGAGAAGCTGTGGCATCACGTTTTGGCTCCGTTAAGGATGGCGTGCTCGGTACTGGCTATTTATGCTTGCAGTATTACAAATGTTTTATGCCTTGGTAATGAATAATGCACGCGGCGCGGCATTTGCCGCCGGCCGCGCCACAATTGGTCACAGATTGGCTTTGTGCTTCTGCATCACCTTCAGGTAATGCTCGGCGGAATACCTGAAGTAGGCCAGCTCGTCTTCGGTCAGCGGCCGCACCTGCTTCACCGGGTTGCCCAGGTACAGGTAGCCGCTCTCCAGCCGCTTGTTCGGCGGTACCAGGCTGCCGGCGCCGATCAGCACGCGGTCCTCGATCACCGCGCGATCGAGGATAATGCTGCCGATGCCGACCAGCACTTCATTACCGATGGAGCAGCCGTGCAGCGTCACGTGGTGGCCGATGGTGACATGGCGGCCGATCACCAGCGGCGCACCCAGCGGGTCGGATTCCTTGCGATGGCTGACGTGCAGCATGGCAAAATCCTGCACATTGCTGCCTTCGCCGATGCTGATGCGGTTGACGTCGCCGCGCACCACCGCGCACGGCCACACCGACACGTTGGCCGCAAGCTCCACCTCGCCGATCACCACCGCGGCGGGGTCGATATAGCAGGAGTCGTCGATCTGCGGCTGGTGGCCGTCGTAAGGGCGGATATTGCGATTCACTGATTTGTCCCTATCTCTAGAAAGATTCGCGCCGGCAACAGCACGGCGCACTGCCTACAGGATGCCAAACATGACCACCAATCCGCTACTGGACTTTAGCGATCTGCCGCGTTTTGCCGCGATCAAGCCCGAACACATCACCCCGGCGCTGGACGTGCTGCTGGCCAACGCCCGCGCCGCCATCGACAAGGTCATCGCCGCCGGCGGCGACGACTGGGACAGCGTGGCCGAGCCGCTGTCCGACGCCACCGAGCAGATCTCGCGCGCCTGGGGCGTGGTCGGTCATCTCAACGGCGTGATGGGCAATACCGACGGCCTGCGCGACGCGTACAACGCCGAAATCCCGCGCATCTCCGCCTTCTTCACCGAACTGGGACAGAACCTCGACCTGTTCGCGCGCTTCAAGGCCGTTGCGGCCAACCCTGCGTTCGCCGGCGCCTCCGCCGCGCGCAAGAAAATCATCGAAAACGACCTGCGCGACTTCCGCCTGTCCGGCGCCGAGCTGCCGGAGGCCGACAAGCAGCGCTTCGCCGCACTGTCCAGCCGTCTGGCCGAGCTGTCCAACCAGTTCTCGCAAAACGTGATGGACGCCACCGACAGCTTCGCGCTGTACATCGACGACGTGGCCGAGCTGGCCGGCATCCCGGAAGACAGCATCGCCATGTACGCGGCGCTGGCCGAGGCCGATGGTCAACCGGGCAAATACAAGCTGGGGCTGCAGTTCCCGCTCTTGTTCCCGGTGCTGCAGTACGCCGACAACCGGAGCTTGCGTGAAAAGCTGTACGAAGCCAACGCCAAGCGCGCCTCCGAGTTCGGCCCCGCCGAGCAGGACAACAGCGCGCTGATCCGCGAAAAACTGCAGCTGGCGGCGGAAGAAGCGCAGCTCTTGGGCTTTGCCAACTACGCCGAGCTGTCGCTGTACACCAAGATGGCGGAAAGCCCGCAGCAGGTGATCGACTTCCTGCGCGATCTCGCCCGCCGTGCCAAACCCTACGCCGAGCAGGACCGCGCCGAGCTGGAAGCCTTCGCCCGCGACGAGCTGGGCCTGGACACGCTGCAGGCGTGGGACATCACCTACGCCGCCGAGAAGCTGCGCGTCGCGCGCTACGCCTTCTCCGAGCACGAAGTGAAACAGTACTTCCCGGAGCCGAAGGTGCTGGCCGGCCTGTTCAGCGTGGTGCACAAGCTGTACGGCATCAGCGTGGAACAGAAGGACGCCGAAACCTGGCACGAGGACGCGCGCTACTACCAGATCTTCAAGGACGGCCAGCTGCTGGGCGGCTTCTACCTGGATCTCTACGCCCGCGACGGCAAGCGCCCCGGCGCGTGGATGGACGACGTGCGTGGCCGCCGCCTGAAAAACGGCCAGGTGCAGACCCCGGTCGCCTACCTGGTGTGCAACTTCACCCGCCCGCTGGGCGACAAGCCGGCCTACTTCAGCCACGACGAAGTCACCACCCTGTTCCACGAATTCGGCCACGGCCTGCACCACCTGCTCACCCGCGTCGACGAGCTGGGCGTGTCCGGCATCAGCGGTGTGGAGTGGGACGCGGTCGAGCTGCCCAGCCAGTTCATGGAAAACTTCTGCTGGGAATGGGACGTGCTGCAGGGCATGACCGCGCACGCCGAAACCGGCGAGCCGCTGCCGCGCGCGCTGTACGACAAGATGCTGGCGGCGAAGAACTTCCAGTCCGGCATGCAGACCGTGCGTCAGCTGGAGTTCTCGCTGTTCGACATGCTGCTGTACACCGACGCCAAGCCCGAGTCCGTCGACTGGCTGGCGCTGCTGGAAACGGTGCGCGACGAAGTCGCCGTCAACCGTCCGCCGGCCTACAACCGCTTCCCCAACAGCTTCAGCCACATCTTCGGCGGCGGTTACGCTGCCGGCTACTACAGCTACAAATGGGCGGAAGTGCTGTCCGCCGACGCCTACGCCGCGTTCGAGGAAGCCGGCGGCGCCAATCCGGAAGTCGGTCGCCAGTTCTGGGACGAGATCCTGGCGGTGGGCGGTAGCCGTCCGGCGTTGGAATCCTTCCGCGCCTTCCGCGGCCGCGATCCGCAGATTGATGCGTTGTTGCGGCATAGCGGGATGAGTGAGGTGGCGGGGTCGTGATGGCTACTTAGCGGGATGCGGCCAAGGTTGGCCGCAGGGTGATTGAGAAAGGGCAAGTCGTTGTGGCTTGCCCTTTTGCTATTGTGGTAATGCTATGATTTTCAAATATTAGGTTGGTGTGATGAGATGTCTCGCTGAATGTTAGTCAGGGTGGTGCAGTGAGCGGTAAGCTTTGGGTTTCACAACGCTCGCCCAACACTAACGTGCTGCTTCTCCTGGATAAAATGAAAAGCACTCTGGAGTGGTGAATCATATGTCTGATGAAAACAGGATGATTGAAGAATTATATCGTGTAAAAAATAGTGGAAATATTACAGAGGAAGATTTTTTAAATTATTTTTCTTGCAAGTATCCATCGGTTAGGGCATTGGCTGCAACGGTGGTAGGCCTGAATCTAAAGAAAGAATTTGCGTGTAAGCATATTGTTAAGGCAATTGATTTTGAGAGTGACGAGACAGTGGTTAAGTCATTAGTGGATTCGTTGGTTTCTCTTGTTCATGCTGGAGTTTGTGATAAAGAAGCTGTTGCATCGAAATTAAAGAAAATAATTATTCTTGGATGTGGGAGTGATGAATTGAAAGGCGGGGTTTATTTGGGCTTGTTGAAGTTGTTTAGAATAATTACGCCAAGAGAGTATGCGATTGCTCCGGACTTTTTGAGTGAAATGAGCTTGGATGTTGATTTTATTGAATCGATACCGTTGGTGAGTGGTGATAAAGGTTGTGAAACGCGGTAAGTCGGCTTGTAGGTTGGCGCTGAGCCTGCGAAGCCCAACGTTTACCGCGATGGAATGAAAAAGGTTGGCCGCAAGCCGTAACAGGTTTTGCGGCCAACCTTGTTTTTGTCTGGGGTATCCGCTGTGCGGATGTTTTTTAGCTGCCGCTTGCCGCGCGGCGGCGGGAAAAGGGGCTGCCGCCGCCCCTTTTCAATCCCCGCTCTCCCGAAGGCGCAAGAATTCCCGTGCAAACCGCCGCCATCCCGGCGCCGCCCATACGCTGCGCTCAAAAGAGGGCGGCTTGTTTCCGGGCTGTCGGCAGTTTGCACGGCTTGCGCCAACGGGACGGGGCGCATCGCGGCAGTTCTGGCTGTTGCGGGGTGTGCTTATTGATATAGCGTGCGTCACCCGGCTTGCCAGGCGCCGCACCGGTGATACGCAAAGGTTGGCCGCAGAATAATTTTTGAAAGGACATACCTGATGGCTTGCCCTTTTGTCATACTGGCGTGCCATCTGTCGAGATGGCGAACTGCCAGACTGAACTGAGTTGCTGGCTTACACAATAAGTTGACTGTTTTCAGATTGAGCCACCATGCAAGCATATGAGTTCATCGAGGGGTACGAGCAGGTTGTTGCCCGGTTTGGGGTGTGGCCGAGTTTTCATGATGGCGAGGTGCTGCGAATTATTCTGGATCGGGTGCCTCGTTTACCAGACGGGGCAAGTGTCCCGTCAGTCGAGATTCACCTTCGTGGCTGGATCATGGGGCCAGAATTTTCTGAGGATGGCAGCTACAAACTCCACAACGATTCTGTCGTGCACCTGCTATTTGAAGACATTTTTGAATTCGAGCTTGAAGGCTTCAATCAACAGAATGTTGTGTCGTCGCTAAACCTCTCGCTGTGCGACGAGCCTCATGGGGGACGTGACACACTACACATAGAACTTGAACACTGCTATCAGTTTTGCTGTGAGTTCAAGGCTCTCCGCGCGAAAGTTATTGCTGTCACTCCATATGTCGAACCCTCCGCCCGTTAACCTGAGGGCAAGCAGCCCCCTGTCTGTCATTGGATACCCCTATGCAGCATCAGTGGTTCCTCTGCTCGCAAAACCGCTTGCGCAACGCGGTAAGTCGGGCTTGTTAGGTTGGCGCTGAGCTTGCGAGGCCCAACGTTTACCGCTCATTCAGGAATGGCATCGTATGTCGCTATCAATTCAAAAAATGCATGATGCAACCCTGCTGGCGATCCACTTTGATTGGATGTCACGTACGTGCACATTCGATTTTGCCGGGGCGCCGACTTTACTAGAGCCTTTTGCCATTAGTTTTTTTGATGTCACTGAGCTTGTGGTGCCTGCAAAGCAAGAATGGGGATCATCCAATTCCGTTCTTGAGGTTCTGGATCAAGGAACGGGTTGCCATGACTTCATCATGCAATCTGGTGACATCATCCGGGTTGTAGCGTCAAACCATTCTGGATTGTCCCCTCTATCTCAACATGGTAAGTCTGGCGTGTGGCCTGGTGCAGAGCCTGCGACGCCCAGCGGTTACCGAGAATCAATGAACAAGGTTGGCCGCAAGCCGTAACAGGCTTGCGGCCAACCTTGTCTGGTTTGTGCCCGTCGCGCGGCGGCGGTGGCTTACCACCGCTTTCTCATCCGCAGTTCCACTTGGTGGCGCTTCACCTTGACCGACACGCGGGTGTCGTCGTCCAGCCGCCAGCTGGGGCGCAGGTCGATCTTGTTGCCGCCGGAGAGTTCGTTTCTTTCCAGGATAAAACTGGGGGTCGGCGGGGGGATGAAGGTCTTGTCGCCGGCGCTTGCCGTTTCCAGCTGCAGGATCAGCGGGGCGGTTCTGGCGCATTTGAGGACTTCCGACACACAGAGGGCGTGGGTCGGCTGGGCGATGCCTAGCAAGAGCAGGCTGAGCAGAAAAGAGCGTGTCATGGCGCGTGTCCCGCCGGGGCGACCCAGTGTCGCCGCTAGCTTCAGCATGGTTCATCCATGGGGACTTGCAAGCCCTGTTTTGGGGCCGGGCGGGGGCGGGCGGATGGGGGCCGGCGTCTGGCCGCGCAGCGCCGGTTTTGCCGCTCCGGCGCGCGGCAGGGCGGCGCTGACGGGGAGCCAGGCTGGCGCCGGTGCTGAGCCGGGGGAGGCGGCTTGCGGGGCGGCTAGCGGGTGCCCGTGCCCGTCGCCACCGGCGCGGCTTGCGGCCAACGTTGGCCGCAGGCGTTCAGCGCTTGAAGGCGAGTTGCACCAGCAGGCCGCCCAGTTGCGGGCCGTCGTGCAGGCTGATGTCGATGTCGTGGAGGCGGCAGATGTCCTTGACGATGGCAAGGCCAAGGCCGCTGCCGCCGGGGGCGGCGTCGGGCAGCTGGTGGAAGCGCTCGAAGACCTGTTCGCGCTGCTCGGGCTGGATGCCGGGGCCGCTGTCCTCGATCTCGAAGATGCAGCCGCGGTCGCCGCCGGGGGCGGCGTCGTACAGGCGCAGGGTGATCACGCCGCCGGCCGGGGTGTGGCGCAGCGCGTTGTCGAGCAGGTTGAGCAGCACTTCTTCGATCAGCATCTGCTTGCCGTGGATCGGTACGTTCTGGTCGCGGCAGCGGTTTTCCAGGCCGAGGTCGATGTCCTTGCGCCGCGCGGCGGCCAGCTTGGCCATCACGATCTTCTCGATGCTGTCGAGCAGCGAAAACGGCGGTTGCGGCCGGTCGCGGCGCAGCTGGTGGCTGCCGGAGTCCATCTTGGCCAGCAGCAGCAGCTGGTTGGTGAGGCGGGTGGTCTTCTTCAGCATCTGCTTCAGCTCGGTGAGGCTTTCGCGCATCACTTCCGGACTGCCGTCGCGCAGCGCGTGGTCGGCCTGGGTGGTCATCACCGCCAGCGGGGTGCGCAGCTGGTGCGAGGCGTCGGCGGCGAAGCGCTGGTAGCGCGTCAGCAGCTGCGCCAGGCGGCGGCGGTACTGGTTGATGGCGGAGACCAGCGGCAGCAGCTCGCTGTGGGTGGTGCCGACCTCGATGTCGCTGAAGTCGCCGGGCGGGCGGCGGATCACTTCCTCGCCCAGCTGGCGGATCGGCTGCAGGATGCGCGTCATCGCCAGCCACACGAAGCACAGCGCGCAGAACACCAGTAGCCCCTGGCCCCACAGCGTGTAGTTGAGCACCTGGTGCGTCATGTACTGTCGCGCCTCGGTGGTTTCGGCGACCTCGACCTTGATCATGCCCTGCAGCCCGCCCTCGTACAGCGGCTTGTAGAAGGTGGCCATGCGGATCGGGCGCTCGCGGTAGGTGTCGTTGTGGAAGTGCACCAGCGCCGGGTACAGCTCGGTGCGCGGCGTGTTCTTCGGCATCTGCGGCAGGTCGCCGTAGCCGGAGATGATGTTGCCGGCGAAGTCGCTGACGCGGTAGAACATCTGGCCGCGGTTGTCGTACTCGAAGTTGTCGAGCGCGATGTAGGGCACTTCCACCTGCAGCTTGCCGTTGCGCACCATCACCTGTTCCGCGATCACCCGCGCCGAGGCCAGCAGGGTGCGGTCGTAGGCCAGGTTGGCCGCGGCGCTGCTGATCTGGTAGGCGACCACGGTGTTGATGATCCACAACAGCAGCAGCGGCAGCAGCAGCCAGCGCACGAACTTGCCGAGCAGGCTGCGGCGGTTGAACAGCTGCTCAAGGCGCATCGCGCTGTTCCAGCAGGTAGCCCAGGCCGCGCAGGGTGGTGATGCTGACGTTGCTGCCGTCCAGCTTCTTGCGCAGGCGGTGGATGTAGACTTCGATCGCTTCCTGGTTGGCGTTGTCATCGAGGGTGAACACCTGGTTGAACAGGCGTTCGCGGTTCAGCGGCTGGCCCTTGCGCCGGATCAGCACTTCCAGCACCGTGTGTTCGCGCCGCGTCAGCGTCAGCAGCTTGCCGGCCAGCTCGAAGAACTGCTGCTGCTTGCTGTAGCGCAGGTCGCCACACTGCAGCCACGCGTTTTCGTGGCCCTGGTGGCGGCGCAGCAGCGCCTTCAGCCGCGCCTCCAGTTCGTCCAGCTCGAAGGGCTTGACCAGGTAGTCGTCGGCGCCCATTTCCAGGCCCTTGACCTTGTCCGACAGCTCGCCGCGCGCGGTGAGCACCAGTACCGGCAGGGTCTGGTGGCGGGCGCGCAGCCGTTGCAGGATGGTTTCACCGCTCAGACGCGGCAGGTTCATATCGAGGATGGCGAGGTCATATTCTTCGGTTTTCAGCGCGTTGTCGGCGTCGATGCCGTCGCCGATCACGTCGACGACGTAGCCGCTGGCGGTCAGCGCCCGCGCCAGCCAGTGGGCGAGGTCGGGCTGGTCTTCTATCAGGATGATGCGCATGCTCTCTCTTTGTCTCTGTGCGTGCCGGGTGAAAGGTTGGTGAAAGTGCTTGTGCTTATGATCGTCTCCAATAATACGGAGCGTGATTCGCCAACCCCGGACAAGCGTTGCGCCTGACGGCGCGGGTGTCAATAGGCAGTATCGGGGGCAGACAAGGCGAACGGAATAATGAGGAGTCAACACATCATGGCAAGATCCTGTGTTGCCGTGCTGGCGGGCGCGCTGCTGCTGGTGTCGCTGGCCGCGGCGGCGGAGCCGGACGACCCGGAATGCATCGCCCCGGCACGGCCCGGCGGCGGCTTTGACCTGACCTGCAAGCTGGCACGCTCGGCGCTGAACAACAGCAAGCTGCTGACGCGGCCGCTGCGCATCAGCTACATGCCCGGAGGCATCGGCGCGGTGGCCTACAACACCGTGGTGGCGCAGCGTCCGGCGGACGGCAACATCATCGTCGCCTTTTCCGGCGGCTCGCTGCTGAACCTGGCGCAGGGCAAGTTCGGCAAGTACAACGTCAACGACGTGCGCTGGCTGGCCGGGGTCGGCGCCGATTACGGCATGATCGCGGTGCGCGCCGATTCGCCGTACCAGAACCTGAAACAGCTGGTGGCGGCGGTGAAGGCGCACCCCAGCGAGATCGTGTTCGGCGCCGGCGGTACCGTCGGCAGCCAGGACTGGATCAAGACGGTGCTGATCGCGCGCCAGGCCGGGGTCAGCCACCAGCAGATGCGCTATGTCGCGTTCGAGGGCGGCGGCGAGACCACCACCGCGCTGCTCGGCGGCCATATCCAGGCCGCGTCCGGCGATCTCAGCGAGGTGATGCCGCAGCTGGACCAGCGCAAGATCCGCGTGCTGGCGGTGATGTCGGACAAGCGCCTGCCGGGCCGGCTGTCCGGCATTCCCACCGCGCGCGAGCAGGGTTTCGACATCGTGTGGCCCATCATCCGCGGCTTCTATGTCGGGCCGAAGGTGTCGGCCGCCGATTACGCCTACTGGGAAACCAGCTTCCGCAAGGTGATGGCGACGCCGGAGTTCGCGCGCCTGCGCGAGGGCTACGACCTGTTCCCGTTCAGCCTCACCGGCGCGCAGATGGACGCCTATGTAAAACGCCAGGTGAAGGAATACCGCAAGATCGCCACCCAGTTCGGGCTGGTGTACCAGACACTGTGAGCGCCCGGCGCCTGCCGGCGCTCGCCACCGGATCCACGTAGTACTCTCTTTTGCCACGCCTGACCGGCGTGGTTTTTTTATGGGGTGGTGGCGGAACTAGTGGCGAGGTGGCGTGCTCCTACCCGAGGTTGCATGCAGTGAAAGAACTAGACGTTGGCCCCCGCCGCAAGCGGGGGCATTCTTTTGTCCGCGTCAGTGCTGCATCGCGGCCAGTGTCACGCCGGCTACCACGAACAGGCCGCCGGAAGTGCGCGAGAAGCGCTGCAAACGTTGGCCGCAGGCCAGCCACACGCCCAACCGGCCACCGGCGGCGGCCAGCAGCACGGCGATGACCAGATCGGCCACCACCCAGGTGGCCGCCATCACCGCGTATTGCGGCCACAGCGGCTGCTGCGGCTCCAGGAAGCGCGGTAGCAGCGCGCTGAAGAACACGGTGTCCTCCGGATTGCTGATCGCCAGCAGGAAGGCGGGGCGGAAACCGCTCCACAGCTTGCTGGCCGGCGCGGCGCTGGTGCCGCCACCGATGCTGAACGGCTTGCGCCACAGCGCCACCCCCAGCCACACCAGATAGCCGGCACCGAGCAGCTTCACCACGTTGAACGCGGTCGGCGAGGCCAGCAGCAGCGCGCTGATGCCCAGCGCCGACAGCGCCATCAGCAGCAGCGCGCCGGCGGAAAAGCCCAGCGCATTGGGAATGCCGCCACGGGCGCCGTGTTGCGCGCCGTGCGACAGGGTCAGCAAGGGCGCCGGGCCGGGCGCCGCCATCAACAGCACGATGGTGCCGAGGTACATCAACCAGTTATGGAATTCCATTACAACATCCTTGGCCCGCGGCCCGGCCGGCGCTAGCAACACCGGAACAGCCGCGGCTGGCGCACGACAAGGGGCGCAGGCAGGCGGCATGACGGCATCACCGTGCGGCAAAAGGGCGGCAACGGGCGACAGGCACAGTACGGGCGCGGGACGCGGGTACTGCGCGTTTTACGACATCAAATCAGCGGGAAGGTAAGGCGGCGAACAGCGGCGGGAAGCTAACGGGGTGGCTCGGACTGGGTGTCCGGCTGGGCAGCGGCGTGCAGGGTGTCGCGATGACGGAAGGTCGGGGTACGCATGGCAAAGCTCTGCGCGATCGGCGCCAGGCGGTTGCGTTGCGGGTGCAGCGTCGGGCAAATGGCGACGGCGGACTGCGGCAGTTGTTTGGAATTGAACGACAATTTGGACATCCGGTTACGATAACGGGACCATTCTAGGCAGCCGCGCACGGCTTTGGCAAATCGGCATGCGGTGGCTGTTGTTTATTTGTTTAAACATGGTTGGGCAAAAATCAGCCACTTGGCGCTTTTTTTGGCGTGATGGTGTTTGGAATATTAGTCACTGGCGTGCTGCACACTGGCGGGTGGCGGGCGTGGTTTGCCAGCCCGCAGCCGGCACGCTAAGGTGGCGGCCTGCAATCAATTAGGAGCCTCGCTATGCGTCTTGCCACCTGGAACGTCAACTCGCTGAAAGTGCGCCTGCCGCAAGTGCTGCAATGGCTGGCCGACAACCCGATCGAGGTGTTGTGCCTGCAGGAACTGAAGATGGATCACCCGGTGTTCCCGCTGGCGGAGATCGAGGCTGCCGGCTACCAGGCGGCGTGGTTCGGGCAGAAGACCTATAACGGCGTCGCCATCCTGGTGAAGAACGGCTGCAGCGTCAGCGACGTGGTGGCCGGCATTCCCGGCTACGACGACGAGCAGCGCCGCGTGATCGCCGCCACCGTCGACGGCGTGCGCGTGGTGTGCGCCTACTTCGTCAACGGCGAATCGGTGGAATCGCCGAAGTACCAGTACAAGCTGCAGTGGCTGGCCGAGCTGGAGCGCTACGTCGCCAGCGAGCTGGCCGTGCACCGGGATTTTGCGCTGCTGGGCGACTACAACATCGCGCCGGAAGACCGCGACGTGTACGACCCGGAGGGCTGGCGCGAGCAGGTGCTGTGCACCACGCCGGAGCGCGACAGTTTCCGCCGTCTGATCGGCATGGGACTGGCGGACAGCTTCCGCCTGTTCAACGACGAGGACAAGCAGTACAGCTGGTGGGATTACCGCGCGATGATGTTCCGCCGCAACATGGGCGTGCGCATCGACCACATCCTGATCAGCGACAGCCTGAAGGCGCGCGCCAGTGGCTGCGTGATCGACAAGACACCGCGCAAGTGGGAGCGACCATCGGACCACACCCCGGTGGTGATCACGCTGGCCTGAGATCGCGTGCCAGCCTGGCATTGAACATTGCGGCCAACCTTTGCCAAGGTTGGCCGCAATGCCGTCAGCAGTCCGGCAGCAGTGCCAGCAGGTCGGTGACGCCGATATCGGCGCCCTGCCGGTAGAGCTGGGTGCTGGCCTGGCCGCGATGGTGGCTCTGGTGGTTGAAGAAGTGCACGATCAGCGAGGCGAACGGCTTGCAGTGCGTCTCGCCGCGCATATTGCGGTAGGTCAGCGGCAGGTTCAGCGCCGCCGGCGTCAGTGCCGCGCTCCACTGCGTGATGATGGCGTCCAGTTGTTGCCGTCGTGCCTGCAGCGCAGGCAGATCGTCAGCCAGGCGGCTGTCCAGCCGCGGTGGCGCCGGTTCGGCCAGCAGCGGCTGCAGTGCGGCGAAGGCGGCCGGGTGCGTGGCGAAGCGCTGCAGCCAGATGGTATCGCCGACCAGCAGGTGGTGCAGCGTGCCGCTGATGCTGCCGAAAAAGCTGCCATCGGCGGCGTCCAGCAGCGCTGGCGGCAGGCTGGCCGCCGCCGCGTACAGCTTGTCGTTCATCCACTGGTTGTAGGCGGCCATCTGCCGCACGTAGTCCACGCTGATCATGCTGCTTCCTCCGTTATTGCCAGCGCCGCCGGCGGCGCGGCCAGGGTTGGCCACCGCGTTCAGGCGACGCTGTCCGTGGTGTCGGGTTTGCTTCGTGTCGCGCGCAGCAGCCCCCAGCCGGCGCCGGCGAGCAGGGCAAACCACAGCGCGAACCAGAACCAGCGGAAAAAGCTCCAGGTGGCTTCGCCGGCCTCGGCGAGGCGGATGGCGGTGACGTTGGGGTACAGCGACAGCATGTTGATGCGCCAGCCGTAGCTGGTGAGGTAGGCCGGCTGTTTGGCGTTGGCAATGGCGTTGGCGGTGGCCTGCACGTCGGAAGCGTCGAACTTGAAGTAGAACGGCCAGCCCCAGCCGGTGTCCTCGTTGCGGTACACGCGCACGTCGTCGATGGCGTGCTGGGTGTAGATCAGGTACATGTCGCGCACCGGCTGGTCGGCCGGGTTCTGGCGACTGATCGGGCCGTCCTTGTCCGCCAGCTTGACCTCGACACCGGTGATGGTGGTGATGCTGTGTTCCGGCAGGTAGTAGTCCAGCAGCGCGCTGCCGAGCAGGGCGACCAGCGCCAGCAGGGCGAGGGCGAATTTGCGTAGTGTGTGGCGCATGGTGGCAGCTCCGGAGGGCGATGATGCCAGCATTGTACGGGCCGCCGGCGGGCGCTGTACACGGCGGCAAGGTTGGCCGCAAGCGTGCCGCCCATGCAAAAGCGGCTTTCACCGCCGGCGTGGGGCCGGGATGAAAGCCGCTGTCGCGGGCTGGTGCGTGGCTTACTTGATCACGGTCACCGGCACCACCGACTGGTGTACCACGTCGGTGGCCACCGAGCCCAGCAGCAGCTGGCCGAGGCCGCTGCGGCCGTGCGAGCCGATGATGATCTGGCTGAACGCCATCTCCTGCGCGTAGCGGGCGATGGTGTCGGCGATGTGGCCAACCGCGATGTGCTGCTGGCAGGCCTGACCGGCCTGTTGCAGCAGTGCGCTCGCCGCTTGCAGCGCGGCGAGGCCTTCCTCGCGGTAGTAGTCTTCCAGCTGGTCGTGGCCGACAAACAGGCGCACATGGCCGGATTCGACCGGGATCTGCACGTTCAGCAGGTGCAGTTCCAGCGCCGGGTTGAGCTTGGCCAGTTGCAGGGCGTGTTCTACCGCGCGCAGCGCGTGCGCCGAGCCGTCTACCGGAATCAGGATACGAGTGCTCATGGTGTCCCTTTCTTAGCTGTGGTCTTTGTTGGCGGCCAGCGGAATCTCGTGCAGCGGCGCGGCGGCGGCGGTCTTGCGGCTGGCAAGGAACTTGCCGGTCAGGACCACCAGGATGGCACCGCTGGCGGCGCTGACGTAGTGCAGCCAGCTTGGCGCGTCGACCAGGTACGGTTTCACCACCACGTCGCCGATCACCATGTCGCCCGCGATCCAGCCCAGCAGTGCGGCACCGAAGGTGATCACGATCGGGAAGCGGTCCATCAGCTTGAGTACGAACTTGCTGCCCCACACGATGATCGGGATGCTGATCACGATGCCGAACACCACCATGCCGAGGTTGCCCTTGGCGGCACCGGCCACCGCGATCACATTGTCCAGGCTCATCACCGCGTCGGCGATGATGATGGTCTTGATGGCGCCCCACAGGTGGGTGCTGCCCTCGATATTGCCGTGGGCGTCGTCATCTTCCGGTTGCAGCAGCTTGATGCCGATCCACAGCAGCAGCAGCGCACCGACCACCTTCAGGTAGGGCAGTGCCAGCAGTTGCAGTGCGAAGAAAATCAGTACCACGCGCAGGCCGATGGCACCGGCCACGCCCCAGAAAATGCCGCGGCGGCGTTGTTCTTCCGGCAGTTTGCGGCAGGCCAGCGCGATCACGACCGCGTTGTCGCCGCCGAGCAGGATGTCGATGGCGATGATCTGCAGCACCGCCAGCCAGAAGGAGCTTTCAAACAGGATCTCCGGCATTGTGTTGTCCTTGTGCAGTGAAAAGTGTCAATTAAAAGGACACCTGGCCAGCAAAGCGCCAGGTGTCCCGGGAGGTTTGGTTTAACGTGCGCTGTCCAGCAGGGCCTGGCGGCGTTTCATCAGCGGCGGCACCACCAGGATGGCGGCGGTGACCAGCAGGATGACCAGCGAGATCGGGTGCGTCAGGAACACGGTCAGGTCACCCTCGTTGATCGACATGGCGCGGCGGAAGTGTTTCTCCGCCATCGGCCCGACGATCAGGCCGACCACCAGTGGCACCACCGGGAAGTCGAAGCGCCGCATCAGGAAGCCCAACACGCCGATTATATAGAGCAGCATCAGGTCGAACCAGCTCTGTCGCAGCGCGTAGGCACCCATGGTGGCCAGCACGATGATGCCGCCATAGAGCAGCGGGCGCGGCACTTTCAGGAATTGCACCCACAGGCCGACCAGCGGCAGGTTCAGCACCAGCAGCATCACGTTGCCGATGTACAGCGAGGCGATCAGGCCCCACACCAGTGCCGGGTTGGTGTCGAACAGCAGCGGGCCGGGCACGATGTTGTACTGCTGGAATGCAGACAGCATGATGGCGGCGGTAGCCGAGGTCGGGATGCCCAGTGTCAGCAGTGGCACCAGCGTGCCGGTGACCGCTGCGTTGTTGGCCGCTTCCGGTCCGGCCACGCCTTCGATGGCGCCCTTGCCGAACTGCTTGCGCGTCTTCTCGTCGGCCAGCTTGCGCTCGGCGGAGTAGGACAGGAAGGTCGGCATCTCGGTGCCGCCGGCCGGCAGGGTGCCGAACGGGAAGCCGATGGCGGTACCGCGCAACCACGGTTTCCACGAGCGTTTCCAGTCGTCCTTGCTCATCCAGAAGCTGCCCTTCAGCGATTCGATGCGGCCGGCGATCTTGTTCTCGTAGGTGGCGGTGTACAGTGTCTCGCCCACCGCGAACAGGCCCATGGCCACCACCACGATGTCGATACCGTCGATCAGCGGCAGCAGCCCGAAGGTGAAGCGCGACTGCCCCGACTGGCCCTCGATGCCGATCAGGCCCATCGACAGGCCCAGCAACAGCGCGATGAAGCCCTTCAGTGGCGAATTGCCGAGCACTGCCGACACCGCGGCGAAGGTCAGCATCATCAGCGCGAAGGTTTCTACCGGGCCCAGCTGCAGCGCGAAGCCGGCGATCACCGGTGCCAGCAGCGTCAGCAGTACGGTGGCGATGGAGCCGGCGACGAAGGAGCCGATGGCGGCGGTGGACAGTGCCGGACCGGCGCGCCCCATCTTCGCCATCTTGTTGCCTTCCAGCGCCGACACGATGGAGCCGGCTTCACCGGGGGTATTGAGCAGGATGGAGGTGGTGGAACCGCCGAACATGGCACCGTAGTAGACACCGGCCAGCATGATCAGCGCGCCGGTCGGGTCGACACTTTGCGTCACCGGCAGCAGCAGCGCCACGGTTACCGCCGGGCCGACGCCAGGCAGTACGCCGATGGCGGTGCCCAGCGTGCAGCCGAGCAGCGCCCACAGCAGGTTGGCCGGGGTCAGCGCGGTGGCAAACCCCAGACTGAACAGGGCATTCAAGGAATCCATTTACAGCACCCCCGTGATCAACGCCGGCAGGTTCAGCCCCAGCGTCTTGAACAAGTGAAACAGGCCGAGGGCCAGCAGGAAGGACAGCACCAGATCCAGCGCCGGACGGCGTGTCTCCAGCGCGCGGCAGATGCCGAAGCAGAGGAAGGTGCCGGCCAGGGTAAAGCCGACCAGGCCGATCAGCGCCATGTGCGCCAGCAGGCTGCCGCTGGCAATGATGAACATGTTCCAGTTGGCCTCGCCGCGTACGGCGGCTTCTTCCGCTTCCAGTTGTTCCGTGTCGTCTTCGCCTGCGCTGAGAATGGTGTCCGGCCCGTTACGGTGGCGGCGCTGCATCAGCAACGCGCCCCCGGCAACGATCAGACCGGCCACCACCAGCGAAGGAAAGAAGCGCGGACCGATGCCGGCATAACCGGCCTCCTCAGGGATATCGCCGATCTGCCAGGCCATCACCAGGCCGATCAGGATGATCCCGATGGCGAGCAGCTGCTCGCCGGTTACGCGCTTGATCATGGCTTAGTTACCCAGCTTCAGTTTCTTGACGATGGCCGCGGTGCGCTTGATGTCTTCGTTGAGGAAGGCCTTGAAACTGTCGCCGCTCTGCAGCATGTCCAACCATTCCATCTTCTCGGCCTTGGCTTTCCAGCTTGGCGACTTGACCGCGGTTTCCACCATCTTGATCAGATCGTTGCGCTGGGCGGGGGTGATGCCGGGGGCGCCAAACACACCGCGCCAGTTGTACACCACCACGTCGGTGCCCTGCTCGCGCATGGTCGGTACCGGGATGTCGGCGTTGCGGGTGGAGGCGGAGATGCCCAGTGCGCGCACCTTGCCGGCCTTGATCAGGTCGGCCAGCTCGCCGTAGCCGCTGATGTAGGCGGAGATCTGGTTGCCGAGGATGGCCGCCTTGCCCTCGCCGCCGCCGGCGAACGGGATGTAGTTCAGCTTGTCGGGATCAACGCCGGCTTTCTCCGACATCAGGCTGGCCATGATGTGGTCGATGCCACCGGCCGAGCCGCCGCCGATGCTCACCGCACCCGGTTTCGCCTTGTAGGCGGCCATCAGGTCTTTCAGGTTCTTGAACGGCGAGGCGGTCGGTACCACGATGACGTTGAACTCACCCATCAGGCGCGAGATCGGCGTCACCATGCCGAAGTTGACCGGCGACTTGTTGGTTTCCAGCGCGCCGACGGTGACGGCACCGGCCACCAGCAGCGCGTGCGGGTTGCCTTTTTCGTTATTGACGAACTGTGCCATGCCGATGGCCCCACCGGCCCCGGCCTTGTTCTCGACCACCACGCTCTTGGCCTGGCCGGACGCCTGCAGCGCTTCGCCGAGGGTGCGGGCGATGGTGTCAAAGCCGCCGCCCGGGTTGGCCGGCGCCATGATCTTGAATTGCTCTACCTGGGCCTGGGCGACAAACGGGGTGACCGCCAGCAGGCAGCTTACGAACAGTTTCGACAGTTTCATTGTGTAATCTCCGGAGTGTTGCATATTGTTGTGTATGCCGAGGTGGCATCAGCGGGAGCTTGGCTCCTCACCCTGTGCGTCCCCTGCGGCCTGACGTTGCCTGCCGTGCAGGTCACGCCACCTCAGGTGGGGCGAGCAAATTATAGGGTGGTCAACCTTTCAACTAGCTTTCAGCGCGGCAAGCAGTTTCAATGTCGCCAGCCCGTGCATTTGGCATAGGTAAAGATGTGCCGGAATACAAGCCTGCTCGCCGTAGCGGCATGGCATCAGCGGCGGGCAAACGGTGGTGCCGCTGTGCTGTACTGGCCACCGCCGCCGGGCGCGGGCGAGCGTTTGCTGGCTTTTATGGGATTTATTAAGGGTAAAACAAAAATAAATTCAATTAATCGTTGACCGGGGGAGGGATGCTGCGTATAACGGTGCTGGCAGGACCTTCAAGCAGCAGATTGCTTGCGACATCGTTGATCCACCTCAAAAGCGGCACGTCATTGTTACCGGTTTGATTCCTTGATCGTCATGCACCTGGGCAATTGCCCGTCAATCTCGTTTTAAAGGAATTAAAAATGGAAACTGGTACCGTTAAATGGTTTAACGATGCAAAAGGCTTTGGCTTCATCACTCCAGATGCAGGCGGCAACGACCTGTTCGCTCACTTCTCCGAAGTGCGCTCGGAAGGCTTCAAATCGCTGACCGAAGGCCAGAAAGTTAGCTACACCCCAGGTATGGGTCAAAAAGGCCCACAAGCCACCAATATCCAGGCTCTGTAATTTTTTACAGCGTTTGATAAAAACCCCGCTACGGCGGGGTTTTTTGTTTTTCCCGCCCCTTATCGCCGCTGCCGTGGCGGGTGCACACCGGCACAATGTCCGCCAACGGGCGTTGTGCTTTTTTGTTGCCGGAGAAACGGGGAGCTGTGACGCCGCATGCTGTTGCTGGCGGCCTGCGGGCTGTGGTAGCTGCGCTGTCACCCGCTGGCGGTGCTGCGTGCACTGGGGCGGTCGCCAAGCTTGGCCGCAGCTAGCCGGTGCGCACTTCAAAGTGTGCAAAGTTGCTGGCCACCGCCGCCTGCAGTGCTGGCGCCGGCCAGCCTGCGGCGATGGGGGAAAACGGCTGCGGCAGTTGCGGGCCGGGGCGCAGCAGCTGCCAGGCGTAGTGGCGCACGCCACGCTGGGCCAGCCACGCGGCCAGCTGCGTCAGCGTGCTGTCGTCGTGCAGCGCCGGGTGGAGGGTGCTGCGGCATTCGTAGGCGACGCCGCTGGCTTGCAGCAGCGCCAGGCTGGCGGCGGCACGCTCGCCGCTGCCGGCCACCGCGGTGATGGCCGGGTACTGTGCTGGCATCGTCTTGATGTCTAGCCCCACCCAGTCCAGCAAGGGCAGCACGCGTTGCAGACGATCGGGGTGGCTGCCGCCGCTGTGCAGGCCGGTGGCAAAGCCCATGGCGCGCACCTCGGCCAGCAGCGCTGGCAAGGCCGGCTCGCTCAGCGGCTCGCCGCCGGAAAACACCACCCCGTCCAGCAAACCGCGCCGCGTCTGCAATTGCGCGCGCAGCTGCGGCCAACTGGTCTGGCCGTGGCGGCGCTGCAGCAGGCCGGGGTTGTGGCAGTAGCCGCAGCGCCACGGGCAGCCGGCGAGGAACACCACCGCGGCCAGCCGGCCCGGCCAGTCGCAGGCCGAGAACGGCTGCCAGCCGCCGATGCGGGCGCGCTCAGCCGGCGCGCTGTTCGTCGAAGTGGCAGCGTTCATGGAACTCGCCCTGTTTGCCGGTATTGAACGAGGCCACCGGGCGGTGGTAGCCCATTACCCGCGTCCACACCTCGCAGCGGGTGCGTTCTTCGTCTTTCAGCTCGATGGTTTGCTGCTGTTGCATGGTGTTTCCTTTCAAAGGTTGGCCGCATGGCGGCGGATTGGCTCTGTGTTGTTGGTCTGGGGTTGCTGTTAGGCAGGCTGCTGTGCGCCTGTCACCGCACTTGTCGATTCGCCTCACGTCGCCCGGATAAGCCGCAGGCGCATCCGGGGAGACGGTTGTGAGGACATGCGATTTCCCCGGATGGGCTTCGCTTATCCGGGCTACGGGGTGCAGGCCGCCTGGCGCTTTTTCTCGATCAGCTCGGCGTCGCACTTCGGGCAGAAATCATGGCGGCCGGACAGATAGCCGTGCGTCGGGCAGATCGAGAACGTCGGCGTGATGGTGATGTAGGGCAGGCGGAAGTTTTCCAGCGCGCGCTTCACCAACTGGCGGCAGGCGTCGGCGCTGCTGACCGCCTCGCTCATATACAGGTGCAGCACGGTGCCGCCGGTGTATTTGCGCTGCAGTTCGTCCTGGCGCAGCAGCGCCTCGAACGGGTCGTCGGTAAAGCCCACCGGCAACTGGCTGGAGTTGGTGTAGTACGGTTGCTGCGGCGTGCCGGCCTGCAGGATGCCGGGGTAGCGCTTGTTGTCCTCGCGCGCAAAGCGGTAGGTGGTGCCTTCCGCCGGGGTGGCTTCCAGGTTGTACAGGTGGCCGGTGGCCTGCTGGAATTCGACCATGCGCGCGCGGATGTGGTCCAGGTAGCGGCAGGCAAAATCATGGCCCCAGTCGCTGGTGATGTCGTGGGCGTCCGCCGTGAAGTTGCGGATCATCTCGTTGATGCCGTTCACCCCCAGGGTGGAGAAGTGGTTGCGCAGGCTGCCGAGGAAATGGCGGGTGTACGGGTACAGCCCGCCGTCGATGTGCTGCTGCACTTTGCTGCGGCGCGCTTCCAGCACCTCGCGCCCCAGGTTCAGCAGGCGGTCGGTTTCGGCCAGCAGCGCCGCTTCGTCACCGGCAAAACGGTGGCCGAGGCGTGCGCAGTTGACGGTGACCACGCCCACCGAACCGGTCTGCTCGGCGCTGCCGAACAGGCCGTTGCCGCGTTTCATCAGCTCGCGCAGGTCCAGCTGCAGGCGGCAGCACATGCTGCGCACCATGTGCGGCTCCAGCTCGGAGTTCACGAAGTTCTGGAAGTAGGGCAGGCCGTACTTGGCGGTCATCGCGAACAGCAGCTCGCTGTTCTCGCCGTACCAGTCGAAGTCCTTGGTGATGTTGTAGGTGGGGATCGGGAAGGTAAACGCCCGTCCCAGCGCGTCGCCGGCCAGCATCACCTCGATATAGGCGCGGTTGATCAGCGCCATTTCTGGTGCGCAGTCGCCGTAGCGGAACGGCATCTCCTCGCCGCCCAGCACCGGGATCTGCTCGCGCAGGTCTTCCGGGCACACCCAGTCGAAGGTCAGGTTGGTGAACGGCGTCTGCGTGCCCCAGCGGCTGGGCACGTTCAGGTTGTAGATCAGTTCCTGGATCGCCTGCTTTACCTGCGCGTAGTCCAGCGCATCCTTTTTCACGAACGGGGCGAGGTAGGTATCGAAGGAGCTGAACGCCTGCGCGCCGGCCCATTCGTTCTGCAGCGTGCCGAGGAAATTGACGATCTGGCCGCAGGCGCTGGACAAATGCCGCGGCGGTGCCGATTCCACCTTGCCTCCGACGCCGGCAAAACCCAGCTGCAACAGGGTGCGCAGCGACCAGCCGGCGCAGTAGCCGGACAGCATGTCCAGATCGTGGATGTGCAGGTCGCCGTGGCGATGCGCAGTGGCGGCCTCGGCGGGGAAAACTTCGTTCAGCCAGTACTCGGCGGTGAGCTTGCCGGCGATGTTGAGGATCAAGCCGCCCAGGCTGTAGCCCTGGTTGGCATTGGCCTGCACCCGCCAGTCGGCACGGGACAGGTATTCGTTGATGCTGCTGACGGCGTCGACATGGCTGCTGGGGCGTGCGGACATCGTTTGCTCCAATATGTTGTGGTTGGCGCATTGTATGGACGCATCATGTAGTAGTGATTGATGTGGATCAAGCGTTAAAAAATTCTTATGGCATGGCCTGTGGTGGTGTGGCGCCATGAAAAATGGCCAGCCGGTCGTTGCCGGGCTGGCCATCGGGACAGGACGCGTGGCGCCCGCGCTAGCGTGCCTGTGCCAGCGCCTGTTTGATCTTGAGGTCGGTCTTGTACTGGCTGAGCGCGTACACCGACCAGATCGCCGCCGGGATCCAGCCGATCAGCGTGCACTGCAGCAGCAGGCAGAACAGGCCGGCAAACGGGCGCTTGATGGTGAAGAACTGCAGCCAGGGCAGCAGGATGGCGAGTAGCAGACGCATGGTGACTCCGATCGCGGATGGACAGTGACGAGGACTTTGATGCTATCCGGTTATGTCAAAACCATCAAATGCGGTGATGGTAGGCTGCCGACGGCCAGGGTTGGCCGCAGCCTCAGCCGGGCGCCGGCATCACGATGCTGCGCTGGAAGCGCAGCAGGCTAGTGCCGGGGTTGTGGTAGCGGTAGCCGTGCTCGGTGCCGTAGCCGGCGGTGTCGCCCGCTTGCAGCGTGTGCTCGCCGCCGGCACAGGCCAGTTGCAGCGTACCGCTGTGCACTTCCACGATCTCGCCGCAGCCGGCCGGATCCGGCGCGGCCAGGTAGCTGTCGCCGGGTGCCAGCTGCCACTGCCACAGCTCCAGCGTGCAGCCGGCCAGCGCCAGGCTGTGCAGCAAGGTGGCGTGGCTGTCGCTGCTGTCGCCCTGCCATACCCGCACCGGCGCGTCGCTGCCGGGGGCGCGCACCAGCTCGGAAAAGGTCAGTCCCAGCGCGCTGGCGAGGCGGTCCAGCGTGGCGATGCTGACATTGCTGGCGCCGGCTTCGATATTGACCAGCATGCGGCGGCTGACCTCGGCGCTGGCGGCCAGTTTTTCCTGGCTCAGACCGCGCTGCTGGCGGGCTTCGCGCAGGTTGCGGGCGACGTGACTGAAGACTTGCAGGGGAGTGTGTTCGCTCATAAGTGCAATATATTGCTCAATTGTGTTGTTGTGCAGTATAGTGCACAAAACCGAGCCACCACCCTACACGCGAGCCTTGCCCATGTCCACCGTTGCCCTGTCTGCCGCACCCGCGGCCCACCGTTCCTGGCTGCCCGACCTGTCGCTGGTCGGCGTCACCCTGATCTGGGGCGGCACCTTCCTCGCGGTACAGACCGCGCTGCAGTGGAGCGGCGCCTTCGTCTTTGTCGGCATGCGCTTTGCCGTCGCCGCCTTGCTGGCGCTGCTGCTGTGCCGCCGCCAGCTGGCCGGCCTCAACCGCACCGAGCTGCTGGGTGGCATCGGCATCGGCGTGATCCTGTATTTCAGCTACAACCTGCAGACGCTGGGGCTGGGCCACATCGCCAGCAGCACCTCGGCCTTCCTCACCGGCCTGTACGTGCCGCTGGTGCCGCTGCTGCAGTGGGGGCTGTTCCGCCAGCGCCCGGGCTGGCTGGCGTGGGTGGGGGTGGCGCTGGCCTTTGCCGGCCTGCTGCTCCTGGCCGGGGTGGACGGGCTGAGTATCAAGCTGGGCTTGGGCGAGTGGCTGACCATCGCCGCCACCGCCACCATCGCGCTGGAAATCTGCCTGCTCAGCCGCTTTGCCGCCGGCTGCAACGCCGGGCGCATGGCGCTGGTGCAGCTGGCGACGGTGGCGCTGCTGTCTCTGTTGTCGGCGCCGCTGGCGGGCGAGGCGCTGCCGCAGTGGCAGCCGCTGTTGCTGGCGAGCGTGCTGGCGCTGGGCGCCGCCACCGCGCTGATCCAGATCGTGATGAACTGGGCGCAGCAGACGGTGCCGGCCACCCGTGCCACCATCATTTACGCGATGGAACCGGTGTGGGGCGGGCTGATCGGCTGGCTGGCCGGCGAGGCGATGGGCGCCGGCAAGGTCGGCGGCGCGGCGCTGATCGTGGCCAGCGTGCTCTTGAGCCAGCTCAGCGCGCACAAGGCGACGCACGCGCCGGCCTGATCCTTAGGACCTGTTCACGATCTGCTGCGACTTGCTCGCAATGGGGCGATACGGCGTTAAAAACGGCTTCGGCATGCTTGTTTGAATCTGGCTACACGCCGCTTCCTCAGCCGTTTTCGCCTTGTCTCGCGTGAGCGTGCGGGATCGTGAACACGTTCTGACGATGCAAAACACTGCGGCCAACCTTGCCCAAGGTTGGCCGCAGTGTTTTGTGCCGCGTTCAGCGGCCGCCGCCGGGGGTGAAGGCCATGCCTTCCTGCTCGCCCAGCGGGCGCGGGCAGAGGTGGGATTCGAACTGCCGCGTCGCCGCCGTCCACGAGTAGCCCTCGGCCACGCGGCGCACCTGGTCGCGGTCCAGCATCAGCGCCTGCAGGCAGGCGGTGCGCAGGTCCTGGTGCAGCACGCCGCCACCGCTGGCTCCGACCACGTCCAGCGGGCCGGCCACCGGGTAGGCCGCCACCGGCGTGCCGCAGGCCATCGCCTCCAGCAGCACCAGGCCGAAGGTGTCGGTCAGGCTGGGGAACACGAACACGTCGCCGGCGCGGTAGAAGCGCGCCAGCTCGTGCTGCGGGAACACGCCGGCGAAGTAGACCTCCGGATATTTGGCCTTCAGCTCGGCCAGCTGCGGCCCCTCGCCGACCACCCACTTGCTGCCGGGCAGGTCCAGTTTGAGAAAGGCCTCGATGTTCTTCTCCACCGCCACGCGGCCGATGTAGAGGAAGCGCGGCTGCGCGGTGTCCAGCCGTTCGCGCTCGCCGGGGCTGAACAGGCGGGTGTCGACGCCGCGGCTCCACAGCACCACGTTGTGAAAGCCGCGTGCCTTGAGGTCGGCGACGATGGCCGGCGTTGGCGCCATCACCGCCTGCGCGCGGTTGTGGAAGCGGCGCATCCACGCGTAGCTGATGGCCAGCGGCAGCCGGGTGCGGGCGTGGATGTATTCCGGAAAACGGGTGTGGTAGGCGGTGGTGAATGGCTGGCCGTGGCGGCGGCACCAGCTCTGCGCGGCGAGGCCCAGCGGGCCTTCGGTGGCGATGTGCACCGCGTGCGGGCTGAATGCGGCCAACCTTTGCGCGACCTTGCGGTAGGGGAACAGCGACAGGCGGATGTCGGGGTAGGTCGGGCAGGGCAGGGTGGCGAAGCCGTCGCCGTCGTCCGTCTCGCCGCCCAGCGGGGTGATCAGGGCCACCTGGTGGCCGAAGCCGCGCAGCTCGCGCACGGTTTCGGTGATGCTGCGGACCACGCCGTTGACCTGTGGCAGCCAGGCGTCGCTGATGATCATGATGCGCATGTTTCGGCCTCTGTGTTGAGCTGGGGTTGTGCGGCAAGGTTGGCCGCAATGCTCTGCGGGATGGTGTCGCCGGCCTGCTGCGTCCAGTGCACGATCTCAAGCCGGCCGTCGTGGTGCTCCACCAGCGCCGACAGGCTTTCCACCCAGTCGCCGCAGTTGCCGTACACGATGCCGTCGATGTCCTTCACCTCCGCCTTGTGGATGTGGCCGCAGACCACGCCGTCGAAACCGCGGCGGCGCGCCTCGGCGGCGAGGATGTGCTCGAAGTCGCTGATGAAGTTCACCGCGTTCTTCACCTTGTGTTTCAGGTATTGCGACAGCGACCAGTACGGCCGCCCCAGCTTGTGGCGCAGCCAGTTGTAGTGGCGGTTGAGGCCGAGGATCAGCGTGTACAGGCTGTCGCCGACGTAGGCCAGCCACTTGGCGTGCTGGATCACGCCGTCGAACTCGTCGCCGTGGATGACCAAGAGCCGTTTGCCATCGGCGGTGTGGTGCTCGGCCTCGCTGCGGATGGCGATGCCGCCGAAATCCAGCCCGGCGTACTGCCGCGCCGCCTCGTCGTGGTTGCCGGGCACGTAGATCACCCGCGTGCCCTTGCGCGCCTTGCGCAGCACCTTCTGCACCACGTCGTTGTGGCCCTGCTTCCAGTACCACGATTTCTTCAGCTGCCAGCCGTCGATGATGTCGCCGACCAGGTACAGGGTGTCGGAGTCGTGGTGGCGCAGGAAGTCGAGCAGGAAGGCGGCCTGGCAGCCGGCGGTGCCGAGGTGGACATCGGAAATCCAGATGGTGCGGTAGCGCTGGTTCATCGCGTGCTCCGGCGGGGGCAGATGCGCCGATGGTGGCGCAGCGATGTGACAGGCGGATGTGGCGGCGATGACGATACGGTGACGTGGCTAAAAGCCGCTAACAAAAACCCTGATCCTGCGTTGCGCCTCCTTGTCGTACTACTTGTACTGCCTGCGTCGGCGCGCCTTGGCTCAGGTGCTCTGCGAGGTTTTGTTAGCGACTCTAAGGCTGGCTTAAGGCTGGCCTGTTTTCATCGGCACCAGGATGAGCGGGCGTGCCTGCTCCGAAACCCGTTGCCGAGAGACCCCGCATGAAGCTTCTGTCCCGTCCGCTGCGCGCCGAATGGCTGGCGCTGCTCATGGCGCTGCTGTTCGTCACCCTGTTCAACCTGCCGTTCTGGCGCCACCTGCTGCAGATCATGGCGCCGCTGGACGGCCAGGACCTGCGCATGCTGCTGCTGGCCTTCGTGTTCGTTACCGCCTTTTTCACCCTGTTGCTGCTGTTGCTGCTGTGGCCGAAGATCGCCAAGCCGCTGCTGACGCTGCTATTGCTGCTCACCGCCGCGGTCAGCTATTTCATGAACCAGTACGGGGTGCTGATCGACAGCGACATGGTGCGCAACGCGCTGCAGACCGACGTGGCCGAGGCCGGCGACCTGCTGACCGTGAAAATGGCGCTGACCGTGCTGCTGCTCGGCGGCCTGCCGTCGTGGTGGCTGTGGCGCACGCCGCTGCGCTTTCGCGCCGCGCTGCCGGAGCTGGGCGTGCGCGCGCTGGCGCTGCTGCTCAGCGGCGCGGTGCTGCTGCTGGTGGCGCTGGGCGCCTATCAGGACTTCGCCTCGCTGTTTCGCAACCACCGCGAGCTGCGGCTGGAGCTGACGCCGAGCAACTACCTGCAGGCCACCAGTTCCTACCTGCGCAAGGTCAACGCCACGCCGCAGCCGCTGCTGCGCATCGGTGGCGATGCGCGTCGCGATGCGACTGCCGGCGCCAAGCCGCGGCTGCTGGTGCTGGTGGTCGGCGAGACCGCCCGCGCCGACCATTTCTCGCTCAACGGCTACCCGCGGCCGACCAACCCGCAGCTGGCCAAGGTGGCGGGGCTGGTCAACTTCCCTGATGTCTGGTCCTGCGGCACCGAAACCGCGATTTCGGTGCCGTGCATGTTCTCGTCGCGGCCGCGCGACAGCTTCGACGCCGAGGAGGCACGCCACCGCGAAAACCTGCTCGACGTGCTGGCCCACGCCGGGGTGCAGGTCAGCTGGCGCGACAACAATTCCGGCTGCAAGGAGGTGTGCAAGCGCGTGGCCAGCAGCATGCTGTACGACAGCAACGATCCGCGCTTCTGCAGCGGCGGCGAGTGTCACGACGCGATCCTGCTCGACAGCCTGGCGGCCCGGCTGCAGAACCTGCGCGGTGACAGCGTGCTGGTGCTGCACCAGAAGGGCAGCCACGGCCCGGCCTACTACAAGCGCTACCCGGCGGCGTTCGCCCGCTTCGGCCCAGTGTGCGAAACCGGCGAGCTGCAAAAATGCAGCCGCGAGCAGATCGTCAACGCCTTCGACAACACCATCGTCTATACCGACCAGGTGCTGGCGCAGCTGATCGCCACGCTGCAGGCGGCGCCGCAGGTGGCCAGCAGCATGCTGTACCTGTCCGATCACGGCGAATCACTGGGCGAGAACAATCTCTACCTGCACGCCACGCCCTACCTGATCGCGCCGGACGCGCAGAAGCACGTGCCGATGCTGGCGTGGTTCTCGCCGCAGTGGCAGCAGGACAGCGGGCTGTCCGGCAGCTGCCTGCAGGCGACCAGCAAGCAACGCTACAGCCATGACAACCTGTTTCACAGCGTGCTGGGGCTGATGGCGGTGCGCACCGCGCTGTACCAGCCGGCGCTGGACATCTTCGCCGCCTGCCGCGCGCCGCTGACGGCCGCGGCGCCGGCGGCTCTGGGCGCCTGAGATGGCGGCGCCAAGGTTGGCCGCAACGGCCGCCGGCCTGCCCGCCACCTTCTACGCGCGGCAGCTGCTGTGGCTGCTGCTGCTCGGCGCCGTGCTGTGGTGGCTGGAGGCGGGTACCCGTCTCGATGTCACGCTGGCGCAGTGGTTCTTCGATCCACTCAGCCAGCGCTTTCCGCTGCAGCACAGCCTGTGGCTGGAGTGGCTCAACCACCGCCTGCCGAAGTACGCGCTGATCGCCACCAGCGGCGGGTTGGCGCTGCGTGCCGTGCGGCGGCGCGAGGTGCGCCTGGGTTACGCGGTGCTGGTGATGTGGCTGGCGACGCTGGCGGTGTCGCTGCTGAAGGCGCACAGCGCGCACTCCTGCCCGTGGGACCTGCAGGCCTTCGGCGGCAGCGGCGAGTGGTTCGCGCTGTTCGGCGCGGTGGCGGCCAACCCCGGCCCGGGGCAGTGCTTCCCCGGCGGCCACGCCTCCGGCGGCTTTGCGCTGCTGGCGCTGTTTTTCTACTGGCGGCCGCACGCGCCGCGGCGGGCACGGCAGGCGGCGGTCGCCGCGCTGGCGCTGGGCCTGCTGATGGGGCTGGGGCAGATGGCGCGCGGCGCGCACTTCCTGTCGCACAACCTGTGGAGCGGCTGGGTGGTGTGGCTGGTGGCGGTGCTGCTGTTTGCCGCCTTCGACCTGGGTCGTGCCGCCAGCACCACAAAAAGTACCGGCCAGTTACCCGGCATAAGCGGCGCTTAAGCTTGCCTTGCTTTAATGAAGCTGTACCTGCGCTGTTGCAGGCTTTGACCAGGAGCGTAACGATGAAAAAACTGCTTGCTGTGGCCCTGATGGCCGCTTTTGCTTCCTCTGCCGCCTTTGCCGGTGCCGAATGCGCGGCCCAGCCGAAAGACAAGTGGCAGAAAGAAGCCGACTTCCAGAAACAGCTGACGGCGCAGGGTTACCAGATCAAGAAGTTCAAGGTGTCCGGCAACTGCTACGAAATCTACGGCAAGAACAAGCAGGGCCAGAAAGTGGAGATCTACTTCGATCCGGTCTCCGGCAAGACCGTGAAGAGCGAAATCGACGATTGAGCCGTCGCGCGGCCGCGGCGCTCGCCGCCGCCGGCCATGTCTGTGCCGCGGTGATGCCGCGACTGCCCGCGGGGCAGGGCTGTGGCCCTGTCCCGTACTGTTTTTACAAGGAGTATTGCCATGACGCCAACTGCCTTACCCCGTCAGGAAAAAGTGTGGGACATCGTGGTCCGCCTGTTCCACTGGAGCCTGGTCGCCTGTGTGCTGGCCAATCTGCTGTTGCTGGAAGAGGGCGATCCGCCGCACCGCTGGGCCGGCTATATCGCGCTGGGCCTGATCGTGCTGCGCCTGGTGTGGGGCTTTGTCGGCAGCCGGCATGCCCGCTTCGCCAACTTCTTCCCGACCCCGAGCCGTCTCAAGGCGCACCTGGGGGCGGTGAAGCAAGGCCAGCATCCGCAGACGGTGGGGCATAACCCGCTGGGCGCACTGATGATGTTCGCGCTGATGGGCCTGGTGCTGTCCCTCGGCGTCAGCGGTTACCTGATGGGCACCGACCAGTTCTGGGGCGAGGAGTGGCTGGAAGAAGTGCACGAGGCGCTGGCGACCCTGCTGCAGGTCGCGGTGCTGCTGCACGTTGCCGCCGCGCTGCTGATGAGCCGCATCGAGCGGGTGAATCTGGTTCGTGCGATGATTACCGGCATCAAGACGTGGCGCTGAGCCGCGGCAATCGGCAACGGTAAACGGGCAACGGGATCAGGCATGCGGGTATTGATAATCGAAGATGACGAACTGATCGGCGACGGGCTGCAGGCCGGGCTGTCGGCGCTGGGCTTTGCCTGCGACTGGCTGCGCGACGGCAAGCAGGGGCTGGCCGGCATCGGCGCCGCGCCCTACGACGCGGTGGTGCTGGACCTCGGCCTGCCCGGCATGGACGGGCTGGCGGTGCTGGCGGCGTGGCGGCGCAGCGGCCGCAGCGAACCGGTGCTGCTGCTCACCGCCCGCGACGCGGTGGACGACCGCATCCGCGGCCTCGATAGCGGCGCCGACGACTACCTGGTGAAGCCGTTTGCGCTGGGCGAGGTGGCGGCGCGGCTGCGCGCGCTGGTGCGGCGCCACAGTGGTCACAGCACGCCGCTGCTGCAGCACGGCCGCGTCAGCTTTGACCCGGCGGCGCGGCGGGCGACGCTGGACGGCGCCGCGGTGGAACTCAGCGCGCGCGAGCTGGCGCTGCTGGAGCTGCTGCTGGGCAACAAGGGCCGCGTGCTGCGCCGTGAACAGATCGAGGAAAAGCTGTACGACTGGGCGCACGAGGTGGAGAGCAACGCCATCGAGGTGCACGTGCACCATCTGCGCAAGAAGCTGGGCAGCGACTTCATCAAGACGCGGCGCGGCATCGGCTACACCCTCGGGGACGAGGCATGAGCTACAGCCTGCGCGGCACGCTGATCAGGAGCCTGCTCAAGGTGGTGACGCCGCTGTGGCTGGTGGCCTGCGCGCTGCTGGCCTTCCACGCCTGGCACGAGGTCAACGAGCTGTACGAGGAACAGCAGACGCTGTTCGCGCGCCAGCTGTACGGCACGCTGTCGACGCTGGGCGCGCGCAACGAGCCGCAGCTGCCGCAGGTCGGCGATAGCGACCACCAGGCGGTGGCGGCGTGGAACCGGGGCGGCCAGCTGCTGCTGGTCGACAGCGACGGCCTGGAGCTGGATGCCCGTCCCGGCTACACCGGTTTTGCCAGCCTGCGCCAGCACGACGAGGACTGGCGCGTCTACTACCTGTCCGGTGAAGCCGGCAGCGTGGCGGTGGCGCAGGAGATGTCCGAGCGCTGGGAGATGATAGGCGGGCTGCTGCTGACGCAGGGGCTGCTGTGGCTGCTGCTGCTGCCGTTTGCGCTGCTGGCCTTGTGGTGGGCGGTGGGGCGTGGCCTCGCGCCGCTGGCGCACATCCGGGAGCAGCTGCAGCAGCGCGCGCCGGACGATGCCACGCCGCTGCCGCGCGAGGTGCCCAGCGAGCTGCACACCCTGATCGACGCGATGAATGATCTGATCGAGCGTGTGGCGCAGACCCTGCAGCGCGAACGGCGCTTTACCGCCGACGCCGCCCACGAGCTGCGCAGCCCGCTGGCGGCGATGCGGGTGCAGGCCGAGGTGGCGCAGCTGGTGCAGGATCCGGTGCTGCGCGAGCGGGCGCTGCAGCAGCTGATGAGCGGCGTCGACCGCAGCAGCCACCTGCTGGCGCAACTCCTGGCGCTGTCGCGGGTGGAGGCGGCCGAGCAGCAGCACGAGGCGCTGGACTGGCCGCTGTTGCTGCAGGAGCTGGGCGAGGCGGTGTCCGGGCTGGCCGCCAGCCACCACGTCACCCTGCAGCTGCCGCCGGCCGGGCACACGCAATGGCCGCTGCAACACGGCGACCGCACCCTGCTGCTGCTGATGCTGCGCAATTTGCTGGACAACGCCATCCGCTATGGCGGCGGCACCGTCAGCCTTGAGGCCGACGCCACGCGGATCAGCGTCAGCGACGAAGGCGAGGGCGTGGCGGAGGCCTTGCTGGACAAGGTGCGCGAGCGCTTCTACCGGCCGCCGGGACAGCAGCAGACCGGCAGCGGTCTCGGCCTGTCCATCGTGGAGCGCATCGCCGCGCTGCACGGCCTGCAACTGAGCCTGCACAACCGCGCCGGAGGCGGCCTGCAGGCGGTGCTGAGCCGCAGCCATGGCTAGCGCATGCGGCCAACGTTGGCCGCATGTCGGCCCGGAAGCGGTTCAAGGCCTGCGGCAACGGGTTTCAATGGGGTGAGACGATGTTAAAAACGACTGCGGCATGCGTGTTTATCGCTGGATAAACACCGCTGCCGCAGTCGTTTTTGCTTGGTCTCGCGTCAGCGCGCGAGACCAGGAAGCTGTGCTCAGGCGCCGCGCAGGTCGAGCGGTTTTTCGCCGGTGAGGAAGTAGTGGATGGTCTCGCGCGCGCTCTTGATCGCATCGCCGAAGGGCAGCGGCTCGGCGCCGCGGAAGAACAGCCCCTTGCTGGTTTCGCCGCGGAAGGCGGCCGCCAGCTTGAGGTCGATGCAGAACTGGCCGACCTTGGACAGGCCGTCGCGCAGGCCGCACACCGTCAGGCAGTTCAGCGCCTGGGTGCAGCGTGCCGGATCGGCCTTGGCGTTGGCCTGCAGCTTGTCCTCGCGCTTGAGGTAGCTCTTCAGGAACGGGGTCAGGATGCCGCGCGCCGGCAGGCCGGCCACCGACATGAACTCGACGATGTCTTCGCGCGTGGCACCGGCCAGCGTGCGCTTGAAGTTGATATGCGCGTCGCCGTCGCTGGTGACGGCGAAGGCGGTGCCGATCTGCACGCCGCTGGCGCCGTACTGCTGCAGGTAGGTCTGCACCTTTTCATGGCTGTTGACGCCGCCGGCGACGATCAGCGGAATGCGTTCGCGCTCCAGCCCCAGGCCCTTGAACAGCTCGAAGCTTTCTTCCAGCACACGGGCAAAGTCGAACTTGGCATCGCCAACCCCGGCGATGCTGGCGGCGCCGAGGTGGCCGCCGGCGTGGTTGGGATGCTCGATCACGATCGCGTCCGGCAGCCGCCCCTTCTTCATCCAGCGCTTGAGCACGATGCCGATGCCGCGCGATTCCGACAGGATCGGGATCAGCGCCACCTCGGGGTGGTTGCTGGCCATCTCCGGCAGGTCCAGCGGCAGGCCGGCGCCCATCACCACCGCATGCGCGCCGGACTCGCAGGCCTGGCGCACCAGCGCGGCGTGGTCGTCCACCGCCTTCATGATGTTGACCGCCACCATGCCGTGACCGTCGGCGCGTTGCAGCGCGCCCTTCACCTCGCGATCGAGCGCGATGCGGTTGAGGCGGTTGATGCCGTCCTGGCCCTCGAGGTTGGCCGCATCGGCCAGCAGGTCGTCGTGCAGGTGACGCAGGTCGACGCTGGCCACGGTGCCGACACCGCCTTCACGCGCCACGGCACCGGCCAGTTGTTTGGCGGAAATGCCGACACCCATCCCGCCTTGCACGATAGGCAACAGGCTGCGGCCGCGAATTACGAGCGGGGAAAAGGCATGGGGGCGGGACATGGCAAACTTTCTGTTGGGCAAAGGAACGATTGTGGCGGCAAGGGCGTGCGCCAGCGTTGACGTGGGTCAAGCGGCCTTGGCGGCCGGGCGGGTGGTGGCGCGCTTCGCCGGCGGCAGTGTTGTATTCCCGCCGCAGGCAATGACAAATGCGAGAAACATCGCGGCGTCTGGGCGCAGGCCGCTGTTGCCCGCATTTAGGGCGCCGATTCCGGGCATTTCTCTGTCATTACCGCCGTTTTCGTCATATTTTGCTGCTGACGGGCACTTTTGCAGGCGCCGAAAGCCACAGCAAGGCCATTGCAGGCCGCCTTGGCTTGCCAATTGCATGAAATGCTGGTCATTCGCGCACAAATTCGACACAAAACTGGTAGGAATGGGACTTATCATATTTAATGGAAAATAAGGAAATAGCTTTAACAGAATCGCTGTTTCGCTTATCATCTTTCAAAGTGTTTTGTTAATCGCCGGTTTCTTTTGTGGTGTCTCTTGTTAAATGTGTGGCGCCGCCGGCCTCAATGATTGAATCGAGCTATGGATACCTTGAAAGCATTAATGGTCTTCATGACCACTGCTGAGAATGGCAGCTTTTCCGATGCCGCCCGCAAACTGGGCGTGTCGCCTGCCGCGGTCAGCCAGAGTATTGCCAGGCTCGAACAGGAACTGGAGGTGCGGCTGTTCAACCGCACCACGCGCCAGCTGACGCTGACCGAGGACGGTCGCCGTTTCTACTCGCAGTGCCGCGGCCCGGTCAACAACCTGGACTCCGCGATCAACCAGCTCAAGGCCAGCCGCGACGAGCCGGCCGGCCACCTGCGCATCAGCCTGCCCAATGCCTTCGGCCGCCGCTTCATCCTGCCGCTGATGGAAGAATTCTGCAGCCGTTACCCGAAGATCCGCGTGTTCTTCGGCATGGGCGACCACTTCAGCGACCTGATCGAGGACGGCTACGATGTCGGCGTCCGCGTCGGCATGATGCCGGACAGCCGCATGGTGGCGCGCCACCTGGCGCACATCCCGCAGTACGTGGTCGCCGCGCCGGAATACTGGGAAGCGCACGGCAAGCCGCACATCCCGGAAGACCTGTCCTCGCACGACTGCATCAATTTCCAGTTCCCGACCTCCGGCCGGCTGTACAAGTGGGAATTCGAGCGTGACGGCGAGCGCATTCCGCTGGAAGTCGGCGGCACCTACACCGCCAACGATGTCGACGGCGTGCGCGAACTGGCGCGCCTTGGCCTGGGCGTCGCACAGCTGCCGGGGCACGAGATCCTGAATGACGTGCGCACCGGCAAGCTGCAGGTGGTGCTCACCGATTTCGTGTCGATGGAGCGTTCGATCTACATCTGCTTCCCGCACCGCGACCACATCGCGCCGCGCACGCGGGTGTTCGTCGATTTCGTGGTGGAAAAGCTGCTCGACCACCCGGACATCATCGCCGAGCTGCCCGGTGTCGACCTGTCGCAAAAGCGCGAAGTGCTGCGGCAGACCATCCTGTAAGCACGCACAAGCCCGGGCAACCGGGCTTTTTTTTGCAGTGCAATGTTTAACATATTAGACATTTTTGCGGCGCTATCTGATAATCAAGCCAGATTGAGCGCCGCCCGTGGCGGCCCTGTTTAAAAAATGCAGTATCGAGGACTCCGCCATGAGCCAGACCACCGAACACACCCGCTCCTATTACGCCTACTCCGCCAACCCGTCGCCGCAGCGGCCGGCGCTGCAGGGCAGCCAGCAGGCTGACGTCTGCGTCATCGGCGCCGGCTACACCGGCCTGTCCACCGCGCTGCACCTCGCCGAAGCCGGCTTCAAGGTGATCGTGCTGGAAGCGGCGCGCGTCGGCTGGGGCGCCTCCGGCCGCAACGGCGGCCAGATCGTCAACAGCTACAGCCGCGACATGGACGTGATCGAGGCGCGCCACGGCAAGGACGCCGCGCGCAAGCTGGGCGCGATGGCGTTCGAGGGCGGCAAGATCATCCGCGAGCGCATCGCCAAGTACGGCATCCAGTGTGACCTGAAGGACGGCAACGTGTTCGCCGCCTTTACCGACAAGCAGCTGGACGAGCTGGAAGCGAAAAAGCGGCTGTGGGAAAGCTACGGCCACAGCGGCATCGAGATGATCGACAAGGCCGGCATGGCGCGCATCGTTGATTCCGGCCAGTACGCCGGCGCGCTGCTCGACCACTGGGGCGGCCACATCCACCCGCTGAACCTGGCGCTGGGCGAGGCGGCGGCGTTCGAATCGCTGGGCGGCCAGATTTTCGAGCAGTCGGCGGTGACCGACCTCAAGCGCGGCGAGGTGGCGGTGGTGAAAACCGCAGAGGGCCAGGTCAGCGCCCGCTTCGTGGTGGTGGCCGGCAATGCCTACCTCGGCGACCTGATCCCGAAACTGGCGGAAAAGAGCCTGCCGTGCGGCACCCAGGTGGTGACCACCGAGCGGCTGGACCCCAAGCTGGCCAAATCGCTGCTGCCGGGCGACCACTGCGTGGAAGACTGCAACTTCCTGCTCGACTACTACCGCCTCACCGCCGATAACCGCCTGCTGTACGGCGGCGGCACCGTGTACGGCGCGCGCGATCCGGGCGAAATCGAGAGCCTGATCCGTCCCAAGATGCTGCACACTTTCCCGCAGCTGGCCAAGGTCAAGATCGAGTTCACCTGGACCGGTAACTTCTCGCTGACGCTGTCGCGCCTGCCGCAGGTTGGCCGCATCGACAGCAACATCTACTACTCGCAGGGCTGCAGCGGCCACGGTGTCACCTTTACCCACCTTGCCGGCCGCATCCTGTCCGAGGCCATCCGCGGCCAGAGCGAGCGCTTCGACGCCTTCGCCAGCCTGCCGCACTATCCGTTCCCCGGCGGCCGCCTGCTGCGCGTGCCGATGCTGACGCTGGGCGCGTGGTGGTATGGTATGCGCGACCGCCTCGGCGTCTGAGGGCGCTTCACGATCGGCGGCGCTCCCGCGATCGTGAGCCCACCCTGAACTCCCGTTTGTTCTCCCTGCTGTCTGTTGCACCGGCCCCCGATCAGGGCCGGTTTTTTTTCGCGCTCAGAACCTGTTCAAGGTCTCGCGAGCTAGAGCGAGACAAGGCGAAAACGGCTGAGGAAGCGGAGTTTACAAGTGGTAAATGAGCATTCCGAAGCCGTTTTTAATGCCGTATCGCCCCATTGAGATCAGTCGCAGCAGACATTGAACAGGTTCTCAGAACGGCCACGCCAGCTTGGTCTTCGCCACCGCGATCATGTACAGCGGCATCGCCAGCGCGAGCGCCAGCACCACTGCGCGCCACGGCGAGCCGTGCAGTTTTTTCAGGCCGATGCTGCCCAGCGCGATATAGGCCAGCAGCGCCACGAGCTTGGCTGCCAGCCACGGCTGATTGTGCGGCGAGAAGCCGGCCAGCACCGCCAGCGTCACCCCGGCGGCGAGCAAAAAGGTATCGATCACATGCGGCGCGATGCGCAGCGCCTTGCCCTGCAGCTGTTGCGGGCAGATGTACGACAGCGCGGCGCGCACGGCGAACAGCGTCACCGACAGATAGGCCAGCCCAGCGTGGGCGTGTTTCAGTACCAGATAATCCATGCTTGATATTCCTGTGACGCGTTGCTGATTCAAAGCGGGTAATGGTAGCGGCTTTGCCCGGCGGCGGGGGTGCTAAACTTGGCACCTTGATGACTACGCCATCACCACGCCATGTCCCTGCACCTGTACCAGTCCAACCGCCTCGAAGCCCTCGGCATACTCTATCGCCACCTGACAGACACGCCGCTGGCCGATCCGTTCGCGCCGGAAGTGGTAATGGTGCAAAGCCGCGGCATGGGGCGCTGGCTGACGCTGCAGCTGGCGCGCGAGCGCGGCCTTGCGGCCAACCTTGAGTTCGTGCTGCCGGCCGGCTTCGGCTGGCGGCTGATGAAGACGGTGCTGCCCGAGCTGCCGCCCAAATCCGCCTTTGCGCCGGAGGTGCTGACCTGGCGGTTGATGGAGGTGTTGCCCACACTGCAGGGCGAGCCGTACACGCCGCTGGTGCGTTATCTGGAAGGCGGGCCGCTGGCCTGTTTCGAGCTGGCCGGCAAGATCGCCGACATCTACGACCAGTACCTGGTGTTCCGCCCGGCGTGGATCCGCGCGTGGGAGGCCGGCCAGCGCCTGGATCTGGGCGAGGACGAGGCGTGGCAGGCGGCGCTGTGGCAACAGCTGGCCGCAGACTTGCCCGGCCGCCACCGCGTCACCATGCTCGACGACTTCTTCGCCCGCCTGCGGCCGGAGCACCTGCCCGAGCGGGTGTCGGTGTTCGGCATCGCCACCCTGGCGCCGATGTACCTCGCGCTGTTGCTGCGCATGGCCGAGCTGACCGAGGTCAACGTGTTCCTGCTCAACCCGTGCGAGGCCTACTGGGGCGACATCGTCGACGCCCGCGGCCAGCTGAAGCTGTTTGCCCGTGGCGAAAGCGCCGACGGCGGCCACCCGCTGCTGGCCTCGCTGGGGCAGCAGGGGCGCGACTTCTTCGACGACATCGCCGCCGGCGTGCCGGACGCCGAGTCGATGTTCCTGCCCCCCGCCGGCGACAGCCTGCTGGCGCGGCTGCAGCGCGACATCCTGCAGCTGACGCCGCCTGCGGCCAACGTGCAGTCGCCGGCGGCGGACGACCGTTCCATCGTCTGCCACATCACCCACAGCCCGATGCGCGAGCTGGAGGTGCTGAAAGACCGCCTGCTGGCGATGCTGGTGGCCGACACGACGCTGACCCCGGCCGACATCGCGGTGCTGACGCCCGACATCAACGCCTACGCGCCCTATATCGACGCCGTGTTCGGCTACCGCAGCGACGCGCCGTCCATCCCCTACAGCATTGCCGACCGCCGCCTGACGCGCGAAGTGCCGCTGCTGGCCACCTTCGGCGCCGTGCTTGAGCTCGCCGATTCGCGCTTTGCCGCCGACGAGGTGCTGGCGCTGCTCGATTGCCGCGAGCTGCTGGCCCGCTTCGGCCTCGCCGACGAGGACGTGACCCTGCTGCGCAGCTGGGTGCGCGGCGCCGGCATCCGCTGGGGCCGCGACGCGGCGCACAAGGCGGCGCTGGGGCTGCCGGCCGAGGCCACGCACAGCTGGCGCTGGGGGCTGGACCGCCTGCTGCTGGGCACGCTGCTGCCGGCCAGCCTGGCCGGTGACGGCGAGCCGCTGTTCGGCGGCCTGCTGCCCGACGGTGCGGCGCAAGGCCAGGCCGCCGAGCGCCTGGCGCGGCTGGGCGCGCTGTTCGACACCCTGTGTGCGCTGGCCGAACGGTGGGCGCAGCCGGCCAGCGTCGCCGACTGGGCGGCGCGCCTGCGCGAGGCTGCCGCCAGCCTGTTCCAGGTGGAAGAAGACGGCGAAGCCGCGCTGCAGGTGCTGCACGGCATCGCCGACGAGCTGGCCGCCGACGCCGCGCTGGCCGCTTTTGACGGCAGCGTGCCGCTGGCGGTGGTGCGCGACGCGGTGCTGCGCCAGCTGCAAGTGGCCAGCAGCGGCGGCTTTCTCACTGGCGGGCTGACCTTCTGCGCGATGGTGCCGATGCGCTCCATCCCGTTCCGCGTGCTGTGCCTGATCGGCATGAACGACGGCGCCTACCCGCGCGACGAGCGCCCGGTCAGCTTCGACCTGGTGGCGCGCCATCCGCAAAAGGGCGACCGTTCGCGCCGCTTCGACGACCGCTACCTGTTCCTGGAGGCCATCCTCTCCGCCCGCGACACGCTGTACCTCAGCTGGGTCGGGCGCAGCGTGCGCAGCGACGAGCCGCTGCCGCCCTCGCCGCTGGTGGCCGAGCTGCTGGACACGCTGGCCGCCATGAGCGGCAGCGACATCAGCGACACCATCACCACCCGCCACCCGCTGCAGCCGTTCTCGCGCGCCTACTACCGCGCCGCCGACAGCTTCGAGCCAGTGTGGCAGCAGGCGCTGGCGGCGCCGCCGGCCGTGCCGCAGCCGTTTGCGGCCAACCTTGCGCTGCCGGAGCTGACCTCGGTACGACTGGCCGACCTGCTGCGCTTCTGGCGCAACCCCGTCCGCGCCTGGCTGGCCGACCGCCTCGGCCTGAAGCTGGAACGCATCGCCGACGAGCTGCCCACGCGCGAGCCGTTCGCCATCGACCGCGACAGCCGTGCCGACATCCGCGACACCCTGGTGCACACGCTGCTGGCGCGCCAGCCGCTGCGCCACGCCGAAGCGCGGCTGCAGGGGCGCGGCCTGCTGCCCGATGCCGCGCTGGGCGAGTCGTGGCTGGCGCTGGAGCGCGCCGCCAGCGCCCGCTTCGCCGCGCGCCTGCCGGCCACGCTGCTGGACGATACCCTGCCGCCGCAGCCGGTGCGGCTGCAGCTCGGCGACATCCTGCTCAGCGGCGAGCTGTCCGGCCTGCGCCCCGAGGGCCTGCTGCGCGTGGTGCCGCGCAAGGCCTACGCCGGCGACCTGATCGCGCTGTGGCTGGAACACCTGGTGCGCCTCGCCGCCGCCGTGCCCGGCATCGCGCCGCAATCGCAGCTGTTCGCCGAAGACGGCGTGCACAGCTTCGGCACGGATGACGGCGACGGCGCACCGCTGGATGCTGCCGGCCTGTTGCACGCCTGGCTGCTGCGCTACCGTCAGGGACAAGGCCAGCCGCTGCCGTTCTTCGCCCGCACCTCGCTGGCCTACGCCCGCGCCAAGCCGGGCCAGGAACTGGACGCCGCGCAAAACGAATGGGCGCCCGATTTCACCGGCTTCGGCCGCAGCCCGCAGCGCGACGACGCCGCCAACCTGCTGGTGTTCCGCCATCAGGAACCGCTGTCCGACCCGCTGTTCGCGCAACTGGCGGAAACGCTGCTGAAGCCGATGGTGGGCGCATTGAAGGCGGGGGAGGAGTGAGGGGAAACAGCTCATGCCCACGAAACCCACTAACAGATACGAAAGCAAAAAGAACAAAGGTTGGCCGCAAGCCATTTTCATCGCTAGCTAGGACCAGCCCGACGCACCCGATCCCGTTGATGCAAGCCGTGAAAAATGGCGCCATCCCGGAAACAAGCCGCCCCCTTTTGAGCGCAGCGGATGGGCGGCGCCGGGATGGCGGCGGTTTTTACGGGAATTCTTGCACCGTCGGGTCGCCTTTTCTTTGGGTACTTTCTTTTGGCGAAGCAAAAGAAAGTACCCCGCCGCCGCGCGGAAAGCGGCAGATAAAATCATCCGCGCAGCGGATACGCCAGACAGAACAAGGTTGGCCGCAAAACCTGTCATGGCCTGCGGCCAACCTTGATCATTGATTCGCGGTAAACGTTGGGCTTTGCAAGCTCAGCGCCAACCTACAAGCACGACGTACTGCGTTAAAAAACAACCGCGCAGCGGATACCAAACCGGTAGATAACAGACATGCACCCCCTCGACCCCCTGAACTGCCCGCTCACCGGCACCAACCTGATCGAAGCCTCGGCCGGGACCGGCAAGACCTGGACCATCGCCGCGCTGTATACCCGCCTGTTGCTGGAACACGACGCCGACGGCAATCCGCCGCCGACGCTGGACAAGCTGCTGGTGGTCACCTACACCAAGGCCGCCACCGCCGAGCTGCGCGACCGCCTGCGCCGGCGGCTGGCCGAACTGGCGCGGGTGATGGACGGCGAGGCGGCAGGGGATGCGTTCCTGACGGCACTGGCGGCGCGGCTGGCGGCGCAGGACGGCGCGATGGCGCGCGAGCGGTTGCGTACCGCGATCAACGGTTTCGATGCGGCGGCGATCTACACCATTCACGGCTTCTGCCAGCGCGTGCTGACCGATGCGGCGTTTGACAGCGGCCAGACCTTTGCCGCCGAGCTGGCCAGCGACAACCTGGCCGAATTGCAGCAACTGGCCGACGATTTCTGGCGCCAGCACATCGTGGCGCTGCCGGCGCTGTCGCAGGTGCTGGCCGAAAACGGCGACACGCCGGAAGGCTGGCTGGCCGAGATCCGCCCCTTCCTGTCCAAGCCCTATCTGCGCCACCCCGACATCGACAGCGCCGCGCTGCTGGACGCGCGTGCGGCGGTGGCGGCGGCGTGGCAGCCGCTGCAGGCCGCTACCGCCACCATCGAGGAGGGCTGTGCCTGCCTGCTGGCGGCCGAAGGGCTGAGCCGTACCAGCTACAAGCCGGAGCAGCGCCAGCGTTATGTCCGGCTGCTGCAATTGCTGGCGGCGGATGCCAGCCTGCCGCAGCTGTCGTCGGCGCAGGAAAAAGACCTGCAGCGGCTGACGCCGGCGGCGCTGGCCAAGGGCTGCAACAAGGGGGCCACGCCGCCCGAGCATGCGCTGTTCGGCCTGGTGGAAACGTGGCTGGCGGCGTGGGCAGACTACAGCGGGGCGCTCGCGCAGCAGCTGGCCGGGCTGAAGCTGCAGCTGATCGCCTGGATCAACCGGCACGCGGTGGCGCAGCGCCGTGCCACGCGCAGCCGCGGTTTCGACGACCTGCTCACCGATCTGGCCGCCGCGCTGGAGGATGCCGAGCACGGGCCAAGGTTGGCCGCACGCATCGCCGCGGACTTTTCGGTGGCGCTGATCGACGAATTCCAGGATACCGATCCGCTGCAATACCGCATTTTCCGCCACGCCTTCGTGCAGCAGCAGCGGCCGGTGTTCATGGTCGGCGATCCGAAACAGGCGATCTACAGCTTTCGCGGCGCCGACATCTTTGCCTATCTGGCCGCGCGCAACGACGCGCCGGCGCAGCGCCAGTACACGCTGCTGACCAACCGCCGCTCGCAAGCGCCGCTGGTGGCGGCGGTGAACGCGCTGTTTGACCGGCCGCAGCCGTTTTTGCTGGACGGCATCGACTACCCGGCGGTGGACGCGGCGCCGGCCGGCGGCAGCGTGCTGGAGGTCGACGACGGCGACGCCGCCTTCAACCTGCTGACCTTCCCGGCCAGCGACAGCGCCAAGGGCGTGTCGAAGACCGAGGCCACACCGTACGCCGCCGACGCCTGCGCGCACGAGATCGCCCGCCTGCTGGCGCTGGCGCGGGCCAATCAGGCACGGCTGCGGCGCGGCGACAGCGTGCGGCCGCTGGCCGGTGGCGACATCGCGGTGCTGGTGGCCTCCCACCGCCAGGGCGACGCGGTGCGCGAGGCGCTGGCGGCGCGCGGTGTGCCGTCGGTGGCGCTGACGCAGGAAAGCGTGTTCGCCAGCCGCGAGGCGGGCGAGCTGCTGGCGCTGCTGCGCGCGTGGGCGGAGCCGGCGTCGGAAGGGCGGCTGAAGGCGCTGTGCGCCACCGAGCTGTCCGGCTTCGATGCCGCGCGGCTGCTGGCCTTGCTGGAAGACGAAACGGCGTGGGAAGCGCAGCTGGCGGCCAACCTTGACGATCACAAGGCGTGGCAGCAGCGCGGCTTCATGGCCGCGTGGCGGGCATTCTTTGCGCGGCAGGCGGTGGCGGTGCGGCTGTTGCCGCAGCCGGACGGCGAGCGGCGCCTGACCAACCTCGGCCATCTGGCCGAGCTGATCCAGCAGCAGAGCGAGCACATGGCCGGCATCGCGCCGCTGCTGGCGTGGTTCGAGGCGCAGGTGGCCAGCCCGCCGGCGGCGGAAGAGGCGCTGCTGCGGCTGGAAAGCGACGCCGAGCTGGTCAAGATCGTCACCATCCATACCTCGAAGGGGCTGCAGTATCCGCTGGTGTTCTGCCCCTTCTTGTGGGACGGCGCGCTGGAGCGGCGCGACACCACCTTCTGGCGTTACCGCGATGGCGACGAATCGTGGCTGGCGCCGGACGATCTGGTCAGCGCCGGCGCACGCGATGCGGCGCGCAGCGAGATCCTGGCGGAGAAGCTGCGCCTGCTGTACGTGGCGCTGACCCGTGCCGAGCACCGCCAGTACGTGGTGTGGGGCCATGTGCAGAAGATGCACACCGCCGCGCTGTCGTGGCTGCTGCACGGCCGCGCCGCGGCCAACCTCGCGCAGCTGGAGGCCGGCGAGCTGCTGGCGACGCAGGTGGCGGACGACGTGGCCGATCTGGCGGCGCGGCTGCCGGACGCGGTGCGCTGCCGCGAAGTGGATGTCGCGCTCAACGCGCTGCCGCCGGAAGCGGCGCCGGATTTCGTGCCGCAGCTGGCCGGCGTCAACCGTTCGCTGTACACGCCGTGGCGGGTCAGCAGCTTTACCGGCCTGACGCGGCACCTGCACGGCGGCGCCAGCCCGCGCAGCGAGGCGCCGGATCACGATCACGGCCCGCTGCAGCAGCCGGACGCGGCGGTGGCGGCCGACCGCTTCAGCTTTCCGCGCGGCGCCCGCGCCGGTACCTGCCTGCACGAGATGTTCGAGCGCGCCGATTTCACCCGGCCGGAAGCCTGGCCGCAGGTGGTGCAGGAGGCGCTGCACAAGCACGGCTTCGACGCGCTGTGGCAGGACGCGGCGCTGGCGATGCTGCACGACACCCTCCACTGCGACATCGCGCCCGGCGTGCGCCTGGCCGCGGTGCCGAACGCGCGGCGGCTGGTGGAGATGGAGTTCACGCTGCCGGCTGACGGACTCAGTCTGTCGCGGCTGCAGCGCATCCTCACCAACCCGGCGATGGGCCTCGCCGCGCCGCTGCGCGAGGCGGCGGCCACGCTGACCTTTGACCGCGTGCAGGGCTATCTGAAAGGCTTCATCGATCTGGCCTTCATCCACGGCGATGCGCTGTGGCTGGTGGACTACAAGTCCAACCACCTCGGCGACGGCTTTGCCTGCTACGACGACGACGCGCTGGCGGCGTCGGTGGCGCGCGAGCACTACTACCTGCAATACCTGATTTACTGCGTGGCGCTGCGCCGCTATCTGGCACAGCGCGCGCCACAGCTGCGCCTGGGCGGCGTGCGTTACCTGTACCTGCGCGGCATCAGCGGCGCGGGCTACGGCGTGTGGCGCGATGCGCCGTCGGAGGCGCTGCTGGACGCGCTGGATGGGGTGTTCCGGGCGACGGTGCCGGCCTAGGGGGGGGCACCCGGCTGGCCGGGCGTCGCACCGGTTGCGCAGGAAGCAGGGCAGGTAGCTTGGCGCTGAGCTTGCGAAGCCCAACGTTTACCGCGATTGCATGGCAAAGGTTGGCCGCAAGCCGTGACGGGTTTGCGGGCAAGCTTGTTTTTGTCTGCGGTATCCGCTGCGCGGATGATTTTTATCTGCCGCTTCACCGCGCTGACTGAGCGAGGCAAGCGCAGCGTCGCGAAGGAATGGGCGGGAAAGGGGATACCGCATCCCCCTTTCCGATCCCCGCTCTCCCGAAGGCGCAAGCATTCCCGTGCAAACCGCCGCCATCCCGGCGCCGCCCATACGCTGCGCTCAAAAGAGGGCGGCTTGTTTCCGGGCTGGCGACAGTGTGCACGGCTTGCGCCAACGGGATTGGGGCGCGTCGCTTCGGTTCTGGTTTTTGTGGGGTGTGCTTATTGATGTAGGGTGTGTCACCCGGCTGGCCGGGCGACACACCGTTGCATCACCAAGGTTGGCCGCAAGCCGTCACCGCGTTGCGGCCAACGTTTGCCATCCATCGCCACGGCCACCGCATGACGTGCGCAAGGCTTGATCCTGGTCGCGATGGCGGTGGCGGATCCGTGTTGCAATGGCCGCCCCGGTGCCGCTGACATTCCCGCTACAATCATGTCATTGAGCATCGCCACCTGCGCCGCTTGCGGCCAACCTTGCAAAGGATCGCCCCATGTTTGAATCCGCCGAGATCGGCCACGTCATCGACAAGAGCACTTACAAGGCCGAGGAGGCCGCGCTGCGCGAGGCGTTGCTGGAAGTGCAGTACGAGCTGAAGCAGCGTGGCGAATTCCCGCTGCTGTTGCTGATCCACGGCATGGACGGTGCCGGCCGTGGCGAGACGCTGAGCCAGATCAACGAGTGGCTGGATCCGCGCCTGATCCACACCGCCGCCTTCGACAAGCCGAACGACGACGCGCGCGAGCGGCCGTGGATGTGGCGCTACTGGCGCGAGCTGCCGGCCAAGGGCCGCATCGGCATGTTCTTCGGCTCCTACTACTCCGATGCGCTGTTCGACCGCGTCGACGGCAAGACCAACCGCGACGCCTTCGACAAGCAGCTGTTCGACATCCTGCGCTTCGAGCGCATGCTGGCCAACGACGGCGTGCTGGTGCTGAAGTTCTGGCTGCACCTGGCCGAGGACAAGCAGAAGAAGCGGCTGAAGCTGCTGGAAAAAGACCCGGCCACCGCGTGGCGGGTGACCGAGGCCGACTGGAAGCACCACGGTCAGTACGGCCGCATCAAGAACAATGCCGAGCACATGATGCGGCTGACCAACACCGCCTACGCGCCGTGGCTGGTGGTGGACGGCGAGGATGCCAACTACCGCAGCCTGACCGTCGGCCGCGCGCTGTTGCAGGCGCTGCAGCAGCGGCTGGCGCTGGATCACGTGTGGCAGGCGCGCTCCGATGTGGCGGCGATCACGCCGCCGGCGGACAACAAGCTGCTGCTGGAATCGCTGCAGCTGGATCAGGCGCTGTCCAAGGGCGACTACCAGCGGCAGCTGGAGGCGCTGCAGGGGCGGCTGAACGGGCTGACGCGGCATCCGAAGTTCGCCGAGCACTCGCTGGTGCTGGCCTTCGAGGGCAACGACGCCGCCGGCAAGGGCGGCGCCATCCGCCGCATCACCCAGGCGCTGGACGCGCGGCGCTACCGCATCGTGCCGGTGGCGGCGCCGACCGAGGAGGAACGCGCGCAGCCGTGGCTGTGGCGCTTCTGGCGCCACGTGCCGGGCAAGGGCAAGGTCACCATCTTCGACCGCACCTGGTACGGCCGCGTGCTGGTGGAGCGGGTGGAGGGCTTCGCCGAAACCGCCGACTGGATGCGCGGCTACTACGAGATCAACGACTTCGAGCACCAGCTGCGCGACAACAACGCCATCGTGCTCAAGTTCTGGCTGGCGATCAGCGCCGACGAGCAGCTGGCGCGCTTCAAGTCGCGCGAGGAAACCGGCTTCAAGCGCTTCAAGATCACCGAGGAAGACTGGCGCAACCGCGACAAGTGGGACGACTACAAGGTGGCGGTGTGCGACATGATCGACCGCACCAGCACCAGCGCGGTGCCGTGGACGCTGGTGGCGGCCAACAACAAGTACTACGCGCGCATCAAGATCCTGACCACCATCTGCGAGGCGCTGGAGGCGAAGCTGGGCGCCTGAGCGCGGTGTGCGGTATCGTGATGCCGATTCCGCTTGCCCGCTGCGGCGGGTAAAACCCCGTTCACGATCTGCTGTATAGCAATGGGGTGACACCACCTTGAAAACGGCTGTGGCCTGCGGGTTTATCTCCGGATAAACGCCGCTTGCTCAGCCGTTTGCGCCTTAGCCTCGCGTGAGCGCGCGAGATCGTGAACACGTTCTAACGTCTTTTGCCAGGTTTGCCCATGACTGCCACTGTCAGCGACAGCTTTCTTCCCGACCAGCTTGCCCGCCTGTTCGCGCGGCTGGACCCCGAGCACGGCCCGGCGCTGCAACCGTTGCTGCAACGGCTGCTGGCGGCGGTGGCCGGCGGCCACGTCTGCCTCGGCGGCCTGTCCGGCGACGACTACGCGCGGCTGCGGCGCAGCCCGCTGGCCGGCCGCGCCGGCGAGTACACGCCGCTGGTGCTGGACGAGGGCGGGCGGCTGTACCTGGCGCGCCACTGGCAGGACGAGACCCAGCTGGTGGCGGCGCTGACGCGGCTGGCGCGCGACCCGCAGCCGTTCGGCGGTGAGGTCGAAGCCGTGCTGGACGCGCTGTTCGGGCCGGCTGATGCCGGCGACTGGCAAAGGTTGGCCGCGCGGCTGGCCACCGAGCGCCGCTTCATGGTGATCTCCGGCGGCCCCGGCACCGGCAAGACCACCACCGTGGTGCGGCTGCTGGCGGCGCTGGCGGCGTTGTCGCCACGGCCGCTGGTGATGGCGATGGCGGCGCCGACCGGCAAGGCGGCGGCGCGGCTGACCGAATCGGTGCGCGCCGCGCGCGATGCGCTGCCGGTGGCCGACGCGGTGCGCGCGCAGCTGCCGGACAAGGCGCAGACGCTGCACCGCCTGATCGGGCTGATCCCCGGCACCGCGCGACCGCGCCAGCATGCGGCCAACCCCTTGCCGCTGGACGTACTGGTGGTGGACGAGGCGTCGATGGTGGACTTGAGCCTGATGGCGCAGACGGTGGCGGCGCTGCCGTCGCACGCGCGGCTGATCCTGCTCGGCGACCGCGACCAGCTGGCGTCGGTGGAAGCCGGCGCGGTGCTGGGCGACATCTGCAGCCGGCAGGCGTGGCGCAGCGACACGGCGCAACGTCTGGCCGCCGCCGGTGTTGCCCTGCCTGGCGTGATCGACGACAGCGCCATCCTCGCCGACAGCGTGGTGGTGCTGCAGAAGAGCCACCGCTTCGGCGCCGACTCTGGCATCGGCCGCCTGGCGCGCGCGGTCAATGCCGCGGCGCTGGACGAGGTGCACGCCTTGCTGGCGCAGCAGGCGCTGGCCGACATCCGTCAGCAGCCGGCGCTGCCCGACGCCGCCGGCCTGCTGGCGCAGCGCGCCGACTACTGGCAGGCGCTGGCACAGCTGGATGTCGACGTCGACGCTGCGGACTGGGCGCCGCTGTTTGCCGCCTTCCACCGCTTCATGCTGCTGGCGGCGGAGCGGCATACCGTGGCGGCCATCAACGCGCAGATCGAGGCCGAGCTGGAAAAGCTGGGCCGCAAGGCCGCCGGCAGCGACTGGTACGCCGGTCGGCCGGTGATGGTGACGCGCAACGACTACGGCATCGGCCTGTTCAACGGCGACATCGGCCTCACCGTGATGCGGGAAGGGCGGCTGCGGGTGGTGTTTCCCACCACCGATGGTGGCTGGCGCGAGGTGGCGCCGGCGCGGCTGCCGGAACACGACACCGTGTATGCGATGACGGTGCACAAGTCGCAGGGCTCGGAGTTCGCCAGCGTGTGGCTGGCGCTGCCGGCGGCGCCAAGCGCGGTGCTGACCCGTGCGCTGGTGTATACCGCGATTACCCGCGCCCGCGATATGTTCGTGCTGGCCGGCAACCCGGCGGTGCTGGAGGCCGGCGTGCTCAACGCGCCGCCGCGGCAATCCGGCCTCGCCGAGCGGCTGTGGCCGCAGCCATGAACGGGTGAACCAATCGCCTGCCGGCGGCGTCTGTCTGTGACAGGCTGACGGACTGGCCGCCAGCTCCTGAGCGTGAAAGGTTGGCCGCATGACGACACCACTGAAAATCGGACTCTCCGCCCGTATCTATCACCCGCAGCCCGGCGCCGACGGGCTGCAGTCGAAAACCCTGCAATACCTTGAGCAATCGGTGGCGCACTGGGTGATGTCGCGCGACGTGATGGTGCTGATGATTCCCACCGTGCTCGGCGACGGCATGATCAACCGCAGCAGCATCCGGCTGGCCGATTACGCGCGCTACCTGGACGGCCTGGTGCTGCAGGGCGGCGCCGATCTCAGCCCGCGCAGCTACGGCGAGGAGCCGCTGCACCAGGACTGGCACGGCGACGCGGTGCGCGACGCCTACGAGATGGAGCTGTTCCACGAGTTCGTCGAGGCCGGCAAGCCGGTACTGGGCATCTGCCGCGGCGCGCAGCTGATCAACGTCGCGCTCGGCGGCACGCTGTACCAGGACATCCCCAGCCAGCTGGGCGTGTCGCATCACCTGCACCGCGACTACGACAGCCACGCCCACGACATCGTGCTGACGCCGGATTCGCTGCTGGCCGGTCTGCTCGGCGGGCAGGGCGGCAAGCAGGTGATCTCCATCCACCACCAGGCGATCCGCGCGCTGGGGCGCGGCCTGCTGGTGGAGGCACGCGCCAGCGACGACGGCCTGATCGAGGCGGTGCGGCTGGACGACGACAACTTCGTCTGCGGCCTGCAGTGGCACCCGGAATTCCACCCGCCCGGCGCCGCGCACCTGCTCGACTGCACCCCGGTACTGGACCGTTTCCTGTTGCGCGCGCGTGAGCGCTCGCGGCGCTGAACGGCGCGGCTACATTTTTTCTTGAGGAATGGCTTGACAGGACGGGGAGTGTTACTTATAATTTGCTCCACTTCTTCGGAAGTGACGGAGTGTAGCACAGCCCGGTAGTGCGCCTGCTTTGGGAGCAGGAGGTCCAAGGTTCGAATCCTTGTACTCCGACCAACATGAAAGCCAGTTATCCTCGTGATAACTGGCTTTTGCGTATTTGTGGCCCGCCAGAACTATCTGGCGGGCCGTTGTCATTTCCGCGCCGCCTTGTCGTATGCCGGCGCTGGCCATCGCCCCGCGCTGTCGGCGTTCCCCCCGCTGTTAAAACAATCCAGGGTTGGCCGCACGGTTGCGCTAGCCTGCCGCCGTTTCCCCGTTTCCCCGTTTCCCCGTTTCCCCGTTTCCCCGTTTCCCCGTTTCCCCGTTTCCCTGTTTCCCCGTTTCCCTGTTTCCCCGTTTCCCTGTGCCCATCCGGTTGTCGAGTGGCGGGGGTGTGGCGCACACCGGTTTATCCACAGTGACGGGCTGATTCTGCAAGTTATCCACAGTTGGCGCCATTGCGGTCGCTAAACGTCACGGTCGCAGGCCATGCCATGCCATGCCCGGCACGTTCACCTGCGCGGCAGCGGGCGCCAATAGCAAAACACCCCGCACGCGGCGGGGTGTGACAGGCTGGCCGCAAGCGGCAGGGCCGGTATTACTTTTCGACGAAGGCGCGTTCGATGGCGTAGTGGCCTGGCTCGCCCATGCGTGGCGACTCGACAAAGCCGAGGCTGTCCAGCAGCTTGCAGGTGTCTTCCAGCATCGCCGGACTGCCGCACAGCAGCGCGCGGTCGGTCTGCGGGTTCAGCTGCGGCAGGCCGATGTCGCTGGCCAGCTTGCCGTTGAGGATCAGGTCGGTCAGGCGGCCCTGGTTGCGGAACGGCTCGCGCGTCACGGTCGGGTAGTAGATCAGCTTTTCGCGGATCATCTCGCCCAGGAACTCGTGCTCGGCCAGTTCCTTGGTGATGTAGTCCTGGTAGCCCAGCTCGCTGACCCAGCGTACGCCGTGGATCAGCACGATTTTTTCGTAGCGGTCGTACACGTCCGGGTCCTTGATGATGGACATGAACGGGGCGAGGCCGGTGCCGGTGGACAGCAGGTACAGGTTCTTGGCGTCCGGCAGCAGGTTGTCCTGCACCAGGGTGCCGGTCGGCTTGCCGGAGATCACCACCTTGTCGCCCGGCTGGATGTTCTGCAGACGCGAGGTCAGCGGACCGTTCGGCACCTTGATCGAGTAGAACTCAAGATGCTCTTCCCAGTTGGCGCTGGCCACCGAGTAGGCACGGATCAGCGGTTTGCCGTTCACTTCCAGACCGATCATCACGAACTGGCCGTTGATGAAACGCAGACCCGGATCGCGGGTGCAAGTGAAGCTGAACAGGGTGTCGTTCCAGTGATGGACGGACAGGACGGTTTCGGAGGAAAGAGTAGCCATGAGTGTCGTCTTTATCAAACGGGCAAATTCAACAAGCGCGTATTCTAACCCGACTTCCAAATAACTGCTTGGATGTAAAGGTTCTGTCTTTATTGCTTTTTTGATTTATATCAGGGGATAGAATGATAGCCGTTCTCGAATAGCCCGCCGTGGCGGGCTTGCCGGCGCTGCTGGCGGCGCCACTTGCCCTGTGCCGGGCGGCGCGATATGTTGCCATGCAACAACAAGCAGGCGACACCGAGCGGGAGCAGAAGATGAAACTATGCGTGATCAGCGGCGATGGCATCGGCCGCGAAGTGGTGCCGCAGGCGGTACGGGTATTGCACCGGCTGCTGCCGGCTTTGCAGATCGTGACCGCCGACGCCGGCTGGGACACCTTCCGGCAGCAGGGCACGGCGTTGCCGGCGGCGACGCTGGCCGCGGCGCGCGATTGCGGCGCGGTGCTGTTCGGCGCGGTCAGCTCGCCGGCGTATCCGGTGGCCGGCTACCGCTCGCCCATCGTGCAGCTGCGGCGCGAGCTGGGCTGCCACGCCAATGTGCGGCCAACCCTGAGCCTGCCCGGCAGCGGTGCGGCCGAGGGCATCGACCTGCTGATCGTGCGCGAGAACACCGAAGACCTCTACGTCGGCGAGGAGCAGTCCGACGGCGACACCGCCACCGCCATCAAGCGCATCACCCGTGCCGCCTCGCGCCGCGTCGCCGAGACCGCGTTCCGCCTAGCGCAGGACGGCGGCCGCCGGCGCGTCACCATCGTGCACAAGGCCAACATCATGCCGCTCACCGACGGCCTGTTCCGCGACGCGGCACGCGAAGTGGCCGCCGCCTATCCGCAGATCGCGGTGGACGAGCTGCTGGTCGACACCGCCGCACTGAAGCTGGCGCAGGCGCCGCAAGGCTTCGACGTGCTGCTGGCGCCCAATCTCTATGGTGACATCCTGTCCGATCTGGCGGCGGCGTTCGGCGGCGGGCTGGGGGTGGCGGCGTCGCTGAACCTGGGCGCGCAGGCGGCGATTGCCGAGCCGGTGCACGGCTCGGCGCCGGACATCGCCGGGCGCGGCATTGCCAACCCGGTGGCGGCGCTGCTGTCGCTGGCGCTGCTGCTGCGCCACTGCTGGGCGCAGCCAACGTTGGCCGCAAGCCTGGAGCTGGCGGTGCGGCGCACGCTGGCCGACGGCATCGCCACGCCCGATCTCGGCGGGGACGCGAGTACGGCGGCGTTTTGCGATGCGGTGCTGGCGCGGCTGGGCTGAGTACGACGGCGCGGTTGGACTGGCAGGCTGCGACAAGATGCCGCATTCCGCCGCCGCCGGTCATTGGCTATAGTCGGGATTGGCGGGGAGGCGTCTCCGCCGGCGAACTGGAAGTGGCCGTCCGCAGCAGCGGGCGGCTTTTTTTTTGCGGCCGCGGGCTGGCGGCGCGGGCAAACAAAAAAGCCCTGACGCGGTGCGCAGGGCTTTGATGAGTCTTGTGGTGGGGGGAGAAGGATTCGAACCTTCGAAGGCTGAGCCGTCAGATTTACAGTCTGATCCCTTTGACCGCTCGGGAATCCCCCCGACAAGAGCGGCGCATATTAGCCGCCCGCTTTGGCGCTGTCAAGCCTGTGCCCGGCAAAAGGCGCGACCGGCCGCTGCGACAAATCGTCGCAGCCTGCCGCGCGCGGCGACGGCGATGCTAAAGTAGCCGCCATGATGACTTCCACTTTTCCGGCGCTGTTTGCGGCCAACCTCGGCCAGGTGGCGCAGGCGGTGCGGAGCCTGCGCTGGCTGATGCTGGGCGCGGCGCTGCTGGCGCTGGCGCTGGCCGCGTTGCTGGCCTTGCAGCTGCCGTGGCTGCTGCTGGCTCAGGCGCTGGCGACGCTGGCCGTGCTCAACTTCGCGCTGCGGCACTGGCCGCTGCCGCCACGCTCGCAGCTGGCGCTGGGCCTGTTCGGCGACGTGCTGGTGCTCTCCGAGGTGCTGGCCTTCAGCGGCGGCGCCGCCAACCCGCTGGCCTCGCTGTATCTGCCGCCGGTGCTGCTGGCGGCCTTACTGTTGCCGCCGCGCCAGGCGTGGTTGCTGGCGCTGCTGAGCCTGGGCGGCTACGCGCTGCTGTTTGGCTGGCACCTGCCGTGGCCACTGGCCGGTGACGATGCCGCCTACGCCTTCCGCCTGCATCTGGTCGGCATGTGGCTGACTTTTGCGGTGTCGGTGTTGTTGCTGACCACCTTCGTGTCGTCGCTGGCGCGGCAGCTGGCGCAGCGCGAGGCGGCACTGGCGCAGGCGCGCGAGGCGCAGCTGCGCGACGAGCAGCTGGTGGCGCTGGGGGTGCAGGCGGCCGGCACCGCGCACAGCCTGTCGACGCCGCTCAACACGCTGACCCTGCTGTGCGACGAGCTGTGCGCCAGCCACGCCGCCGATGCCGCGCTGCAGCCCGACCTGCAGCTGATGCGGCAGCAGCTGGCGCTGTGTCGCCAGGCGCTGGTGCAGCTGAAGGCCGGCGCCGAAAGCCGGCCGCCGCCGCAGCCGATCGGCGACGCGCTGGCACAGCAGCTGCAGGGCTGGCAGGCGACGCGGCCGGGGGTGCGGCTGCAGCGCGACGGCCTGCTGCACGGCGGGCCGCTGATGGCGCCGGACCCGCGCTTCTGGCCTGCGCTGTGCAACCTGCTCAACAATGCGGCGGATGCCGGCGGCGGTGAGGTGGAGCTCGACGCCGCCATCGCCGACGGGCAGCTGCAACTGCGCATCCGCAACCGGCGCGGCCGCCTCAGCGCCGCACAGCTGGCGCGCGCCGGGCTGGCACCGCTGGACAGCGACAAGCCGGCCGGCCTCGGCCTTGGCGTGATGCTGTCGCACGTGACGCTGTCGCATCTGGGCGGCGAATTGCGGCTGGAAAACGATGCCGCCGGTGGCGTGTGCGCCACGCTGCGGCTGCCGCTGGAGGGCGACGCATGATGGACATCTTGCTGGTGGAAGACGACGCGGTGTTCGCCGCGATGCTGGCGCGCAGTCTGCAGCGCCGCGGCCATGTGGTGCGCCATGCGCCCGACGCGGCCGCCGCGTTGCAGGCGGTGACCAGTGCGCCGCAGGCGATCATCCTCGACCTCAATCTTGACGGCGACAGCGGCCTGCGCCTGCTGCCGCAACTGCTGGCCGTGGCGCCGCAGGCGCGGCTGCTGGTGCTGACCGGCTACGCCAGCATCGCCACCGCGGTGGAGGCGGTGAAGCTGGGCGCGGTCAACTACCTGGCCAAGCCGGCCGGCGTCGACGAAATCCTCGCCGCGCTCGGTGCGCCGGGGGCGGACCCGGAGCGCGCGCTGCCCGTCGCGCCGATGTCGCTGAAGCGCGTCAGCTGGGAGCACCTGCAGCGGGTGCTGGCCGAACACGACGGCAATGTCTCCGCCACCGCCCGCGCGCTGAACATGCACCGTCGCAGCGTGCAGCGCATGCTGGCCAAGCGTCCGGTCCGCGATTGAGGCGCCGATCCGCCCGCCGCGGCGGGCGCCGGTAACGGTGTGTTCGTCGCCAAGAACCTGTGCACGATCTGCTGCGACCTGATATCAGTGGGTGATCCTGTATCGGCATTGGCCAAAACTTGGGTATCGATATCAGCATCAACAGTGCTTTTTGGGCCACGTCCGCCTTGCCTGACTTGGGCGCGCGGGATCGTGAACCGCGGCTAAGCCCCTGATAAAGCAGTGGACAAATTAGAGCAATTGCCTTAAATTGTGCGCTGCACTCAAGCCGAAAGGTTTTTGTGGTGTTAGCCCCTCGAAGCATCCGTCGGCCCCGTGCCGGTGTGGTGTTTCTTCCTCGTGTTGGCCCCTGTGGAAACCCTCAGGGGATTTTTTTTGCCTGCTCGCCGTGACCGGCCGGCCGCGGCACCTGCACCGAATACGCCAATGCGGCCAACCTTGAGACAAGGTTGGCCGCATTGTTTTGTGGGTGTTGCCGCTCATTCGTGCGCCGGTGGCGCGGCCTGCCGTGCGTGCGCTGGCAATAACGCCCGCAGCGCCCTGAGCCGTGGCGCGCCGCCGCAGACGACAGGCGCAACGCAGGCGTAGTGAAGGCGGCGCTTAGACTTGCAGCAGCCGCAGCACGTTCTGGCTCTGGCTGTTGGCCTGCGCCAGCATCGCGGTGCCGGCCTGTTGCAGCACGCTTTGCCGCGTCTGGTTGGCGGTTTCCTGCGCGTAGTCGGCGTCCATGATGCGCGAGCGTGCGGCGCTGGCGTTCTCGGTCGAGCTCTGCAGGTTCTGGCTGGCACTGTCCAGCCGCGACATCATGCCGCCAATCTTGGCCCGCTCCTGCGAGACGTAGTCCAGTGCCTGGTCGAGGTGGAAGATGGCGAACTTGGCCAGCTTGTCGAGATCGAGATCCTGCAGCCCGAGCGAGGCCACGTTCACCGCGCCGACCGAGCCTTGCAGCGTGTCGCCGGCATTGCTGCCACTTTGCACGGTAAAGAAGTTCTGCCCGGTGGCGCCGGCAATGTCGGGGAAATCCAGCTTGAAGCCCTGCAGCACGTTCTCGCCGGACAGTGAGGCGTTATTGTCGTCCAGCGCCGTTTCCGCGTTCAGCACCGTGCCGCCGTCGGCATCGGCACCGCCGACGGCGCCGGTGTCGGCATTGCTCAGGTCCATGCTGCCGATAAAGGCGGCGCCGTTGGTGTTCCACGAGGCGATGAAGGCGGCGCTGCTGGCCAGGTTGCCCTTGGTGGCGCTGTTGATCGCGGCGTCGAGCGTGGCGCCGCCATTCAGCGCCTGCATCACGTCCTTGATGCCGCTGCCGCCGGCCTGTTTCACCTGCTGGTGCAGGTAGCGGGTGGCGGCGTAGGCGGCCGAATAGTGCGCCGAGTCGCTGGCCCACGCGCCGCCGAGGTTATTGCCGCCGACCAGAGCGGCGGCACTGCCGGCCGCCGCCACGTCGCCGGCCAGGCGCTCGTCGGCGCCGTGGATGAATTCGGCGGTGCCTTCCATGAACCAGGTCGGCAGCGTCGCGATGTTCATGCTGCGTCCCATCACCGCGTGCACCATCTCGTGGGCGATCACGCGATCGTTGTAGAACGGGGCGCTACCGCCGTTGGGCAGGTTGGCCGGCGTGAAGTCGGCCATCTCGACATTGAGCGCGACGCCCAGCATCCTGCCGCCGCCGTCGGTGCCGGTGTAGCTGACCGAGGCCAGCGTGCCGCCCGGCGTGCCCGGATCCAGATTCACCGTCATGGTGGCGCCGTCGCCCTGGATACCGTAGAACTGCTTGATGCGGCGTTCCGACGCCTCCAGCCAGCCCAGCTGCAGGCCGTCCATCACCGCGCGCTTGTCGGCATCGCCGCCAAGGCTGGTGGTGGCTTGTGAAAACACCTGCTGGCCGTTGAATTCGGTCTCGCGTCCGATCTGGTCGATGCCCTGCAGCAGCTGGTTGGCTTCCGCCTGCAGTGCCTGCCGGTCGGGGCTGCTCAGCGTGCCGTTGGCGGCCTGCACCGACAGCTCGCGCATGCGTTGCAGCATGTCGCTGACCTTGGCCAGCGCGCCTTCGGTGACCTGCAGCATCGAGGCGTTGTCGGTGACATTGCGCAGCCCCTGGCGTTCGCCGCGGATTTTTGCATCCATGCGGCTGGCGCTGGCCTGGCCGGCGGCGTCGTCCATCGCGCTGTTGATGCGCAGGCCGGAAGACAGCCGCGCCAGGGTCCGCGTCAGGCTGTTGCTCGACTTCTCTAGTTGTCGCTGCGCATGCATGGCCAGCGTATTGGTATTGATTTGCACGAAGCGCGATCTCGCAGAGCGATGCTGGTGGCAAGGGATGATCCCTTATCGGCGTGGCGCGCTTGTTCTTGAGGGCTTTTGTTGCCGGATTATGGCTGTTTTGTATTTCCATGCCATTGTTTTTTATAGAAATACAAATGCATGGTCGATGTGCTTGCGGCCAACCTTGAGATAAGGTTGGCCGCATTGTTTTGGGGGCGTGACCGTGTTTACAGCCACTTGCCCGGGTTCATGATGCGCTGCGGGTCGAGCGCCTGTTTCACCGCGCGCATCACCGCCAGCGCCGCCGGGTCCTTGTAGCGCTGCAGCCAGTGGCCCTTGAGCTGGCCGACGCCGTGTTCGGCCGCCAGTGTGCCGCGCAGGCGGTGAACCTGTTCGTAGACGATGGCGTTGACCGCGTCCTCGTCGGCAAACAGTTCGGCATTGCCGGGGCGGGTGTGGCTGATGTTGTAGTGCAGGTTGCCGTCGCCGGCGTGGCCGAAGGCGACGATGCGCACGCCGGGGAAGGCGGCTTGCAGCGCCGCGCCGCAGGCGTCGAGAAAGGCCGGGATCGCCGAGGTCGGCACGCCGATGTCGTGCTTGATGCTGGGGCCGTCGCGCTTTTGCAGCTCCGACATCTGTTCGCGCAGCTGCCACAGCCGCGCGCGTTCGCTGTCGTTCTGCGCCAGCACGCCGTCGCCTAGGCCGCGCGCGGCCAGCCACTGCAGCAGCCGCTCCTGCAGGCTGGTGTTGTCGCCGCTGTCGGACAGCTCGACCAGCAGCGCCCACGGCGCCCGGAACGGCAGCGCGCCCGGCTGGTACTTATCGACCAGCTGCTGGCACACCTCGGACATCATCTCGAAGCTGGTCAGCCGGTCGCCGAACGCCGCCTGCAGCGCGTTGAGGGTGGCGATGGCCTCGTCAGCGCTGGCGACGCCGAGCAGCGCGGTGGCGTGCGCGGTGGGCTGCGGGAACAGCTTCAGCGTGGCGGCGGTGATCAGTCCGAGCTGGCCCTCGGCGCCGATGAACAGCTGCTTCACGTCCAGGCCGCTGGTGTCCTTGCGCAGCGCGGTCAGCGCGTCCAGCAGCTGCCCGTCCGGCAGTATCACCTCCAGCCCCAGCGTCAGCTCGCGCATGGTGCCGAAGCGCAGCACGGCGAGGCCGCCGGCGTTGGTGGACAGGTTGCCGCCGATCTGGCAGCTGCCCTCGCTGGCCAGCGATAGCGGGAACAGCAGCCCGGCGCTGGCCGCCGCCGCCTGTACCGCCGCCAGCGTGCAGCCGGCCTCGACGGTGATGGTCTGGTTGGCCGCATCGACGGCGCGGATGCGGTTCAGCCGTCGCAGCGCGATGACTAGCTGCCGGCCGCTGCCGTCCGGCGTCGCCGCGCCGCAGGTGGAGGTGTTGCCGCCCTGCGGCACGATGGCGATGCGGTGGGCGGCGCAGAAGCGCACCAGCGCTGCCACTTCGTCGCTGCTGGCCGGCAGCGCCACCGCCAGCGGCGAGCCGTGGTAGCGGCCGCGGTAGTCGGTAATGAAGGGCGCGATGTCGTGCGGCGTGGTCAGCAGGTTGGCGGCGCCGACAATGGCGGCCAGTGGCGCAAGCAGATCGGTCATGGGGTGGTTTCCGGTTCGGCACTGGAGTCGGAGTCGCAGCCGGTGCCGATCGCCAGATAGCGTCGCGCCAGCGGCGCGAACAGCGGCACGGCGACGGCGGGCAGCCAGCGCAGGTAGTGGGTGGGGGCGGTGAGCAGGCCGCAGTGGTAGCGTGCGGCCGCGGCCTGCCACTGCAGCGCCGGGCAGGCGCCGGCACGGTGGCGCAGCAGCAGCTTTGACAGCGGGCAGGGTGCGGCGGCGCAGCACACGCCGCAGCCGTTGCAGGCGGCGCCGAGCGCCGGTTTGGTCGGCGCGGCGCGGGCCAGCCAGATGCGCTGCGGCGCGCTCATGTCAGTGCCCACTCTCCGGCGCCATCAGCGCGTCCGGATGCTGCCAGCCTGGCCGGGCGGCGATGCGCGCCAGCCAGGCGCCGACCTGCGGCCAGGCTTGCAGGTCGATGCCGGCGTCGGCGGCCCACCACAGGTAGGCGCTGGCCGACAGGTCGGCGAGCGACAGGCCGCCGGCGAGCAGGTAGTCCTGCGTCGCCAGCTGCGCGTCCAGCACGTCGAGGTCGGCGCGGCAGCGTTGTTCCAGCCAGGCTTCGACTGCTGCCGGCTGCGGCTCGAAGCGGCGCGCGTAGCGCAGATTGGGCAGCGACAGCCCGATGCGGTTGCTCTCCCAGCTCAGCCATTCGCGCAGCGCCTGGCGCTCGCCGGGCTGGCCGGCCAGCACGCCTTTGCTCTCCGCCAGCCACTGCAGGATGGCGTTGGACTGCACCATCGCCACGCCGTCGACCACCAGCGCGGGCACCTCGTCCCAGCGGCTGGCGGCGCGGAAGTCGGCCGGACGCTCGGCGCGCGGGGTGGACAACGCGACGTTGCGGTATTCATGCGCGACCTTGCCCAGCACCAGCGCCAGCCTGATCTTGTAGCTGTGGCCGGACAGACGGTTGCCGTAGAGGATGAGACTGCTCATGGGGGAATCCTGTGCCAATACGGGCGTGGCCCGCTCAAGCCCCCGATGATACGCGCAAGTGGCGGCCTGGCGCTGCTCACCACACCTCGCCGTGTCCCCACACCAGGGCGCCGACGCCGACAGAGGTAGGCGTAAGGCCAGGCGAATGACAAGGTGGCGCCACGCAGGAGCGGGGGCGTGGCGCTTAACCGGTCCAGCCGCCGCGCAGCAGGCGGTAGCCCCAGGCCAGGATCTCGGCGCCGGCCCACCACAGCAGCGCGACATAGGCCCAGGCCAGCACGGTGACGACGTAGCCGGCCAGCAGCAGCGCGCCGTCGCGCAGCCGCAGCCCCCACGCCAGCAGCACCACCGCGGCGGCGGGCACCATATTGTCGAAGGAGATCACCGGCACCGGCACCATCATCGATAGCCCGGCCAGCGCCAGCATGCCGCCATTGAGGTAGCGGTAGTGCGGCGAGCTGAGCCGCAACAGTCGCGGCCGGCTGCGCGTCAGCAGGCGCTGGTTGAATTGTGCCAGCAGCCTTTGCAGGCGTTCGCCCAGCGCCGGCGGCAGGCGTCGCCGTGCCAGCCACGGCGGCAGCGTCACCGGCCGTGCCAGCAGCAGGCCGCCGGCCAGCAGCAGGCACAGCACACCGACGCTGGTGGCCATGCCGGGCACGGTCAGCGGCAGCAGCAGCGGTAGCGCCAGCAGCCCGAGCCAGCGCAACTGCTGGCGCGGGTGACGGCCGACGGCCTCGCCGAGGGTGGTGTGCGACAGCGGGGCAGGGAGGACGCGCGCGCGGCGGGTGCGCGCGGGGCGGGAGTGGTGAGGCAGCATGGCAGTCCACGGAATGAAGGCAACAAGCACTATGCGACCGGCGCATGGCGAATTTGTTGCAGGCCGCGGCCGCCCCGCGCCTTATTTTTGCCAGTAGGTCTTCACGTTGACGAATTCGTAGAGGCCGAACTCGGACAGTTCGCGGCCGTAGCCGGAGGCCTTGACGCCGCCGAAGGGCAGGCGCAGGTCGGAGCTGGTGTAGCGGTTGATGAACACCGCGCCGGCCTCGATCTCGCGCCCCAGCCGCCACGCCTGCTCGGTGTCGGCGCTGAAGATGGTGGCGCCGAGGCCGAACGGGGTGTCGTTGGCGAGGCGGATGGCGTCGTCAACGTTGGCCGCACGCAGGATGCTGGCCACCGGGCCGAACACCTCCTCGTGGTAGATACGGCAGGCGCTGTTGACGTGGTCCAGCACCGTGGCCGGGTAGTAGAAGCCGGCGCCGTGCGGCATGATGCCGCCGGCCAGCAGCTGCGCGCCGTGGCCCTGCGCGTCCAGCACCTGCGCGTGCAGCGCCTCGCGCAGGTCGGCGCGGGTCAGCGGCGCCAGCGTGGTGGCGGCGTCGGCCGGGTGGCCGGGCACCAGCGCGCGGACGTGTTCCAGGAAGGCGGCGACAAAATCGTCGGCGATCTCCGGCACCACGATCATGCGCTTGGCGGCGTTGCAGCTCTGGCCGGCGTCGCGAAAGCGCGAGTGTGCGGCCTCGCTGGCGGCGGCCTCGACATCGGCGTCGGCCAGCACGATGAACGGGTTGCTGCCGCCCAGCTCCAGCACCGTCTTTTTCAGGTGACGACCGGCCATGGCGGCGATCTGGCGCCCGGTGGTGGTGGAGCCGGTGAAGGCGACCGCGTCGCAGCCGCGGATCGCGTCGTCCACCGCCTCGTGGTCGATCCACGCCACGTCCAGCACCGCCAGCCCGGCGCGGCGCACGATGTCCAGCAGCAGCGCGCTGCACTGCGGCACCGACGGCGCCGGCTTCACCAGGCAGGCGTTGCCGGACATCAGCGCCGGCACCGCAAAGCGCAGCACCTGCCAGATCGGGTAGTTCCACGGCATGATCGCCAGCACGATGCCCAGCGGCTCGAAGGCGACGCCGCTTTTGCTGGCGCCGGTGGCGATGTCCTTGCTGGCCAGCAGCGTCGGTGCCAGGTCGGCGTAGTAGCGGATCAGCTGCACCGACTTGTCGATCTCGGCCAGGCATTCGCGTTCCAGCTTGCCCACTTCCAGCGACACCAGGGCCGCCAGCGCATGACGGCTGGCCGCCAGCTGGTCGGCCAGCAGCAGCAGGCGTTCGGCGCGTTCGGCGGTCGCAAGGTGCGACCACGCGTGCTGCGCGCGGCGCAGCGCGGCCAGTTGTGGCGGCAGGGAATCGGCGGACAGGGCGGGGCGGGTGTACACCACCTCGCCGGAGGCAGGGTTGCAGCTGGTAAAGGCGGTCATGACGCGGCGGCTTGGCTACGGGGAAAGACGGTCACTGTAGCAAAAATCCACCCGTCGCGGCAGGCGGCAAGGTTGGCCGCAAGGGCTGCAGCCAACCTGGTGTTGGCTTGGAACGTGTTCACGATCTCGCGCTTACGCGAGACCAAGGCGAAAACGGCTGAGGAAGCGGCGTTTATCCGGCTTTAAACACGCATGCCGACGCCGTACTCACCGCACAACGTTTCACGAGGCGCCGCAGACCGTGAGCAGGTTCTCAGCGGCCGGCGGTGTCGGTGCCGGGCACGCCGCGCACGCCGGCCAGTAGCGCGTGCAACGCGGTATCGTCGCCCCAGTAGCCCAGCCGCGCCATGCAATCGATGGCGGTCAGCGCGGCATCGCTCATGAACTGACCGTTGACCAGATGCTGTTCCACTTCTGGCAGCGGCATCAGCACGTGCTCGGCCACTTCGCCGTCCTGATTCTGCGGGATTTCGCCTTCCTTCAGCCACAGGTCGAACACGTACAGCCATTCGCGGTGCAGGCCGCGCGGCACCGGGCGCTCGGCCAGCAGCAGCGCGGTCTGCGGCAGCAGTTCCAGCCGTGTCGGCGGAATGCCGGCTTCTTCCCAGCCCTCGCGCTCCAGCGCGATCTGGATGCTCTCGCCGGCGGCGATGCCGCCGCCCATCAGGTTGTCGAGGCGGTTGGGCGCCACGTCCTTGAACGGGCTGCGGCGGCCGACCCACATGCGGATCTCGCCGTCGGCCATGCGCTGCAGGCCGTTGAGGTGCACCGCGCGGCTGGTCAGACCCAGCGGGCGGAACGCGGCGCGCTCCATTTCGAAGGCCGGCGTGCCGTCGGTGAAGTAGGCGGTGAATTTCTCGTCGCGCCAGCCGTTGAGCCAGCCGGCATCGCGCCAGCGCAGCGTGGCGGCGGTGAGAGTGGCGCTGCGCGCGGCAAAGTCGGCTTCGTCATCCAGCGCCTTCAGCACGCCGTTTTCCTCGCGGAAGATCGCCGCTTCCTGCGCCAGCAGGCGTTCGCGCCAGATGTCGTTGACACAGCCGATACGCTGACCTGCGAGTTCAAGAGGGGAATAACCAGTCTTGTCGTAGCACACGATCTGTTCGAGTGCGGCGGTAACGGCTTGCAACTGCATGACATCTCCTGCCTGTTTTCGTGAAGGCGACATCTTACGGAGATTTGCCGCGACGGGCAGGAATTTGCAGCAGGATGGCATCTGGCGCGCGTGCCGGCGTGTGCATGTGCAACAGTCGCGGCGATTGCCTGCGCACGGAACATGCTCAGGGTATATAAATGCAGCTGACAGCGAGGGGAGACGCAGCGAGGAGGCTGCTTTGACAATCCGCAAAGAACACTGCGGCGGGATGCCGGATAATCCGGCGGATTGGCGCACCCGAGTGGGATCGAACCACTGACCTTCAGCTTCGGAAACTGACACTCTATCCAACTGAGCTACGGGTGCTGCGCAAAAAAGCAGGCGGATCATAGCGCAAAGCGGCGCCCAGCGTCCAGTCGTGACTGCCGGTTTCACGGATTTCCGGAAAGTTCCTGGCGCCTTTGCCTTGTGCGGGGGCTTTCCGTATAATTTCCCCAATTTTTGAATGACATTATTACAGCGAGGCTGGAATGAGTAACGAAACCAAAGCGCCAGGCCAGATCGTCACGATCTTGCTCGGTATCGTCGTACTGGTCGTGGTGGGTATCTGGTTGCTGGCGAAACTGGCCACCAGCGGTTTTGATGTCAATGCGGAAGTGATGAGCAAGGAAGCCGTTGCCGCCCGCCTCAAGCCGATCGGCGAATCCGTGGCCAGCGACGCGCCTCCGGGCATGCGCACCGGCCAGCAGGTTTACAGCGGCATTTGCATTTCCTGTCACGGCGCCGGCCTGGCTGGCGCACCGAAATTCGGTGATGCCGGTGCCTGGGCACCGCGCGTGGCACAGGGCTGGGATACCCTGGTCAAGCACGCACTGGAAGGCTTCAACGCGATGCCGGCCAAGGGCGGCGCGGCTGACCTGTCCGACGACGAGCTGAAACGCGCGGTGGCCTATATGGGTAACGCCGCCGGTGGCCAGTTCACCGAGCCGCCAGTAGGTGGTGCCGAAGGCGCCGCGGCTGCGGATCCGGCGGTGGTGGGCAAGAAGGTGTACGCCAGCGTGTGCATGGCCTGCCATGACAGCGGCGCGGCCGGCGCACCAAAGTTCGGCGACAAGGCCGCCTGGGCGCCACGTCTGGCCAAGGGCCTGGACGGTCTGGTGGCTTCCGCTACCAAGGGCCTCAACGCGATGCCGGCCAAGGGCGGCTACAGCGGCTCCGATGCCGAATTCAAGGCTGCCGTGGAATACCTGACCAACGCCGCCAAGTAAGTTGCCGGCAGTTGTCATCAAAAACGCCGCGCTGTTGCGCGGCGTTTTTTATTGCGGCCAACGTTGGCCGCAACGCCGTGCTCACTCCTCCGGCTTCTGCACCTTGCTGTCGAGGCTGGCCATCAGGCTGGCCAGCTTGCTCTTGCCTTCGCGTTTGCTGACGATGGGCTCGGCGCCAGGTTTGCCGAAGTGGCGGATGTCGTCGCCGTTGATCTCGCCGATGAAGCGCGACGGCTCGACGAACAGCCACTCGCCGGCGCGGCGGCGCTTGACGCAGTAGGTCAGCGTCAGGCTGCGCTGGGCGCGGGTGATGCCGACGTACATCAGCCGCCGTTCTTCCTCCACCATGCCGTTGTCCACCGATTCGCTGTGCGGCAGGATGCCTTCCTCGCAGCCGATCAGGAACACGTGCGGGTATTCCAGCCCTTTCGACGCGTGCAGGGTCGACATCTTCACCGCGTCGACCTCGCCCTCGTCGCGGCCTTCCAGCATGGTGATCAGCGCGATGGTCTGCGACAGCTCGATCAGGTTCTTGCCGTCGGCATCGCCCTTCTTCTGCAGCCACGCCACCAGGTCCATCACGTTTTTCCACTTCACTTCCGCGGCGCGCTGGCTGTCCTCGCTGTCGTACAGCCAGGCCTCGAAGCCGATCGCCTTCAGCATCTCCATCACCAGTTCACCGGCCGGCTCGCGCGTGGCGCGGTATTCCAGGTTGACGATGAAGCGGCAGAAGTCCTGCAATGGCGCCAGCTGCGCGGCACCGACCTGCAGCTGGAAGCCTTCCTCGTGCGCGGCGGCGAACAGGCTGTTGCCGCGCTGGCCGGCCCAGGCGCCCAGCCGCTCCAGCGTGGTGGCGCCGACGCCGCGCTTGGGCGTGGTCAGCGCGCGGATGAAGGCCGGATCGTCGTCGGGGTTGGCGATCAGGCGCAGGTAGGACAGCACGTCCTTGATTTCCGGCTTGTCGAAGAAGCTCTGCCCGCCGGCCATCTGGTAGGGGATGCGCTGATTGCGCAGCGCCTGCTCGAAGATGCGTGCCTGGTAGTTGCCGCGATAGAGGATGGCGTAGTCCTTGAATTCGGTGCGGTGCTCGAACTTGTGGGCGACCAGCCGCTGTACCACCACGTCGGCCTCGTGCTCCTCGTCCTTGCACTGCACCACGTGGATCGGCTCGCCCAGGCCCAATTCGCTCCACAGCTGCTTCTCGAACAGCTTGGGGTTGTTGGATATCACCGAATTGGCGGCACGCAGGATGCGGGCGGTGGAGCGGTAGTTCTGCTCCAGCTTGATCACCTTCAGCCTGGGGAAGTCGTGCTGCAGCAGGCGCAGGTTTTCCATGTTGGCGCCGCGCCAGGCGTAGATCGACTGGTCGTCGTCGCCCACCGCGGTGAACATGCCGCGCGCGCCGGTGAGCAGCTTCACCAGCTGGTACTGGCAGGTGTTGGTGTCCTGGTATTCGTCGATCAGCAGGTAGCGCAGCTTGTGCTGCCACTTCTGCAGCACCTCGGCGTTGCTCAGGAACAGCTCGACCGGGAAGCGGATCAGGTCGTCGAAGTCCATCGCCTGGTAGGCGGTGAGCGTGGTCTGGTAGCTGGCGTAGGTCATCGCGCAGATGCGGTCGAACTCGTTGTCGGCCTGCACGATGGCGGCGTCGGGGCCGAGCAGCTCGTTCTTCCACAGCGAGATGCGGCTTTGCACCTTGCGCACCTCGTCCTTGTGCGTGGTCTTGAGCACGTCGGAGATGATCTTGGCGGCGTCGTAGCTGTCGAGGATGGAGAACTGCGGCTTGTAGCCGAGGTGCGGCGCCTCCTGGCGCAGCAATTGCATGCCCAGCGAGTGGAAGGTCGACACGGTGATGCCCTTCAGCTCGCGGCTGTTCATCAGCTTGCCGACGCGCTCCAGCATCTCGCGCGCCGCCTTGTTGGTGAAGGTGATGGCGGCGATGTTGCGCGCGTCGTAATTGCCCTCGCGGATCAGGTACTCGATCTTCTGGGTGATCACCCGCGTCTTGCCGGAGCCGGCGCCGGCCAGCACCAGGAGCGGGCCGTCCAGCGACATGATGGCGGCGCGTTGCGGCGGATTCAGTTGCAGCAGGGACATGAGGTGTCGTCAATCTTTCATGGACAACGCGCATTGTAGAGCCAGCGGCACGATACGGCCATGCGCTTTCCTTTATCATTGGCGGCCGGCGCGCTGCCGTGGCAATCGCGGCGGGCGCGACGTTGCGGCAGGGCTCAGAGCGTGCTCACGATCTAGCGAGCTAGAGCGAGACAAGGCGAAAACGGCTGAGGAAGCAGAGTTGACATGGGGTCAATGAGCATTCCGAAGGCGTTTTCAACGCGGTATCGCCGAAGCACAGCAGATTGTGAACCGGCTCTCAGGCCAAGGTTGGCCGCATTCATCAACAGGACAACAACACATGGCCACCTACGCGATTGGCGATTTGCAGGGCTGCTTCACGCCCTTTATGGCGCTGCTGCGCCAGATTGAATTCAACCCCGGCCGCGACACGCTGTGGCTGACCGGCGACCTGGTCAACCGCGGCCCGGAATCGCTGGCGGTGCTGCGCTGGGTGTTCGAGCACCAGGACTGCACGCAGATGGTGCTCGGCAACCACGACCTGCACCTGCTGGCGGTGGCCGAGGGCTACGGCAAGATCCACAGCGACGACACCATTAACGACGTGCTGGACGCCGCCGACAGCAAGCTGCTGCTGGACTGGCTGCGCTGCCAGCCGCTGATGATCTACGAACAGGGCTACGCGATGGTGCACGCCGGCCTGCTGCCGGAGTGGAGCATCAACAAGGCGCTGCGGCTGGCGGAGGAGGTGGAGGACGAGCTGTCCGGCAAGGACTACCGCAAGCTGTTCGCCAAGCTGTACGGCAACAAGCCGGCGCGCTGGCACGGCGAGCTGAAGGGCATGGACCGCTGGCGGCTGATCATCAACGCGATGACGCGGATGCGCTTCATCAACAGCGACGGCGAGCTGGACCTGTCCTACAAGGGCGAGCTGGACGGCGCGCCGGCGCAGCTGCGGCCGTGGTTCGCGGTGGACGGGCGGCGCAGCATGGACACGCCCATCGTCTGCGGCCACTGGTCGGCGCTGGGGCTGATGCTGACAGAGGACGTGCTGGCCATCGACAGCGGCTGCCTGTGGGGCGGCCGCCTGACCGCGGTGCGGCTGGAAGACCGCGCCCAGTTCTCGCTGCCGTGCCCGCCGTACCGCCAGATCGGCAAAGTCAAGTAAGCCCAAGTAAGCCCAAGTAAGGCGCGGCGGTTGCGGCCAACGTTGGCCGCAAGAAAAAAGCCCCTGTCTCGCGACAGGGGCTTTGTGTTTGGCTTTTGGCCGGGATTAGCTCAGTTCTTGCGATACTTCGCGGATCAGGTGCGGCGCTTGTACCGGTGCACCGTGGTTGATCGGTGTCGGGTTGGCGAGCTCGCGCTGCATCTGAGCCACGTCCAGCGAGTCTTCCCACTTGGCGACCACCACGGTGGCCACCGCGTTGCCGATCAGGTTGGTGATGGCACGGGCTTCGGACATGAAACGGTCGATGCCGAGGATCAGCGCGAGGCCGGCAACCGGGATTTCCGGTACCACCGCCAGGGTGGCGGCCAGGGTGATGAAGCCGGAGCCGGTGACGCCGGCGGCACCCTTGGAGGTCAGCAGCAGCACGCCGAGGATGGTCAGCTCTTGCGTCAGGGTCAGGTCGATATTGCATGCCTGGGCGATGAAGATCGCCGCCATGGTCAGGTAGATCGAGGTGCCGTCGAGGTTGAAGGAGTAACCGGTCGGTACCACCAGGCCGACGACCGGCTTGGCGCAGCCCAGCTGTTCTAGCTTGGTCATCAGGCGCGGCAGCGCGGATTCGGACGACGAGGTGCCCAGCACGATCAGCAGCTCTTCCTTGATGTACTTGATCAGCTTCCACACGCTGAAACCGTAGAAGCGGGCGATGCTGCCCAGTACCAGGCCGACGAACAGCACGCAGGTCAGGTAGAAGGTGCCCATCAGCGATGCCAGCTGCACCAGGCTGCCGACGCCGTATTTGCCGATGGTGAACGCCATCGCGCCAAAGGCACCGATCGGGGCCAGCTTCATGATGAAGCCGATCATCGCGAACAGCACGTGCGACACTTTTTCAAAGAAGCCCAGTACCGGTTTGCCCTGCTCGCCCATCAGCGACAGGCCGGCGCCGAACAGCACCGAGAACAGCAGCACCTGCAGGATCTCGCCTTCGGCAAAGGCGCCGATCGCGCTTTGCGGAATCACGTGCAGGATGAAGTCCACCGTGCTCTGGCCGGCGGCCTTTTCGGTGTACTTGGCGATGGCACCGGCGTCCAGCGTGCTCGGGTCCACGTTCATGCCGGCACCCGGCTGCACGTAGTTCACCACCAGCAGGCCGATGGCCAGCGCCAGCGTGGTCACCACTTCAAAGTACAGCAAGGCCTTGCCGCCGACGCGGCCAACCTTTTTCATGTCTTCCATGCCGGCAATGCCGACCACGATGGTGCAGAAAATGATCGGCGCGATCATCATCTTCACCAGCTTGATGAAGCCGTCACCCAGTGGCTTGAGTTTGGCGCCGAGTTCCGGCATCAGGTGTCCGAGGGTGACCCCCAGTACGATGGCGACAATGACCTGAAAATACAGGCTCTTGTAGAACGGTTTTTTCTGCATGGTGCACTCTCCTGTGTCTGGCGCCGTGATGGTCGCCCACGCTGTGTTGGCGTCTTGGCGAGGATCATGCGGCAGGCGGGCAGGGCGCCAACATTGGGTATTTCCCCATCGCGGAAAACCCTATTGGGGAATCTCCGTATTGGCTTTTTCCGGCTAGCAGGCTGGCATGGTTGCGGTGCAGCATCGGTGATGCCCCATGCCGGCGGCGTGCGGGCCGGCCGGGGCTGGCCAGGGCGGCTATTCGGCGGCGACGACGGGCTCGGCCGGCAGCTGCAGTGCGTCGCGGATGGCGTCGCGCGCGGTTTCCGACAGCTGGAAGCGGCTGGCCAGCGCGGTGTCGTAGGGCGGGATGGCGGCGGTGTAGCTCAGCTCCACCACCATGGCGCGGCTGGCCAGGATCAGGCACAGGCTCTGCCAGAAGCTGGTGTCACCGGCGTAGGCGGCGGCGGCGCAGTAGTGGCCGCCGGGCGTCAGGTAGCGGATCGCCACCGGCTGCACCGTGGCGTGAGCCAGGCGCGAGGCCTCGAACAGCGAGGGCTTGAACGGCAGCAGGCTGCGGCCGTCGGAGGTGGTGGCCTCCGGGAATACCGCCATGCAGCCGCCGTCCTGCAAGGCCTTGGCCAGCTGCTCGTTGACGCGGCTGGCGTCGCGGCGGTTGTTGCGGTCGATGAACAGGGTGCCGGCGTTCTTGATCAGGAAACCGGCCAGCGGCCAGTCGCGCAGCTCCTTCTTCGCCACGAAGCGCGACACGGTGACACTGTTGAGCGCGAAGATGTCCAGCCACGAGATGTGGTTGGCGACCACCAGCGTGTTGGCCGGATACACCGCCGGCGGCGTGCCGTGGACGCGCACCTTGATCGCCAGGATGTGCAGCAGGTGGCGCGACCAGCGCTGGGTGATCACCGCGCGGGCCGGTTGCGACAGGTGCGGGTAGCGGGTGGCGATCACCAGCAGGCCGCGCAGCAAGTGCATGCCGAGGCGGCCGAGGCGGAGCAGGCGGGTAGGCCAGGAGGTGGGACGATGCACGATAGGCTTTATCAGTCAGGCGACGCGGCGCAATTTAACACGGCTGGCAATGCGGGCAAAAGCAGGAGCTGCGCTGCCCCTGGCGCAGCTCGCGGATCAGGCTGCCGCAGACGTGGCAGGGCAGGTCGCGGCGGCCGTAGACCATATAGCTTTGCTGGAAGTAGCCCGGTTTACCCTTGGCGTCGACAAAGTCGCGCAGTGTGCTGCCGCCGGCGTCGATGGCGCGCGCCAGCACCGTCTTGATCTCGGCGGCCAGCCGCGCGCATTCCTCGCCGCTGAGGCCGTTGGCGGCGCGGGCCGGGTGAATGCCGGCGTGGAACAGCGCTTCGTTGGCGTAGATGTTGCCGACGCCGACCACCACGTGGTTGTCCATGATCGCCAGCTTGATGGCGCTGCCGCGGCGCTGGATCGCCTGCTGCAACACCGCGCCGTCGAAGGCGTACGACAGCGGCTCCGGCCCCAGCTGCGTCAGCAGCGGGTGCGCCTCGATCGGACCCTGCTGCCACAGGATGGCGCCAAAGCGGCGCGGATCGCGATAACGCAGAACCGTTTGCCCCAGATCGATGTCTACATGGTCATGCTTTTCCGGCGGCGCGCCCGGCGCCACAAAGCGCAGGCTGCCGGACATGCCCAGATGCAGGATCAGCGTGCCGTGTTCGAAGTCGACCAGCAGGTACTTGGCGCGGCGGCTGATGCCGAGTACGCGGCGGCCGGTCAGGTTGGCCGCCAGATCCGGCGGCACCGGCCAGCGCAGGCGCGCCTCGCGCACGGTCACGCCACGGATGGTGGCGTGCAGCAGCAGGGGTGTGATGCCGCGACAGGTGGTTTCGACTTCTGGCAATTCCGGCATTGCAGTTTTCCTTGCCGTGAGCATGATTAAATGAATGGGCGTGGTATTCTACCCGTCTGAACCGATGTTTAGGCCAAGCATGAACGCACTACTCCGTATCGCCGCAGCACTTGCCCCCCTTGCCCTGGTCGCCTGCGCCAGTGTCCCGCCCGCTCCCCCCGCGTCGTCCGTCAGCGCGGAAGCGGTGGTCGAGGATCTCGCCGACGAGGCGGTCGAGGAGGAAACGGTCGACAACCCGCGCATTCCCAAGCTGGAGCTGAGCGAGGAGTGGCTGTACGGCCTGCTGGCCGGCGAGATCGTGGTGCAGCGCGGCGGCGCCGGTGTCGCCGCGGAAACCTATCTGCAACTGGCGCGCGAAACCCGCGACCCGCGCGTGGCGCAGCGCGCCTCCGAATTCGCGATGTTCTCCGGCAACGTGCGCCAGGCCTCCGAGGCGCTGGCCTTGTGGATCGAGCTGGACCCGGATGCCGATTCGGCACGCGAACAGCTGCTGATCGCGCTGCTGCGTGCCGGCAAGCTGGCGGAAAGCCAGCCGCTGGTGGAAGGCATGCTGGCGCGGCAACCGGCGCGCGCCGGTGCCATCTTCGTGCAGCTGGCGCGGCTGCTGGCGCGGCAGCCGGACCGGGTCGCCGCGGCGAAACTGGTCAGCGACCTGGCCGAGCGCTATCCGGAACTGCCGGAAGCGCGCTTTGCCCATCTGGCGGTGGCCGCCGAGGCCGGTGAGCAGGCCGAGGTCGACAAGGAGTTCGCCCGTCTCGCCAAGATTGCCCCGACGTGGGATCTGCCGCTGCTGTGGCAGGTCGACCGCCTGCGCCGCCACTCGGTGCCTGGCGCCATAGACTTCCTGCAGGCGCAGCTGCAACTGCGTCCCGCCGCCAGTCTGGAGCTGAACCTGACCATGGTACGGTTGCTGGCCAGCGAGAAGCGCTACACCGACGCCCAGCGCCACGCCGAAAAGGCGCTGCAACAATATCCGAAACAGGCCGAACTGCTAAACATGGCCGGCCTGCTGGCGTTCCAGAACGGCAACCTGCCGCTGGCGCGCCGCCAGCTGGAGGCCTCGCTGCTGGCCGGTTACGCCGATGCCGACACCCTGCGCTACACCCTGGGCCAGCTGGCGGACGAACAGAAACAACCGCAACAGGCGCGCCACTGGTACCAGCAGGTGGGGCAGGGCGAGAACTACCTGCCGGCACGGCTGCGCCTGGCACAGCTGGACGCGGCGGACGGCAACTGGCAGCAGGCGATCAACGACCTGCAGCCACTGGGCAACGACGGCAACCAGCTGGTGCGGGTGGTCACGCTGCAGGCGCAGATCGCCAAGAATGCCGGCGACCGCGCGCAGGCGATGACGCTGCTGAACCAGGGCCTGCAACGCCAGCCGCGTGCCACCGAACTGCTGTACGACCGCGCGCTGCTGTCGGAGCTGGACGGACAGTTTGCGCTGGCGGAAAAAGACCTGCTGCAGGTGCTGGAGCTGGTGCCGGACCACGTGCACGCGCTGAATGCGCTGGGTTACGCGCTCAGCAACCACACCACCCGCTACCGCGAGGCACTGGCCTACGTGGAGAAGGCGCACCAGGCGGCACCGGACGATCCGATGATCCTCGACAGCCTGGGCTGGGTGTACTACAAGCTCGGCAAGCTGGAACAGGCGCTGCAATACCTGCAGGCGTCCTACGCCAGCATGCCGGACGCCGAAGTGGCCGCCCATCTGGGCGAGGTGCTGTGGCAGTCCGGGCGCCTCGACGAGGCGCGCAAGCTGTGGGCCGAGGCGCGCAAGAAGGAGCCGGATCACCCGGTGCTGCGTGAAACCCTGCAACGCCTGCAGCCATGATCGCGCGTTGGCTGTTACTGCTGCTGCCGCTGTGGCTGCTCGCTGGCTGTGCCTCGTTTCAGGAAGTGCCGTCCACTGCGGCACCGCTGCAGCCACAGGTGCAGGACCAGCCTTTCGACGTCGCCGGCCGGCTGGCGGTGAATCTGGACGGCAAGGGGCATGTTGCCGGCTTTGACTGGCAGCACACCGTGGACGACGACCAGCTGGCGATCAAGACGCCGGTGGGCAATACCGTGGCCAGCCTGCACCGCGACAGTCATGGCGTCACCCTGCTGGCCGACGGCCAGCAGCAGTTCGCCAGCGATGTCGAGACGCTGACCGAGCGCCAGCTGGGCTGGCCGCTGCCGCTGGCCAATCTGGTGTGGTGGGTGCGCGGCCACCCGGCGCCGCAGTTTCCCTACACCACCACCCCGGAAGGCCACCTGCAGCAGCAGGGCTGGCTGATCCGCATCCACCGCGATGCGGCCAACCTTGCCCAGCCGCGCCGCGTCGAGCTGGAGCGCGAGGGCCTGACCATCCGTCTGGTGCTGTCCGACTGGCGCCAGTTTGTTCCCCTGCTACCCGTTGCCCCCGCTTTGCCATGACCGATTCCGTTTTTCATGCCTTTCCCGCTCCGGCCAAACTCAACCTCAACCTGCTGATCACCGGCAAGCGTGACGATGGCTATCACCTGCTGGACAGCGATTTCCGCTTCATCGACCTGTGCGACAGCATCGACATCGCGCTGCGCGACGACGGCGACATCGTGCTGCTGAACCCTATCCCCGGTGTGCCGGCGGACAGCGATCTGACCGTGCGTGCGGCGCGGCTGTTGCAGCAGGCCAGCGGCAGCACGCTGGGCGCCAGCCTGCGCCTGCACAAGCGCATCCCGATGGGCGGAGGCCTCGGCGGTGGCTCTTCCGATGCGGCGACGGTGCTGCTGGCACTCAACCGCCTGTGGGGCTGCGGCCTGTCGCGCGCGGCGCTGATGCAGCTGGGCGTACAGCTGGGGGCCGACGTGCCGGTGTTCATCTTCGGGCGCAATGCGCGCGCCACCGGCATCGGTGAGCAGCTGAGCGAGATCAGCCTGCCGGCGGCCTGGTATGTGGTGTTGCACCCAACAGTGCATGTGCCGACGGCGACGGTTTTCAAGGAATTTTCACGTCAGGTGTTGACAGGGCAGGCCAGTTTCTCCATAATGCGAACCCTAGCAACGACGCCGCAAAAACAAAACGATTTGCAAAGCGTTGTTTGCCAAATGTATCCAGCGGTAAATGAAGCCTTGAGCGCATTAAGAGAATGTGGCTCGCCGTTGATGACCGGTTCCGGAGCCTGTGTATTTCTGGAATGCGGTAACGAAGATCAAGCAAAAACAGTATATCAGTCCTTGTCGTCACGATTCAGCGGCTTTGTTGCCAAGGGGTTGGCAGCACATCCGATGTTTGACGGGGAATAGCAGTGCTACTG
>NZ_JANFNU010000002.1:85065-514737 GCF_024437575.1 Vogesella sp. AC12
TGGGGAGTCGCCAAGTTGGTTAAGGCACCGGATTTTGATTCCGGCATGCGAAGGTTCGAATCCTTCCTCCTCAGCCAATACCCTGCACAATTTAAAGAATACTGGGGAGTCGCCAAGTTGGTTAAGGCACCGGATTTTGATTCCGGCATGCGAAGGTTCGAATCCTTCCTCCTCAGCCAGGCTTACGAGAGTAAACTAAGAAAAAAAGCGTGTAAGGCTCCTTACACGCTTTTTCTTTATCTACCGATTTAAGGCAATTCTTTTATGGCTGCATACGATAGTTTGATGGTCTTCACCGGGACGGCAAATCCGGAACTGGCGCAAAACGTGGTCAAGCACCTCGACATTTCGCTGGGACGTGCCGATGTCGGCAAATTCAGCGATGGCGAAGTCGCCGTTGAGCTGCTGGAGAACGTGCGCGGTCGCGACGTGTTCATCCTGCAGTCGACCTGTGCGCCGACCAACGACAACCTGATGGAGATCCTGACCATGGCCGACGCGCTGAAACGCGCCTCCGCCGGTCGTATCACCGCCGCGATTCCGTACTTCGGTTACGCCCGCCAGGATCGTCGTCCGCGCTCTGCCCGGGTGCCGATTACCGCCAAACTGGTGGCCAACATGCTGACCAGCGCCGGTATCGACCGCGTGCTGACCGTTGACCTGCACGCCGACCAGATCCAGGGCTTCTTCGACATGCCGGTGGATAACGTGTATGCCACCCCGGTGCTGCTGAAAGACATCCGCTCGCAGCGCATCGAAGACCTGATCGTGGTCAGCCCGGACGTCGGTGGCGTGGTCCGTGCCCGTGCCGTGGCCAAGGCGCTGAATACCGATCTGGCCATCATCGACAAGCGTCGTCCGAAAGCCAACGTGGCCGAAGTGATGAACATCATCGGTGATGTGCAGGGTCGTACCTGCCTGATCATCGACGACATGATCGACACTGCCAATACGCTGTGCAAGGCCGCTTCCGCGCTGAAAGAGCGTGGTGCCGAGCGCGTACTGGCTTACGCAACCCACGCCATCTTCTCCGGACAGGCCGTGGATCGCATCAACAATTCGGACATCGACCAGGTCGTGATTACCGATACCATTCCGCTGTCGGCGCAAGCCAAGCAGAGCACCCGCATCCGCGTGGTATCGATTGGTGGCCTGATCGCAGAAACCCTGCGTCGCATCAACAACGAAGAATCGGTGTCCTACCTCTTCAATGAGGATCTGGTTTCGTCGGGCGCCTGCCTGCCGTAAACGTTCAGCCCACTGGTCGCGGTGGGCTGGAGATTTAAATCAAGCTGCAAAGCTAACTGGAGTTATTCAAATGGCAATCGAAGTTATCGCTACCAAGCGCGTTCTGGAAGGTACTGGTGCGAGCCGCCGCCTGCGTCGCGCTGGTCAAACCCCTGCTGTTGTTTACGGCGCAGGTAAAGAAGCCGTGTCCATCACCCTGGACCACAACACCATGTACTACGCGCTGAAAACCGAAGCCTTCCACAACGAAGTGCTGGAACTGGTGATCGACGGTCAGAAAGAGCAAGTTAAAGTTGCTGCTTTCCAGAACCACCCGTTCAAGCAACTGGTGCTGCACATCGACTTCGCTCGCGTGTAATGCTTAAGCGCCTCACCGTTTGACGGTGCGGTACGAGGCCCGCTGCTGATACTCTCTGCAGCGGGTTTTTCATTGTTGGGGTCAAGAGAATGTCGGCAATCCGTCTGGTGGTGGGACTGGGAAATCCCGGGCCGGAATACGAAAGAACGCGCCATAACGCAGGCTTCTGGCTGGTGGACGAACTGGCCTGGCAGCACAAGACGCCGCTGCGTGGCGAGGGCAAGTATTTCGGCGAGGTATCGCGCGCCACGTTGGCCACAGGCGATCTGTGGCTGCTAAAACCGATGACCTACATGAACCTGTCCGGCCAGGCGGTGGGCGCGCTGGCGCGTTTCTACAAGATCGCGCCGGAAGAAATCCTGGTGGTGCACGACGAGCTGGACCTGCCGCCGGGCGCGGCGCGGCTGAAGCAGGGCGGTGGCCACGGCGGCCACAACGGGCTGAAGGACATCATCGCCAAGCTCGGTTCGCCCAACTTCTGGCGCCTGCGCCTGGGCATCGGCCATCCCGGCGACCGTAACGAGGTCGCCAACTTCGTGCTGAAAAAGGCGCGCGCCGAAGAGCAGCAGGCGATCGACGACGCCATCGCCAAGGCGCTGCAGGTGATGCCGGACGTGCTGGCCGGCAACAGCGCGGCGGCGATGAAAACGCTGCACACCGCCGCCAAGTAAACGTTGGCCGCAGCCTGCGGCCAAGCCAGAGTGCACAAAAAATGATCGGCCAGGTGGTACAATGCCACCGGTCAATGCCTGCGGCGCCAAGCGCGCAGGCCGGAAAATTCGAGGAATTCCCATGAGTCTGAAATGCGGTATTGTCGGTCTGCCCAACGTCGGCAAGTCCACCCTGTTCAATGCACTGACCAAGGCCGGTATCGAAGCGGCCAACTATCCGTTCTGCACCATCGAGCCGAACGTCGGCATCGTGGAAGTACCGGATCCGCGTCTGGACGAGCTGTGCAAGATCGTCAACCCGCAGAAGACCCAGCCGGCCATTGTCGAATTCGTCGACATCGCCGGTCTGGTGGCTGGCGCCTCCAAGGGCGAGGGCCTCGGCAACAAGTTCCTGGCCAACATCCGTGAGACCGACGCCATCGTCAACGTGGTGCGCTGCTTCGACGACGACAACGTGGTGCACGTTGCCGGTCGTGTCGATCCGATCGCCGACCTGGAAACCATCGGCACCGAACTGGCGCTGGCCGACATGTCGGCGGTGGAAAAGGCGATCATCCGCGACGGCAAGAAGGCCCGCGCCGGCGACAAGGACGCGCAGAAGCTGGTGGCGCTGCTGGAAAAACTGATGCCGCACCTGAACGAAGGCAAGCCGGTACGCAGCATGAAGCTGGACGCGGACGAGATCGCGCTGCTCAAGCCGCTGTGCCTGCTGACCATCAAGCCGGCGATGTATGTCGCCAACGTGGCGGAAGACGGTTTTGACAACAACCCGCACCTGGACAAGCTGAAGGCGCTGGCCGAGGCGGAAGGCGCGCCGGTGGTGGCGCTGTGTGCCGCCATCGAGAGCGAAATCGCTGATCTGGACGATGCCGACAAGGTGGAATTCCTCGCCGACATGGGCCTGGAAGAGCCGGGCCTCAACCGCCTGATCCGTACCGGCTACAAGCTCTTGGGCCTGCAGACCTACTTCACCGCCGGGGTGAAGGAAGTGCGCGCCTGGACCATCCACGTCGGCGATACCGCGCCGCAGGCGGCCGGCGTGATCCACACCGACTTCGAACGCGGCTTCATCCGCGCTCAGACCATCTCCTACGCTGATTTCGTCGCCTACGGCGGCGAAGCCAAGGCCAAGGAAGCCGGCAAGATGCGCGCCGAAGGCAAGGACTACGTGGTACAGGACGGTGACGTGCTGAACTTCCTGTTCAACGTCTAAGCCCGTTCCCGGCCGTGCTGGCCGCGACGGCATCAGCAAGCCCGGCGCCGCCGGGCTTTTTCTTTGCCGGCGGGCTATGGCGCGGCGGGGCCGCCTTGCCGGCGACTGGCAATACTTCCGCGCCAGCGCGCGGGATATTGCGTACAATCGCGCTCTGGATTGCCGCTGACCCGGCACCGCTGTTATCCGCTTTTGGTGATTTCCTTATGCGTTTTCATTCGCTGCCAAGGCTGGAGCAAAGCGGTCGGCTTTGTTATAGTTCTTTCTGTTTTATTGATTTTGAAATCAATATCAAAAAGGAATAAAAAATGAAAAAAGTTCTGCTTACCCTGACGCTGCTGGGCGTTGCGGCCAACGTTTACGCTGCCGACCTGCTGGACACCGTGCAGCAGCGTGGCACGCTGAAGATCGCGCTGGAAGGCACCTATCCGCCGTTCAACTTCAAGGACAAGGACCAGAAGCTGACCGGTTTTGAAGTGGAGCTGGGCGCGGCACTGGCACAGAAGCTGAAGCTGAAGCCGGAGTTCATCACCGGCGAGTGGAGCGGCCTCTTGGCCGGTCTGCAGGGCGGCAAGTTCGACGTGGTGCTGAACCAGGTGTCGATCACCGACAAGCGCAAGGAAGTGTTCGACTTCTCGCAGCCGTACACCATCTCCAGCGCGCAGCTGATCGTGCGCAAGAACGAGAAGCGCAGCTTCAAGAGCCTGGCTGACCTCGCCGGCAAGAAGATGGGCGTGACCCAGGGCAGCAACTACGCCGAGATGGTGAAGGCGCAGGGCGGCATCGAGTCCAAGTTCTACCCGTCGGCACCGGAAATCTTCCAGGATCTGGCCACCGGCCGCATCGACGCCGGCATCAACGACAGCCTGCTGATCCCGTTCGCGATCAAGGAAGCCAAGCTGCCGCTGAAGGCAGGCGCCGCGGTGGGCAGCGCGACGCAGATGGGCATCCCGTTCGCCAAGGGCAATCCGAAGTTCAAGGTGGCGCTGGACGGCGCGCTGAATGCCTTGCACAAGGACGGCAGCTTCAAGAAAATCTCGGTGAAGTGGTTCGGCATCGACGTATCGAAGGCTCCGGGCGCACGCTGAGCGCTGCGGCCAACCTTGACGCCTCCGCCAGTCGCGGAGGCGTTTGTATTTGAAGGATGAATGATGGAATGGCTTGAGTTGGCAATGACCGCCGTCCCGGTGCTGATGACCGGGGTCGGCTATACCTTGCTGTTCGCGGTATCGGCGATGGTGCTGGGCCTGACGCTGGGCTTCGCCGTCGCGCTGGTACGCATCGCGCAGGTGCCGCTGCTGTCGCAGCTGGCGGCGCTGTATGTCAGCCTGATGCGCGGCACGCCGCTGCTGGTGCAGATTTTTGTCATCTACTACGGCCTGCCCAGCGTCGGCATCGAGTTCGAGCCGGTCACCGCCGGCATTCTGGCGCTGACGCTGAACGTGGCCGCCTACCTGTCGGAGAGCCTGCGCGGCGCGATGGCCGGCGTCGAGCGCGGGCAGTGGGACGCGGCGCTGTCGCTGGGACTGGGTTGGTGGCCGGCGGTGCGTTTCGTCATCGCGCCACAGGCGGTGCGGCTGGCGGTGCCCAGCCTCGCCAATAGCCTGATCTCGCTGATCAAGGACACCTCGCTGGTGTCGGTGATCACGGTCTCCGAGCTGATGATGGTGACCAAGGACCTGATCGCGCAGACTTTCCAGCCGCTGCCGCTGTACCTGATGGCGGCGGCGATCTACTGGGTGTTGAGCGCGCTGTTCGAACAGGTGCAGCAACGGGTGGAGCGCCACTTCGGCCGCGCCCACGCCCGCTGACGCGCCCCATGCGGCCATGAGCGAAACGAGGGATACCATGAAATTTGCCACCAAGGCGATCCACGCCGGTTTTGACTACCACCAGCACAACCGCGCGGTGATGCCACCGATCTACCAGACCTCCGCCTTTGCCCACGACGCGGTGGGCGAGTCGCTGGAATTCGCCTATGCCCGCACCGGCACCCCGACACGGGCGGCGCTGGAGGCCAACTTCGCGGCGCTGGAAGACGCGGCGCACGGCCTCGCCTTCGCCAGCGGCATGGCGGCGATCGACGCGGTGCTGCGCGCCACACTCAAGCCCGGCGACGAGGTGATCGCGGTGGCCGACCTGTACGGCGGCGCCTACCGCATCCTCGACAAGGTGCTGGCGGCGCAGGGCATCAAGGTGACCTTTGCCGACCTGTCCGATGCGGCCAACCTTGAGGCCGTCATCAGCAGCAACACCAGGCTGCTGTGGCTGGAGACGCCGACCAACCCGCTGCTGGGCATGGTCGACATCGCCGCGCTGGCGGCGATCGCGCACCGCCACGGAGCGGTGGTGGCGGTGGATAACACCTTCGCCACGCCCTACCTGCAGAACCCGCTGAACCAGGGTGCCGACATCGTGGTGCACTCTGCCACCAAATACCTCGGCGGCCATTCCGACGTGCTGCTGGGGCTGGTGGCGGTCAACGACGCGGCGCTGTTCAAGGCGATCAAGTTCATCCAGAACGCCGCCGGCGCGGTACCGGGGCCGCAGGACTGTTTCCTGACCCTGCGCGGCATCAAGACGCTGGCGCTGCGCATGGAGCGCCACTGCGACAACGCCGAGAAGGTGGCGGCCTTCCTGCAAAACCATCCGGCGATCGACAAGGTGTTCTTCCCCGGCCTGCCCGAACACCCGGGCCACGAGCTGGCCCGCCGCCAGATGCGCCGCTTCGGCGGCATCGTCACCGTCTACCTGAAGGAAGACAGCCGCGCCGCCGCCAGCCGCGTCGCCAGCCGGCTGCAGCTGTTCCTGCTGGCGGAGTCGCTGGGCGGGGTGGAATCGCTGGTCAACCACAGCTACACCATGTCGCACGGCGGCATGCCGCCGGAGCAGAAGGCGGCGCTGGGCATCCGCGAGGGCCAGCTGCGCTTGTCGATTGGTATCGAGGACATCGACGACATCCTCGCCGACCTGGCGCAGGCGCTGGCGGAGTAAGCGTTGCGGCCAACGTTGGCCGCAACGCAGTTGCTGACAAGCCACGCTCCCGGGCGTGGCTTTTTCATGGCCGGCTGGCCGCTGCCTGGCGCTTAGCCGGGCTATGTTTTTGGTGCGGGTATGCCCTGCGGCCAACCCTGGCCGCAACTCAACCTCGGAAAACAAAAGCCACGCTCTTGGGCGTGGCTTTTTTCATGCTGCGAAACGCGGGCTGGGCTTACTTGAACAGCGCGGCGTTGGCGTCGATGGCGGCCAGTGCGCACTGCTCGTCGAGGTGGCCGCCGGGGGCGCCGCCGATGCCGATGGCGCCGATCACCTCGTTACCGGCCTTCAGCGGCACACCGCCGCCCAGCAGCAGGAAGCCGGGGATGTCGGTGAGGTTGGCCGCACCGGGATTCTTCTGCGCGTTTTCCATCATCGCCTGGGTCGGCGCCTTGGCGGAGGCGGAGGTGAACGCCTTGGCACGGCTGGCCTCGATGGTGTGCGGGCCGGCATTGTCGGCGCGGGCGAAGGCTTTCAGGTTGCCGGCGCGGTCGACCACGCTGACGCCGACGTTCCAGCCCTTGGCCTGGCACTGCGCCACCGCGTCGCTGGCCAGCTTCTGCGCATCGGCCAGCGCGATATTGCGTTCGGTTACCGGGGCGGCATGGGCGGCGCTGGCGGCGAGCAGGGTAACGGCGATGAGGGTACGGATCATGATCAAGCTCCTGTGCGGAATGAGTGGGGACGACAGGATCAGCTTAGCTGCTGCGCCGCCGGCGCGATATTCGGTCGATTACGCGGCGGCCTCCGTAGCAGTACGGAGCCGGAGGCTGGCCGCGGCACGAGCGGCGGCGAGCTCAGGGCCGCCCGGCGCGCTTGACGCCGGGGTGCCGCGCATTGCCGGCGCGGTGCTCAGCGCTGCGGCAGCAGCAGCAGGTAGTGGCGGATCAGCTGCGCCAGGGTGTCGACCTCCAGCTTGGCGAACACGTTGGCGCGGTAGGTTTCCACCGTGCGCGGCGACAGCGCCAGCTCGCGTGCGATCTCCTTGTTGGTCATGCCGTCGGCGATGCGCTGCAGCACGTCCAGTTCGCGTCCGGACAGCCGTTGCAGCCGCTGCTGCGCGGCGAGGCTGGCGGCCTGCTTGTCGCGGCGGGCGATGTGCTGGCGCACCGCTTTTTGCACGCTGTCGAGGAACACGTCGTCGTCGACCGGTTTCTGCAGGAATTCCTCGGCGCCGTTCTTGAACGCGCGGCGGCAGAGGTCGACGTTGCCGTGGCCGGTGAGCATGATCACCGGCAGGTCGCTGCCGGCGGCGAGGGTGTCGAGCACGTCCAGCCCGCTGATGCCGGGCATGCGGATGTCGAGCACCACGCAGCCGATGCTGTGGCGGTCGTGCTGCGCGAGGAACTGCTGCGGGCTGGCAAAGCCCTCGGCGCGCAGGCCGACGCTTTTCAGCAGCAGTGCCAGTGCCTCGCGCACCGCGTCGTCGTCGTCGACCAGGTAGATCAGTGGAGAGTGCTGCTGGTTCATGCGTTGTCCTCGTCGGCCAGCGGCAGGCGCAGCGTGAAGCAGGCGCCGCCGGCGGGCAGGTTGGCCGCAGTGAGCTGGCCGTGCAGGCTGTGCGCCAGTGTCTCGCACAGGCTCAGTCCCAGCCCCATGCCGCCGGCTTTGGTGCTGAAAAACGGCTGGAACAGCTGCGGCAGGTCGGCGGCGGCGATGCCGGGGCCGCTGTCGCTGACTTGCAGTCGGTAGCGGCCGGCGTCGCTGTCGGCGCGGATCTCGATGCTGCCGGGCTGGCCGGCCAGCGCGTCGACCGCGTTCTGCAGCAGGTTGTGCACGATCTGCTCCAGCGCCACGCTGTCGGCCAGCGGCCGCCGCCCGCCGCTGGCATCGAGGCAGTGCAGGCGGATGCCCAGCGCCGCCAGCTCGGCCTGGCGCAGGTCCTGCACCGAGGCCAGCAGTGCGGCACTGTCGACGGCGGCCAGTGGCCGCGGCGCCTGCTGCGTCACCAGCGCGCGCAGGCGGGCGATGATGTCGCCGGCGCGCTTGGCCTGCGCCGCGCTGCTGGCCAGCGCCTGGCGCACCGTGTCGCGCTCGTCGTCGTCGTCCAGCAGCCGCTGGCAGGCGCGCAGGTTGGCGAGGATGGCGGTCAGCGGCTGGTTCAGCTCGTGCGCCATGCCGGCGGCCATCTCGCCGAGGGTGCTGAGGCGGCTGACCGCGGCCAACCTTGCCTGTTCCCGCTCGCGCTGCGCCTGTTGCCGCGCCTGGCGGCGGCTGTGCTGCCACGCCAGCAGCAGCGCCAGTGCCGCGCTCGTGGCCAACCAGCTCAGCCACGGCCACTGCGCGATGCCGTAGCGCTGCTGGCTGTGAAAGGTGAACGGCTGCGCGCTGGTCGGCAGCGGCTTGTAGAGCGCCATCGGCCAGCCCCAGTCCGGCATCGGCTGGCTCAGCAGCACGCTGTTGCCGCCGGGCAGTTGCAGCTGCACCCGCTGCAGCGTGGCCGGCCATTCGCTGGCCGCCAGCAGGCGGCGGCTGTCGAGCAGCAGGCTCCAGCCGGACGGTGCCACCAGCCAGTATTGCGCGACCCCGGCGGCCTGGGTCTGGATGCGGCGCTGTTGCCGCGCCCGTGCCAGCGTGGCGGCCAGTGGCGGCGGTGTGCTGCCGCTGCCCAGCCAGCGGCCGTCCTGCCGCAGGCCCAGCGCCAGCAGCTGCGGCATCGCCGGGCGCAGGCCGGCCAGCAGTTCCGCCGCTGGCGGCGGCCGTTGCTGCAGCGCGAGGGTGGCCAGCACCGCCTCGTGCTGCACCATCTTCTGGCTGAGCAGGCGGTGGGCGATGCTGCTGTTCTGCTGGAACAGGCTGCGTTGCTGGCTGAAGCCGGCCAGCAGCAGCACGCCGCCCGCCAGCAGGCTCAGCAGCAGCCAGCTGGCGGGCAGCAGGTAGGGGCGCAGGGGTGTCATGCTGCCATTATGGCATTGCCGCCGGCGGCCGGCGTTCCGTAGCGCTACGGAGCCGGGGCCGGCGCGCGCTGTTGGCGGCCGGCTTGTGCCGCGTGCCGCGGTGGGCTACAACGCAGCAAGAGGCTCCCTTGTCCCGTCGCGGAGGGCTTATGCGGCTTGCGAATGCTCTGTTGCTGGCCTGTTGCTGCCTGCAGCCGCTGCTGGCGGGGGCACATGCCATGCTCAAGGTGGTGACCGAAGACGCGCCGCCGTTCAATTTCATCGTCGGCCAGCGCCTGCAGGGGCCGGCGCCGCGCTTTGTCGAGCAGTTGCTGCGTCATGCCGGGCTGCCGTTCCAGCATCATGTCTATCCGTGGGCGCGCAGCATGGCGCTGGCCAGCCACCAGCCCAACGTGCTGATCTATTCGCTGGCGCGCACCCCGGCGCGCGAGGCGCAGTTCCACTGGCTGGGGCGGCTGGGCTCGGAGCGGGTGGCGCTGTATGCGCTGGTCAGCCGTCGCGACCTGCGTGCCAGCACGCTGGCGGAGGCGGGTCGCCTGCGCATCGGCATCAGCAACCAGGATGTGCGCGGCCAGTGGCTGCGTGAGCAGGGTTTTGCCGAGGCCAGCGCCAACCGTCACGCCGGGCTGGATGTCGCCGACAATATGGAAACCAATCTGCGCCGGCTGCAGCTGGGCTGGATCGATGCGGTGCCGATTTCCGCGGACAGCTTGCAGGCGTATTGCCGCCGCGAGCTGCTGGATTGCCGCCAGTTCCGCCAGCTGCTGCCCTTGCCGCTGACTATGGAGCTGTACCTGGCCGCCAGCCTCGGCACGCCACCGGCGACGCTGGCACGGCTGCGCCACAGCTACCAGGCGCTGCTGCGCGACGGCAGCTTCGCGCGCACCTTTCGCGGCTACCAGTAAGCCCTCTGCGCGGCCATGAAAAATGCGGCCAACCTTGTACAAGGTTGGCCGCATCGTTTGCCAGCGCTCGGGATCAGGCCTTGACGCAATCCACGAAGTAGGTCTTCTTGCCGTCACGGACTTCGGCGATCAGGCCGTGCACGTCGGTCTCGAAGCCGGGGAAGCCGCGGTTGAACTGCTCGGTGAAGCGCAGGTAATCGACGATGGTCTTGTTGAACACTTCGCCCGGGATCAGCAGCGGGATGCCCGGCGGGTACGGGGTCAGCAGTACCGCGGTGATGCGGCCTTCCAGCTGGTCGACCGGCACGCGCTCCACTTCGCGGTGCGCCATCTTGGCAAACGCGTCCGACGGCTTCATGCCCGGCACCATTTCCGACAGGTAGATCTCGGTGGTCAGCCGCGCCACGTTGTGCTCGTGGTAGGCGCGGTGGATCTTCAGGCACAGGTCCTTGAGGCCGACGCGCTCGTACTCCGGATGCTTGGCGATGAAGTCCGGCATGCAGCGCCACAGTGGCTGGTTCTTGTCGAAGTCGTCCTTGAACTGTTGCAGCGCCGCCAGCAGCGTGTTCCAGCGGCCCTTGGTGATGCCGATGGTGAACATGATGAAGAAGCTGTACAGGCCGGTCTTTTCCACCACCACGCCGTGTTCGGCCAGGTACTTGGTCACCATCGACGCCGGGATGCCCAGCTCTTCGAAGCTGCCGTCCACGTTCAGGCCCGGGGTCAGGATGGTGGCCTTGATCGGGTCCAGCAGGTTGAAACCGTCCTCGATGCCGGCAAAGCCGTGCCAGGTTTCGCCGGTTTTCAGCTCCCAGTCCTGCGGGTCGCAGATGCCGTCTTCCGACAGCTTTTCCGGGCCCCACACGCGGAACCACCAGTCCTCGCCGTACTCCTCGTCCACCTTGCGCATCGAGCGGCGGAATTCCAGTGCCTCGGCCAGCGATTCTTCCACCAGCGCCTGGCCGCCCGGCTGTTCCATCATCGCCGCCGCCACGTCGCAGCTGGCGATGATCGCGTACTGCGGGCTGGTGGAGGTGTGCATCAGGTAGGCTTCGTTGAAGCTGTGGGTGTCCAGCTGGCGGTTCTGCGGGTCCTGCACCAGGATCTGCGACGCCTGCGAGATGCCGGCCAGCAGCTTGTGCGTGGATTGCGTCGAGAAGATCATCGACTCCTTGCAGCGCGGACGGCCTTCGCCGATGGCGTGGAAGTCACCGTAGAAGTCGTGGAAGCTGGCGTGCGGCAGCCACGCTTCGTCAAAGTGCAGGGTGTCGACCTCACCGTCCAGAATGCCCTTGATTTCCTCGACGTTGTACATGATGCCGTCGTAGGTGGACTGGGTGATGGTCAGGATGCGCGGCTTGGCGTTCGGGTTCTTGGCCAGTGCCTCGCGGGCGAACGGGTTGGCCGCGATCTTGGCGCGGATCGCGTCCAGCGAGAATTCCGCCTTCGGGATCGGGCCGATGATGCCGTAGTGGTTGCGCGTCGGCATCAGGAATACCGGAATGGCGCCGGTCATCATGATCGCGTGCAGGTTGGACTTGTGGCAGTTGCGGTCGACCAGCACGATGTCGCCGGCGGCGACGGTGCTGTGCCACACGATCTTGTTCGAGGTCGAGGTGCCGTTGGTGACGAAGAAGCAGTGGTCGGAGCTGAAAATGCGCGCCGCATTGCGTTCCGACGCCGCCACCGGGCCGGTGTGGTCCAGCAGCTGGCCGAGTTCTTCCACCGCGTTGCACACGTCGGCGCGCAGCATGTTCTCGCCGAAGAACTGGTGGAACATCTGGCCGACCGGCGATTTCAGGAAGGCCACGCCGCCGGAGTGGCCGGGGCAGTGCCAGGAGTAGGAGCCATCCTGCGCGTAGTTGACCAGCGCGCGGAAGAATGGCGGCGCCAGGGTGTCGAGGTAGCTCTTGGCCTCACGGATGATGTGGCGCGCCACGAATTCCGGGGTGTCCTCGTGCATGTGGATGAAACCATGCAGCTCGCGCAGGATGTCGTTGGGGATGTGGCGCGCGGTGCGCGTCTCGCCGTACAGGTACACCGGGATGTCCGGGTTGCGGCGGCGGATTTCGGCGACAAAACCGTACAGGCCGCCCAGTGCCGAGGTGGCATCTTCGTCGGTCTGGAATTCCTCGTCGTCGATCGACAGGATGAAGCCGGCGGCGCGGCTTTGCTGCTGCGCGAACGAAGTCAGGTCGCCGTAGCTGGTGTAGCCGATCACGTCCATGCCTTCGGCCTGGATGGCGTTGGCCAGCTCGCGGATGCCGGAGCCGCTGGTGTTCTCGCTACGGAAATCTTCGTCGATGATGACGATCGGGAAGTGAAAACGCATACCTGAGTCCTTGTTGCGGTTAACTCGGACACTGCCGTGATGCGCAAGGCGGCTGCAGACGAAGGCTTGGGTCCCCTGCTGCGGGCAGGGGGAATCCCGGGCACCTGTAACGCCTGTTACGGCCTTCGCGGCATGGCCGGAAGTGTCACTCGGTGCGCGTTGGGGCACAGTTCTGTACGTACGACGTGATGCCGCCGCCCTGGATGGCTGGCCTTGAGGCGCGTGGTTTTTCCGTCTTGCCCTCCCGATGGAAATCGGGCGCAAGGCCGGAGCAAAGGGGCGCTTTGCACCGCGGTCCGCACTGGGCAAAGCCTTGCTTTGCCTTCACGTCTGCCGGCTTAGGGTGTTGTCGTCCGGGTGGCCCTGCAAGGTTGGCCGCAACGGAAAACACCTTCGAATAACCCAAGAAAGCGCGCATTGTAGCGGCAATGGCGGCACAGATGTTGCACAGCAGTATCGTGCGCCCGCCGTTGCTGTCATTTCGCGGTAATACTGCTCCGGGCAAGGCTGGCCGGGGCGCGGCGGATGGTCGCAAAATCAAGGCTTAACATCATCGTCCGGCGGCGGCTTGTCCGGCCTGGCGGGCGCGGCGGGGTGTTGTTTTTTTTGCCAGCGCCGGCGGTACAGCGTGGCGGCGCGCAGCAGCACCGAGATGCCGGCAAAACCGAGCAGCAGCGCCAGCGGCAGCGCCGCCAGCCACGGAAACAGCAGCACCAGCAGGGTCAGGCCAAGCAGGGTCAGCGCGATGCTGAGGAAGGAGGCGGCCTCGCTCTGCTCCACGTTGCGGGTGCCGCGCACCGCGGCGCCGACGGCATCGCCGATGCGCAGCGCCTGGCGCGCGGCGGCGGCGGCACCGACCACCGCCTGCTGTCGCACCGGCAGCCGGCGGCGCTCGCCGCGCGCGTGTTTCAGCGCCGGGCGCAGGTGCTGACCGCTGAGCACGATCTCAGTGGCGTTGTCCAGGTCGTGCAGGAAGCGGGTTTCCATCTGCCGCGCCAGCGCCTCGTCCTCGATCGCCAGGTCCAGCTCGCGGTTGGCCAGCCAGCTGGAGACATTGAGATTGGTGGAGCCGATGCGCGCCCAGCGGCTGTCGGCGACTGCGGTCTTGGCGTGGATCATGGTGCCGTCCCACTCGAACACCCGCACCCCGGCGCTGAGCAGCGGCCGGTACAGCGTGCGCGACACGGTGGCGATCCAGCCGATGTCACTGGAGCGCGGCACCAGCAGCCGCACGTCGACACCGTCGCGCGCCGCCTGCTGCAAGGCGGTGAGATAGGTGCTGGTGCCCATGAAGTAGGCATCGGTCAGCCACAGCCGCCGCCGCGCAAAGCCGGCGATCAGCAGATCCAGCCGCATCAGGTTGGCGGTGGCCGGGGTGGTGGCGATCAGGCGCGCGGCGACCTCGCCGTGGCTGCTGCGGTCGGTGGCGACAGGCGGCAGCGCGCCGTCGCCGGCGTGCAGCCAGCTGTCGGCAAAGGCGGTGACGGCATCGTCCAGCAGCGGCCCCCGCAGCCGCAGCCCGGTATCGCGCCAGTCGTTCCAGCGCGAGCTGGCGCACAGCCCGCCGATGAAGGCGGTGTGGCCGTCGACCACGATCAGCTTGCGGTGGTCGCGGCCCAGCAGGCGGAAGCCCTTGCCGAACGATGGCGGCTGCCACACCCGCACCTCGGCGCCTGCCTGCAGCAGCGGCCTGAAAAAGCCGCGGTAGTGTTCGCGCCAGCTGCCCAGCCAGTCGTAGAGCAGGTACACCCTGACGCCTTGCCGTGCCTTGTCCTGCAGCGCGCTGCGCAGCTGGCGGCCGAAATCGTCGTCGGCGAACAGGTACATTTCGACCAGGATGCAGTGTTCGGCGCGAGCGATGGCGTCCAGCCAGGCGGCAAAGTTGGCCGCGGCGTCGAACAGCAGCTCGACACGGTTGCCGGCCACCAGCGGGGCACCGGCCGAGCGTGCCAGCGCCTGCTCCGCCAGCTGGCGGAACAGGCTGGGTGTCGGGGCGGGACGGCCGTCGCGCATGCTCATCGCTTATCCTGTTTTGTATACATTACACAGTAGTTTGTAGGGTGTCAGACGCGGCTTTGTCTGGTCGTGTTTTTGAATGTTGATGTCTCTTAAACATAAACTTTTGTGGTGTTTGCGTTGTATTTTTTTTGCATAAAAACAACTTAAATCATTGATTTTATGTCGATAATGCGTCGCACAAAAAGCGGTTGCAGGTCAGCTATCTTGACCTTAGAATCAATCCATTCGCTACACATTATAATCAGGGACCTAGAATGGACAGACAGCGTTGGTTGGAGGGCACCTTATACAGCCCCGACTTCGAACAAGACAGCTGTGGTTTCGGCTTGATCGCGCAACTGGACGACAAGCCGTCACACTGGCTGGTGAACACCGCCATTTCCTCGCTGGCCAAGCTGACGCACCGCGGTGCCGTCGCCGCCGACGGCAAATCCGGTGACGGTTGTGGCCTGCTGTTTCGCAAGCCGGACGGCTTCCTGCGCGAAGTGGCCGCCGAAGCCGGCATCACCCTCAAGGCAGTGTACGCCGCCGGCCTGGTGTTTGCGCACCCGCAAGAGGGCGAGCGCAGCCGCAACCGGCTGAAGGAGTATCTGGAGCAGCAGGGGCTGGAAGTGGCGGGCTTCCGCGTGGTGCCGATCGATCTGGCTGCCTGTGGTGAGCAGGCGCTGGCGTCGCTGCCGAGCTTCTACCAGGTATTCGTCAACTGTCCGTTCGGCATGGACGAGCTGTCGTTCCAGCGCCGCCTGTACATGGGCCGCCGCCAGGCGGAAAAGGCCAACAAGGCCGACGACCCGTACTTCTACCTGCCGACGCTGTCGCCGCACACGCTGTCGTACAAGGGGCTGGTGACGCCGGACAACCTGCACAAGTTCTACCTCGACCTGTCCGATCCGCGTTTCGAGTCCAGCCTGGCGGTATTCCACCAGCGCTTCTCCACCAACACCTGGCCGCAGTGGAAGCTGGCGCAGCCGTTCCGCTTCCTCGCCCACAACGGCGAGATCAACACCGTGCAGGGCAACCGCCACTGGGCGCGCGCGCGTGAGCGCATCATGTCCTCGCCGCACATCGACATGGACGCCATCCGCCCGATCGTGCAGACCGACGGCTCGGACTCGATGTCGCTGGACAACATGTTGGAAGGCCTGCTGATGGGCGGCATTCCGCTGTTCCGCGCGCTGCGCCTCTTGGTGCCGCCGGCATGGCAGAACGTCGATTCCACCGACAAGGACCTGCGCGCGTTCTACGAATTCAACTCCATGCACATGGAGCCGTGGGACGGCCCGGCCGGTATCGTGCTGACCGACGGCCGCTACGCCGGTTGCATGCTGGACCGTAACGGCCTGCGCCCGGCGCGCTGGGTGCTGACCAAGGACAATATCCTCACCATCGCCTCCGAAGTCGGCGTCTGGGACTACAAGCCGGAAGACGTGGTGAAGAAGGGCCGCGTGAAGCCGGGGCAGTTGTTCGCCGCCGACCTGCAGACCGGCGAGATCCTGTATCCGGAAGACATCGATGCGCAGCTGAAATCCGCCAAGCCGTACCGGCAGTGGATCAAGGACGCCGGCTCGCGTCTGGAACTGTCGATCGAGGACGACGCCGGCCTGGAAGCGTGGCCGAAAGAGCAGCTGCTGACCTACCAGAAGCTGTTCAACATCAGTTTTGAAGAGCGCGACCAGATCCTGCGCGTGCTGGCCGAGGAAGGCCAGGAGGCAGTCGGTTCGATGGGTGACGACACCCCGATGGCGGTGCTGAGCCAGAAGGTACGCTCGCCGTTCGACTACCTGCGCCAGCAGTTCGCGCAGGTGACCAACCCGCCGATCGACCCGATCCGCGAAGCGATCGTGATGTCGCTGAACACCGTGTTCGGCCCCGAGCGCAATATGTTCGAGGAAACCGCCGAGCACGCCAAGCGGCTGGAAGTGCGCAGCCCGGTGCTGTCGCGCGAGAAATTCCTGCGCATCACCACCCGTCCGGAAGCCTACCTGAAGGCCACCACCTTCGACCTGTGCTACGACCCGGCCGAAGGCAATCTGGAGCAGGCGATCCGCAAGCTGTGCGCCCACGTGGTGGAGGCGGTACAGGAAGGCACCGTGATCGTGGTGCTGTCCGATCGCACCATTGCGGCCAACCGTCTGCCTATCCATGCGCTGTTCGCCACCGGTGCCGTGCACCACGCGCTGATCGATGCCGGCCTGCGTTGCAAGTCCAACATCCTGCTGGAAACCGGTACCGTGCGCGACCCGCACCAGATGGCCGCGCTGATCGGCTACGGCGCCACCGCGGTGTACCCGTACCTCGCGTACCAGAGTATTGTCGATCTGGTCGCCACCGGTGACGTCAACCTGCGCATCAACGAAGCACTGCAGCACTACCGCAAGGGCATCAACAAGGGCCTGATGAAGGTGCTGTCCAAGATGGGCATCTCCACCATCGCCAGCTACCGCGGCGCGCAGCTGTTCGAAGGCATCGGCCTGCACGAAGACGTGGTGGCGCTGTGCCTGAAGGGCACCGTGTCGCGCATCTCCGGCGCCAACTTCGACGACTTCGAGGACGACCAGCAGAAGCTGTCCAAGCTGGCCTTCAACCCGATGCGGGCGGTGACGCAGGGCGGCCTGCTCAAGTACGTGCACGGCGAGGAGTACCACGCCTACAACCCGGACGTGGTGATGACGCTGCAAAAGGCGGTGCAGAACACCGACTACGACGCCTACAAGCAGTACGCCGAGCTGGTCAACAACCGTCCGGTGGCGATGTTCCGCGACCTGATGACGCTGAACCTCGACGGCATCACCCCGATTTCCATCGACGAGGTGGAACCGGTGGAAAGCATTCTCAAGCGTTTCGACTCCGCCGGTATGTCGCTGGGCGCGCTGTCGCCGGAAGCGCACGAGGCGATGGCCACCGCGATGAACCGCCTCGGCGGCCGTTCCAACTCCGGTGAGGGCGGCGAAGACCCGTCGCGTTACGGCACCGAGAAGATGTCCAAGATCAAGCAGGTGGCGTCCGGCCGTTTCGGTGTCACCCCGCACTACCTGGTCAACGCCGAAGTGCTGCAGATCAAGGTGGCACAGGGTGCCAAGCCGGGCGAGGGTGGCCAGCTGCCGGGCGACAAGGTATCGCCGCTGATCGCCAAGCTGCGTTGCTCCAAGCCGGGCATCTCGCTGATCTCGCCGCCGCCGCACCACGACATCTACTCGATCGAAGACCTGGCGCAGCTGATTTTCGACCTGAAGCAGGTCAACCCAACCGCGCTGGTGTCGGTGAAGCTGGTGGCCGAGCCGGGTGTCGGCACCATCGCCGCCGGCGTGGCCAAGGCCTACGCCGACCTGATCACCATTTCCGGTTACGACGGTGGTACCGGTGCCAGCCCGCTGGCGTCGGTGAAGTACGCCGGCAGCCCGTGGGAGCTGGGCCTGACCGAGGCGCAGCAGGTGCTGCGCGCCAACGGCCTGCGTGGCCGGGTGCGGGTGCAGACCGACGGCGGCCTGAAGACTGGCCTCGACGTGATCAAGGCCGCGATCATGGGCGCCGAGAGCTTCGGCTTCGGTACCGGCCCGATGGTGGCGCTGGGCTGCAAGTTCCTGCGCATCTGCCACCTGAACAACTGCGCCACCGGCGTGGCGACGCAGGAAGTGAAGCTGCGCTCGAAGTACTTCATCGGCCTGCCGGAAATGGTGATGAACTACTTCCTGTTCATCGCCCAGGAAACCCGCGAGTGGATGGCCAAGCTCGGCGCCCGCAACATGGAAGAGCTGATCGGCCGCATGGAGCTGCTCAACCTGGAGGCCGGCGTCACCGACAAGCAGCACAAGCTGAACCTGGCACCGCTGCTGTCGCAGGGCACGGTGCCGGATGACGTGCCGCGCTTCTGCGTCACCGACTCCAACCCGTCGTTCGACAAGGGCGAGCTGGCGGAGCAGATCCTGAAGGATGCGCTGCCGGCGATCCACAACAAGCAGATGCTGGAACTGCGTTACGACATCGAGAACATCCACCGCTCCATCGGCGCGCGCCTGTCCGGCGAGATCGCCCGTGTGCACGGTGCCGCCGGCCTGCCGTTCGGCTGCCTGAAGGTGAAGTTCAGCGGTTCCGCCGGCCAGAGCTTCGGCGTGTGGAACGCGTCGGGCCTGCACCTGGAGCTGGAAGGCGATGCCAACGACTATGTCGGCAAGGGCATGGCCGGTGGCCGGGTGGTGATCTACCCGCCGAAGGACGCCGCCTACAAGCCGGACGAGTCCATCATCATCGGTAACACCTGCCTGTACGGCGCCACCGGTGGCCAGCTGTTCGCGGCCGGCGTCGCCGGCGAGCGCTTCGGGGTGCGCAACTCCGGCGCGCTGGCGGTGATCGAGGGGGCCGGTGACCACTGCTGCGAGTACATGACCGGCGGCAGCGTCATCGTGCTGGGCGAGACCGGCTACAACTTTGGTGCCGGCATGACCGGTGGCTTCGCCTTCGTGTTCGACCGTGCCGAGAAGTTTGCCTACCGCTACAACAACGAGCTGGTGGACATCAACCTGATCAACGGCGAGGCGATGGGCATGTACCGCGCCTACCTGCTAGAGAAGATCGCCAAGCACGTCGAGCTGACCGGTTCCGAAACCGGGCGCGCGATGCTGGAGAACTTCGACGACTACGTCGACTACTTCTGGCTGGTGAAACCGAAGGCGGCCAAGCTCGACAGCCTGCTGAAAGACTAAGCGACGGGCGGCCTGTCCGCCCCTGGACAAGAAAGAAACGCCTTGCGGCCAACGTTGGCCGCAAGGACGGAGGAATGATCATGGGTGACGTTTTCCAGTTCATGAAGCTCTCGCGCAACCCCGGCGACAAAGTCGAAGCCGCGGTGCGCAAGATCGAATTCAAAGAGATTTACACCCCGCTGCACAGCGTGGATGCCGGTGACCAGGCCGGGCGTTGCCTGTCCTGTGGCAACCCGTACTGCGAATGGGAATGCCCGGTGCACAACTACATCCCCAACTGGCTGAAGCTGGTGAAGGAGGGCAAGCTGTTCGAGGCGGCCGAGATGTCGCACAAGACCAACAGCCTGCCGGAAATCTGCGGTCGCGTTTGCCCGCAGGACCGGCTGTGCGAAGGCGCCTGCACCCTGGAGCAGGGCGGCTTCGGCGCTGTCACCATCGGCAGCGTGGAGAAGTACATCACCGACGAGGCGTTCAAGGCCGGCTGGCGTCCGGACATGTCCAAGGTGATCTGGACCGACAAGAAGGTGGCCATCATCGGCGCCGGCCCGGCCGGCCTCGCCTGCGCCGACGTGCTGGTGCGCAACGGCGTCAAGCCGGTGGTGTTCGACCGCTACGAGGAAATCGGCGGCCTGATCACCTTCGGCATCCCCGAGTTCAAGCTGGAAAAGAGCGTGATCAAGACTCGCCGCCTGATCATGGAAGAGATGGGCGTCACCTTCCGTCTCAACACCGAGATCGGCGTGCAGGTCACCATCGACGAGCTGCTGGAAGAGTATGACGCGGTGTTCATGGGCATGGGCGCCTACAAGTTCATGAAGGGCGGCTTCGATGGTGAATACCTGCCCGGCGTGCTGGAAGCGCTGCCGTTCCTGATCAACAACGTGCGCCACAGCATGGGCACCCTGCCGGAAGGCGAGGCGCACCTGTCGATGCAGGGCAAGCGCGTGGTGGTACTGGGTGGCGGCGACACCGCGATGGACTGCAACCGCACCGCCATCCGCCAGGGCGCCAAGAGCGTGATCTGCGCCTACCGCCGTGACGAGGCCAACATGCCGGGTTCCAAGCGCGAAGTCGGCAACGCCAAGGAAGAGGGCGTCGAGTTCCTGTGGAACCGCCAGCCGCTGGGTATCGGCGAAGGCGCCGACGGCACCCTGCGCCTGCATCTGGCAGAAACCCGGCTGGGCGCGCCGGATGAGAAAGGCCGTCGTGCCGCCGAGGTGGTCGAGGGCTCGGAACAGGTCATCGACTGCGATCACGTCGTGATCGCGTTCGGTTTCCAGACCGAGGCGGCAGACTGGTTCGGCCACACCGGCATCAAGACCGACAAGCGCGGCCGCACCGTGGCACCGGAGCAGCAAGCCTTCAAACACCAGACCAGCAACCCGAAAATCTTCGCCGGCGGCGACCAAGTGCGCGGTGCGGATCTGGTGGTTCGGGCAGTGTTCGAGGGGCGGCAGGCGGCGGAGGGGATGCTGAGCTATTTGCAGGTGTGGTAAGCCAAAAAGTTATTCTATCTTGTTGAAGACCCGTCGTTAGACGGGTTTTTAGCTGAATTATTAGGCGGCTGGGGCCGGAGGAAAAAATTGGTATTTCTCAATGTATCCTGCAAGGCCATTAAAGAGTAGTATTTAATTTGCCTATAATTTTCGTGTAATATGACGCTGGCTATACTATAACCCCATGATTTTGCTTAAAAGGGGCTGTTAGTCTGGTCTTGGCCATGTCTAGTATTCAGTGTCTGCAAGAAACGGAGCTTTTTAAGATGAAAAAATCCCTGATGTTGGTCCTCATTTCTGGTCTGCTCGCAGGCCAATCTTTTGCGGCTGAACCAGCCGCGGCGACCTCTGCGGCTGGTTCCTCTGCTGCGGGCACCACTTCTGCCGCTGCTGCTGGTGCGGCTGGTACTACTGCTGGCATTGCTGGGCTGTCGGTAGGTACGATCGCTGCTATTGGTGCTGCTGTGGCCGCTGCTGTGGCGGTATCGTCGAGTTCCGATTCGTCGACGTCCCACTCGGCGACCTCGCACAACTAAGCAGTTTCACTCTTGTAAGAAGAGCCAGATGCTGTTTGACTTGGCATCTGGCTTTTATTGTCTATGTATCATAAAAGCCCACTGTGTCAAAATTTCTTGTCCTGTTCCGTCGTTGTTCCCCGCTTCTGGTCTGCAGCCTTGCGTTTGGTGCTCCCAGCCTTTCAGGTCAAGAGGGCTATATTGGCATGCCTAACGCATATGTTGGTGCGGACGGGACATGGAGTATTGGTTATAGTTTCGACAAGCCCTATAGCTCACTATGGACGTCTGCAACGTTGCTGCCAGCCTTGCAGGGGACGGCGCGCTATGTAGGGGTAGCGGGGATCAGCGGTTTTGATAGCTCGCAGTACGGTGGCGATTATGGTCGCTACAAAGACAAGGTATTTGACGTCAAGCTCCAGTTGTTGCCCGAGAGCGACTATTTCCCTGCTATTGCTGCAGGCCGTACCGATTTATTTGGTACTGGCCTGTTTCGTGGAGAGTACCTCGCTGCCAGTAAACAGCTGGGGGATGTGGAAGCCACGGTGGGCTATGGCAAAAATCGTATAGACGGTCTCTTCGCCGGAGCTCGCTGGACACCTTCCCAGCATCCCAACTGGTCGCTGCTGGCAGAGTACGATGCCAACAATTACCAAGAAGATTTCCGTGCCAGCGAGACCTTCGCCCGCAGGCGCAAGGCAGGACTCAATACGGGGGTGGAATACCGTTGGGGCTGGCTATCCATGCAGGCTGCGTACCAACAAGGCCATAGCAGCCTCAATGCCATGCTGAACATTCCACTCAATGAGCGCGAGTTTGTTCCCAAGATATATGAGCCGGGCTATTACGCACCCACAGAGCTTCCGGTTCGCCCCACTGGTGAGGAGTGGCGTTCGAATCCAGAGCACGCAAAAGCATTGCAACGTGCTTTGCAAAAACAGAACTACACCTTGGTTAGTATGGCGTATCGTCGTGGCACACTCATATTGAATCTGGGTAATAGCCGTATTTCCGAGGTTGGACGTGCGGTTGGACGTGCGGTACGCACCGCGCTCTACTTTGCGCCGCTAGAAACGCGCACCATCAAGGTGACCTATACCGAGCTTGATCTACCTGTGGCCACCTACGAGTTCTTCGATATGGCTACCTTGCGTGACTACCTGGCTGGCAAGATCCACCGTGAACGGTTCAACGAATTCGTCCTTGTCCGATCCGGAGGGCCTCAGGATCGAATTGAATACGGTCACGACAATGTCTCCCTGGCTACAGGACTGTCCGAGGAGGCGAATCTCTCCGTCTTGCTATCGGAAGATGGGGACATCGTGCAATTACGGAAACAGGATTCGCTGCTTAATCGGTTCAAGATTGCTCCAAAACTAGGTTTCTACTTTAACGATCCTAGCGGAGCCCTGCATTACGACCTCAGCGTGGCCAGTAATATCGACCGGCGGTTGGGCGAGGGGCTGTACCTGAATACCAGCGTGGGCGCAACGGTGCTGGAAGATGTCAGCGATGTAAAACAATCCTCCAACAGCTTGTTGCCGCATGTCCGCTCAGACGTCGCGGAATACAAACGTGGCGGCAAGGTCAAGCTGTTCAAGACTGTGCTCAATCAGTACTACAAGCCAGCCACCGATTGGTATGCCCGTGCCTCGGCCGGCCTCTATGAAGAAATGTTTGCAGGGGTGGGCGGGCAGGTTTTGTTTGCCCCGTCTGGTTTGCGCTGGGCGGCAGACATCAGCATGGATGCGGTTCAGCAACGGGATTTCAAGGGATGGTTTGGTATGAGGGATTACCAAACTATCACTTCCCTAGCCTCGCTGCACTACCGTCTGCCATATGGTGTAACCGCCACGGCTCGTGCAGGGCGCTTTTTGGCCAAGGATAACGGGATTCGTCTGGAGTTCAAGCGCCGCTTTCGCTCCAATGTGGAAATCGGGACCTGGTATACCCGTACGAATGGTAACGATATTACTAATCCGGGATCACCTTCTTCTCCATATAATGACAAAGGTATTTTTATTTCGATTCCTCTCGATTCGATGCTGACTGTCGATTCGCGTTCGAAAGGCCGTTTTTCGATCTCGCCGTGGACTCGTGACGTAGGGCAAATGGTGGCCAGTCCGGGAGATTTGTACGGTTTGATCGAGGATGATCGAGAGCAAGTCCAGGCATTCGATGGCCTTGGTAACTTTGCCGAACATTCCTCTGAGAGCGGACGGCCGGAAGTGGACCTACCCATCGAGCGCTTTACGCCGTGGCCCAATATCAAGTTGCGCTTGGAAGATTCTGCTCGCGTCTTTCCCGAGCTGACACCCCTGGCCAAAGGCGGGTTGTTGGCTGGCGGAGCGATTGCCTTGGCTTCACTAAGTGACAAGAAATGGGATCACCTGACTAGCCACCATCAGGACAACCGTGGACTCAAAGCGTGGAACCGCTTTGGCAAAGCGGCCCCATGGCTTGCCGTAGGTGGTGCCGGCTTGGCTTTGGCCTTTGGGGATGAACGGCTGCAAAATACCAGCTTCATCAGTCTGCAATCGGCTTTGGCAGCTGGTGCGGGTAGCATGCTGTTGAAACAGGCCGTCGGACGTAGCCGGCCAGAAGGCGATAATGACCACTGGGACCGTATCTCCGGTAGTAAATCTCGTCAGGACAGCTCCTTCCCTTCCAATCATGCGGCCATCACTTTTGCGGCACTGACGCCGTTTGCCAGCGAATACGATGCTCCATGGCTGTATGGGGTGGCAACCGCCGCCACCTTGGGGCGTACAGCAGCTAGGAAGCACTGGTTCTCTGACGCAGTGGCCGGTGGTTTGCTAGGCCATGCAGTGGGCCAATGGTTGTGGACGGCACAGCGCCAGAACAATCGTTACCAGGCCGTATTTGATTTTGGTCGGAATAAGGCTGGTGTGACCATCAATGCCCATTATTAATCGGTAATTATTTGTTTATTTTATTTTCAACAAGGTTTGCAAATGCACCAACAACGGTTTGCCAGAAAGTGGCTGATTGCAGGTTCCGCCGGACTGTTACTGGTACAGCCGGTGGTAGCGGCTCAACAGGCCGTAACAACTCCTCAGGTGGTGGCAGCGGTAGGTGGGGAGCAAGGCTTACCCGTTTTGTCTACTCCAGAGATCCAGGTAAACAAGCAACAACCCCAAAAAACACCTCAATTGAGCCCGGTGGAGATTATTGCTCGCCAGAAGAGCTCGTTTGCCGATTTTGCCAAACGGGTCTCCGGAGTGGAGCTACCGGTATTTGGCCAGGAGTTGTTTCAGAGTGCCTTGTCGACCTTTGCCCCGCTGGATGCCATCCAGGTTAATGGCGATTATCTGATCGGTCCTGGTGATGAGATTCAGCTCAGAGGTTGGGGGATGGTGGATATCGATATCTCCAGCTCGGTCGACCGTAATGGCAGCGTTTACCTGCCTAGTGTGGGTTCGATCAAGGTAGCGGGTGTCAAATATCGCGACTTGCAGGGCTATCTCAAAAAAGCTATCAGCCGGGTGTTTACCAATTTCGATTTGACCGTCAGCGTGGTGCAAACCCGTTCGGTACAAATTTACGTCGTTGGCCATGCGGTGCGTCCAGGCACCTACACGCTCAGTTCAATGAGCACGCTGCTCAATGCGCTCTTTAGCTCGGGTGGCCCTTCCGGCTCAGGTTCGATGCGTGCCATCCAGGTCAAGCGGGGAGGAGAGGTCATCACCATGTTTGACCTTTATGAGATGCTGGCCCGAGGCGACAAGAGCAAGGACATTGCGCTGCAAGATGGCGACGTGATTTACATCCCACCGGTAGGTCCGCAAGTGGCCATGGTGGGGGATGTGAAGCGTCCCGCCGTTTTCGAACTGAAAGACAAGACCTCGTTGGCTGATGCCGTAGAATGGGCGGGAGGCTTTTTGTCTTCAGCGCCTCAACGGGAAGTCATTGTTGAGAAAAGCGTCGATAACCGTTACCAGACGGTGGCTGAAATCAGCGGGGCAGTTGGTGACATCCGCGGCAAGCTCGCGACTTTGCCGCTGGTATCAGCGGATGTAGTCCGTATCGTGGCTCCGGGCTCTGTTGCGGTAGAGGCCCAGAAGCAGCGTGAATTCGTCAAAGTCTCTGGCGAGGTGCGCAACACGGGCGTGTTCCAGATTCAAAAAGGGGAAACCCTGCGCGAACTGATGGCTCGCCTGGGGGGGGGCACAGATAATGGCTACCTGTTTGCCATGAGCATCAGCCGTGAAACCGTTCGACTCCAGCAGCAAGCCAAGCTGGACGAAATCGCAGATCGGTTTGAAAAAGAGATCCAGACTGCAGCCACGCAAAAACTGTCAGGGACGACGGACAAGGACTTGGCCGCCACGACCAAGGCAGAACTGGAACGTCAGCAACACCTGGCAGACAAGATGCGCTCGGTAAAAGCCAGCGGCCGTATCGTCCTTGAACTGGATGATGCCAACGCCGGTATCAAGAACCTGCCGGATTTGCCGCTGCAGGATGGTGACAGTATCAATGTGCCAAGGATGCCGGGGACGGTTGACGTATTAGGATCGGTGTACCAGCAAAACACCTTTATCTACAAACCGGGCCGGAATGCCAATGATTATCTGGCTTTGGCGGGTGGAGTCACTCCAGGAGGCGATAAGTCTGAAATGTATGTCATCCGTGCCGATGGCACGGTTCATAGCGTGAACAACGCCGGATGGTTGTCACGGCTGGGGGGGCAACAAATCAATCCAGGAGATACCATTGTACTGCCAGAGAAAGTCGAGCGCAGCAGCTGGACACAGTCCTTTAAAGAATGGACCACTATTCTGTACCAGTTTGGCCTGGGCGCTGCTGGCCTCAAGGTATTGAAAAACTGATAATACGGCAGGTGGCTGAGGATACGGCCTCCATGAGCATGGATACGCAAATATGTCTGAACATTACATCCCAAATGCAAAACGGCAGGAAGAGGAAATTGATTTAAGAGACATAGCCGCAACCCTGATGAGGCAGAAAAGCTGGATCATTGGTTGTACTGCTGGGGCAGGAGCTATTGCTTTAATTGCTAGTTTGTTGATGACTCCTATTTATACTGCCACCACCACCATTCTTCCGCCGCAGCAGCAATCTAACAGTATCGCTGCTGCGCTTGGCTCGCTGGGTGCGCTTGCCGGTGCGGGTGGTATGGCTGCCCTCAAGAATCCCAATGATTTGTACGTGGGGATGCTCGAAAGCCAGACTGTGGCCGATAGGCTGATTGAGCAATTTGCTCTGCGACAGCGCTATCAGCAGGAAACCTTGGTTGGGACCAGAAAAGCATTGGTTAATGCGAGCAATATCAATGCAGGTAAGGATGGTCTGATCAGTGTCAGTGTCGATGACGCAGACCCGGCATTCGCAGCCAAACTTGCCAATGCCTACATCGACGAACTTAAAAAGCTGAGCCAGAACCTCGCGGTAACCGATGGGGCACAGCGCCGACTGTTCTTTGAAAAACAACTGGAGAAAGTGAAGCAGGATCTGTCTAGAGCTGACGTCAGCCTCAAGCAAAGGCAGGAGAAAACAGGCCTTTTGCAGCCGGAGGGACAGATCAAGGCAATTATTGATAATGTTGCTACGTTCAAAGCACAGATTGCCACTAAAGAGGTGCAATTGTCTGCAATGCGCAGTTTTGCTACCGAGCAGAATCCGGATTATCTTCGCACCCAGCAAGAGATCACCGCAATGCAGAAGCAACTAGCACAACTGGAGCGGGGACAGCTTTCTGCAGGCGATATCGTTGTGCCTACCGGTAAGCTGCCGGAAAGCGGGCTCGCCTATATCCGGGCATTGCGCGAGGTAAAATATCAGGAAACGTTATTTGAATTGATGTCGAAGCAATTTGAAATGGCTAAACTGGATGAGGCCAGAGATAGCGCATTAATTCAGGTTCTGGATGTCGCAACGACGCCTGACTACAGAAGCAAACCGAAAAGGATGTTGATCGTTCTGGCCGGTACTGCTCTAGGAGCTGTTGCTGGGGTGGTGCTTGCACTCCTGTGTGGACGGCGTTTGCAAAAATAGTGTGATTTAGATCTTGACCAATGGGTCTGCGGAGTCTATTTCGATTAAGATTTGATATTTATGGAAATTAAAAGCGATGCTTAATGATTCTACCATTCTGATTACCGGTGGCACAGGCTCCTTTGGCAATACCTTCGTTCCAATGACGTTGGCTAAATACAATCCGAAAAAGATAATAATTTTTTCTCGGGATGAAATGAAGCAATGGGAGATGGCGAAGAAATTTCAGGGTGATTCGCGTGTTCGCTTCTTTATTGGTGATGTCCGGGATAAGGACAGGTTGTATAGAGCGCTCGATGGCGTTGATTATGTGGTCCACGCAGCGGCAACCAAAATTGTGCCTACTGCAGAGTATAATCCGTTCGAATGCATCAAGACCAATATCAATGGGGCAATGAATCTGATCGATGCCTGCATCGACAAGGGCGTCAAGCGTGTGGTGGCCTTGTCGACAGACAAGGCCAGTAGCCCCGCAAACCTTTACGGAGCGACCAAACTTGCTTCCGACAAACTGTTCGTTGCAGGTAACTCCTACTCGGGTGCGCATGACACCCGCTTTGCCGTTGTGCGTTACGGTAACGTCATGGGTTCGCGTGGTTCGGTAATCCCTTTCTTCCTGTCGATTCGCGACGGCGGCGAGCTGCCCATCACCGATGCCCGCATGACCCGCTTCATGATTACCTTGGAACAAGGGGTAGAGCTGGTCTGGCACGCATTCGACGACATGGTCGGCGGCGAAATCTATGTCAAGAAAATCCCGTCCATGAACATCTGCGATATTGCAAAAGCCGTTGCTCCAGATGCTTTCCATAAAATTATCGGTATCCGCCCTGGGGAGAAGTTGCATGAGCAGATGATTGGGGTAGAGGATGCCTATTACACATACGAATACCCGGAACATTTCAAGATTCTGCCCAATATCAATGGCTGGGATACCTGCGAACAGCGCATCAAGGATGGCAGGAAAGTTCCTGAGGGCTTCATCTATGCCAGCGACAATAACCACGAGTGGATGTCGGTTGAGCAACTAAGAAGCTGGATCGAGGTTAATAAAGCCAAGGTGGGGAATATCTGATGGATTTCATTCCCTACGGCCGGCAATGGATTGACGAAGACGACGAGAAGGCCGTACTGCAAACTCTGCGTTCAAGTTACCTTACCCAAGGGCCGGCAGTAGCCGTATTTGAACAAGCGCTGTGTGACTATACCGGCGCCAAATACTGTGTCGCGGTTGCAAGTGGAACCGCCGCGCTGCATCTTGCCGTAGCGTCGCTGGAACTACCGGAAGGCTGCGAGGGCATTACGACGCCCAATACCTTTACGGCCACAGCCAATAGCATGGCTTACTGCGGGCTCAAGCCAGTGTTTGCCGATATCGACCCGGTTAGCTACAACCTCTCTCCCGACGCCCTGGCAGCAAAAGTCAACTCGTTAACCCGTCTTGTGATTCCTGTGCATTTTGCCGGGCAGGCTGCCGAAATGGAGCGGATTGCGAGCATCGCGCAGAGGAACGGATTGAAGGTCATCGAGGATGCCGCGCATGCGATCGGCTCCTGCTATCGCGATGGCAGCAAGGTAGGGAACTGCCGTTATTCCGATGCGACGATTTTCTCCTTCCACCCGGTGAAAACACTCACCACCGGCGAGGGCGGGGCTATTATGACCAATGACGAGTCCCTGTACCGCAGGATGCTGCTACTGCGTACTCACGGTATTACCAAGGATGCGGGCCAGATGAGCCAGAACCCCGGCCCTTGGTATTACGAAATGCATGCGCTTGGCTGGCACTACCGAATTACCGACATGCAGGCCTCGCTTGGTGTGAGTCAGTTGCGTAAGCTGGAGCAGTTCAAGCACCGGCGGCGTGAGATTGTGGCACGCTACAACGACAGCTTCGACGGATTGCCGTGGCTTGTCACCCCGCACGAAGCAGAGGGGCTCGAATCCTGCTTCCACCTTTACGTGGTGAATATTGACTTTGCTGCAATCGGCAAAACTCGCGCAGCAGTCATGCAACAGTTGCACGAGGCCGGAATCGGCACGCAGGTGCACTACATCCCTGTGCATACACAGCCTTGGTATCAGCAGCACTATGGCTATCGTCAGGGCGATTACCCTGCGACCGAGGCCTACTACCAGAACTGCTTGTCGCTGCCGCTGTTTGCTGCGATGACCGAGGCGGAACAGAAGCGAGTGATAAACGCCGTGCGGGAATTGGCATGAAGCTGGCGCTTATTCCTGCACGTGGCGGTAGCAAGCGGATTCCGGGCAAGAATATCCGACCGTTTTGCGGTCAGCCTATTCTTGCGTACTCAATAGTGGCCGTTCGCGAGAGCGGCCTGTTCGACCGTGTGATCGTTTCCACCGATTCGCCACAGATTGCCGACGTGGCGCGCCAGTACGGGGCGGAAGTGCCCTTCCTGCGGAGCGAGCAGGCCTCGGACGATCACGCGTCACTGCTGGATGTCATGCGGGAAGTCGTGGCGCAATTGGCCGCCGGTGGCGAAGTGTACGACCAGCTCTGTTGCGTACTACCGACCGCGCCACTCGTTACTGCTCGGCGTTTGCAGCAAGCCTATGAACTCTTTGTGCAGAATAGGCTGGATGCGGCGTTTCCGATAGTTCGCTTTGGCTACCCGATCCAGAGGGCCATGACAATGTCGCAGAATGGGTTGGTCTCCATGCTGCAACCAGAGCTGTACCTTACCCGTTCGCAGGATCTTGCCCCGACGTTTCACGATGCCGGCCAGTTCTACTGGCTGCGAACCGTTCCATGCTTTGCTGCGGGTCGTGTGTTTAGCGACAACTGTGGCGGTATCGAGATCTCGGAGTTGGAAGCGCAGGACATCGACAACGAAACCGACTGGCAGCTGTGCGAACTTAAGTACCAGTTATTGCGGAAACAGTTGTAATGCTGTTGCGCATCTATACGGAAGGCGACTTGCAGCGTGGGCTGGGGCATCTCACCCGGTGTTCGGCATACGCTGCCGCGTGGCGGCAGCGGGAGGGGGGCGTTTGTTGGGTGGTGGATGGTGACGAAGCGGCACGTAACGCCCTGCTGGGCGAAAGTGTCGACTGGAGGAAAGCTTGGCAGGAAGAGATTGTCATGCAGCGGCACGATGCGGTTGCAATCGTTGACAGCTATACAGCGACGCTGTCTGTGCTACAAAGTATCTCGGACAATCACCGACAGGTGGTGTATCTGGATGATACCTTCCGTTTGTCCTATCCGGCAGGACTGGTCGTTCACTCCGCGCCCGGGAAGGCAAGACAAGTCAATGATGGCGCCCAATGGTTGTGGGGTCCTGCTTGGCAGCCGCTACGTCCGGCCTTCTGGAATATCCCTTTAAGAAAGGATTTTGCTCCGGAAATAAGCCGGGTGCTCATCCTGATGGGGGGGACTGATGTGCGGAATCTGATCCCTGCAATGGTTTTTGCGGTACGCAGTGTTTATCCGGTGAGTGAGATTAATGTTGTAGTTGCCCGCAAGGATTACAACCCCGTAGCCGGTGAATATGTGCACTATGAATTGTCAGCAGAGCAGATGGCAAAGCTGATGTTACAAAGTGACATAGCGATTAGCGCGGCAGGGCAGACAACCTATGAACTTGCTGCATGCGGTTTGCCTGCGGTGCTGGTTCTGGTGGCCGATAACCAGCGCACACAACTGGATGGCTGGCAAGAAACAGGGACATTCAAATATGCCGGCGAATGGAATGATGTTCGGCTAATGGAAAAGGTAATGTGCTGCGTGCGGGAGTTGAGAACCGTAGAATCACGCATGCAATTAAGTATGGTAATGCAGCAGCAGGTGGATGGTGGTGGAGCCGTGCTGCTGATGGAATATTTGGCGAATAATGGCGATGCATGGCATATATAATTATCAAGACTTGACCCTAAAATCTTTTTCGGTTTTGAATGAAATAGAGTCAAATTTTGTTCTGGAAATGCGCAATCATCCAGAGGTCGCTTCATGGATGGTTGGCAATATTAAGATTGATCGTCAATCTCATAAGCAATTCATGGCGAATCAATCGTCGGAAACCCGAAATTTTAATTATCTTGCCTATGACGCAGATGGTGTGGCTGGAGTGGTCTCCCTGCATAGAGTAGATCGGTATAATGAGATTGCATGGCTTGGAATCTATAAAAACCCATTCAGGAGTGAGAAGGGGCTTGGTCGGAAGATTTTAAAGGCAATCTGCCATTTTGCATTTGAGGTGGCAAAGCTGCATACATTCAAGATCGAAGTAGTCAGTAATAATGCTGCAGCTATTCGAGCGTACTCTGCCATAGGTTTCAAAAATGAGGGGGTTTGGCGTGAGGCGGTGAAGCGTGATAGCGACTATTTAGACCTAGTATTGATGGGTATGACTTTTTCAGAATGGGTGGGTCATGAAAAAAAGTGAGAAGGTGTTCATTATCGCAGAGTTGTCGGCGAATCATGGGCACAATATAGAGAATGCCCTGGCAACTGTCCGTTCAGCCAAGCAGGCGGGTGCCGATGCCATCAAGATCCAAACGTATACTGCAGATACCATCACGCTTGATTGCAATAATGAATGTTTCCAGATCAAGCAGGGCACAATCTGGGACGGCATGACATTGCATAAGCTGTATCAAGAGGCCTATACGCCGTGGGAGTGGCATGCCGCGATCCAGCAGGAAGCAGAAAAGCAAGGACTGGTATTCTTCTCTACGCCTTTCGATTTTTCGGCTGTGGATTTCTTGGAAGAACTAAACGTTCCTCTGTACAAGATTGCCTCCTTTGAAATTACCGATATCCCGTTGATCGAATACACGGCTAGCAAGGGCAAGCCGATGATCATGTCCACCGGCATCGCCAGCCTCGCGGATATCGAGGCGGCGGTCAATGCATGCTGCCGTGCCGGTAACCACGACATTACACTGTTGAAATGCACTTCGTCGTACCCTGCCCCTGTGGAAGAGGCCAACCTGCTGACAATGCCGAACATGGCGCAAACGTTTGGGGTCAAGGTCGGCTTGTCTGACCACACCATGGGACATGCTGTGCCGATTGCCGCCGTGGCGCTTGGAGCTCGGGTGATCGAAAAGCACTTCATCTTAGACCGGGCAATTGGAGGTCCGGATGCCTCATTCTCCATGACACCTGATGAATTCAAACTTATGGTCGAAGGGGTTCGCCAAGCTGAAGCGGCGCTGGGCCACGTCAGCTATGAGTTGACGGATAAAGTCCTAAATAGCCGTAAGTTTTCCCGTTCTCTGTTCATTGCACAGGATGTTAGAAAAGGTGAGGTGTTTACCGCCACGAATGTCCGTTCCGTACGTCCTGGCGATGGCCTGCCTCCCAAACATATTCGTGAGATCCTTGGGGCGAAGAGCCGCGGTGACTTTAAAGCAGGGACCCCACTTTCTTGGGACAAAATCGAGCTGAACGAAAAGGTGTAAAGATGATTAGCCGTTACAGACTGATGCGTGGTGTCCTGAAAAGAAAATTCGCCCGTGAATTTTGCTGGAGGCTGACGGCGCTCTGCCTTCATTCGGAAAAAAAGAAATTCATAGCTAGAACCCAGGCTACTATCAAGAACAGCATCTTTGGCCTCGATCAGGCTCGGGTGGGGACGGATGTCGATTTGTTGTCCCACAACGGCGCCACGCCCGGCTTGCCACTGCCGGAGCCCATGGTAAAAGAAGTGCTTGCCTATGCTACGCAGAGCCCGGTTTATGCGGACCGGGACAAAAAGCGTGGGTTTTATCTGAGCGATCTAAAAAGAGTCGAGCAGAAACTGGGAAAGGAAGTGTTGTTGGCCCAGTATTTCAATATTTTGAACAATGAACATATCCGGAAAATTGCCTACGATCCCTATCTGTTGCTGGTCGCTGCCAGCTATCTGCAGGCACCGCCCAAGCTGATGGGGGCAAACCTGTGGTGGACTTTTCCGTCCAATCCCAGCGCGGAAGATAAATCCAAGCACGCCCATGTCTTCCATTACGATCTAGATGACGTGAAGTTTGTCAAATTCTTCTTCTATATCACTGATGTAGACGAAGATTGTGGGCCACACGTCTACGTGGAGGGCTCGAACCGTGTTATCAAATACAAGAATAGCTGGTTGCGCTCCCTCCGCTTTACCGATGCTGAGATTGAGGAGGCTTACGGCCGGGACAAGGTCAAATACGTGATGGGGCCGGCAGGTTCGACTTTGATCGAAGATACTATCACTATTCATAAAGGAACCACCCCAACGAAGCAGCCTAGGTTGCTGCTGCAGTTTGAGTTCTCGATCAATACTTATCCGGAAATGAGCTGCGAGTGTGATGAGAGCGAACTTGCCTTTGCTGTTTAAGAAGGTGTTGGGAAACTACTTTTTTGCTCTGGCAATATCCGCTGCATTCTCAGCTTCAAAGGCATACTTTATCTCCAAGGCAGTGGGAGCCTCCGCTTTTGCCGAATATAGCTACTTTGCCCTTGCGGTCGGCTTTGGCAGCATATTCGCTGGTGCTGGTGTGGTCTTGCGCTGCCATACAGAATTGCCTGCAATCCTGCAAAAAAAACAGGAGGGACGCCTGTTTCTGAGTCAAGGGCGGGGCTGGGTATTGGTGGCAAGTCTGGCATATGGGGTTTTCCTGAGCATTCTGGGGGGTATCCAGAGATGGTCTGCTGAACTGATCCTGCTGTCAGGACTGCAAGCGACGTTATATCTGATTTTTACGTTCGACTTGATAGTTCTGAAAAGTCGTGGGCAGTTTTCGGTTTATGCCAACCTTCTCATGCGCCGCAATCTGATATTGTTTCTTGGGGCAATTACGAGTGCATTTCTGACCGGGCATACCTTGTATGTAATGTTGGTGGAAACATTGCTAAACCTAGTGCTTGGTTTTCATCGGCTATGTCGGTGGAAAAAAAGCTTTTCTGTTCCAAGCAAGGCATACTTACAAAAAACCATGCTATTTGTTCCGGTGGCGATGATTGGTGCGTTTTCACAGTTTTCTGACAAAATCGTTCTTTCTCAGATTTTTTCTAAGGCAGACTTTGCTGTTTATTCGTACTTTTCGCTGGTGGTGGTGGTTGGGACGACTTTGCAACAATTCCTGAATACGCGAGCCATCGTGGTATTTTCCCGAAAGGGTGAGGAATTGCCCGCATTATGGAGGGACTACCGGCAGGTGGTTCTACGGGCAGGGCAGTTTGGCTTGGCTGCACTGCCTGCGGCGGGGATATTTCTGACGCTTGACATGGTAAAGCCGAAATGGTTGATGGTGGACCTGGAATATATGGCCTGTATTGTTGCCATTGCCTTTTTCCGGTTGATCGACTTTTCACAGTCAGCCTTGGTGTGCATGCATAGGAAGAAAAGTGCCTTGTCTTTGCAGGTGATGTTTGTGCTGTTGCTTGTTGGTGGTGCATTGCTGTTGTCATCCAGTGCTGTTGTGATATCAGCGCATGGTCTGATCCTGGTGGCCGCACTTGCAGTATGGAGTGCATTGAGTTGCCTGGCAGGCAGTTCTGCTGTCTATTTTTATTGTAATAAGTAAATTGTATGCAGCTGATTAAGCGATTTGCCCAGCTCCTTATCGGGCCATTTTATATTGCTCAACACTTTTTGCGTAAGAGCTATATCCATCCAGGTGCCTCGATTGGCCAGTGGAGTAGGCTGAATATTGGCCGAGGTGTGCGGCTTAAGAAGGCTGTGCTTGATCTGAATAGTGGCGAGGTGACTCTGGGCAATGGCGTATGGGTCAATACGGGAGTCAGCATGCAGCCGCTGGTCGAGATCAATATCGGGCAGGGAACAACCATTCAGCGCGACACCATCATCAATGGCGACGTCTCGATTGGTGAAGATGTGCTGATCGGGCCACGAGTATTCATTTCATCCGGTAGCCATGTGTATAACCTGCTACCAGGCAAGAGAATCCGCGAACAGGAGGCCCATGCCAGCCAGCATGGGCTGATGGGGGACTACTCACGGAAAATCGAAATCGGGGATGATGTATGGATTGGTGTTAATGCAGTTATAATGCCAGGTGTGAAAATAGCCAGCCACAGCATCATTGGGGCAAACTCTGTGGTGACTAAAGATGTGGGCCGTGGCGAGATTGTGGCAGGTGTGCCGGCAAAGATGATCGCGGTTCGTCACGGTTTTGAGAGACAAGAATGAATATCGGATTTGTCAACATTTATGCTTTCCGTCCGCATGTCGAACATTTGTTCTACCTGTCGTTGCTGGCCAAGGAGGCCGGGCATGGCACTTTTGCGCTTTCCTGTCCCGGCAGTTCATCCCTTTGTTATCCAAAGGCACTGAAGCACAGCCCGAGTCTGAAGGAGTGTGCCAAATGTCTGGTTGGTGGTGTTCTGTCATATCCTTTTGATCATGTCGATTTTATCGGCAGCAAGGAATCGTCCCGCCGCATTTCCGACACAGAAATAGACCGGTTGCTGGTTTCCAGCTCGGCAACGCTCAACCGGGTGGAAAGCCAGCAGGAGTGGCATACGCCTGAGCTGCGTGCAGCTAGGCAGGCATTGTCCGCCAACTTCCGGAATACCTTCCATTCCGCAGTGCGTTGGATCGAGAAAAACAAGCTGTCCTTTGTGGTGTGTTTCAATGGCCGAATGGACATGACCCGTGCCATCACCTACGCATGCGAGACAATGGGCATCCCCTACCTTACCCATGAGCGCACGTGGTTTGGTGATGGCATCCAGCTCGTTCCCAATGCAAATTGTCTCTCCATTGGCGCGCTGCACCGGATGAACACCGAATATGAAGACAAACTGCTGACCAGCGAGCAGGCGCAGTTGGCCGCACGCTTCATTGCCAGCCGGTTTACCAAGCAGAACAACCTGGAATGGCGTCTGTATAACAAGGATGCAACCAAGGCCAGTTGGCCCACGCAAACCAGCAAAGCCAGAATCCTGGTTCTGCCTAGCAGCAAGAATGAATTCGCCGGGCACGAAGAATGGGTTACTGAGTGGGATTCGAATACGGAAGCCCTGGATGCCCTGTTCGAGAGAAATAATATTTCTGCGGACCAGGTCGTGTTGCGCTGCCACCCAAACTGGTCTGAAACGATTGGCAAGGTAGCCGGTACTCGTTCTGAATCTCTTTATACTGATTGGGCAAAGCGCAAAAAAATTTATTGTATTAAATCGGCAGAAAAGGCAGATACTTATGATCTGATTCAAGAAGCCGATATTGTCATCATGAACGGCGGCAGCTCATCCATTGAAGCTGCAGCTTGCGGTAAGAAGGTCATCTGCCTTGGACCATCCACTTATCAGATGGCCAGGTTTTGTGATTCTCTCTTAAGTTATGCTGATATAAATTCCTACGGTGACTTGTTAGATTCGGTCGATCAGGATCGGATCTTGAGAAGTAATCTACGCTATATTTATCTGCGTGCGGCAAGATTTCCTCAATACGTGCCCTACGTAAAAGCAATTGCGACAACGTCATATAAATACTTTGGCGGTGCCGATCCTATGCGCCTCATCAATGCAGCGATGAGTGGGGAGTTGGTTGCTGATGATACTGATTTTGCTGACAGCAGCGAATATGAAGACAAGGCTGTAGAGCAGATAAAGTTTAGAGACTGGGCAGGTATAATGAATAGTACTGATGAAAAGAAAAAGCCATTGCCCGAGCTTCATATCGAACGTCGCTTTGGCCTGCAGTGGGTAGATGGCTTGCGCAACAAAATGCCGAGGGGGGACCGTTGATTATGGAAAACCCAACCGTGTCCATCATTGTTCCGGCTTTCAATGCTGCAGCTTATATCCATGAAACGATTGACTCGGTGTTGAGTCAGAGTTTTGCTAATTGGGAAATGATCATTGTCGATGATCATTCCTCCGATGATACATGGCGGGTGCTGAGTGACTATGCGGCTGCTGATTGCAGAGTAAGAATTTATAGATTCGAGAAAAATTTCGGGCGCCCGGCTGGGCCTCGAAATTTTGGTGTACAGCATTGTACCTCGGAGTGGGTCGCATTTCTGGATGCGGATGATATTTGGCACTCCGACAAACTAAGACTGCAGTTGGAGGCTGCGGGAAAAACATCAGCGGACATTGTCTGCAGTACAATGGAAGATTTTAAAGGAAGCCATACCGGGTTCAATGAGGAGCCTGCTAACAATGGCCTGCAGGTGTTGAGTGCCTTTTCCCTGTTCTCCAAGAACCGGGTGCCTACGTCTACTGTTCTGATGCGTAGGTCAGCTTTCCTTCAGTTGGCCGGATTTGACGAAGCCCCAGAATACAAAGCCGTTGAAGACTATGATCTTTGGTTGAGAGCGGCTTGCCGCGGCATGAAAATCGTCAAGCTGAAAGATGTTTTGTTGAAGTACAGGGTTTTGCCGAATTCTATATCTCGCGCCAAGTTTAAACAGATGAAACGAGTCTTTTGCGTTGTTTTTCAGAATCTGAAAGCGCAAAGGCGTGAGTGGCTATTGTTTTATCCATTCTTTGTTTCTAGTTATATGTTTCAATCCGCTTATAGTCGTTTGATCAAGGGTACTTTGTAATGTCAAAACGCATTCTTGTTACCGGTGGTGCCGGTTTTCTTGGCTCACATTTGTGTGATCGTTTGATTGAAGATGGCCATGATGTTTTATGTGTCGATAACTTCTTCACTGGCTCGAAAGACAATATCCGTCATCTATTGGGTAATCCCCGTTTCGAGCTGATGCGTCATGATGTCACTTTCCCGTTGTACGTGGAAGTCGACGAGATTTTTAACTTGGCATGTCCGGCATCCCCGATCCATTACCAGCATGATCCGGTCCAGACCACGAAAACCAGTGTCCATGGTGCCATCAACATGTTGGGCCTGGCCAAGCGTCTGAATGCCAAGATTTTCCAGGCCTCCACCAGTGAAGTGTATGGGGACCCGGAAGTGCATCCGCAGCCGGAAGAGTATTGGGGCAGGGTAAATCCCATCGGTATCCGCTCCTGCTATGACGAAGGCAAGCGTTGTGCGGAAACGCTGTTCTTCGACTATCACCGCCAGCATGGTTTGAAAATCAAGGTTGCCCGTATTTTCAACACATATGGACCGCGCATGCACCCCAACGATGGGCGGGTGGTGAGCAACTTCATCGTGCAGGCGCTTCGCGGCCAGGACATCACCATTTATGGGGATGGTAGCCAGACCCGCAGCTTCTGCTACGTTGACGACCTGATCCGCGGTTTCCTAGCACTGATGAATACCGATGCTAGCGTGACGGGTCCGATCAATCTTGGCAATCCTAATGAGTTTACCATTCGCCAGCTTGCCGAAATGGTCATTGAACTGATCGGTAGTAAGTCGAAGGTTATTTATATGCCACTTCCTGGAGATGATCCTAAGCAACGTCAGCCCAATATTGAGAAGGCACGCACAGTGCTGGATTGGGTGCCATCGATTCAGCTTGAGCAAGGTTTAATTAAAACAATTGAATATTTCCAGAAGATTGTTAAATAAATAGTTGATTTCATGAGAAGACTCTTCGTTGTCCCTCTTTCCTTTCTTTCTGTTTTTTTTGTTGTAGAGGCTTCTGGCTTTCTTGCTGGATTTTCCTATGAAGGGTCTTCTTGCGATTATTATCTGGCCTTTTTTTTGATGTTTTTTGCGTTGGCTCTGGGTGGGTGTTTTTCTGCTCTTGCTTTTCCTTGTTTTTATGGTAATGGTTTTCTGTCATTTTATGAGCCTCCAGTTGAGAAATTTCTACATCTTGCATTTTTTGGGTTGATATTTATTTTTATTGATAGGGTTTATTTTCAAGGTATTGATTATTCTGCTGGATTGGCTTCGGCTAGAACGTTGTGGCAAGAGTCTTCTTCTGATCGTGGCGGTGTATCTAGCCCTTTTTCGGTTGTGGGAAATATATTAATAAACTGTCATTATTTGGCGGAGATTCTTGTGTTGTTTTATTGGGAGGCTATTCGTCGCCCTCTTGTGAGGTTGTCATTTGTTTTTTTGAACGTAGTGTTTTTTTCTCTGCTTATTTCAGGGCGTACTCCATTAGTGGTTTTTTTAGGTTTGTTTTTTTCGACTGCTGTTTTGCGTTGTTATGTTGGGAAAGGTGGTTTTTTTCCAAAAGGACTCAAGGGGGTTGTCCTGATTTTGGTTCCCTTGGTTTTTTTTATTGCTGCTTTTATTTTTACTCTCAGGATTGATGGTTCTGGTATTGACGCTAATCGATATGTTGTTTTGCTCGGTGAACGATTATATGGAGTCGATGTTGATAGTCAATTCGTGTTGTCGCCAGTGTTTAGGGCTGTTGCAGTTTATGTTGGCCATGTGAAATGGGTGGGTATTAATATTTTTCAGGGCTCTAATGGGTATGGGGTGGCAACGTTTAATGAGTTTCTGAATATCATTGCAACAAGATTGCTCGGAGTGGGGGCTGCTGATTTGGTTTGGCAGTACGATGGGCTTTGGGTCCCGATGTATGCAATGATCTATTACGACCTTGGCTGGTTTGGTGTTTTTTTTCTTTGTCTGTTTTGCTTTTTTGTGATGGTTTTCATTCCTGTATTTAGTGTATTGCCAAGGACGAAGTCGTTGAACATGTCATGGCCGTTGGTTGCGTCTGTAGTTTTGTGTATATTAATATTGAGTCCTTTTCAGTCACCTACAGAAATCGTTGAATTTATTTATACAACAGCATTGGCATGTATGCTGTTTTTGGTTGCGCTGATCAGAATCCCAAAGGTCTAAATTAAGAAAGTTGTTTTTTATGAGAATTACCGTTATCGGATCAGGTTATGTTGGACTGGTCACTGGTACTTGCCTAGCCGAGGTTGGCAACCATGTGCTGTGTCTGGACGTCGATCCTGCCAAGATTGCCATGCTCAAGGGGGGAGGGATCCCGATCTACGAGCCGGGCCTCGAGGATATGGTCAAACGCAATGTTGCTGCTGGGCGCCTGAGCTTTACCACCGACGTGGCCGAATCGGTTGCTTTCGGCGATGTCCAGTTCATTGCAGTGGGGACGCCACCGGATGAAGACGGCTCGGCTGATCTGAAGTATGTGCTGGCGGCTGCTCGCAATATCGGCCAGCACATGAATGGCTACAAGGTGGTCGTGGACAAGTCCACGGTACCGGTGGGGACAGCGGAGAAGGTAGGGGCAGCGATTGCTGAAACGCTGGCAATGCGCGGCGTGGAGTTGGAGTATGCCGTGGTGTCCAACCCCGAGTTCCTGAAGGAAGGCGCAGCACTTGAGGACTTCATGAAGCCAGACCGTGTCGTGGTAGGGGCGGAGGACGAACGCGCTATCGATATGATGCGCCGCGTGTATGAACCATTCCAGCGCAATCATGAGCGCATCCTGTTCATGGGCGTGCGCAGTGCCGAACTGACCAAGTATGCGGCCAACGCTATGCTGGCGACCCGGATCTCATTCATGAATGAATTGGCCAATTTGGCCGAGGCGCTGGGCGCCGACATTGAACTGGTACGCAAGGGCATAGGTTCGGACCCCCGCATTGGCTATCACTTTTTATATCCTGGCACCGGCTACGGTGGGTCCTGCTTCCCGAAGGATGTCAAGGCCTTGATGGCGACTGGACGTGAAAACGGCCACCGTATGCGCGTTCTGACGGCCGTGGAAGAGGCTAATGAAGCACAGAAGCTGAGGCTGGTGGAAAAAGTGGTGGAGAAATTTGGCGAGAATCTGTCCGGCCGCCATTTCGCACTGTGGGGGTTGGCATTTAAGCCCAACACCGACGATATGCGTGAGGCGCCGAGCCGAGTGATCGTGGCCGAGCTAACGCGTCGTGGTGCCGAGGTGGTTGCATTTGACCCCGTGGCGGAGCATGAGGCTGCGCGGGTGATGGGTGACAATCCACGTCTGGCATTTGCGGACGACATGATGAGCATGCTGGTTGGGGTAGACGCACTGCTGATCGCCACCGAATGGAAGGTGTTCCGTAGTCCGGACTTCGCAGCCATCAAGGATGCTTTGAAGCAGCCGCTGATTTTTGATGGACGTAACATGTATGATCCAGCGCAGGTTCGTGCTGCCGGATTGAGGTATTTTGCTATTGGCAGGTAACACTCGATGATGGAGCAACGACCTCTTAGGTTGAGATGCCCGTAATTGTTCCTTCTGTGGTGGAGCTTGAAGGCTCCACTGCAGAGCGGTAGCCGACCGGATTCAAGTTTTGCCAGCGCCACGCATCTTCACACATCTCCCGGAGGCATCTCTGTGCTCGCCACCCCAGAATTTCATGCGCGAAGGTTGGGTCTGCCAAGCAGGCAGCTATGTCGCCGGGGCGGCGGGGAGTGATCTTGTATGGAACGGTCTTGTCACTGGCAGTTTCGAATGCTTTCACCATGTCGAGTACCGAGTAGCCGTGGCCGGTGCCTAGGTTGACAGTGATCAATCCGCCTGTCGTTTGTAGTGCCTGTAACGCCTTGAGGTGGCCGTCTGCTAGGTCGACGACATGGATGTAGTCTCTCACACCGGTGCCATCCGGGGTGGAGTAGTCGTTACCAAACACCTTGAGCTCAGGGCGCTGACCGATGGCAACCTGGCTGATGAATGGCAACAGATTGTTGGGGGGGCCGTTGGGGTTTTCTCCGATTTGTCCGCTTTTGTGTGCTCCTACTGGGTTGAAGTAGCGCAAGATGGCGATGTTCCAGTTCGGTTCTGCGGCTACCAGATCACGTAGAATGTCTTCTGCCATCAATTTGCTACGACCGTAAGGGTTGGTGGCAGAGAGCGGGGCGCTCTCGTGGATAGGCACTGTGCTTGGGTTGCCATAGACCGTCGCTGATGAACTGAACACTAAAGTGCGTATACCATGACGGTGCATCGCTGCCAGTAGTGACAGGGTGCCGGCCACATTGTTGTCATAGTATTCCAATGGTTTGGCAACCGATTCACCCACAGCCTTTAAGCCGGCAAAGTGGATCACGGCCTTGATAGGGTGGCGGAATACGCTTTCCAAGGCCATTTTATCGCGGATATCACCCTCCACAAACTGCAGGCCCTTTCCTGCCAGCTTCTGCACGCGCCGTAGCGACTCCAGGTTGCTATTGCTCAGGTTGTCTAGAACAACCAACTGGAGGCCCGCTTCCAGAAGCTGTAGGCAGGTGTGCGATCCGATATAGCCTGCGCCACCGGTAACCAGAATCATGGCTTATCTCGAGTAGTAAGGGTTTGTGGGATGTGTTTTAAGCAAAAATTCTTAAGTCATTGATATTTTGACACAACTTGCATGGATTGTGCATAAAAGTTAGGGTAAAATTCATGTCTGATTGTTGACAAACTATATCAGCTCACCATGTGTTAAAGGGAGCATGCTGCCGTGCTTAGCTGCGGTGGTGGTGCCATCGGTGCTAAGTGCCGCGGCACTTTAATCAATATTGTTTTGGGTTGTGGTGTCGAGCCTTCGTAACGTTATTTGTGTGAATTCTTAATGAGGAGTTGGATGTGTCCATCGGCTTATTCTTCGGGGCATTGTTAGCCGCACTCTTGGTGGCGGTTGCCATCATTCGCAGCACCCACCTGCATGCTCACTTGTCGATGGATGGGGACTTGTCTGGTCCGCAAAAATTCCATGTTGTACCTACTCCCCGTGTCGGCGGGGTGCCTATCATGGCAGGTCTTACCCTGTCGGCCTCCATCGCTTGGTATCTGGGTCTGCGCGAGCTGGCCTATCTGCTGCTCGCTGGCTTACCTGTATTTCTCGCTGGCTTGACCGAAGATCTGACCAAGCGTGTTCGACCGCTGTATCGTCTTCTATTTGCTTTTGTCTCGGCGGCAATGGCGGTCTGGTTACTCGATGCCAAGTTGTCGTGGATTGGCCTTCCTGGCATGGATGCTGCGCTACATTCCTTGCCATGCTTGGCGGTGCTGGTTACGGTGTTTGCCGTCGGCGGTGTATGCCATGCGATCAATATCATCGATGGCTACAATGGCCTGATGGGGGGGGTGGCCATGGTGATTACGGGAGCCTTGGCCTTTGTGTCGTTTGCTGTGGGTGATATGGACTTACTGGCGATCTCCCTTGCGTTGTTGGGGGCTGTGCTGGGTTTTTTTGTATGGAATTTTCCGCGAGGAATGATTTTCGCTGGTGATGCGGGCGCCTACCTGGTCGGTTTCTTGCTGGCAGAAGTGTCTGTGTTGCTGGTGGTGCGTCACCCCGGGGTGGTATCCCCGTGGTTCCCCATGCTGCTGATGATTTATCCCGTGTTTGAGACGATCTTTTCGATTTACCGAAAGAAGTTTGTGCGGCAGATGTCCCCTGGTATGCCTGATGGCTTGCATTTCCATATGCTGATCTATAAGCGCTTGGTTCGCTGGATGGTGGGAAAGCGCGAGGCGAAGCATTTGTTGCGCCGTAATAGTCTTACTGCTCCTTACTTGTGGGCTGTTGCGCTGTTCTCGGTAATGCCTGCAACGTTGTTTTGGCAGTATCAATGGGCATTGCAGTTGTGCTGTGGGTTGTTCGTGTTAATGTACATTTGGCTTTATCGCAGGATTGTTCAGTTTCGCGCGCCGCGGTGGCTGGTGTTGCATCGGGCCGCCAAGGCTGATCGTCGCAAATTGGTAGCCAGCTCACACTAGCTTGCTCTGTTGTCTTAAAGGGCTGTTGATACTAATTGCTCTTCCGGTACTTGATGAGCGATGGTCGATACTCGTTCATGAAGTGGTACTTCGCTCGGGCTACCTAGCAAAATACTGCGCGGCTTCCTATGAAACTCTCTCTGACGGCAGCACGGCTTGCAAGCACATAGCCCAGTGATGTAGCGCGTCGGGTAAGCTGTTTGAGCGCGCGCTCCCGGTAGTGCGCTTCATAGTAGTTACTACCCGGATCGACATAGTCCATGCCATAGCGCAAGGCATGGTAGAACAGCACTGCAATTTTGCGGGCGGTTGCTGTCACCGCTTTGGCCTTGCCTGCCCAGGCTGCGCGTCGGCGGTAGAATGCCCCCAGTGCCGTTTCGGTTTTGCCAATCGTGGTGGCGGCTAGGCGCAGTGCGGCGGCGCGACTGGAGGAGCGTCGGGCTTTGCTTGATAGCACTTTACCACCCGAGATTTTGTTACTTGGTGCCAGGCAGAGCCAGGAGGTGAAGTGCTTGGCACTCGGTCAGCGCGCCATGTCGTTACCGCATTCCGCCACCAGTTTTAACGCCAGGTAGGGTACTCATTCCATGAGTCCGGGTCAGGTCCTGCCCCAGCATGACATACCGGGCAGCACGAGCATCAAAGGCGAAGCCGTTACGTTGTCGCATGCCATGATGCCTAGCCTTGGGGTAGGTAGCCAAGCCATGAAGTATCTGATCGATATGCTGGTCACACAGCGCCACTTGCTCCTGGTAACAGTCATACAGGGTGACGGCTTGCTGCAAGGCAAACAGATGCTCAGGCCGGTCGTGGCCGATCAGTGCTTGGCGAATCATCTCTATCAGAAACTTTGCAGCGGCTATCTCGATGGCTGGCCAAGATGTCCGGCCGTCGCTCTCCTGCGAGGATGGCGCGGATGATGCGCATCTGGGCCCCGTCATGTCGGTTGTCACGTGTTGCAGCGCAGGCGCTGCCCCCTGCATGGTCACCATGCCGGTGATGACTGGCCACACTTCTTGACCTCACTTGCCACCTTGCCGCTGGTGGCCACCAAGCTGATGGTGACCATCAACCCGCAGTCGCGCTCAGCAGGAAATTTCCTCTGGGGGAGGGGTTTTAAGACACCTTTGGTTTTTTTCTGTTGGGCCCAGTGCCTTAACCGCTCATGCTGCTCTCATTCTAAGTAAGCCTTTTCTGTTTTATTGGCATCTTGGTCCAACCGGACCAACAGGGTGGACTGCCTACAAGAGTCGGGGTAGTTAACCTTGATTTAGTTCGACTGCTTCTTTTCCCCTGTTATCAGGGGTGATTGCTTTCACTCAAGAATCGGGGCCGTCTAGTGTGCGGTGTATTTGATTGGTGCTATCGATGTTGTTATGTCGATTGGTAAAAATTCGTCTGCTACGACCCTTGAAAATCCTTTCCCCCGTCCCTACCATTAGCACTCGCAAGCGCCGAGTGCCAGTCGCTCGGTCAATCTGCTGCTTTGATAGGTATTCATCTTTCAACAGCCACTGCTATTAGGAGAGATCAATGGCAATTCGTCCTTTACACGATCGTGTTGTTATCAAGCGCCTCGAGGCTGAAGAGAAGACAGCTTCCGGTATCGTTCTGCCTGGCGCCGCTGCTGAAAAGCCGGACATGGGCCAAGTCGTTGCGGTTGGTAACGGCAAGATTCTGGAAAACGGCGAGCGTCGCGCTCTGGAACTGAAGGTCGGCGACAAGGTTATTTTCGGCAAGTACTCCGGCCAGACCGTCAAGGTTGACGGCGACGAGCTGCTGGTAATGCGCGAAGAAGACGTAATGGGCATCGTCGAGTAATCCGACCCGTTACCGTTTTATTGAACTGAATTCTGGAGATTGAAGAACATGGCTGCAAAAGACGTACGCTTTGGTGATTCCGCCCGCGCCAAGATGGTGGTGGGTGTCAATGTGCTGGCTGATGCCGTAAAAGTGACCCTCGGCCCGAAAGGCCGCAACGTGGTCCTGGATCGCTCCTTCGGCGCGCCAACCATCACCAAGGACGGTGTATCGGTTGCCAAGGAAATCGAACTGAAGGACAAGTTCGAGAACATGGGTGCACAGATGGTGAAAGAAGTCGCTTCCAAGACTTCCGACGTGGCCGGTGACGGCACCACTACCGCCACTGTACTGGCCCAGGCCATTGTGCACGAAGGCATGAAGTTCGTGACTGCCGGCATGAACCCGATGGACCTGAAGCGCGGTATCGACAAGGCCGTGATTGCCCTGGTCGGCGAGATCGCCAAGATCGCCAAGCCATGCGCGACCACCAAGGAAATCGCCCAGGTTGGCTCCATCTCCGCCAACTCCGATAGCGATATCGGCGACATCATCGCCACCGCGATGGAAAAAGTCGGCAAGGAAGGCGTGATCACCGTTGAAGACGGCAAGTCGCTGAACAACGAGCTGGACGTGGTGGAAGGCATGCAGTTCGACCGCGGCTACCTGTCCCCGTACTTCATCAACAACCAGGAAAAACAGATTGCCGCACTGGACAATCCGTTCATCCTGCTGTTCGACAAGAAAATCTCCAACATCCGCGACCTGCTGCCGGTACTGGAGCAGGTGGCCAAGTCCGGCCGTCCGCTGCTGATCGTTGCCGAAGACGTGGAAGGCGAAGCGCTGGCCACCCTGGTGGTGAACACCATCCGCGGCATCCTGAAAGTGGTTGCCGTGAAGGCGCCAGGTTTCGGCGACCGTCGCAAGGCCATGCTGCAGGACATCGCCACCCTCACCGGCGGTACCGTGATCGCCGAAGAAGTGGGCCTGACCCTGGAAAAAGTGACCCTGGAAATGCTGGGTCAAGCCAAGCGCGTTGAAGTGGGCAAGGAAAACTCCACCATCATCGACGGCGCCGGTGACGTTGCCGCTATCCAGGCGCGCGTGGCAGAAGTACGCCAGCAGATCGAAGCCGCGACCTCCGACTACGACCGTGAAAAGCTGCAAGAGCGCGTGGCCAAGCTGGCCGGCGGTGTGGCCGTGATCAAGGTCGGTGCTGCCACCGAAGTGGAAATGAAAGAGAAGAAGGCTCGTGTCGAAGACGCGCTGCACGCGACCCGTGCTGCCGTTGAAGAAGGCGTGGTGCCTGGCGGTGGCGTTGCCCTGCTGCGTGCCCGCTCCACCCTGACCAGTCTGGTTACCTCCAACGCCGACCAGGCCGCCGGTGTGAAGATCGTGCTGAAGGCGATCGAAGCCCCGCTGCGCCAGATCGTGCAGAACGCCGGTGACGAGCCATCGGTGGTGGTGAACAAGGTGCTGGAAGGCAAGGGTAACTTCGGTTACAACGCGGCGTCTGGCGAATACGGCGACATGCTGGAAATGGGCGTGCTGGATCCGGCCAAGGTGACCCGCACTGCACTGCAGAATGCGGCGTCCATCGCCGGTCTGATGCTGACCACCGACTGCATGGTGGCCGAACTGCCGGAAGACAAGCCAGCGATGCCGGACATGAGCGGCATGGGTGGTATGGGCGGCATGGGCGGCATGATGTAAGCAGCCTCGCTCCCGCGACCTGGAAACCCCACGCTACGGCGTGGGGTTTTTTATTGCGGCCAACCTTGCGGCAAGGTTGGCCGCATTGTTTTCCGGCGCTGCTCTGGCACAATGGCGGCAATTCAAGGAGATGATCATGCAATTGACGGAATTGCTGGCGGTGCTCGACGCCAAACTGGAGCCGGCCCGGTTCAAGGATTATGCCCCCAACGGCTTGCAGGTGGAGGGGCGCAGCGAGGTCAGGAAGATCGTGACCGGCGTCACCGCCTCGCAGGCGCTGATTGACGCCGCCATCGCGGCGCAGGCCGATGCCATCGTGGTGCATCATGGCTATTTCTGGAAAAACGAAGCTGCGCCGATCGTCGGCATCAAGCGCCAGCGCATCGCCAGTCTGCTGCAGCACGGCATCAGCCTGCTGGCCTACCACCTGCCGCTGGATGCCCACCCCGAGCTGGGCAATAACGCGCAGCTGGCGCGGCAGCTCGGCATTGCCAACCCGCTGCCGACCGCGACGGAGCCCTTGCTGTGGCAGGGTGACTGGGGGCAGGGCACCGCTGCGGATTTTGCCACGCAGCTGGCCAGCCGCCTGGGGCGCACGCCGCTGCTGCTGGGCAACGCGCAGCGTCGTGCCCGCCATATCGCGTGGTGTACCGGCGGCGCGCAGGGCTATTTCGAGCAGGCGATCGCGCTGGGGGTGGATGTGTTCATTTCCGGCGAGGTCTCCGAGCAGAATCTGCACCTTGCCGAAGAGACCGGTGTCGTATTTCTTGCGGCAGGTCATCATGCGACCGAGCGTTATGGTGTAAAAGCACTGGGTGAATGGCTGGCGACGGAATGTGCGCTAAATGTGCAGTTTATTGACCTGTACAACCCGGTTTAATGCGATGTCCATGACGTCAATCAGGTGATTTGTCGTCTCTGCGCTTCAAGTTCCATCCGGTAATCAGGTAGAATTACGAGGTTTTAAGTTTAGAGCTCGGTTTCCACGTTTGAGGATGACTGTAATGAGTGAACAACACGTTGACACGGGGCGCCGTCGCTTTCTGACGGTGGCCACCAGCGCGGTTGGTGGTGTGGCGGCAGCCGGGGTGGCTGTGCCGTTTTTGATGAGCTTTGCACCTTCTGAGCGTGCCAAGGCTGCTGGTGCGCCGGTCGAGGTCGATATCAGCAAGCTGGAGCCGGGCCAGAAGATCAACGTCGAATGGCGTGGCAAGCCGGTGTGGGTGCTGTCCCGCACGCCGGAGCAGCTGAAGAACCTGGCGACCATCGAAGGCGAACTGCTGGATCCGAAATCGGAATCGCCGGAACAGCCGGCATATTGCAAGAACGCGACCCGCTCCATCAAGCCGGAGATTCTGGTCGCGGTAGGTATTTGTACGCACCTGGGCTGTTCGCCAACCCATCGTCCGGATCTGGCGCCTGCCGATCTGGGGCCGAAATGGGTCGGCGGTTTCTACTGTCCTTGCCACGGCTCCAAGTTCGACTTGGCCGCCCGTGTCTACAACGGTGTGCCGGCGCCGAAGAACATGGAAGTCCCGCCGCACAAATACATGTCCGATACCCGTCTGCTGATTGGCGACGACAAATAAGCGAGGGGAGAACACATGAGCAAAGGACAACAAGTGCTTAACTGGATCGATGACCGCTTCCCGCTGTCGTCGATGCTGAAAGAGCACGTTACCGAATACTACGCGCCGAAAAACTTCAACTTCTGGTACTTCTTCGGCAGCCTGGCGATGCTGGTGCTGGTGATCCAGATCGTGACCGGCATTTTCCTGACCATGAACTACAAGCCGGACGGCACGCTGAACGGCGCCGGCATCCCGGTGGCATTTGCTTCCGTCGAGTACATCATGCGCGACGTGGCCGGCGGCTGGGTCATCCGTTACATGCACTCCACCGGCGCCTCCATGTTCTTCGTGGTGGTATATCTGCACATGTTCCGCGGCCTGATCTACGGTTCCTACAAGCAGCCACGCGAACTGGTGTGGGTGTTCGGTACCCTGATCTTCCTGTGCCTGATGGCAGAGGCATTCATGGGCTACCTGCTGCCGTGGGGCCAGATGTCGTTCTGGGGCGCGCAGGTGATCGTCAACCTGTTTGCCTCGATCCCGGTGATCGGTCCGGACCTGTCGGTATTCATCCGTGGTGATTTCGTGGTCGGCGACGCAACGCTGAACCGCTTCTTCGCGCTGCACGTGATCGCGGTACCGCTGATCCTGCTGGCGCTGGTGGTGGCCCACCTGATCGCACTGCACGAAGTCGGTTCCAACAACCCGGACGGCGTCGAGATCAAGAAGCTGAAGGACGACAAGGGCATTCCGCTGGACGGCATTCCTTTCCATCCTTACTACACCGTGAAAGACGTACTGGGTGTGGCCGTGTTCCTGATCGTGTTCTCCGCGATCGTGTTCTTCGCACCGGAGATGGGCGGCTACTTCCTGGAGCATCCTAACTTCGACCAGGCCGATCCGCTGAAGACCCCGGCACACATTGCGCCGGTATGGTACTTCACCCCGTTCTACGCCATTCTGCGTGCGGTACCATCGTTTGCCGGTACCCAGGTCTGGGGCGTGCTGGCGATGGGTGCGGCGGTGGTGCTGATCGCCTTCCTGCCGTGGCTGGACAAGTCGCCGGTGAAGTCGATCCGCTATCGCGGTTCCAAGTTCAAGACCATGCTGGTGCTGTTCATCATCAGCTTCATCGGTCTTGGTATCCTGGGTGCACTGCCGTCGACCAACGTGCGGACGCTCGTGGCCCAGATCTTCTCTGTGGTGTACTTCGCATTCTTCCTGGCCATGCCGTTCTACACCAAGAATGATGTGGGTTCGACCCCGGTTCCGACTCGCGTCACCATGAGCACGCCTGCCCGTCAGGTACGCTTCGCAGTACTGGTGGTCGTGACGCTGGTGGCCGCAACCCTGTTTGCGAAATTCATCTGATAGAGGGGGCACTATGAACAAGACTATTCGTCAACTGATCGCCGCTGTCGCCCTCGTTGTTCCTGCTGCCGGCGCATTTGCGTCTGCGGCCGGTCCGGCGCTGGAAAAAGCGCCGATCAACGTCCAGGACACCGAAAGCCTGCAGCGCGGTGCGCAGATTTTCGTCAACAACTGCCTGTCCTGCCACTCGGCCAGTGCCATGCGCTACAACCGTCTGACCGAAATCGGCCTGACCGAAGACCAGATCAAGGGCAACCTGATGCTGGCGACGGACAAGATCGGCGAGCAGATGAACGTGGCGATGGACAAGAAGGATGCCAAGGTATGGTTCGGTGCGGTACCGCCGGACCTGTCGGTGATCGCGCGTTCGCGTGGCGCCGATTACCTGTACGGCTACCTGCGCGGTTTCTACCGCGACGAGAGCCGTCCGACCGGCTGGAACAACCTGGTGTTCGACAAGGTGGGTATGCCGCACATCCTGTGGAACTGGCAGGGTGAGCAGGTGCTGGAAACCGTGAAGAATGCGGAAGGCCACGAAGAGCACCAGCTGAAGCTGGTCAAGGCCGGCACGCTGACCAAGCTGGAAAACGGCAAGGCCAACACCGCCGAGTTTGACAAGCGCATGGCTGACCTGACCAACTTCATGGTGTACATGGCCGAGCCGATGCAGGTCAAGCGTCAGCAAATCGGTTACATGGTGCTGCTGTTCCTGTCCCTGTTGCTGTTGCCGCTGGCCTACTTCCTGAAGAAGGAATACTGGAAAGACGTGCACTAAGCGGGTTTTGACAGAAAAAAGGCGATGCTGCGGCATCGCCTTTTTTGTTTGCAATCAACGGCTTGTGAAACTTTTCTGGTAATTGTCAAGTCAAAAGTGTTAAAATTGCCTGTTATTTCATCAACTTGCCCGCTTTAAGGAATCCAATCCGCCATGATGACCCTCTACTCCGGTACTACCTGCCCTTTCAGCCAGCGCTGCCGCATCGTGTTGTTCGAGAAAGGCATGGACTTCGAGATCATCGACGTGGATATCCACAACAAGCCGGAAGACCTGGCTGTGATGAACCCGTACAACGAAGTACCGGTGCTGGTCGAACGTGACCTGATCCTGCATGAATCCAACATCATCAACGAGTACATCGACGAGCGCTTCCCGCACCCGCAACTGATGCCGGCCGATCCGGTGATGCGTGCCCGTGCGCGCCTGTTCCTGTTCCGTTTCGAGCAGGAGCTGTTCGTACACGTCAAGGCGCTGGAAAACGGTGCCAGCGGCAAGGAAGCCACCAAGGCCCGCGAAGGCATTCGCGACGGTCTGGTGACCATCGCCCCGATTTTCGCCAAGCAGAAGTTCATGCTCGGCGAAGAGTTCTCGATGATCGATGTGGCGATTGCGCCGCTGATGTGGCGTCTGGAGCACTACGGCATCGACCTGGGCAAGAGCGCGGCGCCGATCCTGAAGTACGCCGAGCGCCTGTTCCAGCGCCAGTCGTTCATCGATTCGCTGACCCCGGCTGAAAAAGCCATGCGCAAGTAAGGGACCGCCGTGTCGACCAGTACCAAGCCCTACCTGATCCGCGCACTACACCAGTGGTGTACCGACAACGAGCAGACACCGTACCTGGTGGTGCACGTCGATGGCAGTGTCACGGTGCCGCTGGAGTTCGTGAAGGACAACGAGATCGTACTCAACATCGGCTACAACGCCACCAAGAACCTGCAGATCGACAATGACTGGTTGTCGTTCTCGGCGCGTTTTGGCGGTGTCAGCCGTGACATCTGGGTGCCGATCGGCAATGTGCTGTCCATCTTCTCGCGGGAAACCGGCGAGGGCATGGGCTTCGAGCTGGAGCCGGTCACTGGCGAGCGGCCGCAGCCGGCTGCCGAGCCGGAGTCGGCGGTGACCGACACCGCTGCCAGCGGTAAGGACAAGCCGTCGCGTGCGCACCTGCGTATTGTCAAGTAAGTCTCGCGGCTGTCGCTGGCAATGAAAAAACCGCCCGAAGTTGGGCGGTTTTTTTGTGCTACCAGCGGCAAGGTTGGCCGCAGCCGATCCGATGCGGTTGCGTACTGGCTATCCAGTCCCCGCGCTGCTGCGCTGCTCCGACCTGTATCCGAGCACAACATCGCGCGTTGCTTGCGGCAATAAGAAAACCGCCCGACAAGCGGGCGGTTGTGATTGCGGCCAACGTTGGCCGCAGGCGATGTCGGCAGGCTTACTCGATCCGTTCGCCGTGCAGCGCCACGTCCAGGCCTTCGCGTTCTTCTTCTTCGCTGACACGCAGTCCCATTACCGCATCGATGATCTTCAGCAGCACGAAGGTGACGATGGCGCAGTAAACGGCGGTCGCCAGCGCGCCCACGGTCTGGGTCATCACGCTGCCTTCCACACCACCGATTTCCTTCACCGCAAACACGCCGGTGAGGATGGCGCCGATCAGGCCGCCGACACCGTGCACACCGAAGGCGTCCAGCGAGTCGTCATACTTCAGCATGTGTTTCAGCGAGGTGGCGCTCCAGTAGCACACCAGACCGGAAATCAGGCCGATGGCCAGTGCGCCTTTGGCATCGACAAAACCGGCGGCCGGGGTGATGGCTACCAGGCCGGCGACGGCGCCGGAGACGATGCCCAGTACCGATGGCTTGCCCTTGGCGATCCATTCCGCCGCCATCCATGCCAGTGCCGCCATGCCAGTGGCAACCTGGGTGGCGACCATCGCCATCGCGGCACGACCGTCAGCCGCGACTGCCGAGCCGGCGTTGAAGCCGAACCAGCCAACCCACAGCATCGAGGCACCGACCATGGTCAGCACCAGGTTGTGCGGCGCCATCGCTTCACGGCCGTAACCGACGCGCTTGCCCAGTACCAGTGCCGCCACCAGGCCGGCAATACCGGCGTTGATGTGTACTACGGTGCCGCCGGCGAAATCGAGCACGCCATGGTCAAACATCCAGCCGCCCGGTGCCCACACCCAGTGTGCGACCGGCACGTATACGACCAGCGACCACAGTGCCATGAACACCATCATCGACGAAAACTTCATGCGTTCGGCGAAGGCACCGGCGATCAGCGCCGGGGTGATGATGGCAAACGTCATCTGGAACATCATGAACACGCCTTCCGGAATGGAGGCCGCCAGCGGGTGTACCGTCAGCTTGGCTTCGTCCTTCAGGTACAGCATGCCGTCGAGGAAGATGCGGTCGAAACCGCCGATGTACGGGTTGCCCGGCATGAACGCCAGGCTGTAGCCGATCACCGCCCACAGCACGGTGATCATGGCGCAGATGGCAAAGCTCTGCATCAGCGTGGACAGCACGTTTTTCTTGCGCACCATGCCGGCGTAGAACAGGGCCAGGCCGGGAATGGTCATGAACAGCACCAGCGCGGTGGAGGTCAGCATCCAGGCGGTGTCGCCGCCGCTGATGGTACTGGTGGCGACCAGTTGCGGCAGGTTGGCAAAGCTGGGTGCCGCGAACAGTGCCGACAGTAGCGCCGAGGCGCCGATTGACAGTTTCTTCATTATGTTTCCCCTTGCATCACGTTCAGACGGCATCGGCGCCGGTTTCGCCGGTGCGGATACGAACAACCTGTTCCAGATCCATCACGAAAATCTTGCCGTCACCGATCTTGCCGGTGCGGGCGGCGCTCTCGATGGCCTCGACCACCTGATCCAGCAACTCGTTGGCGATGGCGATTTCCAGTTTGACCTTGGGCAGGAAGTCGACCACATATTCCGCGCCACGATACAGCTCGGTATGCCCCTTCTGGCGACCGAAGCCTTTGACTTCGGTCACGGTAATGCCTTGAACACCGATGGCAGAAAGCGCCTCCCGGACTTCGTCAAGCTTGAACGGCTTGATAATCGCGCTGACCAGTTTCATGTTTGACTCCTTGATGCGAGGTTGTGCGTAAAAAGACGATTTGGCCAATGCATGAACTGTGCCAGCAATGTATTTCCCTTATTTATCAGCAGCATAGTTTGTGATTTCCTTTTTGGTGCATCATTTTTCTCGCCATGCACTGCAATCCGGCCGTCGCATGCCTCAGTGTGGTGCGTGCGTGTTTCTGCAGTGGTGAACGCTTTTTGCTAAACTCAAATTCAATCCATCATGACAAAGTCAAGGAACTGCCATGCTTAGCCAGAAACTGTTCGATGAAATCAGCAACAAGATCAGCGAGACCATCGCCGCCAGTCCGGCCAAGGACATCGAGAAAAACATCAAGGCGATGATGGGCGCCACCTTCGCGCGCATGGATCTGGTGACGCGCGAGGAGTTCGACGTGCAGCAGGAAGTACTGGCCCGCACCCGCGAGCAGCTGACACAGCTGGAAACGCGCCTGCAGGCGCTGGAAGCCGCTGCCGCGCCTGCCGCCGGCTCCGCTGCGACTGACGCCCCCGCGGCAGACAGCGAAGCACAATAAACCCATGACGCTGGCCGTTTGCTTCAGTCGTGCCCTGTCCGGCTTGTGTGCGCCACAAGTCAGCGTTGAGGTGCACCTGTCAAACGGCTTGCCGTCGTTCACGCTGGTCGGCCTGCCGGATACCGAGGTCAAGGAAAGCCGTGAGCGGGTGCGTGCCGCGCTGCTGCAATCCGGCTTTGATTTCCCGGCGCGGCGCATTACCGTCAATCTGGCGCCGGCCGACCTGCCGAAGGAGTCCGGGCGTTTCGATTTGCCGCTGGCGATCGCCTTGCTGGCCGCCGCCGGGCAACTGCCGGCAGAACAGCTGGCCGGTTATGAACTGGCGGGTGAGCTGGGGCTGGGCGGCGAGTTGCGTCCGGTGCGTGGCGCGCTGGCGATGGTCAGTGCCGCGCGCGACAGCGGCCGCGCGTTCATCCTGCCGCGTGCCAGCGCCAACGAGGCGGCGCTGGTGCACGGCGTCAGCATCTTTGCCGCCGATACGCTGGCCGAGGTGTGCGCGCATCTGGCCGGTGTCGCCCGTTTGCCGGCGGTGTCGGCAACGCTGACGCCGCCAGCGGAGCAAGGCTATCCCGACCTGTCCGAAGTGCGTGGCCAGGGCGCAGCCAAGCTGGCGCTGGAGCTGGCCGCCGCCGGTGGCCACAGCCTGTTGATGCAGGGGCCGCCGGGTACCGGCAAGTCGATGTTGGCCGCACGCCTGCCCGGCATCCTGCCGCCGATGACACTGGACGAGGCGCTGGAGAGCGCGGCGGTACAGTCGCTGGGCAGCCAGGGTTTTGCCCTGTCCCGCTGGCGGACGCGTCCGTATCGCTCGCCGCACCATACCGCTTCTGCGGTGGCACTGGTCGGCGGCGGTTCCGAGCCGCGTCCCGGCGAGATCAGTCTTGCCCATCGCGGTGTGCTGTTTCTGGACGAGCTGCCGGAATACGATCGCAAAGTATTGGAGGTGTTGCGGGAACCGCTGGAGAGCGGCGAGATCCATATCTCCAGAGCCGCGCGGCAGGTAACCTATCCCGCGCGTTTCCAGTTGCTGGCAGCGATGAATCCCTGCCCGTGCGGCTATCTGGGCCATCCGCGCAAGCCGTGTCGCTGTACGCCCGAGCAGGTCAGCCGATATCGCGCTAAAATATCGGGTCCGTTGTTGGACCGTTTTGACTTGATGGTGGAAGTCGGCGGTTTGTCGCTTGACGAGCTGCAGGCCTTGCCCAGTGGCGAAGGCAGCCAGGCGGTACGCGAGCGGGTGGCCGCGGCGCGCGAGCGGCAGTTGCAACGGCAGGGCAAGATCAATGCCGAGTTGAACTCGGCGGAGCTGGCCGAGGTCTGCCCGTTGCCGGCGGCGGAAAGCGCATTACTGAACCAGATGCTGGACAAGCTGGACTTGTCGGCGCGTGCCTATTTCCGGGTGCTGCGCATTGCGCGCACGCTGGCGGATCTTGGCGGGCACGCCTATCCGCTACGGTCACATCTGTTGCAGGCAGTACAATTCAGGCGAGGGTTGGCCAGCTTTGGCAGTCGTTGAATCCCCGTGTTGTTGGCAATACCCTCCATTTAGTGAGTTTCATGAGTAATCGAGATTTGAAGCAGGTGCGTAGTTCCTCCCGCAAACCGTCCGGCAACAGCAAGGGCGGTGGCGGCATGATGGCCGGCGTGCTGGTCGGCCTGATCGTCGGCGTCGGCGTGGCGATCGGCGTGGCGTTTTACATGAACAAGGCCAGCGTGCCGTACAGCAATCTGGAGCGCTTGCAGGCTACGCGCTCCACCGCGTCGGCTCCGGCTACCGAGGTGTTGGTGCCGGGGGCAAAACTGAATACCGCCGAGCCGGCACCGGTGGTGACGACCCCGAAAGCGGTGGCATCGCAGAGTGCTGCCGTGGCGCCGCAGGACGACGAGCAGCGCTTTGATTTTTACAAGATCCTGCCGGGGCAGCTGGAAGCGGTACCGGTCGATCCGGCGCAGGGAACTGATGCCAAGGCCGAGCGTCCGACAGTGGCACCGGCCAAGCTCTATCTGCAGGCTGGCGCGTTCAATAACGAAAGCGATGCCGACAATATGAAGGCCAAGCTGGCGTTGATGGGGGTGGAGGCCAACATCCTGTCCAGCAATGTGCCGGAAAAAGGCCTGATTCACCGGGTGCGGATCGGCCCGTTCGAGCGGGCTGCCGATGTCGACGCCTTGCGTCAGCGCCTGCGGCAGGACGGTATTGATGTCGTGGTGGTGAAGTTGTCAGCCAAACAATAATCTAGTGGATTTCATGATGAAAAAATGGGTATTAGCTGCACTATTCCTGTCGTCGTCGCTGGTGCATGCTGCGCTGGTCGAAGGCCGTGACTACACCGTGCTGGCCAAGCCGCAGCCTACCGTTGCCGCCGGCAAGGTGGAGGTGATCGAGTTCTTCTCTTACGCCTGCATTCATTGCTACAACTTGGATCCGGCGCTGGAAGCCTGGCGCAAGAAGCTGCCAGCCAATGTGGAGTTCCGTCGCGAGCAGATCGTATGGAACAAGCCGATGGAAGGGTTGGCCCGCCTGTATGCCACCTTCAATGCTACCAAGACACTGGAAAAGCTGCATCAGCCTGCGTTTGAAGCGGTGATGAAGAAGAGCATCAACCTGGGTGAGGAAGACAAGCTGCGCCAGTGGCTGCCAAGCCAGGGCGTCAATACCGCCAGCTTCATGCAGACCTACAAGTCGTTTGGCGTGAATGCGCAGGTAGCTCGCGCCAGCAAGATGACCCGCGATTATGCGGTGCAGGGCACGCCGGCGATCGTGGTCGGTGGCAAGTACATGGCGCAGCCGGCGGAACCGGCACGCCTGCTGCAGGTGGTCAACGAGCTGGTGGCCAAGGTGGCGAGCGGCAAATAAGCGCCGCACGCGGGCAACACAAGGGTCGTCTGTGGACGGCCCTTTTATATTGAAGTGAAAGATCGGGGGCGTGGTGGACTGGTTGTTTTTGGCGAAAGCATTGTTGTTGGGGGTGGTGGAGGGCTTGACCGAGTTCCTGCCGGTATCCAGTACCGGCCACCTGATCGTGGTCGGCGACCTGATCGGCTTCTTTAACGAGGGCAAGGTGTTTGAAGTGGCGATCCAGCTGGGGGCGATCCTGGCGGTGCTGTTTGAGTACCGGCAGCGTTTTGTCAGTGTCGCTACCGGTTTGCGCTCCGATCCCAAGGCGCAACGCTTCGTGCTGAACCTGCTGGTGGCGTTCCTGCCGGCGGCGGTAATGGGGCTGCTGTTCATCAAGCAGATCAAGTTCTACTTCTTCAATCCGGTCAGCGTCGCCACTGCATTGATCGTTGGCGGGCTGCTGATCCTGTACGCCGAGCGCCGCACCCACACTGCACGGGTGCACCAGGTGGATGACATCGGCTGGCGCGATGCGCTGAAGGTCGGCTGTGCCCAAGTGCTGGCGATGATTCCGGGCACCTCGCGCTCCGGCGCCACCATCATCGGCGGCATGTTCTTCGGTCTGGATCGCAAGGTCGCTGCCGAGTTCTCCTTCTTCCTCGCGGTGCCGACCATGTTTGCCGCCACTTTCTACGACTTGTACAAGCATCGCGACGTGCTGTCGCTGAGCGATGCGCCGATGTTCGCGGTCGGCTTCGTGGCCGCCTTTATCAGTGCCTTGCTGGCGGTGCGCACCCTGGTACGCTTCATCGCCACCCATACCTACGAAGTTTTTGCCTGGTACCGTATCGTGTTCGGTGTGGTCATCCTGGCGACCTGGTACTGGGGCTGGGTGAGCTGGAGCGTTTAATGCTTGACGGCGGGATCCAGGCAAGGTACTATCTCTTTCTCAGTCGCGGGATGGAGCAGTCTGGTAGCTCGTCGGGCTCATAACCCGAAGGTCGTAGGTTCAAATCCTGCTCCCGCAACCAAGGATTTTAAAAGCCGTCAATCAATCAGATTGACGGCTTTTTGTCGTGCACAATTTTTGTGCAGACCGGCGGCCATCATGGTGCGGCCATGAAAAAAAGCCACCCGACGGATGGCTTTGTGCTTGCAAGGTTGGCCGCAGCTCAGATGCGGCGGGCCAGCTCTTCTGCCTTGCCGACGTAACCGGCCGGGGTCAGCTCCAGCAGGCGGACTTTTTCCGCTTCCGGAATTTCCAGGCCCTTGATGAAGGCGGACAGGGTGTCGCGGGTGATGCCGTCCTTGCCGCGGGTCAGCTCTTTCAGCTGCTCGTACGGGTTCGGTACGCCGTAGCGGCGCATCACGGTCTGGATCGGCTCGGCCAGCAGCTCCCAGGTGGCGTCCAGGTCGGAAGCCAGCATCGCCGGGTTGATTTCCAGCTTGTTGAGGCCCTTCATCAGCGCCTTGAAGCCGAGCAGGGTGTAGCCGAAGCCGACGCCCATATTGCGCAGCACGGTGGAGTCGGTCAGGTCACGCTGCCAGCGCGACAGCGGCAGCTTCTCCGCCAGGTGCCCCAGCACGGCGTTGGCGAGGCCGAAGTTGCCTTCCGAGTTTTCGAAGTCGATCGGGTTGACCTTGTGCGGCATGGTCGAGCTGCCGACTTCGTCCTTCTTCACCTTCTGCTTGAAGTAGCCCAGCGAGATGTAGCCCCAGATATCGCGATCCAGGTCGATCAGGATGGTGTTGATGCGCGACAGTTGCTGGTACAGCTCGGCCATGTAGTCGTGCGGCTCGATCTGGATGGTGTACGGGTTGAAGGTCAGACCCAGGCCGGTCACGAAGCGGCCGGCCAGGCTTTCCCAGTCCACGTCCGGGTAGGCGACGATATGGGCGTTGTAGTTGCCGACCGCGCCGTTGATCTTGCCCAGCAGCTCCTGCTTCACAAGCTGTTCGCGCTGGCGCTTGAGGCGGTACACCACGTTGGCCAGTTCCTTGCCCATGGTGGACGGGGTGGCTGGCTGGCCGTGGGTGCGGCTCATCATCGGGATGGCGGCCTGGTCGTGTGCCAGTTGCGACAGCTTGGCGATCACTTCGTCCACTGCCGGCAGCATCACGGTGTTGCGGGCCGTCTTCAGCATCAGTGCGTGCGACAGGTTGTTGATGTCTTCCGAGGTGCAGGCGAAGTGGATGAATTCGCTGGCGGCCATCACTTCCGGGTTGCCGGACAGGCGCTCTTTCAGCCAGTACTCGATCGCCTTCACGTCGTGGTTGGTGCGGGCTTCGATCGCCTTCACTTCTTCGCCGTGCTGGATCGAGAAGTTGTCGATGACGTCGTCGATTTCACGGATGGTGGCGGCGGAGAACGGCTTTACCTCCTCGATGCCCGGCTCGGCTGCCAGCATTTTCAGCCATTCCAGTTCGACCTTGATGCGCGCTTTCATCAGGCCAAATTCGGAGAAAATGGCGCGCAGTGGCTCTGCCTGGCCGGAGTAGCGGCCGTCGAGCGGGGAGAGGGCGGTCAGCGTTGTCAGATTCATCACTCAGTGCTTCCAGGTTGCTGGCCAGCAGGGCTGGCCGGTTGCTTCAAAAAGAAATGGGGTACCAGGTTGGCCGCAATCAGGCGGCCAGGCGGCGTGCGATGCCGGCGGCCAGCTTGTCGGCGGCTGGCGGGCAAAAGCGGAAAAACAGTTCCGGCTCGATCATTTCCAGTTCCATGATCGCCAGCGCGCCGTCGTTGTCGCGGATCAGGTCGACGCGGGCGTACAGCACGTCGAACGGTACCGCCGCAACCGCGGCCTCGGCGAACAGGATCTCGTCGGCCGACGGCTCGAAGCGGTGCACGCTGCCACCGTGGTCGTCCTGCACGCGGAAATCGCCGGCCTTGGCGGTCTTGCGGATGGCGTGGGTGTACTGGCCGTCGATCACCATCAGCGACAGCTCACCCTGTTCCAGGATGTTGCGCTGGAACGGTTGCAGCATCAGTGCTTCCTGTTCCACCAGTTCGCCAAAGGTGCACTCGTGCTGTTCGCTGTCGAGGGCGTGGAAGCGATAGGTGTGACGGGCGGCGCCGGAGACGGTGGGTTTCAGGATGACTTCTTCCCAGCCGCTCTCGGCGATGATATGCGCCAGCGAACGCGGATCGCCGCGCTCGATGAACAGGGTCGGCACGATGTTGACGTCTCGTTCGGCCAGCACGCCGAGGTAGTGCTTGTCGATGTTCCAGTGGATCAGGCCGGCCTCGTTGAACAGGCGGGTGCTGCGGCTGACCTGGGCCAGCCACGGTGCGAATTCGGCAAAGCGGTGGAAGTAGTCCCAGGTGCTGCGGAACACGGCGGCGCGACATTGTGTCCAGTCGTAGGCCGGGTCGGCCCAGTCCTTGCGGCCAACCTTGAGTCCCTGCTGTTCCAAGGCGGCCAGCACCAGATTGTCCTCGGTGTGCACCTGCTGGCTGTACCAGTCGGCGGCATCCAGCGACAGCAGTTTGTGATCGGTCAGCACGACAACGTCGTAATGCATATGCGGTACTCTATCCGTGTGCAACGTGAAAAACGGGGCCGGCCGTCGCCGGCACCCGTTGCCTTACATGCCAGGCATCATGCCTTTCATGCCCTTCATCAGTTTCATCATGCCGCCCTTGGACGAGAACTGCTTCATCATCTTCTGGGTCTGCTCGAACTGTTTCAGCAGGCGGTTGACTTCCTGCACGCTGACGCCGGAGCCGGTGGCGATGCGGCGCTTGCGGCTGGCTTTCAGCAGTTCCGGCTTGCGGCGCTCTTCCATGGTCATCGCGTTGATGATGCCCTCGATGCGGCGCATGGATTTTTCGGCCTCGGCGCCCTGTACACCCTTGGCCAGCTGGCCGATCTCGCCCGGCATCTTTTCCAGCAGGCTGGTCATGCCGCCCATCTTCTTCATCTGCTGCATCTGCGCCTTGAAGTCCTCGAGATCGAAACCCTTGCCGGACTTCAGCTTCTTGGCCATCGCCTGCGCTTCTTTTTCGTCGATGCCCTTCTGCACATCTTCGATCAGCGACAGCACGTCACCCATGCCCAGAATGCGGCTGGCGAGACGGTCGGGGTGGAACGGTTCAAGGCCGGTCAGTTTTTCGCCGACACCGATGAACTTGATCGGCTTGCCGGTGATGTGGCGTACCGACAGCGCGGCACCGCCACGCGAGTCGCCGTCCATCTTGGTCAGGATCACGCCGGTCAGCGGCAGGGTCTCGTTGAAGGCCTTGGCGGTGTTGACCGCATCCTGGCCCTGCATCGCGTCGACCACGAACAGGGTTTCGATTGGCTTGAGGAAGGCGTGCAGCGCCTTGATCTCGGCCATCATCGCTTCGTCGATGGCGAGGCGGCCGGCGGTATCGACCATCAGCACGTCAAACAGGTGACGCTTGGCGTGATCCAGCGCGGCGGCGGCGATGTCCAGCGGCTTCTGGTCCGGCGACGACGGGAAGAACTCGACGCCGACCTGTTCGGCCAGCGTCTTCAGCTGTTCGATCGCAGCCGGACGGTACACGTCGGCGGAGACCACCAGAATCTTCTTCTTCTGGGTCTCTTTCAGCAGCTTGGACAGCTTGCCGACGGTGGTGGTCTTGCCGGCGCCCTGCAGGCCGGCCATCAGCACAATCGCCGGCGGTACGGCGGCCAAGTTCAGCGCGTCGTTCTTGTCCCCCATCAGTCGCACCAGCTCGTCGTTGACGATGCCGATCAGCGCCTGGCCCGGGGTCAGGCTGCCCATCACTTCCTGGCCCAGCGCGCGTTCCTTGACCTGCGCGATGAAAGTCTTGACGACCGGGAGCGCGACGTCGGCCTCCAGCAAGGCCAGCCGCACTTCGCGCAGGGCGTCCTGGATGTTGGTTTCGCTGATGCGCGCCTGACCACGGATGGTTTTCAGCGCACTGGTAAGTCTGGAAGTAAGGTTGTCGAGCATGCGGTGTCCTTCTGTCTGCCAAGCAAGGGCTGCTTTGGTGTAGACTCTTTAATCATTTATTTTACCACGAGCCGCCCCCGGTTCGCAGACCTGCCACACCTCCATGAGCGGATTACTTTTCATCTTGGTCACTTTGTTGACTTTTGGTTACCTGAGCCTGGCGGTTCACTACCTTGGCCACTGGCGCGGGCGTGTGCTGTGGCCACGCCAGAGCGGTATCGAGCACTCCTTGCTGGGGGCGCTGCTGCTGCTGCACGCCATCGTGCTGACGCTGCCGGTTTTCCATAGCGGCACGGTGAGCCTGGGGCTGGGTACCGCGCTGTCGCTGCTGTCGTGGATGATGTTGCTGATCTTCTGGACCGGCAGCTATTTCTCGCGCATGGAAGGGCTGCAGACCTTTCTGGTGCCGGTCGCGTTCGTCGCGGTGCTGCTGGCGGAAATCCTGCCGCTGCCGCGCAATACCTATGCCGTGAACGATGTCGCTTTTCTGCTGCACATGGTGGTGTCGCTGCTGGCCTACAGCCTGTTTGCCATCGGGGCACTGATCGCGATCCTGATGCTGATGCAGGAGCGGGCACTGCACGAGCGCAAGCCGGGCCGCCTGTCCGGCAAGCTGCCGCCGTTAATGGTGATGGAAAACCTGATGTTCCAGACGCTGGGCACTGGTTTCCTACTGCTGACCGCCAGTCTGGCCAGCGGCGTGCTCTTTTCCGAGGAAGTGTTTGGCAAGCCGGCGGTATTCAGCCACAAGACCGTGTTTGCGGTGACGTCCTGGCTGGTGTTCGGCGCCTTGCTGGTTGGCCGCAAGTATCGCGGCTGGCGCGGCAGGATGGCGATACGCTGGACGCTGGGCGGTTTTGCGCTGTTGTTGCTGGCGTACATCGGAACCAAGGCGGTAATGCAATTTGTCTTGCATTGATGTTTATTTATTTGGGATATTTGTTGCGCGGTCATTAAAAACCATGGGAGCCAAATGATGAAACTGTTCTTCGCTGCATTGCTGTCCCTGCTGTTCTCCGTGGCAGCGTTCGCTGCCGTCAATGCCAACACTGCCAGCCAGCAGGAGCTGGAGTCGCTGAACGGCATCGGCCCGGTCAAGGCCAAGGCGATTATCGACTATCGCACCAAGAATGGCCCGTTCAAGAGCTATGCCGATCTGGAAAACGTGCCGGGCATCGGTGCCAAGACCCTGGAAAAGCTGAAGGCGGATCTGCAGGTCGGTGGTGGCACCGCCAAGGCGGCCACCAAGACTCCGGCAGCCAAACCTGCGACTACCGCCAAGCCGACCGTGGTGCCGGCACCGGCCCCGGCGAAAAAGCCGTAAGCTGAGCACCCGCCAGCCCCAACAAAAAACCTGCACCGTGGTGCAGGTTTTTTTACGACCGTACGGCACGATTAGCCGTCGGACAATACCTTGATGTGTGCCGCGGCACTGCGGCCCAGTGCCGACAGGTCATAGCCGCCCTCCAGCACCGACACGATGCGTCCCTCGCAATGGGTGGCGGCCAGTTGCAGCAGCTTGCGCGTCACCCACTCGTAGTCGGCCTCGGTCAGTGCCAGCGAGGCCATGTCGTCTTCGCGGTGGGCGTCAAAACCGGCCGAGATGAAGATCATTTCCGGCTTGAATTCCTCCAGTTGCGGCAGCCACAGATACTCGACCGCCTCGCGGAATTCGCGGCTGCCGCTGCCGGCTTTCAGCGGTACATGGTGCATGTTCGCCCCCAGTGGCTGGTCGCCGCTGTAGGGAAAGAACGGATGCTGGAAAATCGACACCATCATCACCCGCGGATCATCACGGAAGATTTCCTCGGTACCATTGCCGTGGTGGACATCGAAATCGACGACGGCGATGCGCTGCAACTTGTAGCAGGACAGCGCATGGGCAATGCCGACCGCGATATTGTTGAAAAAGCAGAAGCCCATCGAGCGGGCGCTTTCGGCGTGGTGTCCCGGCGGCCGGATCGAGCAGAACGCATTCGGCGCCTCCTTGTTGCACACCATGTCGACCGCCTTCACCACCGCACCGGCGGCGCGCCTGGCTGCCTGCAGGGTGCCGGGGCACATCGCGGTATCCGGGTCGACACGGAAGGTGCCCACCGACGGCGAGCACGCTTCGATGTATTCAACGTAGTGGGGCGGGTGCACGCGGGCCAGTTGCTGTTCGCTCACCAGTGGCGCCTCCACTTCCTGCAGGCTGTCAAACAGCTGCGCCGCCATCAGCTGGTCCTTGATGGCGACCAGGCGCTCCGGGCATTCCGGATGGCCGCTACCCATATTGTGCTGCAAGCAGTCGGAGTGGCTGATAAAGGCGGTGAGTCCACCGCCGGTCAGGTGCGATTTGAGCCAGGTGAGCACGCGCGTTTCCTTGTTGCGTTGTGGTGGCAAAAGGGATATATGAAATCTTTATAAAGTGTGCGGCCAACGGACTTCAAATGCAATCCATCTCCTTTGCGTATCGTCAACTGAACGCGCTGATTCTGGGCAAACCGCTACAAATCCGCCTGGCGCTGACCTGCATGCTGGCTGGTGGCCACCTGCTGATCGAGGATGTGCCGGGCGTCGGCAAGACCACGCTGGCGCATGCGCTGGCCGGGGTGCTGGGGCTGGATTACCGCCGGGTGCAGTTCACCAGCGACCTGCTGCCGGCCGACATGTTGGGGGTAAGCCTGTTCCGCCCCGATGAAGGACGCTTTGAGTTCCAGCCGGGACCGGTGTTTTCGCAATTGTTGCTGGCCGACGAGATCAACCGCGCCTCGCCCAAGGTGCAGTCGGCGTTGCTGGAGGCGATGGAAGAACGCCAGGTGTCGATCGACGGCCAGACGCACGCGCTGCCCAAACCGTTTTTCGTGATCGCCACCCAGAATCCGGATGGCCAGCTGGGCACCTTCCCGCTGCCGGAGTCGCAGCTGGACCGTTTCCTGATGCGCATCTCGCTGGGCTATCCGTCGCCGGAGTCGGAGCGCGCACTGCTGCTGGCCGGCGACCGGCGGCAGGCCTTGTCGGCCTTGCCGGCGGCGATGAAGGCCGGCGAGCTGCTGGCGCTGCAGCAGAAAGCGGCGCAGGTCACCGTCAGCAGCGCACTGGCCGACTACGTGCTGGCCTTGCTGCTGGCCAGTCGCAAGCGCGAGCTGTTCATGCACGGCCTCAGCCCGCGTGCGGGCCTGGCCATCCTGGCCGCCGCCCGCGCCTGGGCGATGCTGGACGGTCGCGACCACGTGCTGCCCGAGGACGTGAAGGCGGTGTTCGTGGCGGTGTGTGCGCATCGCCTGCAGTCGCGGCTGCCGGGCATGAACAGCATCGATGCCGCACAGCGGTTGCTGGACCATGTCCCGCTGGCGTAAGGCGGCGTCGTCCTGGCTGCTGCGCCGGCTGCCGCGACAGCAGCAGCTGGTGCTGGGGCAGTCGCGCATCTACCTGCTGCCGACCGCGTTTGGCTGGGGCCTGCTGCTGGTGGCGTGGGCAGTGTGGATCGGTGCGCTCAACTATGCGGTCAGTCTCGCCTATGTGCTGTCGTTCTGGATCGTGTCGCTGGTGCTGATTGCGGTGGTGCTGGCCTATCGCCAGCTGGCCGGCCTCGCGATCCGTTGCGGGGCGGTCGACGATGTGGTGGCTGGCAGTCACGCACTGTTTCCGCTGCAACTGCAGTGGCCGGAGGGCGAGTCGCGGCTGTTGCGCCTCGGCTGGCATGACGAAGCCGGTGGCGTGGTGCTGGATCGCCCCGGCGAGGTACTGTTGCCGCGACTGACGCTGCAACGCGGCCAGATGACGATCCCGCCGCTGCGTGTCTATTCCGAATCGCCACTGGGGCTGGTGCGGGCCTTTGCCTATCTGCGCTTGCAGGCGCAGGTGTGCGTTTATCCGCAGCCCTGTGCCGACGAGCGGACGGCGGCCAGTCTGCCCGACGGAGGTCAGTCACGCGAGGCGCAGCCGGTGCCGGGCGAGCTGTTTTCCCACCTGGTGGCCTGGCAGCCGGAGCTGGGTGCCCGGCGCATCGCCTGGAAAGCCTACGCCCGCCGCGGCGTGCTGCTGGCGCGGCGTTTCGAAGAGCCACAAGCGGCGCGGGCGACCTGCCTGCTGGAGTGGTCGGCCTATCCGGCGGAGATGGCGGCCGAGGCCCGCCTGTCGCGACTATGCTGGCAGCTGCTGGCGGCGGGGCGGCGCGGCGAGGATGTCGTCCTGCGGCTGCCGCAGCAGGAGTTGCGGCTGACGGCGGGCGAGGTGCGGCCGGGACTGCGGGCGCTGGCCGGCTTTGGAGTACGCGATGCGCAGTGAACCGCGTCTGGCCCATTTTGCCGTGCTGGCGGCGCTGGCATTGACCGTGTTGCCTCTGTTCCTGCAGTTGCCGCCGTGGGTGCCGCTGCTGTTTGCGCTGCAGCTGGGGGGGCGTGCGTGGCTGGCGTGGCAGGGCCGGCAATTGCCGCATCGCGTGTGGCTGCTGCTGGCGATGATCGTGCCGGTGCTGCTGTTGTGGCTCAGCCTGCGCACCCTGGTTGGCCGCGAAGGCGGCGTGGCGCTGCTGCTGTTGCTGACCGGATTCAAAGCCTTCGAGACGGTGACGCTGCGCGACTGGCGCGTGCTGCTGGGCTTGGGCTTTTTCCTGGCGGCGACGCCGCTGCTGTTCGACCAGAGCCTGCCGTCGGCCTTGTGGCTGTTGCTGTCGCTGTTCGTGCTGACCTGGGCGATGGTGTTACTCGCCGGGGTCGACAGCGCCGCCAGTCCGCGTGCCGCCGCGCTGGCGTTGCTGTATGCGATGCCGCTGATGCTGCTGCTGTTCGTCGCCATGCCGCGGCTGCCCGGCCCGCTGTGGAGCATGCCGACAACGGATCAGCGCGCCACCAGCGGCCTCAGCGACAGCCTGGCGCCGGGCAGCATCGGGCAGATGATTCCGTCGCGCGAGCCGGCGTTTACCGCCCAGTTTCGAGGTCGCCAGCCGGCGCGCGAACAACTGTACTGGCGGGTGATGGTGTTCGATCGCTTCGACGGTGCGCGCTGGACAGCGGGCAGCGTGCCGGACAGCGGCGTGGCCGCTCTGGTGCCGGGCGCAGTCAGTGCGCTGTCGTACTCGATCACCGCCACGCCGTTCAAGGGTGCGCTGCCGGTACTGGAACACGCGGTGTGGGCCGGCGAGGGCGTGCAGCAGGTTGCCACCCAGCTGGTACGGCGCATCGATGCCCGCAATGAGGCGCGCCTGCGCTACGACGTGCACAGCGTGGCACAGGCCGCTTATCCGGCGGTGCTGAGTGCCGAACAGCGCGATCACTATCTGCAACTGCCTGCGGCCAACCTTCGCACCCGGCAGCAGGGAGAGTTTTTCGCGCGCCAGTTCCGGGACGAGGCCGGGCGTCTGGCGGCGCTGCGTGCCTGGCTGCAGCAGCAGGGACTGCGCTATACCCTGTCGCCACCGCTGCTGCAGGGCGATGTGGTCGACGACTTCCTGTTCTCCAGCCGACAGGGATTCTGCGAGCACTTTGCCTCGGCCTTTGCCACTCTGGCCCGTGCCGCCGGCCTGCCGGCACGTATCGTGGTCGGCTTTCAGGGCGGCGAATTCAATGCGGGCGGACAGTTCTGGCTGGTGCGCTCTTCCGATGCCCACGCCTGGACCGAGGTGTGGCTGCAGGGACGCTGGCAGCGGGTGGACCCGACGGCGCTGGTGGCACCGTCGCGCATCGCCAGCGAAGTCGGCGAGCTGGTGCCGGAGGCGCAGGCGGTGGTGCCGGTGCTGGGACGCCGTCCGCCGGCCTGGTGGCGCAGCGCCCACGCGCAATGGCAGCGGGCGGGCTTTGTCTGGCAGCAGTGGGTGGTGGATTACGATGCCCGGCGGCAGCAGAGCCTGTTCCAGCGCCTGGGGCTGGGCCGGGTAGGGGTGGGCAGTGTGATGACGGTATTGCTGCTCGGTGGCGTGGTGCTGGTGTTGCCGTTGCTGCTATGGCTGTTGTGGCGCCGGCCGCCGGCGCGCAGCTATCCGGTGCGTGGCTGGCACCTGCTGGTGCTGCGCCTGCAGCAGGCCGGTGTCGCGGCGCAGGCCAGCGATACGCCGGCGCAGCTGCGCGACAAGGCCGCGCTGCTGGCGCCAGTGTTACAGCAACAGCTTACGCACCTGCTCGTTGACTGGCAGCAATGGCGCTACGCCGAGGGCGCCACCGATGCCGATCCGCGCTGGCGTGGCTGGTGGTGGCAGGTGCGCCGTTTCCGGCCACCAAGGTTGGCCGCAAAAAAACGCACAGGGCGTTAGCACCTGTGCGTGTTGCCGGCTGGCGGTGATCTCAGAGCAGGAAGTCCTTGGAGATGCCCTTGCGGCGCAGGATGCGGCGCAGGTGCTCCAGTGCCTCGATCTGGATCTGGCGCACCCGTTCGCGGGTCAGGCTCAGCGTGGCGGCCAGTTCTTCCAGAGTGCAGATCTCGTGGTTGTTGAGGCCGTAGCGGCGCTCGATCACCATGCGCTGCTTTTCGGTCAGCTGTGACAGCCATTCATGCACGAAATGCTCAATCTGCACATTGTGCAGCTGCGCGTCTGGTTCCTCGTGCTGCTCGTCGGGGATCGATTCGCCGATCGACAGCATCGGATCGATATCCAGTGGAGCATCCAGTGACGCCATGCGCTCGTTGAGGCTCATCACCTTGCGCACTTCTTCCACCGGCTTGTCGACCAGATGGGCGATTTCGTCCAGGGTCGGTTCGCGGCCGATTTGGCTTTCCAGATGGCGCGAGGCGCGCAGGTAGATGTTGAGTTCCTTGATGACGTGCACCGGCAGGCGGATGGTGCGCGACTGGTTCATGATCGCCCGTTCCACGCTCTGCCGGATCCACCAGGTGGCATAGGTGGAGAAGCGGAAGCCGCGCTCCGGATCGAACTTCTCCAGCGCGTGCATCAGGCCGATATTGCCTTCCTCGATCAGGTCGAGCAAGGCCAGACCACGATTGATGTAGTGCTTGGCAATGTTGACCACCAGCCGCAGATTGTGCTCGATCATCTTCTGCCGGGCGGCAAAGTCGCCTTGCACCACGCGGCGCGCCAGCGCCACTTCTTCCGCCGGTGTCAGCAGGGCATTGTTGCCGATATCGTTGAGGTAGATCTGGGTGACGTCGGTGACTTCGCTGACCGCCGAGCTGACACTGCTTTCCTCGGCCTCGACAGCTTCCTTGGCTTCCGCCTCCTGCTCTACCTCTTCATCCAGCACTTCTTCAAGTAGTTCCAGATCATCGCTCATGACGCTTTCCCCCGCTTGCAGTTACCCCGGTGCAGGGGAGTCCCTGCTAGGGTTTAGCTTCCAGAAACTTGCTCGGGTCTACCGGCTTGCCCATTTCCCGGATCTCGAAATGGAGTTTTACTTGATCTGCGTCGGTATCACCCATTTCGGCAATTTTCTGGCCTTTCTTGACCGCTTGTCCTTCTTTGACCACTAATGCGCTGTTGTGTGCGTAGGCCGACAAATAAGTCTTGTCGTGGCGGATGATGATCAACTTGCCATAACCTCGCAAGCCGCTGCCACTGTAGACCACCTTGCCGTCATTGGCTGCCATCACCGGCTGTCCCAGTTTGCCGCTAATGTTGATGCCCTTGTTTTGCTCCGAGAAGCCCCGGACCACCTTGCCCTGCGTCGGCCACTGCCACTGGCTGCCAGTAGCGGCCACGCTTTCCGGGCGGCTGCTGTCGACTGCCGCACCCGGGGTGGCTGGAGCCGTGGTGGCGGCGACCTTCGGTGGCTGCTTCTCTTGCGGCAGCTTCTCCAGTGGTGCCGGCGGCTTGCTGCCGCTGCTGCCCTCTGCCAATAGCGGCAGCTGTTTGTTCGCATTCTCCGAGTACGGCAGTTTCAATGCCTTCGGATATTGTTTCAGCGTCTCGTTACCGTTCTTGGCGCCGCCGCTGACCGTATTGCTTGCCGTTGCCACTTCGGCTGGCGGCTTGGCTGCCGTCGCCGGGCTGGTGATGCCGGGGGGCGTCAGGCGCAGCGTCTGACCAACCTTGATGTTGTAGCCATCCAGATTATTCCATTCCGCCAGATCCTGATAGCGCAGACCATTATTAACCGCAATGCGGTATAGCGTTTCGCCGGCCTGGACCTGGTGCGTGCTGCCGGCCGTCGGCGTATTTGCCTTCGGCAGTGAGCCGAGCTGGATCGGACTGCTCTGCGTGCCAGCCATTACCGGGCTGCTGTTGGCGGCTTTGCTGCCGGTGGCGCTGCTACCGAGAACGCTGGCCTGACCGGCCACAATCGGTGCCGGCGTCGGGTTGCTGGTGGCGCAGGCGGCCAACAGCAGTGGCAAGACGACAGGCAACGGTTGGATCAGTTTAAATACTTGCTTGTACATTGGCTTGAGGATGTTATATGCCAGTTCTGAGCTGGCTGTAAATTGTCTGACAATCTGGCTGGGGCGTGTTGTTGCGTTTGTGCCCTGCATCATTGCTTGCCGGGTAGCAGCGGCACAAAGCGGACGGCTTCCAGCCGGGTTTCCTGAATTGCGGTGGTGGTCTTTTCGTACAGCCACAGGTGCTGCTCCTGGTCGCCGATCGGCAAAACCAGCCGTCCTCCGGTTGCCAGTTGTGGCAGTAGCGCCGGCGGGACCTGGCGGGCGGCGGCGGTCATGATGATGCCGTCAAACGGCGCCACATCGGGCAGGCCCTGATGGCCGTCGCCATGCACCAGTCTGGCATGGACCAGCTTGGCATTGCGAAGGTTCAGCCGTGCCTTGTCGAGGATGCCGGACAGGCGCTCGACAGAATAGACCTGGGCGCCGGTTTTCAGCAGCACGGCCGTCTGGTAGCCGCAGCCGGTACCGATCTCGAGGATCTTGCCGGGGCTGCTGCGTCCTTCCAGCAGCTTTTCGGTCATGCGTGCCACCGTCAGCGGCTGGGAGATGGTCTGCCCCTGCCCGATCGGCAGCGACACGTCATCGTAGGCACGGGTTGCCAGTGCCTGGTCGATGAACAGGTGGCGCGGCACTTCGTACATTGCCGCCAGCACCCGCTCGTCGCGTATGCCTTGCTGGCGCAGGCGCTCGATCATGCGCAGGCGCGTGCGCTCGGAAATCATGCCGTAGCTGCCCTGGGCAACGCTTACTGGTTGAGCCATGTGCGGATGAATCCCATTTGTTCGCTGGCGGTCAGGTCTATCATCAGCGGCGTGACCGAAATCCGGTTATGGCGAATGGCGTGGAAATCGGTGCCGGTGCCGGCGTCCTGCTCCGGGCCGACCGGGCCGACCCAGTACACGGTATCGCCGCGCGGATTCTTGCTGGCAATCACCGGCTCGGCATGGTGGCGGCGGCCGAGGCGGGTGACCTCGATCTCTTGCAGCTGTGCTACCGGCACGTCGGGGACATTGACGTTCAGCAGTACCGGGTGGGTAAACGGTGTCTTGAGGGTATTGGCCATCAGCAGGTCGACGGCATGGCAGGCGCTGGCGAAGTGCTGGTGCTTGCCGGCCAGCGAAACGGCCACTGCCGGAATGCCGAGCAGGAAGGCTTCGGTGGCGGCGGCAACGGTGCCCGAGTACAGCGTGTCATCGCCCATGTTCGGGCCGTGGTTGATGCCGGAGAACACCATGTCCGGCTTGAAGTCCAGGAAGCCGGTGACGGCGACGTGTACGCAGTCTGTGGGGGTGCCGTTGACGTAGTAGTAGCCGGATGCGGCCTGCTTCACGCTCAGCGGCCGGTCCAGCGTCAGCGAGTTGCTGGCGCCGCTGCGGTCGCGCTCCGGTGCCACGACCACTACCTCGCCGTATTTGGCCAGGGTGCTGGCCAAGGCCGCGATCCCCGGCGAGAAATAACCATCATCATTGCTAACAAGAAATTTCATGGCAACCTTCCATCCAGACCATCCGATTGTATCCGCGTATGCTGGTGGCGCAAAATTTCTCTGTCCGGCCGGCACGGCCGCCGGCGCAGAATGAAAAAGGGCCGGCGTACGGCCGGCCCGGTGTGCTGTGCCGTGCAACCGGCTCAGGCGTAGTAGCGCTGGCTGAAGTCGAGCATGCGTTCGATCGGCAGTCTGGCGGCGTCCATCTCGGCTTGGCTCAGGTAGTCGATGCGGGTGCCGAGGCCTTGCTGCGCGCGCTTGACCGCTTCGATGGTGTTCATCTTCATGTACGGACAGGAGTTGCACTGGCAGCCGGCGTAGATCGGCGCCTGGCGGATGTCCAGTTCCGGGCGGGCGAGGCGCATGTTGTAGAGGATGCCGTCTTCGGTGGCGACAAAGATCACGTCGCTGACCGAGCCGTCATAGGCCTTGATCCAGTTGAGCATGCCGGAGGTGGAGCCGACATACTGCGCGCGCTTGAGTACTGGCAGCGGGCTTTCCGGATGGGCAATCAGGTAGGCCTTGCTGTTGACGGCTTCCAGCGCCTCGTTGAGCGCGGCTTCGTTGAACTTGTCGTGCACCTCGCACACCGCCGACCACAGTGGCATGTCGTAGCCGTACTGGTAGTTGAGGTAGCCGCCCATGTTGCGGTCCGGCGAGAAGATGACTTTTTTGCCTTGCTCATACAGGTGGGCAATGATGTCGTCGACGTTGCGGCTGGTGACGATCCAGTCCGACAGCGCCTTGTGCGCGGCCGAGGAGTTGATATAGGACACATGCACGTGATCGGGGTGGCTCTCGCGCCACTGGCGCAGCGCCTCGACATCGGTCTGCGTCACCAGTGAGCAGGTGGAGCCGGCATCCGGCAGGATCACTTCGGCTTGCGGGTTCAGGATTTTTGCCGTCTCGGCCATGAAGCGCACACCGGCGAAGACGATGATGTCGGCTTTGGATTCGCGCGCGAACAAGGACAGCTCGAGGCTGTCTCCCACCTTGTCGGCCATTTGCTGGATTTCGGGCTGGGTGTAGTAGTGCGCAAGTGTGACGACGCGTTTAGACATGGTAGCAATCCCCGGCGCGGGCGTGGGCCCTGGCTGTTGGCGTTGATTCTTGATGCGGCGCAACAAAAATGCAGCGCCAAACAGGGAAGATTAGCAATAATGATCGCGCGGCGCTACTGTTGAGATGCGTTGTATGCCGTAGGCAAGTAGCAGCTGTATCTTTACACATCTGTAATGGCAACCGGCGGCCGGTAGCGCCACTCAGGCCGGAAAACCTCTGTCCATCAGGATGGCAAAACTATGAAACCGCACTATCTGACCCCGTTGTTCTCTCCCCGCAATGTTGCCGTGATCGGCGCCAGCGATACACCCGGCTCGGTGGGGCAGGCGGTGTTTGCCAACCTGCTGGCCGGCAACTTCCAGGGCAAGCTGTATCCGGTCAACCTCAATCACCGCATCGTCGGCGGCATTGCCGCCACCCCGTCGGTGCGGTTGATCGAAGGGCCGATCGACCTGGCGGTGGTGACCACGGCATTGCGCGGTTTGCCGGCCATCGTCAAGGATTGTGGCAAGAAGGGGGTCAAGGCGATCCTGCTGGCCAAGGATTTCTCCGATTCGGAGGACGTGGAGCGCGCGGCGATGGACGAGGCGCGCTCACTGGCGCGCCACTACGGCATCCGCATCCTCGGCCCCAATGTGCTGGGTCTGATGCGGCCGGTGGCCGGCTTCAACGCCAGCAACTACAACAGCCGGGTCAAGGCGGGCAATCTGGCGCTGGTGTCGCAATCCTCGGCGCTGTGTACCGCGATGCTGGACTGGGCCGACAGCAAGGGCATCGGCTTTTCCAGCGTGGTGTCGGTCGGCGAGGCGCTGGACGTCGAGTTCGGCGAAATCCTCGATTACCTGATCGCCGACAACTTCACCCAGGGCATCCTGTTGCACGTGCACCACGTGCACGATTCGCGCCGCTTCATGAGCGCGCTGCGGGCGGCGGCGCGGACCAAGCCGGTGGTGGTGGTGAAGTCGGGGCGTTACGAGGACGACGTGATCGGTGTCACCCACTCCTCGAACATGGTCGAAAGCGGCGATGTATTCGATGCCGCGCTGTCGCGGGCCGGTGTACTGCGGGTGGCGACCATCGCGCAGCTGTTTACCGCCGCCAAGGTGCTTGCGGCCAACTATCGCGTCACCGGCAAACGGCTGGCGATCGTCACCAACGGCATCGGCCCCGGCGTGCTGGCCGCCGACAGTGCCTATATGTACGGTGTGGAGCTGGCCAAGCTGTCTGCCGCCAGTCTCGACCTGCTCAACGAATCCTTGCCGCGCAACTGGTCCGGCAGCAACCCGGTCGACATCATCGGCGACGCCAGCCCGGTGCGCTTCCGTACCGCGGTCAAGGTCTGTCTCGATGATCCCAATGTCGACGGCGTGCTGGTGATTTTCACGCCGCAGGCCGGCACCGATCACCTGACCACCGCGCAGCTGATGGTCGGCTTGCAGCGCGAGAGCAACAAGCCGTTGTTTCTGTCGTGGCTGGGCGATGCCAAGGTATCGGAAAGCCGCGAGCTGTTTTCCAAGTCGAAGTGCGCGCATTTCCGTGCGCCGGAGTTCGCCATCGAGGTGTTCCGCAACCTGGCGTCCTACCACCAGAACCAGCAGTTGCTGCTACAGACACCGGGGCCGCTGGAAGGCGAACGGCTGGTGCCGGACGTGCTCAGCGCCCGCGCGGTGATCGCCACGGCACAGGCGGAAGGGCGCAGCATCCTGTCGGAGCGCGAATCGAAGGCGGTACTGGCCGCCTTCAACATCCCGGTCAACCCGACAAGGTTGGCCGCAAGCGAGGACGAGGCGGTGCGCTACGCCGCCGAGATCGGTTACCCGGTGGTGCTGAAGATCGATTCGCCGGACATCATCTACAAGTCGGATGTCGGTGGCGTCGAACTCAATATCAGCAACGAAGCCACGCTGCGCGACGCCTATCGCGGCATCATCGGCCGCACGCTGCAGGCGCGGCCGGAGGCGAAGATCGTCGGCATCTCGGTGCAGCCGATGCGCAAGCGCCGCTTTGCCCGCGAGCTGATGGTGGGCGTGACCCACGATGCCTCGTTCGGACCGGTGATCACCTTCGGCGCCGGCGGCATCGCGGTCGAAGTGATGCAGGACCGCGCCTTGAGCCTGCCGCCGGTCAACCACTATCTGGTGGAGCGCATGATCGACAAGACCCGCATCGGCAAGATACTCGGCCCGTTCAAGAACATGCCCGGCATCGACCTTGAGGCGCTGAAGAATATCGTGCTGCACGTGTCGGAGCTGGTGTGCGAGCTGCCGGAAGTGCGCGAGATGGACATCAATCCGCTGATGGCGGACGAGTCCGGCGTGGTGGCGCTGGACGCGCGCATCATCGTGCAACCGCAACCGCAGGGCAAACCCTACGGTCACATGGCGATCATGCCGTACCCGGTGCACATCGTGCACTGCGCGATGTTGAAGGACGGCACCACGGTGATGATCCGGCCGGTGCGGCCGGAAGACGCGCAGATGCAACAGGAGTTCGTGCGCAACCTGTCCGAGGAAAGCCGCTACAACCGCTACATGTCCAGCATCAAGCAGCTGTCGCAGAGCATGCTGGTGCGCTTTACCCAGCTCGATTACGACCGCGAGATGGCGCTGGCGATGGTGCGGCAGACCGATGACGGCGAAGAGCAGCTGGCGGTGGCACGCTACATTACCGACCCCGACAACGAGAGCTGCGAGTTTGCGCTGGAGGTGGCCGACTCGTGGCAGGGCAAGGGTATCGGCGTGACCCTGATGCAGGCGCTGTTCGACGCGGCGCGCGAACAGGGGCTGAAAACCATGGTCGGCGAGGTGCTGGCCGGTAACAAGGGCATGCTGAAACTGATGGCGCGGCTGGGGTTTGTGGTGACCACGCACCCGGAAGACCGGGCGCTGACCATCGTGACCAAAGACCTGCAGGGCGAGGCGCCGGTGAAGTCGCTGCAATAAGCGCTTGCGGTATAAGGGAAAAGTGCCATAAAATCGGAAGCTTTTCTACGATTCCGTAATTTTAAGGACAATCGACAATGGTAGTGATTCGTCTTGCACGTGGTGGCTCTAAAAACCGCCCGTTCTACAGCGTGGTAGTAACTGATTCCCGCAGCCGTCGCGATGGCCGCTTCATCGAGCGCGTTGGTTTCTACAACCCGGTCGCCAACGAGAAGGAAGAGCGTGTTCGCCTGTCCATGGACCGTCTGAACTACTGGATCGGTACTGGCGCACAAGTATCTGATTCCGTTGCAAAACTGCTGAAAGAGCAGCCAAAAGCCGCTTGATCTCCGTTGATCTGCCAATAACGGAGCCTGAGCGCATGCGTGATGATGATCTGGCAATAATGGGTTTTGTCCGCGGCGCGTTTGGTGTTCGTGGCTGGATCAAGGTACACGCGGATACCCAGTTCGCTGACAGCCTGTTTGACTACCCGGTCTGGTGGATCGGCAAGGAAAACGACTGGAAGCCTTTTACGTTCAAGGACGGGGCAGTGCAGCCAAAGAACTTGGTGGCACAGCTGGAAGAAGTCACTGGGCGTGAACAGGCTGAGGCGATGCGTGGCCTGAAAGTTGCAGTACCCAAGGTGGAATTGCCGCCTGCCGAAGATGGCGAATATTACTGGTCGGACCTGATCGGTATGGATGTCATCAACGCGGAAGGTCTCTGTCTGGGCAAGGTTGTGGACCTGATGGAAACCGGCGCCAATGACGTGCTGGTGATCAGCGGTGAACACGGCCAGATCCTGATCCCGTTTGTGGCTGCCTATGTCGGCGATGTCGACACGCAGAACAAGCAGATCAAGGTCGAGTGGGGGCTGGATTACTGATGCAGCTTGATGCGGTATCACTTTTCCCTGAAATGTTTGATGCCATCACCCGCTACGGGGTCACCCGTCGGGCGTTGGAACAATCGATCTGGCAGTTCTCGGCGTGGAATCCGCGTGATTTCACTACCGACAGTTACAAGACGATCGACGATCGCCCTTACGGTGGCGGCCCCGGAATGGTGATGATGGCCAATCCGCTGGAGCAGGCCATTGCGGCCGCGAAAGCCAGGCAGCAGCAGCAAGGTGTCGAGCGCAGTCATGTCGTGTACCTGTCGCCGCAGGGGCAACCGCTGACGCACCAACGGGTGGCAAGCCTGGCCGTAATGCCGGGCCTGATCCTGTTGTGCGGGCGTTACGAAGGCATCGACGAGCGCTTGATCGACCAGGAGGTCGATGAAGAGATTTCGGTCGGTGACTACGTGCTGTCCGGTGGTGAATTGCCGGCGATGATCGTGATGGACGCGGTGGTACGGCTGTTGCCGGGGGTGCTCAATGACATGCAGTCCGCCTACGAAGACTCTTTCGTGGATGGCCTGCTCGATTGCCCGCACTACACGCGTCCGGAAGAATACCGGGGTGTCCGGGTGCCAGAGATTCTGCTCTCCGGTAACCATGCCCTGATCGCCAAATGGCGGCTGAAGCAGTCTCTCGGACGTACCTGGTTGCGCCGGCCGGACTTGCTGAAAGACCGCATTTTGACAAAACAGGAATCTCGGCTGCTGACGGAGTTTCAGCAGGAACAAGATTCCCTGAAAAACAAGGAGTAGTAACATGAATCTGATCCAGCAACTGGAACAGGAAGAAATCGCTCGTCTGGGCAAGACTTTCCCTGAATTTGCACCTGGCGACACCGTTGTCGTGCAAGTCAAGGTTAAGGAAGGTACCCGTGAGCGTCTGCAGGCTTACGAAGGTGTTGTGATCGCTCGCAGCAACCGTGGTCTGAACAGCTCTTTCATCGTGCGCAAACTGTCCGCCGGTGAAGGCGTTGAGCGTACTTTCCAGCTGTACTCCCCGCTGATGGCCTCCATCGAAGTGAAGCGTCGCGGTGACGTACGTCGTGCCAAGCTGTACTACCTGCGTGGTCGTACCGGCAAGTCGGCACGTATCAAGGAAAAGCTGCCAAACCGCAAGTAATCTTCTTGCGAAGGCTTTGCCTCAAGAAAGCGCCAGCCTGTTGCTGGCGCTTTTTTCATGTCGGTACGCAATAAAAAATCATGGCACAGCAAACACAGTCCGCATCCTCCGCTCCGGCACTGGACGGCTTTCTCGATCACCTCTGGCTGCTGGATAACCTGTCGCTGAACACGCTGGCTGCCTATCGCCGCGATCTGGGGCGGGTGCACGAGTTGCTGCTGGCGCAAGGCACCACCCTGGAGGAGGCGGATACCCCGGCACTGGAGCAGGTGATGCTGGCGCTGATTGAGGTCGACAAGCCGGCCACCCGTGCGCGGCGCTTGTCGGCAGTACGGCGCTATTACCAGTACCTGTGCCAGCAGCAGCTGCGCGATGACGATCCGGCTGCCAGGCTGCAGGCGCCGCGGCTGGGGCTGCGCCTGCCGACTTCGCTGTCGGAGCAGCATGTGGAGACCCTGTTGCAGGCGCCGGATTGCGAAACCCCGCTCGGGCTGCGTGACCGGGCGCTGATGGAGGTGCTGTACGCCACCGGGCTGCGCATCAGCGAGCTGGTCGGCCTGACGCTGGGGCAGCTGTACCTCAACGACGGCTATCTGCGCGTGGTCGGCAAGGGCAACAAGGAGCGGCTGGTGCCGCTGGGCGAGGTGGCCGAGGACTGGCTGCGGCGCTATCTGGCGGAGGCGCGCACGCTGATCCTGGGGGCGCATCGTTGCGATGCGGTGTTTGTCAGCCGCCGCAAGCAGGCGCTGACACGGCAGATGGCGTGGGTGCTGATTACACGCTACGCGCGGCAGGCGCAGTTGCCGCCATTGAGTCCGCATACCTTGCGCCATGCCTTCGCCACCCACCTGGTCAACCACGGTGCCGACCTGCGCGTGGTGCAGTTGCTGCTGGGCCATGCCAGCCTGTCCACCACCCAGATCTATACCCATGTCGCGCGCGAGCGCCTCAAGGCGCTGCACCTGGCGCATCACCCGCGCGGCTGAGGTTGGCTGCAGGCAAGAAAAAACCCCGCGTCGTGACGCGGGGTTGTGCTTTGACAGTCAGGTTCAGGCAATGTCGGCGGTTTCCTCGAAGCTCAGCTGGATCTTCTCCGCGTCGTCGATGTCCACCGTCACCTCGCCGCCATTGGCCAGGCGGCCGAACAGCAGCTCGTCGGCCAGCGCCTTGCGGATCATGTCCTGGATCAGGCGCGCCATCGGGCGGGCGCCCATCAGCGGGTCGAAACCCTTCTTCGCCAGGTAGGCACGCAGCTCGTCGGAGAAGTGGACTTCCACTTTCTTCTCGTTCAGCTGTTGCTCCAGCTGCATCAGGAACTTGTCCACCACCTGCAGGATGATCTGCTCGTCCAGCATGCGGAACGGGATGGTGGCATCCAGCCGGTTGCGGAATTCCGGGCTGAACAGGCGCTTGATGTCCGCCATCTCATCGCCGGTCTGCTTGGTGTTGGTGAAGCCCATGCTCGGCTTGGCCAGCGCTTCGGCACCGGCGTTGGTGGTCATGATGATCACCACGTTGCGGAAGTCGGCCTTGCGCCCGTTGTTGTCGGTCAGCTTGCCGTGGTCCATCACCTGCAGCAGCACGTTGAAGATGTCCGGATGCGCCTTCTCGATTTCGTCCAGCAGCAGCACCGCGTACGGTTGCTTGTTGATGGCTTCGGTCAGCAGGCCGCCTTGTTCGAAGCCGACATAACCCGGAGGCGCACCGATCAGGCGCGATACCGCATGGCGCTCCATGTATTCCGACATGTCGAAGCGGATCAGCTCGACGCCGAGGAAGTAGGCCAGCTGCTTCGCCACCTCGGTCTTGCCGACGCCGGTGGGGCCGGAGAACAGGAAGGAGCCGATCGGCTTCTGCGGGTTGCCGAGGCCGGAGCGTGCCATCTTGATGGCGCTGGTCAGCGCATCTATTGCTTTCTCTTGGCCGAACACCACGTTCTTCAGGTCGCGGTCGAGGTTTTTCAGCACGTTGCGGTCATCGCTGGAGATGGTCTTCGGTGGAATGCGCGCAATCTTGGCGATGATTTCCTCGATCTCGGACTTGTTGATCACCTTCTTCTGGCGCGACTTCGGCAGGATCTTCTGCGCGGCGCCGGCTTCGTCGATCACATCGATCGCCTTGTCCGGCAGGTGACGGTCGTTGATATAACGTGCGGACAGCTCGGCGGCGGTGGTCAGTGCCGACACGGTGTACTTCACGCCGTGGTGCTCTTCAAAGCGGCTCTTCAGCCCCTTGAGGATCTCCACGGTCTGTTCCACCGTCGGTTCCACCACGTCGATCTTCTGGAAACGGCGCGACAGCGCGCTGTCCTTCTCGAAGATGCCGCGGAACTCGGTATAGGTGGTGGCGCCGATGCAGCGCAGGCTGCCGTTGGACAGTGCCGGCTTTAGCAGGTTGGACGCGTCCAGCGTGCCGCCGGAGGCGGAGCCGGCACCGATCAGGGTGTGGATCTCGTCAATGAACAGGATCGCGCCCTTGTCTTCCGACAACTGCTTGATCACCTGCTTCAGGCGCTGCTCGAAGTCGCCGCGATACTTGGTGCCGGCGAGCAGGGCGCCCATGTCCAGCGAGTAGACGGTTGCCGTGGCCAGCACTTCCGGCACGTCGCCGCCGACGATACGCCGCGCCAGGCCTTCGGCGATGGCGGTCTTGCCGACGCCGGCCTCACCGACTAGCAGCGGGTTGTTCTTGCGGCGGCGGCACAGGATCTGGATCACGCGCTCGACTTCGCTGGCACGGCCGATCAGCGGATCGATCTTGCCATCGCGGGCCAGCTGGTTCAGGTTCTGGGTATAGCTCTCCAGCGCCCGGCCAGGGTTGGCCGCGGCTTCTTCCTGGTCGGCATCATTGTTTTCGCTGTGCTCGCTGCTACCGGCACCGCTGGCTTTCGGGCTTTGCTTGGTGATGCCGTGCGAGATGAAATTGACTACATCCAGGCGTGAGGTTCCCTGCTGGTGCAGGTAGTACACGGCATGGGAATCCTTTTCGCCGAAGATCGCCACCAGAATATTGGCGCCGGTGACTTCTTTCTTGCCGGAGGACTGCACGTGCAGGATGGCGCGCTGGATCACGCGCTGGAAGCCGAGCGTGGGCTGGGTTTCCACTTCGTTGTCACCCGGGACGATCGGGGTGTGTTCGTCGATGAAATCGCCCAGCTGTTTCTTCAGCTGTTCGATATTGGCGCCACAAGCGCGCAACACTTCGGCAGCAGACGGATTGTCTGTCATCGCCAGCAGCAGATGCTCAACGCTGATGAGTTCATGCCGCTTGCGCCGTGCCTCCATAAACGCCATGTGCAGGCTTACTTCCAGTTCTTGGGCAATCATCAGTTTTCCTCCATGACACACTGCAGCGGTTGCTGGTGCGCCCGTGCGTGCTGCGAAACTTGTTCAACTTTGGTCGCGGCGACATCTTTAGTATAAACACCGCAAACGCCTTTGCCTTCTGTATGTACCTGCAACATGACGCGTGTTGCCTTGGTCTCGTCCATGTAAAAAAACTGCTGCAACACGGCGACCACAAAATCCATCGGGGTAAAGTCGTCGTTCAGCAGCAAGACCTTGTACAGGGGGGGCGGGGCCGTCTTGCTGCGAGACGCCTTGAGCGTCGTGTCATCCTGATACTGCGTAGACATGTGGGCTTTCTACTAATTCATGCTTGCTTGAAGTTTGGTTCGCGGTGCTTTTTTTTCAAGAGTAACGCATGGTATTGTGCTTGTCGCTTGACGTCTTAGTACGGCTGGCGTAAAAACGAACTGTAAGTTGGCTTACCAGTTTGCATAAGGTTGTCCTTTGCATGCTTGTAGGCTCGAATTGTCAGGCTGCTGCAGCCTGTTTTCATTATGCATGTAAGGATAGTTACAGATGGCAACTGGTATTGTTAAATGGTTTAACGACGCTAAAGGTTTCGGTTTCATCACTCCTGATGGTGGTGGTGATGACCTGTTCGCGCACTTCTCCGCGATCAATATGCAAGGTTTCAAAACCCTGACCGAAGGTCAGCGTGTATCTTTCGACATCGTCCAGGGCCCGAAAGGCAACCAGGCGTCGAACATCCAGGCTGCCTGATTTAGCCGCGTCTGACGCAAAACCCCCGCCAGCTGTGCTGGCGGGGGTTTTTGCATGGTGCGGCCTCAGTGCGTGGGCTGTGCTGCCTGCCACCAGCGCTGCTGCCGCTCGGCGCCGCGGTCGGCACGGAACTGGCGGTGCAGCAGCAGGCAGGTCAGGTAGCCGACCAGGCCGAGCACCAGCCACGGCAAACCGGGCTGCTGCAGCTGGCGGGCGATGTCCAGCAGCCAGCCGCCGCCGACATAGCCGCTGGCGCCGCCCAGCGCCAACCCCATGCGGCTCATGCCCATATAGCTGGCGCGGGCCTCGGCCTTGGCGAAGCCGGCGATACGCGCCTCGCGTGGCGGCTCGGTGATGATGGTGCCGAGATAGAACAGCCCCAAGACGACGAAGGCGGGCTGCCAGGACTGGATCTGGCTCATTAGCAGCAGGCTGCTGCTCATCAGCAGGATGCCGGCCAGAATGCGCGCCTCCAGCGACAGATAGCGTTCGCCCAGCCGCGCCAGCGGGTACAGCAGGCTCAGCGACAGCAGCGTTTCCAGCGTGTACATCCAGCCGACGGCGGCGGCGGTGCCGGCCAGCTGTTTCAGCGTCACCGGCACCAGCAGCATGATCTGTACCCCCAGCGCGTAGTAGCCGCTGAGGATCAGCACGAAGCGCATATAGGCGCGATCGCGCAGCACGGTGCGCGCGGCGGCCAACGGTGGCGCGCGTTTGCTGGCCACGCGGTAGGGCGGCAGCAGCAGCGCGTTGACCAGCGCCGCCAGCAGGAAGATGGCACAGCCGCTCATGCCGACCCACCAGAAGTCGTAGTGCAGCAGCCAGGAGCCGAGCAGGGCGCCGATCACCGCGCCGGCGCTGTCCTGCATCATCAGCAGGGTGTAGAAGCGGTTGCGCTCGTGCGGCCGGGTCAGCTTCACGATCAGCGCCGAGCGCGGCGGATCGAACAGCGTGCCGCCCAGCCCGGAGAACACGCAGGAGGCGATCAGCCACCACGGCGAGCTGGCGTTGGCCATCATCGCGAAGCCGGCGGCGCGCAGCAGCATGCCGCTGACGATCAGCGGCTTGGCGCCGTAGCGGTCGGCCAGCGTGCCACCGAGCAGGCCCAGGCCCTGCTGCAGCAGCTGGCGGATGGCCAGCGCCACCCCGACCAGCGTGGCGGCCCAGCCGAGCCGGTCGACAAAGTGCAGGCTGATCAGAGGAAAGACGATGAAGAAGCCCATCACCACCAGCAGGTTGTCGGTCATGATGAACCATCGGCCGTAACGGCGGGCTTGTTCCGGGCTGGACATGATAGGCTTTCTGCGGGGTTGATAACGGCATTTTCCGCGCGCTTCAGTTATTATTGAAGCCATTAACTTGCAATATTTGCTATCCGGATTGCTTATGTCTATTGCGATGGATGACCTCGCTTTGCTGCTCGATATCGTGGCCTGCGGCAGTTTCAGCCAGGCGGCGGCGCGGCGCGGCTGGTCGCAGCCACAGGTGAGCCAGCGCGTGGCGCTGCTGGAGGCCGAGGTCGGCGCGCAGCTGTTTCGCCGCCACCGGCGCGGCGCCTTGCCGACGCCGGCGTGCGAGGCGTTCCTGCCGGCGGCGCAGCAGGCACTGGATGCGCTGCAACGCGGGCGCGAGGCACTGCAGCGCGAGCCGGCGCTGCCACGGCTGACGCTGGCCAGCCTGCCGTCGCTGTCGTCGGTGATCTTCGGCCCGGTGCTGCTGGCGCTGGCCGATGCCGCGCTGGAAATCCGCTGCAGTACCGATCATTCGCCGGCGATCATGGAACGCCTGCTGACCGGGCAGGCGCAGGTCGGCTTCGTGCTGCGCTGCCCGCCGATGGCCGGCATCCAGATGGAGCGCATCTGGCGCTCGCCGATGGTGGCGGTGGTGCACAACCGTCACCCGCTGGCCAGCGCCGCCGGTAGCCTGCAGCTGGCCGACATCGCCAACGAGCGGCTGGCGCCGCAGTACTGGGGCGAGGGCTGCGACGAGCTGCTGGCGCTGATCCGCGCCGCGCGGCGGGTGACCGGCCCGATCCACGCGGTGCAGCCGGCGGGGGCGGCGCGCGAGCTGGCGATGGAGCACGGCTTCCTCACCTTCATGCCGGAGGTGGCGGTGCGGCGTGACCTGCGCGACGGCCGGCTGGTGAAGCTGGCGCTGAGCGACCTGCCGCTGTGGGAGTGGGAGGTGATGATGGCATGGCGCACCGGCAAGCGCGCGGATGCGCCGTTGCAGCAGGTGCTGGACACCGTGCGCGCGCTGGCCGGCGAGTGGCGCTAGCGTTGCGGCCAAGGTTGGCCGCAACGCAAAAGGCCCGCCGTGGCGGGCCGGGTCGAACGAGCGGCGAGGCTTAGAACCTGTTCAATGTCTGCTGCGATTGATCTCAATGGGGCGATACGGTGTTGAAAACGACTTCGGCATGCAGGTTTTATCCAGCTCAACGCCGCTTCCTCAGTCGTTTTCGCCTTGTCTCGCGTGAGCGCGCGAGACTTTGAACAGGTTCTTACATGCGCGCGATCATGGCGTCGCCGAAGGCGGAGCACGACACCTCGGTGGCACCGTCCATCAGCCGCGCGAAGTCGTAGGTCACCTGCTTGTCGGCAATGGCGGCTTCCATGGCCTTGATCACCAGATCGGCGGCCTCCTTCCAGCCGAGGTGGCGCAGCATCATCTCGGCGGACAGGATCAGCGAACCCGGGTTCACCTTGTCGAGGCCGGCGTACTTCGGTGCGGTGCCGTGGGTGGCCTCGAAGCAGGCGTAGTGGTCGGAGATGTTGGCGCCGGGCGCGATGCCGATGCCGCCCACCTGCGCCGCCAGCGCGTCGGAGATGTAGTCGCCGTTGAGGTTGGTGGTGACGATGGTGTCGTATTCCGCCGGGCGCAGCAGGATCTGCTGCAGGAAGGCGTCGGCGATGGCATCCTTGACGATGATGTCGCGCCCGGTGAGCGGGTTCTTGAACTGGCACCACGGGCCGCCGTCGATCGCCTGGGCGCCGAACTCTTCCTGCGCCACCTTGTAGGCGACATCACGGAACAGGCCCTCGGTGAACTTCATGATGTTGCCCTTGTGCACGATGGTCAGCGACTGGCGGTCGTTGGCGATCACGTACTTCAGCGCGGCGCGTACCAGGCGAGTGGTGCCCTCGATGGAGATCGGCTTGATGCCGATGCCGGAGCTGTCCGGGAAGCGGATCTTCCTGACGCCCATTTCCTGCTGCAGGAATTCGATGATCTTCTTGGCGCCTTCGGACTCGGCCGCCCATTCGATACCGGCGTAGATGTCCTCGGTGTTCTCGCGGAAGATCACCATGTTGACCAGTTCCGGGTGCTTCAGCGGCGATGGCACGCCGTTGAAGTATTGCACCGGCCGCACGCACTGGTACAGGTCCAGCTCCTGGCGCAGCGCCACGTTCAGCGAGCGGATGCCGCCGCCGACCGGCGTGGTCATCGGGCCCTTGATCGACACCGCGTATTCCTTCAGCGCATCGAAGGTTTCCTTCGGCAGCCACTCGTCCGGGCCGTACAGGCGGGTGGACTTCTCGCCGGCGTAGACTTCCATCCAGTGGATTTTCTTGTTGCCGCCGTAGGCCTTGGCCACCGCGGCATCGATCACCTTGATCATCACCGGGGTGATGTCGATGCCGATACCGTCGCCTTCGATGAACGGGATGATCGGGTGGTTCGGAACCGGCTGGCCCGGGATGATCTTCTGTCCGCCGGCCGGAACCGTGATATGGGATGCGCTCATCAATCTCTCTCCTTTGTGGACTCCATCTGTGTTGACCTGTGTCGTGGCAATCCGCGTTGCCGTCCCTGGCCTGTCGCACCCTGCGTGAGCGAGGGCTGCCGTTTGTTATTGTTAGCTCAAGGTTGGCCGCAGCGGTATCGGTGTTTGCTGCCGTGCCACGCCGTTGCATTGTAGCCGAGCACGTGCTTGGTGGAACATGATCGACCGCAAGCGGTCATCGACGGCAAGAAAAAACGCCAGGGCGAGGCCCTGGCGTTGTCGGGTGCTGGCAGTGCGGTCTGGCCGCGCTGTCCTTGCTTGAGGCTTAGCCGCGTGCTGCCGCCAGCGCGGCGTTGAAGGTGGCGCTCGGACGCATTACCGCCTGGCACTTGGCGGCATCGGCCAGGTAGTAGCCGCCGATGTCCACCGGCTTGCCCTGTACCGCCTTCAGCTCGTCAACGATCTGCTGCTCGCTCTCGCTCAGCGTCTTGGCCAGCGGCGCGAACTGGGCCGCCAGTGCGGCGTCCTCGGTCTGCGCGGCCAGTTCCTGTGCCCAGTACATGGCGAGGTAGAACTGGCTGCCACGGTTGTCCAGCTCGCCGGTCTTCGGCGACGGACCCTTGCTGTTGTCCAGCAGCTTGCCGGTGGCGGCGTCCAGCGTCTTGGCCAGGATCTTGGCCTTGTCGTTGCCGGTCTTCAGGCCGAGGTCTTCCAGCGAGACCGCCAGCGCCAGGAATTCGCCCAGCGAATCCCAGCGCAGGTGGTTCTCTTCCACCAGCTGCTGCACGTGCTTCGGAGCCGAACCGCCGGCGCCGGTTTCGTACATGCCGCCACCTGCCATCAGCGGCACGATGGACAGCATCTTGGCGCTGGTGCCCAGTTCCATGATCGGGAACAGGTCGGTCAGGTAATCGCGCAGGATGTTGCCGGTCACCGAGATGGTGTCCAGCCCGCGGATCACGCGTTCCAGCGTGTAGCGCATCGCGCGCACCTGCGACATGCACTCAATGTGCAGGCCGGTGGTGTCGTGATCCTTCAGGTACAGCTTCACCTTCTTGATCAGTTCGTTCTCGTGCGGACGGTACGGGTCCAGCCAGAAGATCGCCGGCATGCCGGAGTTGCGGGCGCGGGTCACGGCCAGCTTGACCCAGTCGCGGATCGGGGCGTCCTTGACCTGGCACATGCGCCAGATGTCGCCTTGCTCCACGTTCTGGCTCAACAGCACTTCGCCAGTCGCCAGATCGACGATGTTGGCGATGCCGTCTTCGGAGATCTCAAAGGTCTTGTCGTGCGAGCCGTACTCTTCGGCTTTTTGTGCCATCAGGCCAACGTTTGGCACCGTGCCCATGGTCTTCGGATCGAAGTTGCCATGCCATTTGCAGAAGTTGATCATCTCCTGGTAGATGCGGGCGAAGGTCGATTCCGGCATCACGGCCTTCACGTCCTTCAGGCGGCCGTCGGCGCCCCACATCTTGCCGCCGTTGCGGATCATCGCCGGCATCGAGGCGTCGACGATGATGTCGTTCGGCGAGTGGAAGTTGGTGATGCCCTTGGCGGAATCCACCATCGCCAGTTCCGGACGGTATTCGTGGCAGGCGTGCAGGTCGCGCTTGATCTCGTCCTGTTTCGATTGCGGCAGGGTGGCGATCTTGTCGTACAGGTTGGCCATGCCGTTGTTGACGTTGACGCCCAGCTCGTCGAACAGCGCGCCGTGCTTGGCGAATGCGTCCTTGTAGAAGATCTTCACGCAGTGACCGAACACGATCGGGTGCGACACCTTCATCATGGTGGCCTTCACGTGCAGCGAGAACATCACGCCGGTCTTGTGCGCGTCTTCGATTTCCTTCTCGTAGAACTCGCACAGCGCCTTCTTGCTCATGAACATGCTGTCGATGATCTCGCCTTCCAGCAGCGATACCTTCGGCTTCAGCACGATGGTCTGGCCGCTCTTGGTCACCAGCTCCATCTTCACGTCACGGGCGCGATCCAGAGTCATGGATTTTTCGCCGTGGTAGAAGTCGCCGTGGTGCATGTGCGATACGTGGGTGCGCGATGCCTGGCTCCACTCGGCCATGCTGTGCGGGTGCTTGCGCGCGTATTCTTTGACCGCCTTCGGTGCGCGGCGGTCGGAGTTGCCTTCACGCAGCACCGGGTTGACGGCGGAGCCCAGGCACTTGCTGTAACGCGCCTTGATCGCTTTTTCTTCGTCGCTGGTCGGGTTTTCCGGGAAGTCCGGCACCGCGTAGCCCTTGGCTTGCAGTTCCTTGATGCAGGCCTGCAGCTGGCCGACGGAGGCGCTGATGTTCGGCAGCTTGATGATGTTGGCGTCCGGGTCCTGCGTCAGACGGCCCAGTGCGGCCAGGGTGTCCGGCACCTTCTGGGCGTCGGTCAGATAATCGGGGAATTCAGCCAGCACGCGCGCCGCAACCGAGATGTCGGCGGTGTCGATGTGGATGCCGGCGGCGCCGGTAAAGGTCTGGATGATCGGCAGGAAGGCGTTGGTTGCCAGCGCGGGCGCTTCGTCGGTGAGGGTGTAGATGATGGTCGGTTGTTCCGAAGGCATTACTCTATCTCCATGATTATTTTGTGACGACTAAACGATGGCACGGGGCGATGGCACGGGGGCTTGCGGTGCTGGACGACAACCCGTGTCGACGCGGGGAAAGGCTGTGAAAGGCCGGCTCTTGGTTCGTCAGGTGCCAGCGTCGCCCGGAACGGTGATGCCAGGTGGCTCTCGGGCGACTTTTCAGATGCGAATTATACTCCGTCCGCGCCCTGCTGTTCGACGCACATTCGAACTTTGGCGTCGTTTTTCCGGTGAACGCTTGTTCGAATGTGAATTGTGTTGCGCCGCGGCTACGCCGGGTGCCGCCTATTCCGAAGCGCTATATCTGCTATGGTGTCGCCGTTTTCTAAAACGAATGTTTGAATTGCCGCGCAGAGCGCAAGGTTGGCCGCGCCCGCCGGCGGCAACGCGCATGTGACTGCAGGCGACCAGCCTTGTTATCATCCGGCCCATTGCTTAATACCGGCGGCGCGGACATGTCCCAACTCTTCTTGCTCAACAAGCCCTACGGCGTGATTTGCCAGTTTTCCGAGCACCCCTTGCATCCCACGCTCAAGTCCTGCGTCGCCCAGCCCGGCATTTACCCGGCCGGGCGGCTGGACACCGACAGCGAAGGGCTGCTGCTGCTCACCGGCGACGGCGAGCTGCAGCACCGCATCAGCGATCCGCGCTGGAAACTGCCGAAGACCTACTGGGTGCAGGTGGAAGGACGGCCGGACGAGGACAAGCTGGCCGCGCTGCGCGCCGGGGTCGATCTTGGCGATTTCGTCACCCAGCCGGCCGAAGTGCGCGTGCTGCCGGAAGCGCCGGCACTGTGGGAGCGCAAGCCGCCGGTGCGCTTTCGCAAGACGGTGCCGGATACCTGGCTGGAGATCATCATCAGCGAAGGCAAGAACCGCCAGGTGCGGCGCATGACCGCCAAGGTCGGCCTGCCGACGCTGCGTCTGGTGCGGGTAGCGATCGGGCCGTGGCGGCTGGACGAGCTGCAGCCGGGCATGCTGCGCAGCATCGAGGTGTCGCTTGCCGACTTGCTACGTACGCGGCATGCTAAACCGGCCGCACCGGCGCCGGCGCGCAGGGAGCCCGCGGGCAAGAACTTCGCGAACCAGAATCCGGCAGGCAAGAACGCCGCGAACCAGAGCAGAACGCAGCCCGCCGCTCCGCAGGCCGCGTCCGCCCCGGCGCCGCGTTTCCGCTTCGCCAAGAAGTAAGTAAGGCCGCAGCAGTCATCTCTCTCCGCTCGCCAGCAGGCGCAACCGAGGTGCCACGATGCAGATCCCCGAATACTACAACCCGGTGGCGCGCGAGATTGCGCAGGCGCTGGTGGACGGCTTCAACCGCCACTACCAGCTGTTTCGCGAGGTCAGCCAGCAGGCCAAGCAGCTGTTCGAGGACGCCGAGTGGCAGGGGGTGCAGCGGCTGGTGCGCGACCGCATCCAGTTCTACGACGAGCGCGTGCACGAGACGGTGCAGCGCCTGCAGCACCAGTTTCACGCCGACCTGCTGGACGACGAAATCTGGCAGCAGGCCAAGCTGTATTTCATCGGCCTGCTGACCAACCACAAGCAGCCGGAGCTGGCGGAGACCTTCTTCAACTCGGTGTTCACCCGCATCCTGCACCGCGACTACTTCAACAACGATTTCATCTTCATCCGCCCGGCGATCTCCACCGAGTACATCGAGTCCGACCCGCCGTCCTACCGCAGCTACTACCCCAAGCAGCGCGGCTTGCGCCACACGCTGCGCCAGATCGTGGCCGATTTTGGCTGGCGGCGGCCGTTCGCCAATCTGTCGTGCGACCTGGCGTGGGTGATCCGCGCGGTGGACGAATACTTCGCGCAACGTTGGCCGCAGGCCGAGGCCAACCTGCAGATCCAGCTGCTGTCCAGCGCCTTCTACCGCAACAAGACCGCCTACATCTTCGGCAAGGTGGTGAATGGCGGTCAGGTCTACCCGTTTGCCGTGCCGGTGCTGCACGACGCCGACGGCTGCCTGTACCTGGACACCGTGCTGCTGGAGCCGTGGCGCATCGGCGTGCTGTTTTCCTTCAGCCGCGCCTACTTCATGGCCGACATGGAAGTGCCGTCCGGCTACGTGCAGTTCCTGCGCTCGATGCTGCCGACCAAGACCAAGGCTGAGCTGTACACCATGCTCGGGCTGCAGAAGCAGGGCAAGAACACCTTCTACCGCGACTTCATGCAGCACCTGCAGCACTCCAACGATCAGTTCACGGTGGCGCCGGGCATCCGCGGCCTGGTGATGCTGGTGTTCACCCTGCCGTCCTACCCCTACGTGTTCAAGCTGATCAAGGACGTGTTCGGCGGGCCGAAGGAGGTGGATCGCGCCACGGTGAAGGCCAAGTACCAGCTGGTGAAACGCCACGACCGCGTCGGCCGCATGGCCGACACGCTGGAATTCTCCAACGTCGCGTTTCCCAAGGCGCGCTTCAGCGACGAGCTGCTGGACGAATTGCGCCGGCTGGCCACCAGCAGCATCGAAGAAGGTCCGGACACGCTGGTGATCAAGCACCTGTACATCGAGCGGCGCATGAAGCCGCTGAACCTGTACCTGATGAACAGCGACACGGCGGAAAAGGAGCGCGTGGTGCGCGAGTACGGCGACGCGATCCGCGATCTGGCGGCGGCCAACATTTTCCCCGGCGACATGCTGTTCAAGAACTTCGGCGTGACCCGTTACGGGCGGGTGATCTTCTACGACTACGACGAAATCGAGTACATGACCGACTGCCACTTCCGCCGCATTCCGCCGGCGCCGAACCCGGAAATGGAGCTGTCCGGCGAGGTGTGGTATCCGGTGGCGCGCAACGACGTGTTCCCGGAGGAGTTCGGCACCTTCCTGCTGGGCGATCCGCTGGTGCGGCGGGTATTTTTGCAGTACCACCGCGAGTTGCTGGACGCCGGCTTCTGGCAGCACAAGCAGCAGCGCATCCGCGATGGCTATATCGAGGACTTCTATCCCTACCCGGTGGAGCTGCGCTTCTGCCACCGCTACGCCGCCCGGCTGCGAGGGCAGGATGCCGGCGCGCCGTAGCGGCCGGCGGCGGGCATAAAAAAACCGGGAGTTCAGCGCTCCCGGTGTGGTGGTGACCCTGTGCCTATTGTGGCGTGCACTGGTGGTCCTGGAAGTAGGCGATCGGGCCCGCGCTGGTCAGGCCGATATGAAAACAGCTGTCCTCCGCAAAAGTGACACCCAGGTTTTCGGTGGCGCGTACCACCTCGAACAACACTTCAACTTCCTTGAAATATTTGGCAACGCGGTCATTGCCGTCCAGCCACGCCAGAATGCGGTCCCGCTGCGGGTGTTCGCTTTCCAGACTGAGCTGGCAATCGGAACAACTGACCAGGCTGATTGCCGGTGGGATGGAAATATTCAGGCGGGCAAGCTCTTCACGCACAATGGCGGAGAATTGCGACAACTCCCGCATCGCGCGCTCGCGGATGCCTGAAAGAGGGAGGGCTTCGCCACCGTTGGCCGTACCGAACAGGCGGGCTAGAGCGGATGTAACGGCGTAACCTTCTGCATGCATGATATGGGGTTCCTCCAGTGGGACAGCGTTGATCGGGTGCTCACTTATCTGCACTGTGTTTGCGGCAGATTCGTGTTTGTATTGTAGGCAACCGTATGCAGAACGCCTGTCTTTATTTTGTCATTTTCTGCAATTCGTACAGCAGCTCCAGCGCCTGCCGCGGCGTCAGGCTGTCGCTGTCGATATCGCGCAGCCGCTCCAGCGCCGGGTGCGGCTCGGCCTCCACTTCCACCTCGCGCGGGGTGCTGAACAGGTCCGGCTGCTGGCTGGCGGCGGACTGGTTTTCCAGCTCGGTGAGATAGCGTTTTGCCTCGCGGATCACCTTTGGCGGCACGCCGGCCAGCTGCGCCACCGCCAGACCGTAGCTCTGGCTGGCCGGGCCGTCCTCGACGTGGTGCAGGAACACGATGCGGTCCTTGTGCTCCACCGCCGACAGGTGCACGTTGGCCACCGTGTTGTAGCTGGCGGCGAGGCTGGTCAGCTCGAAGTAGTGGGTGGCGAACAGGGTGTAGGCGCGGTTCTTCTCGATCAGCGCCTTGGCAATCGCCCACGCCAGCGCCAGGCCGTCGAAGGTGGAAGTGCCGCGGCCAACCTCGTCCATCAGCACCAGCGACTTGTCGGTCGCGTTGTTGAGGATGTTGGCGGTCTCGGTCATCTCCACCATGAAGGTGGAGCGCCCGCCGGCGAGATCGTCGCTGGCGCCAATACGGGTGAAGATGCGGTCGATCTGGCCGATGGTGGCGGCGTCGGCCGGCACGAAGCTGCCGATGTGCGCCATCAGCGTGATCAGCGCATTCTGCCGCATATAGGTCGACTTACCGCCCATGTTCGGGCCGGTGATCAAGAGCAGCTTGCGCTCTGCGGCCAACCTGGTGTCGTTGGCGATGAAGCGCTCCACTTCCGCTTCTACCACCGGGTGGCGGCCGGCGACGATGTCCAGTCGCGTCTCGGCCACGAACTGCGGCTCCACGTAGTTGTGGTTGGCGGCGCGCTCGGCAAAGGCGGCCAGCACGTCCAGCCCGGCCACCGCCTGTGCGATCAGCTTCAGCTCGCTGATGTGCGGCGCCAGCTGGTCCAGCACCAGCTCGTACAGCTGTTTTTCCAGTGCCAGCGACTTGTCCTGCGCCGACAGCGCCTTGTCCTCGAAGGTTTTCAGCTCCGGCGTGATGTAGCGCTCGGCGTTCTTCAGTGTCTGGCGGCGGCGGTAGTCTTCCGGCACGTTCACCGATTGCGCCTTCGACACCTCGATGTAGAAGCCGTGCACGCGGTTGAATTCCACCTTCAGCGTGCTGATGCCGGTGCGTTCCTTCTCGCGCGCCTCCAGCGCCAGCAGGAAGTCGCCGCAGTCGTTCTGGATCGCGCGCAGCTCGTCGAGGTCGGCATTGAGGCCGTGGTTGATCACGCCGCCGTCGCGCAGGAAAGTGGCCGGCTCCGGCAGGATGGCGGCGCGCAGCAGGCTTTCCACCGGCGAATTGTCCGGCAGCAGCGTCGCCAGCTCTGCCAGCAGCGGCGCGTCCAGGCTGGCGGCCAAGGTTTTGGCGCCGCCGAGCGCGTTCAGCGAATCGCGCAGCGCGGCGAGGTCGCGCGGCCGCGCCGAACGCAGCGCGATGCGCGCGGTGATGCGCTCGATGTCGGCCACCTCGCGCAGCTGGGCGTGGATGTCGCCGTGACGGGTTAGCAGCGCGCGCACCGCCTGCAGGCGGCGCGCCAGCTTGTCGTGGCGGCGGATCGGGTGGTGCAGCCAGTGGCGCAGCAGGCGGCTGCCCATGCTGGTGGCGCAGCCATCCAGCAGCGACGCCAGCGTCGGCGACGCTTCGCCACGGATGGTTTCGGTCAGTTCCAGATTGCGGCGGGTGGCGGCGTCCATGCGGATCAGCTCGCCGGCGTCCTCCACCGCCAGCTGCGCGATGTGCGCCGGGTTCACCCCCTGCGTGGACTTCACGTACTCCAGCAAGGCGCCGGCGGCGCCGACCGCCACTGGCAGGGTGTCGGCGCCGAAGCCGGCCAGGTCGCGGGTGCCGAAGTGGCGGGTCAGTGCCAGCTGCGACGATTCGGCGTCGAACTGCCACGGCGGCAGCTTCTTTTTCGGCATCGCGATGCTGTCGAACACCGCGAGGCCGGTGTCGTCGGGGATCACCAGCTCGGCCGGCTTCAGCCGCTCCAGCTCGCTGTGCAGCTCCTCGACGCCGGTCTGCATCACCTTGAAGTCGCCGCTGGCCAGCGACAGCCAGGCCAGGCCCAGCACGCCCTTGTGCAGGTTGATGGCCAGCACCAGGTTGTCGCGCTTGTCATCCAAGAGCGCGGCGTCGGTGAGGGTGCCGGGGGTGACGATGCGCACCACCTTGCGCTCCACCGGGCCCTTGCTGGTCGCCGGGTCGCCGATCTGCTCGGCGATGGCCACCGACTCGCCCATCTTCACCAGTCGCGCGAGATAGCCCTCGGCGGCGTGATAGGGGATGCCGGCCATGCGGATCGGGTTGCCGCCGCTGGCGCCGCGCGCGGTGAGGGTGATGTCCAGCAGCCGCGACGCCTTCTCGGCGTCGTCGTAGAACAGCTCGTAGAAGTCGCCCATGCGGTAGAACAGCAGCTTGTCGGCGTGTTCGCGTTTCAGGGCGAGATACTGCTGCATCATCGGCGTGTGCTGGGGTGTGGTCATCAGGCTGTCCGTCGGAGGTAAAAGGTTGGCCGCAATAGGCAACGCCCCGACAGGCGGGGCGCGGCAAGCTATTTTACGGGATGTGACCGGTGCCGTCACGGCGGGTCGGCGCTGAGCGCGACGGCGCGGTGGCGACCGGCGGCCTTGGCCGCGTACAGCGCGCTGTCGGCGCGGGCGAGCAGGGTGCGGCTGTCGTCGTCGGCCTGCAGGCAGGCGACGCCGATGGAGCTGGTGATGGCGAGGATGTGGTGTCCGCTCTGGATGCGGAGCTCGCTGATGTCGTCGATGATGCGCTCGGCCAGGTCCAGCGCCTCGTGCAGCCCCAGTCCCGGCAGCAGCAGGCAGAATTCCTCGCCGCCGATGCGGCCGGCGACATCGCTCTCACGCAGCACTTCTTCCAGCGCGTCGCCCAGCGCGGCCAGCACCAGATCGCCGGCGTGGTGGCCGTAGCGGTCGTTGATCTGCTTGAAGTGGTCGAGGTCCAGCATCAGTACCGACAGCGGCGCGTGCTGAACCTGCGCCAGCTGCAGCTGGGTTTCCAGCCGCGCCAGCAGTGTCGGGCGGTTGAACAGCCCGGTCAGCGCGTCGATGGTGGCCTGCTGCTCCAGGATGCGCTGCAGCGCCTTGCGCTGGCTGATGTCGCGCGCCGAGCCCCAGATCACCGGCTGGCCGTCCAGCATCAGGCGGCGGGCGCTGACCTCGACATCGAGCAGCGCGCCGTGCTTGGTGCGGTTGACGCTTTCGAAGGTCTCGCCGTCCTCGCCGGTGGCGGCCAGCCGCTGGCGGATGCTCTGCGGCGTGCTGCCGGGCACCACCTGCCACAGGTGCATGTGCAGCAGCTCGTCCAGGCTGTAGCCCAGCATCTGGCACAGGCTGTCGCTGGCCTCCAGGAAGCGGCCGTTCATGTCGATGATGGACAGGCCGTCGGCGGCGTTCTGCAGGATGGCGCGGTACCACTGGCTGCGGCTGTCCAGCTGGCGGTGGATGGTCTGGTTTTCCAGCAGCAGCGCCAGCAGGCGCGCGGTGTCCTCGAGGATGGTGATCGCCTGCGGCGTCGGCGCCGACGGCGTGCGGTGGTAGACGGCGAAGGTGCCGTGCACGGTGCCCTTGCTGTCGATCAGCGGCTCGGACCAGCAACTGCCCAGTTCGAAGCGCGCCGCCAGCTCGCGGTACGGCGCCCAGTTCGGGTGCAGTTGCAGGTTTTCCGCCACCACCCGTTTCGCGTGCCACACCGCGGCGCCGCAGCTGCCGACCATCGGGCCGGGGGCGAGGCCGACCAGGCGTTGCTGGTAGGCGCTGGGCAGCGACGGCCCGGCCACCGGCTGCAGGCGGCCGCGCGAATCCAGCAGCAGGATGGAGCAGCGCCATTCCGGCAGCGCCAGCTCGATCTGCTGCACCACGGTGCGCAGCAGGGCGTCCAGCGGCGTGCCCTGCGCGTTCTGGCGCAGGATGTCGCTGTGCAGCAGCTGCCAGTGCTGGCGCCTGGCCAGCTTTTCGCGTTGTTGCAGCTGTTCCAGCTCGGCGCCGGCGCGTTCGATGAAGGGCTGCAGCAGCACCGGCAGTTCCGGCGCGAAGAAGTCGGGGCGCGGGTCCAGCAGCGCCAAGTGGCCCAGGCAATGCGCGTCGCCGTCCAGCAGTGGCCAGGCGAGACAGCTCTGCCACGCCTGCTGGCCGGCGTCTGGCAGGCACTGCCGCAGGCCGCGGCCGAGCAGCAGCGGTTGCCGGTTGTCGAACTGGCAGTTGCAGGGCAGCGCGTGCGGTGTGCCGGCGGCGTCGTTGGCAAACAGCACCTGCAGCTGGCGGTGCGGGCCGCTGCTGCGCTGCGACAGCAGCACGCGCTCGGCCCCGGTCAGGCAGGCGAGCTGGCTGACCAGTTGTTGCAGGTACTTTTTGCCGATGCAGCTGGCGCTGTGCAGCAACAGGGCATCGCGGATGCGTTGGGGATCGGGCATGGCTGGCGCGCTCGGTGCGTATCCGTTTCAGTATGCAACTTAGTTCCGGCTTGCGGAAGCAATGAATGGTGGCCGTCACGGCACGGGGCTGGCGTGTGGTTTGACAAGCATTATTTCCAGCGTCTATGATCCATATCAAACTTTCAGAAATTACTGAAAATTGGAAAACGACATGAACCTGCCACCCCTGATTCAATCCTTCGTACTGCATTTCGGCGAAATGGGCAGCCATTGGGGCATCAACCGCACCGTGGGCCAGATCTACGCCTTGCTGTACGTCTCCGACAAACCACTCAACGCCGACGACATCGTCGAGGCCATCGGCTGTTCGCGCTCCAATACCAGCATGGCGCTGAAGGAGCTGCAGGCGTGGCGGCTGGTCAAGCTGCAGCACCTGCCCGGCGACCGTCGCGAATACTTCTCCACCCCGGACGACGTGTGGGCGATCTTCAAGACCCTGGCCGAGGAGCGGCAGAAGCGCGAGGTGGAGCCGACGCTGACCATGCTGCGCGGCGCGATCATGGAAACGCCGTCCGGCGACGCCGAGCGCCACGCACAGGCACGCATGAACGAGATGTACCAGCTGATCGAACTGGTGACCAAGTGGTTCGCCGACATCCGCGACATGGACGTGGACACGCTGCAGAAGCTGATGAAGCTGGGCAGCCAGGTGCAGAAGGTGTTGCAGTTCACGCAGAGCATCGGCCGTCTCACCGGCCGCGACAGCAACCGTAACGCCGACGCGGAGGCCTGAACATGGACAGCTTCGATCCGCTGACGCTGGCGCGCATCCAGTTTGCGGCCAACATCAGTTTCCACATCCTGTTTCCCACCATCAGCATCGCCATGGGCTGGGTGCTGCTGTACTTCAAGACCCGCTTTGACCGCAGCGGCGACCAAGCGTGGCTGGACGCCTACGGCTTCTGGGTGAAGATCTTTGCGCTCACCTTCGCGCTGGGGGTGGTGTCCGGCATCACCATGAGCTTCCAGTTCGGCACCAACTGGCCGGGCTACATGCAGAAGGTCGGCAACGTCGCCGGGCCGCTGCTGGCCTACGAGGTGCTGACCGCGTTTTTCCTGGAGGCGACCTTCCTCGGCATCATGCTGTTCGGCCGCTCGCGGGTGAGCAACCGCGTGCACACGCTGGCCACCTTCCTGGTGGCGTTCGGCACCACGGTGTCGGCGTTCTGGATCATCGCGCTGAACTCGTGGATGCAGACGCCGGCCGGGGTGGAGGTAATTGCCGGCAAGGTGCACGTAGAGAGCTGGCTGGCGGTGATCTTCAACCCGTCGATGCCGTACCGGCTGACGCACATGCTGCTGGCCTCCGGCCTGACGGTGGCCTTTCTGGTGGCCGGGGTGTCGGCCTACCGCTGGCTGCGCGGCGACCGTGCCGCCGGCGTGCGCCACGCGCTGAAGACCGGCGTCACCCTGGCCGCCGTGCTGATCCCGCTGCAGATCCTGGTCGGCGACGCGCACGGGCTGAACACCTTCCACCACCAGCCGGCCAAGCTGGCAGCGATCGAGGGCGTGTGGCATACCGAGCGCGGTGCGCCGCTGCTGCTGTTCGCACTGCCGGACGAGGCGACACAGTCCAACCGCTACGCGTTGGGTATTCCCAAGCTGGCGAGCCTGATCATCACCCACCAGCCGGACGGCGAGATTCGCGGCCTGAACGAGTTTGCCGGCGCGCATCCGCCGGTGGCCAAGGTGTTCTGGAGCTTCCGCGTGATGGTGGCGGTGGGGGTGGCGATGCTGCTGGCCTGCTGGCTGGCGGCGTGGCAGCTGCGCCGCCGCGGCGAGCCGGCGCCATGGCTGGCACGCGTGCTGGTGGCGATGACCTTCTCCGGCTGGCTGGCGACGCTGGCCGGCTGGTACGTGACCGAGATCGGCCGCCAACCGTGGCTGGTGACCGGCATCCTGCGCACCGCCGATGCCGCCTCAGCGGTGGGCGGCGGCATGATCCTGTCCACCTTGCTGATGTACCTAGCGCTGTACGCGGTGCTGCTGGTCAGCTACGTGTCGGTGGTGTTCTATCTGGCGAAGAAGGCCGGTCAGCCGGTTGCGGCCAACCTTGAAGGAGTCTCGGCATGAATGCGGAACTGTGGTTGCCGGTGATTTTCGCCGGCCTGATGGCCATCTCCTTGCTGGCCTACGTGATCCTCGACGGCTACGACCTGGGTGTCGGCGTGTTGCTGCCGTTGGGCAGCGACAGCCAGCGCGACACCATGATCGCCAGCATCGGCCCGTTCTGGGACGCCAATGAAACCTGGCTGGTGCTGGGCGTCGGCCTGCTGCTGGTGGCGTTCCCGATGGCGCACGGCATCATCCTTGGCGAGCTGTACCTGCCGGTGGCGCTGATGCTGCTGGGCTTGATCCTGCGTGGCGTGGCGTTCGACTTTCGCGTCAAGGCGCAGGCGCAGCACCAGCCGGCGTGGAACGCCGCCTTTGCTGTCGGCTCGCTGCTGGCGACGCTCAGCCAGGGCGTGATGCTGGGGCGCTACCTCACCGGCTTCGCCCCCGGTGCGGCGGCGTGGGGTTTCGCGCTGCTGGCCGGGGCCGGGCTGACTGCCGCCTACGTGCTGCTCGGCGCCGGCTGGCTGATCATGAAAACCGAGGGCGAACTGCAGCAGCGCGCCACGCGCTGGGCGCAGCGCGCGCTGCTGGGCACCGGCGTCGCGGTCGCAGCGGTGTCGATCGCCACGCCGCTGGCAAGCGCACGCATCGCCGCCAAGTGGTTCACGCTGCCGGATGTGCTGCTGTTGTTGCCGTTGCCGCTGGTCACGCTGGCGCTGTTCGTGCTGCTGGCCGTCAGCCTGCCAAGGTTGGCCGCAAGGCAGGCGGCTGGGCGCGACAGCTTCTGCTGGCTGCCGTTTGCCGCCACCGTCGGCATCGTGCTGCTGTCGTTCTGGGGTCTGGCCTACAGCGTGTTCCCGGAAATTGTCATCGGTCGGCTGACCATCTGGCAGGCGGCCAGCGACGCCGAGGCGCTGTGGGTGATCCTCGCCGGCGCCGCGGTGGTGCTGCCCACCATCATCGGCTACACCGTGTTCGCCTACCGCGTGTTCTGGGGCAAGGCGCGTGAACTGAGCTATTCCTGAGGGTAAGCGCGGCAGCGGGCTGTTGCTTTCCCGCGGGTGCCTCGCGGCGGATTGACCTGTATCAAAGTCCCTGTCAAGGGTAGGGGTAAGATCGAATTTATCCTGATTAGATACCGGAAACACCGGGAGGAGCTTGAAATGGAACTGTGGAAACAACTGCTCTCTGACGATGTCGGCCTGCTGAGTGTCATCACCATCGGCGTCACTTCGGTGATCGTCACCACCATCATCGTGATGTTCATCAAGAAGGTGAAAAACAGCGACCGCAAGTAAGCGCGACGCCGATTTCCGCAAAAAGGGTACGACCACGGTCGTACCCTTTTTCATGGCTGCGTGCAGCCTTTGTCGCAGCGGGCAACACCGTGCCAAGTCGCTGCGTCAAGGTGCGGTGCCACGTTGGATCAGCGGTTTTGCTCGCGGTGCCTAGTGGCGCGCCAGCCGCTGCAGCCGCGCCACGCCGACCGGTTCTTCCGCCTGCAGCGGCACGATCGCCCAGCGCCGTGCGTGCTGTCGTGCCACCAGCTCGATCTGCGCCAGCTCGTTGCCGGCACGCTGTTGCAAGAGCGGCGACTGCGGCCGTGCCAGCGCCAGGCTGTTGTTGATCAGCCAGGCCCACGGCTCGATGCCGGCGCGGCGCAGGTCGGCCTGCAGGTTGGCCGCCTCCAGCACCGGCGTGGTTTCCGCCAGCGTCACCAGCAGCACCTTGGTCTGCACCGGGTCCTGCAACTGCATCATCGGAGTGGTGAAGTGCAGCCCCTTGCTGCCCATCTGCCGGGCCACCTCGCGGTGATAGGCGCCGGTGGCGTCCAGTAGCAACAAGGTGTGGCCGGTGGGTGCGGTGTCCATCACCACGAACTGCCTGCCGGCGCTGCGGATGATGCGGGAAAAGGCCTGGAATACGGCGATTTCCTCGGTGCATGGCGAGCGCAGGTCTTCTTCCAGCATCGCACGGCCGGCGGCGTCCAGATGCTTGCCCTTGCTGGCCAGCACCTGTTCGCGGTAGCGCGCGGTTTCCGCTTGCGGGTCGATGCGGCTGAGCTGCAGCGTGGGCAGCGCGCCGGCCACGGTTTCGGCGAGGTGGGCGGCCGGATCGGAGGTGGTCAGGTGCACGGCGTGGCCGCGGCTGGCCAGCTCCACCGCCACCGCGGCGGCCAGCGTGGTCTTGCCGACACCGCCCTTGCCCATCAGCATGATCAGACCGTGGCCGTCCCGCGCCAGCTCGTCGACCAGGCTGGCCAGATCCGGCGCCGGCGGCGGGGTGGGTGCTGCCGTCGTCGCGCCGGCCGGCACGCTGGCGCCCGGTTGCAGCAGGGCCTGCAGCGCCGCTACCCCCACCAGATTGAACGGCAGCAAGGGCAGCAGGTCGCGCGGCAGCGCCTGCAGTGGCGCCGGCATCGCCGCCAGGGCCGACTGTTCGCGTTGCCAGAGCGCGCGCGCCAGCGGATCGTCGCCGACTGCCTGCTGCGGCAGTACGCCATTGAGCACAAGGTACTGCTGCTGCAGGCCGAGGGCGGCCAGCTCGCCCTGCGTGCGTGCCACCTCGCGCAGCGTCGCCGGCTGCGGCCGTGCCACCAGGATCAGCCGCGTCCTGCTGCCGTCGGCCAGCGCCGCCACCGCCGCCTGGTACTGGCTGCGCTGCTTGTCGAGGCCGGCCAGCGGCCCGAGGCAGGAGGCGTCGCCCTTGCCGGCCTGCAGGAAGCCGCTCCAGGCGCCGGGCAGCTGCAGCAGGCGGATGGTGTGGCCGGTGGGCGCAGTGTCGAACACGATGTGCTGGTATTGCTGCTGCAGCGCGTCATCGGTGAGCAGGGCGGTGAATTCGTCAAAGGCGGCGATCTCGGTGGTGCAGGCGCCGGACAGCTGTTCGGTCAGGCTGTTGACCTCGGCGTCCGGCAGCACACCGCGCAGCGGGGTGATGATGCGGTCGCGGTATTGCTGCGCCGCCGCCTGCGGGTCGATCTCCAGTGCCGACAGCCCGGCGACGCTGCCAATGGCGGTGATGCGGTTGCCGATCTCGGTGCCGAACACCTGGCCGACATTGGAGGCCGGATCGGTGCTGACCAGCAGCACGCGTTTGCCTTGCGCCGCGAGATGGATGGCGCTGGCGCAGGCCAGCGAGGTCTTGCCAACACCGCCTTTGCCGGTGAAAAACAGGAAGGGTGGGGCCTGGTCGAGAAAGTGCATGGGCAACCTTTCGGCAGTGCGGCCGGCGACGCCAGCGGCGGGCAGGCAGCGTAGGGGAGGGGTCACTACAGCATGGCAGATTCGCGGCGCGGTGGGGGTGATCGCCGTCAACGGTGCGCCACAAACGGCAAAAGCCGGAAGCGCTGGGCAGCACTTCCGGCTTTCTGATCCTGGTCGGGGTGAGAGGATTCGAACCTCCGGCCTCTACGTCCCGAACGTAGCGCTCTACCAGGCTAAGCTACACCCCGAATGCTGCGCATTTTAGCCAGCTTGCCGGCCAAAGAAAAGCCCCCTGCCGCGGTGTGGCTTCAGGCTGTGTGCCAGTGCCGGCGCTGCCGGCAGCGATTTTTCCGGCAAAACAAGGCCTTAGCCGTCACCGCGTGGGCGGGCTCAGGACGCGGCTTTTTTCTTGCGTCCGCGCGGGGTTTTCTGCTGGCTTTCCTGCGCGCGATACCACGCCTCCAGCGCTTCCTCCGCGTTCATCACGTGCTGGCGCAAAAAGGCCGCCGCGCTGATGGCGTCCTTCTGCTTGCACAGCTCCAGCAGTCGGGTGTGTTCGTGGTGGGCGCGGTCGTTGAAGCCGGTTAGCAGGATCTGCATCCGCGTGTAGCGGTCGGTGCGGTTGTGCAGCTGCTCGATGATGGCCAGCGTCTGCGGCCGGGCGGCGGCGCGGTACAGCGCCATGTGGAACTGGGCGTTGAGGATGCCCCAGGCGCTGATGTCCTTGTCGCGCAGCGCGGTTTCGAAGCGGGCCAGCAGCGCCTCGGCCTCGGCGATGTCGGCGCTGGTCTGGCGCGGAATCGCCTCCAGCAGCACGTCGCACTCCAGCAGCACGCGCACGCGCAGCAGCTCGACGATTTCCGGTAGCGACAGCTGTGACACCACCGCACCCTTGTTGTCCTCGATATTGACCAGCCCTTCTGCTTCCAGCTGGCGCAGTGCCTCGCGTACCGGTACCCGGCTCATGCCCAGCTCGCGCGACAGCGCTTCCTGGCGCAGCTGGCTGCCGTCCGCCCACTCCCCGGCGAGGATGCGCTGGCGGATCGCGTCGGTGGCGACGGTGGTGAGTGACAGCGGAGCGCTGTCCTTGCTTTCCTGACTCATGGTGACCTCTTTACATGCAGGCGCTACCTTACCATAGCTGGCCGTCCGGCCACGCGCTTGTCATTGCTGGCGGCGACAAAAAAGCGCCCCGCAGGGCGCAAGGTGCAGTCAGGGGCGCCTGCACGCAGAGCAAGCATTACAGGCCGAGATAGCTGGTCTTCACTGTGGTGTAGAACTCCGCCGCGTAGCGGCCCTGTTCGCGCGGGCCGTGACTGGAGCTTTTGCGGCCGCCGAACGGTACGTGGTAGTCCACCCCGGCGGTGGGCAGGTTGACCATCACCATGCCAGCCTCGCTGTGGCGGCGGAAGTGGGTGGCCAGCGCCAGCGACTGGGTGCAGATGCCGGCGGCGAGGCCGAACGGCGTGTCGTTGGCCAGCGCCAGCGCGTGCTCGTAGTCGTCGGCGCGCAGCACCGCCGCCACCGGGCCGAAGATCTCCTCGCGGCTGATCGCCATCTGCGGCGTGCAGCCGGCAAACAGCGCCGGTGACTGGTAGTAGCCGCGGGTGGCCAGCGACAGCCGTTCGCCACCGCACAGCAGGCTGGCGCCGTCGGCCAGGCCCTTGTCCACGTAGGACAGGTTGCCGGCCAGTTGCGCTTCGCTGGCCACCGGGCCGATCTGGCTGGTGCTGTCCAGCGCGTGACCGACGCGCAGCGCCGCCGTGCGCTCGGCCAGCCGCGCGACGAAGGCGTCGTGGATGCCATGGCAGACGATGATGCGGCTGCTGGCGGTGCAGCGCTGGCCGGTGGAATAGAACGCGCCGTTGATCGCGCATTCCACCGCCTGTTCCAGCTGCGCGTCGTCGGCGATGAGCAGCGGGTTCTTGCCACCCATCTCCAGCTGCACCTTGATGCCGCGCGCGGCACAGTCTGCGGCCAACCTTTGTCCGGTGGCCTGCGAGCCGGTAAAGCTCAGCGCGTCGATGCCGGCATCCAGCAGCGCCGGCCCCAGCACGCGGCCGCTGCCCATCACCAGGTTGAACACCCCGGCCGGCAGACCGGCGCGTTGCAGGATGTCGGCCAGTGCCCACGCCGAGCCCGGCACCAGCTCCGCCGGCTTCATCACCACGCAGTTGCCGAAGGCCAGCGCCGGCGCCGCTTTCCATGCCGGAATGGCGATCGGGAAGTTCCACGGCGTGATCAGCCCGACTACGCCCACCGGCTCGCGGCTGATCAGCACCTCGACGCCGGGGCGCACTGAATCCAGCAGCTCGCCCTGCTGGCGCAGCGCCTCTCCGGCGAAAAACTTGAAGATCTGGCCGGCGCGCGCCACCTCGCCGATGGCTTCTGGCAGCGTCTTGCCTTCCTCGCGCGCCAGCAGCGTGCCCAGCTCGATCTTGCGCGTCAGGATCTCGTTGCCGGCGGCATCAAGAATGTCGGCGCGCTGTTGCGGCGTGCTGCGCGACCACGCCGGAAAGGCGGCGCGCGCGGCGGCGACGGCGTCGCGCATGTCGGCGGCACTGGCGCTGGCGTAGTCGCCGACCACGTCGTCGAGGTCGGACGGATTACGGTTGACGATGGCCGGCTGTCCGCCGCGCCACTCGCCGTTGATCAGGTTGCAATGCATGGAAACTCCCGGTGGCTGCCGGCAGGCGGCAGCGCGCATCCGCCGCAGGGGCGGGCCTATGGACAGGAAGGCCGCCGGCCATGACGGGCATGGCCGGCGGCTGCGGCCAGGGTTGGCCGCAACGGCTTACAGCGTCGGCAGCGCCGGACGGCTGGCGAGGCCTGCCTCGATCACCGCCGCCACGCGTTCGCGCTCGGCACCGACCAGCGGCAGACGCGGCGCGCGTACGTGCTCGGTGCCGACGCCAACCATGGCCTCGCACAGCTTCAGGTTCTGCACCAGCTTCATCGAGACGTCCAGGTGCAGCAGCGGCGCGAACCAGCGGTAGATGGCGCGGGCTTCTTCCACGCGGCCAGCCTTGGCCAGCTTGTAGATGGCCACGGTTTCCTTCGGGAATGCCACCACCAGGCCGGCGACCCAGCCGTCGGCGCCCATCACGATGCTTTCCAGCGCCAGATCATCGACACCGCTGAAGATGGCGAAGCGGCTGCCCACCGCGTTGATCACGTTGGTCAGGGTGCGGATGTCGCCGCTGGATTCCTTGATCGCCACGTACTTCGGCTCTTTCGCCATCTCCGCGTACATCTCCGGGGTGATGTTGACGCCGTAAGCGATCGGGTTGTTGTAGATCATGATCGGCAGCGGGCTGGCATCGGCCACGCGCTGGTAGTGGTTGAGGGTTTCGCGCGCGTCGGACACGTAGCGCATCGCCGGCAGCAGCATGATGCCGTCAGCGCCGGCGGCGTGGGCGGCCTGGGCCAGCGCGGCGGCGGCGCGGGTGCTGTCCTCGGCCACGGTCAGCAGCACCGGCTTGTCGCCGGCGACTTCCTTGGCCGCCTTCAGAATGGTGATCTTTTCATCGGCGGTGAGGGTGGAGGCTTCGCCCAGCGAGCCGCAGACGATGATGCCGTCGGCGCCGCATTCCAGCTGCCACTTGATGTGGTTCACGGTGCCGGCGAGATCCAGCGATTCGTCGGCGTGGAATTTGGTGGTGACAGCGGGGAAAACGCCAGTCCAGAGATGTGCCATGAAGTGTGCTCCTTGCGGGTGTGCTGCAGCCGGGTGCTGCGTTCGGTTCCCATGCTAGGACTTTTTGTATCCAATACTCAAGATTTTTTGTATGCAATGTTTGCATTTCGCTACGGTGTAAAAATGCTGCGCTGCGGCTGTGTTTTTTTGCGACAACGGCTGTAAGTGTTGATTTTATTGGTTGTTTGCCGGTTTTGTTGGGGTGCGGGTGGCGGGCGTCGACTGTATCATTTCGGCACAATGCATTCAGTTATTGCATTCAAAACGTCAAAATCCTACAGTGGGCTCAACGCAAGCAAGGAGCAAACGTGATGGCAGTGACAGAATTTGAATGCATAGACGGCCACACCTGCGGCAACCCGGTGCGGCTGGTGACCAAGGGTGCACCGGCGCTGAACGGCAACACCCAGGCCGAGCGGCGGCTGGATTTCCTGGCACGCTACGACTGGATGCGCACCGGCCTGATGGACGAGCCGCGCGGCCATGCGCAGATGTCCGGCGCCTTCCTCTACCCACCGACCCGCGACGACTGCGACGTGGCGGTGCTGTACATCGAAACCAGCGGCTGCCTGCCGATGTGCGGCCACGGCACCATCGGCGTGGTCACCATGGCCATCGAGCACGGCATCGTTACCCCGAAGACCCCGGGCGTGCTGAACCTGGACACCCCGGCCGGCAAGGTGGTGGCCGAGTACACGCAGGTTGGCCGCAAGGTGAAATCGGTGAAGCTCACCAACGTGCCGTCCTTCCTGTTGATGCAGGACGTGGAGGTGGAGATCGCCGCGCTGGGCCGGCTTACGGTGGACATTGCCTACGGCGGCAACTTCTATCCCATCGTCGAAGCGCAGGACAACTACCGCGACATGGCCGACTACACGCCGGCGCAGCTGGTGGCGATGGGCAACGAGCTGCGCGACTACCTCAACGCGCACTACGACATCGTGCATCCGCTGGATGCCAACATCCGCGGCGTGCGCCACGTGCAGTGGACCGGCGCGCCGAAGACGCCCGGCTCGCATGCGGCCAACGCGGTGTTGTACGGCGCGGCGGCACTGGACCGCTCGCCGTGCGGCACCGGCACCTCGGCACGGCTGGCACAGCGCTACGGCCGCGGGCTGATGAAGGCCGGCGACGTGCTGGTGCACGAGAGCATTATCGGCAGCCAGTTCACCGGCAGTATCGAGGCGGAATGCGAAGTCGCCGGCATCGCCGCCATCATCCCCGGCATCGAGGGCTGGGCGATCACCACCGGCTACAACCGCATCCTGCTGGACGACGCCGACCCGTATGTGCACGGCTTCGTGGTGGCCTGATGATGAGCGCACCGCGAGACAACACCCTGTTGCAGCCGGCGAGTACGGCCGGCAGCCGCCACGTGATCGTGGTCGGCGCCGGTATCGTCGGCATCGCCACCGCGCTGCAGCTGCGCCTCGCCGGTTGCGCGGTGACGCTGCTCGACCGCGGCGAACCGGCGATGGAAACCAGCTACGGCAATGCCGGCGCTTTCGCGGTCAGCGACATCATCCCGCTGGCCGAGCCGGGGGTGCTGCGCAAGGTGCCGGGCTGGATGTTCGACCCGCTGGGGCCGCTGGCGCTGCGCTGGCGCTACCTGCCCAGCCTCACGCCGTGGCTGCTGCGCTTTCTGGCCGCCAGCCGCCCTAGCAGGGTGGCCGAGCTGACCCGCCAGCTGAATGCGCTGCTGTCGCGGGTCAATGCCGACTACGCACCGCTGATCGAGCGTGCCGGGCTGGCGTCCATGTGGCGCCGCCACGGCAACCTCACCCTGTACCGCAGCGAGGCGGAATTCCGCGCCGCCGCCGGCGCCTGGCACAGCAAGCGCCAGCACGGTGTCGAGTGGCGCAAGCTGGATCGCGCCGACCTGGCCGCCATCGCGCCGCAGATCGGCGACGAGTGGCAGGTGGCGGTGCAGGTGCCGCAGTGGTCGCACGTCGACGATCCGTACCTGTTCAGCCGCGGCCTGTTCGATGCCTTCATCCGCGAAGGCGGGCGTTTCATCCAGGACGAGGTGCTGGCCACCGCGGCCAACGTTGGCCGCATCGTCGGCGTCGACACCGCCGGTAACGGCCGGCTGCAGGCGGACACGGTGGTGATCGCCTGCGGCGTGTGGAGCGACCGCTTTGCCCGCCAGCAGCGCTGCCGCCTGCCGCTGGAGAGCGAGCGCGGCTACCACGTCACCCTGCCCAATGCCGGCGTGGCGCTGCACCACTTCATCCAGTGCGCCAGCGAGAGCTTCGTGATCCTGCCGATGGCGAACGGCGGCCTGCGCCTGGCCGGCACCGTGGAGCTGGCGCACCGCGACGCGCCGCCGAACTGGCAGCGCGCCCACATCCTGATCGAGCGCGCCCGCCGCATCGTCGGCGACTTCAGCACCGAGGGCATGAGCGTGTGGATGGGCAACCGCCCGTCGCTGCCGGACACCATTCCGGTGATCGGCCCGGCGCCGGACTGCGGCGGCCTGTATTTCGCCACCGGCCACGGCCATCTGGGCCTGACGCTGGCGGCCACCACCGGTGCGCTGCTGACCGAGCAGATCTGCGGCCAGGCCTGCAGCCTGGACGCCAGTGCCTACCGGCCGGACCGTTTTTGAGGCATTTCCCGGTGCAGCATGCGCCGGCTTTTGCAGTAGCAAGTACGCGGCAACAAGACCGCAAGACAGACCTTGGGCAACAAACAGCCGCCTTTGCGGCCAACCTTCAGTCGTGAACACAAAGGAGAAACAGCATGAAGCATTCCATCGCACCACGCGCACTGCATCTGGTCCTGGCACTGGGCGGCATGATGGCCCCGTTCGCCATCAGCGCGGCACAGGCCGACACCGTGGTCAAGATCGGCTTTTCCTCGCCGCTGTCCGGCCCGCAGGCGCACTACGGCAAGGACAACGAGAACGCCACCCGCATGGCCATCGACGACCTGAACGCCAAACCGATCACCATAGCCGGCCAGAAGGTGAAGTTCGAGCTGGTGTCCGAGGATGACCAGGCCGACCCGCGCGTCGGCACCCAGGTGGCACAGCGGCTGGTCGATGCCGGCGTCAAGGCGGTGATCGGCCACTTCAACTCCGGGGTGTCGATCCCGGCGTCGCGCATCTACTCCGATGCCGGCATTCCGCAGCTGTCGGTGTCCACCAACCCGGCCTACACCACCGCCGGCTACAAGACCGCCTTCCGCCTGGTCGGCAGTGACAGCCAGGTCGGCGGCTCGCTCGGCCGCTACGCGGTGATGCAGCTGAAAGCGCAGCGCATCGCGGTGATCGACGACCGCTCCGCCTACGGCCAGGGCATCGCCGACGAGTTCATCAAGTCGCTGCAGAGCATGGGCAAGAAGCCGGTGAAGCGTGAATACACCAGCGACAAGGCCACCGACTTCACCGCCATCCTCACCGCGCTGAAGGCGCAGAACCCGGACGTGGTGTTCTACGGCGGCGCCGACGCGCAGGCGGCACCGATGGCGCGGCAGATGAAACGCCTCGGCATCAACGCCAAGCTGATGGGCGGCGACATGCTCAGCACGCCGACCTTCATCAAGCTGGCCGGCGCCGACTCGGCAGGCCATTTCTCGGCGGTACCGGGTGGCGAACTGGGCTCGCGTCCGGCCGGCCGCGACTTTGAAAGCCGCTACAAGGCACGCTTCAAGCAGGAAGTGGTGCTGCTCGGGCCGCAGTTCTACGACGGCGTGATGATCGTGGCCGACGCGATGAAGCGCGCCAACTCCACCGAGCCGGGCAAGTTCCTGCCGCTGATCGCCAAGACCGGCTACAAGGGCGTCACCGCCGATTTCAGCTTTGACGGCATGGGCAACCTGAAGAACGCGCCGGTGACCATCTCGGCGGTGGAAGGCAACGACTGGAAGGTGAAGACCGTGGTGCAGTAAGCACGGTGGCGCGTCGCCGCCGGTCGCGCATCATGCGCGGTGCGGCGGCGCGCCGTTGTGGTGGTGCCGCTGGCGGCCGGCCGTGCCGGCGCTGGCAGTTGCAGTTGCATTTGGGGCCGGCGCAAGCCGGCCACTTTTTTTAGCGGAGATTGCCCGATGTCCATTGTTTCCCCCTTGCCGGTGCTCGACGCCGCCGCCACCCAGACGCGGCTGCCGATGGCCGAATTGTGCCGCGAGGTCGCCCTGGCCGCCGCCGAGCTGGCCGCCGGCCACATCCACAGCCCGGAGCGGCAGGCACTGCCGCTGCCCGAGGGCGGCACCCTGCTGTCGATGCCGGCCAGCGCCGCCGACATCGCCATCCACAAGCTGGTCAACGTCTGCCCGCGCAACGCCGGCCACGGTCTGGCCACCATCCACGGCGTGGTCAGCGTCTACGACGCGGCAAGCGGCGTGCCGCAGCTGCTGCTGGATGGCCCCACCGTTACCGCGCGCCGCACCGCTGCGGTATCGCTGCTGGCGATCCGCACCCTGTTGCCGCAGCCGCCGCGCCACGTGGCGCTGGTGGGCACCGGCAAACAGGCGCGCGCCCATGCCGCGGCGCTGGCCGAAACCTGGCCCGGCCTGCGCGTCGACATCCACAGCCGCAGCGCGGACAGCGCCGCCACCTGCTGCCAGCAGCTGGCGCACTTGCCACTGCAACTGACGCCCAAGGTTGGCCGCATCGACGACGGCGCCGAGGTGGTGATCCTGCTCACCACCAGCCGCAGCCCGCTGTACAACGAGCCGGCGCGCGCCGGCCGGCTGCTGATCGGCACCGGCGCCTTCCGCCCGGACATGGCCGAGCTGGGGCCGACCAGCATCGCCGGCAGCCAGCTGTTCTGCGACGACGTGCCCGGCGCGCGCCACGAAGCCGGCGACCTGATCCAGGCCGGCGTGGACTGGGCGCAGGTGCACAGCCTGGCCGACGCGCTGGCCGGCCGCTTCGACCCGGCCGCGCCCAAGCTGTTCAAGAGCGTGGGCAGCGCCGCCTGGGACCTGGCCGCCGCCCGCTGCGCGCTGGCCGCCAGCCAACAGGAGCACCGCGCATGAACTGGCAGAGCCGAACCTTCGACACCATCGAAATGCACACCGGCGGCGAGCCGGTGCGCATCATCCCCGGCCTGCAGGGCGACATCCACGGCACCGACATCCTGGCCAAGCGCCGCGACATGCGCGAGCGGCTGGACGGCGTGCGCAAATTGCTGATGTTCGAGCCGCGCGGCCACTACGACATGTACGGCGCGGTACTGGTACGCCCCAGCCTGCCCGGCGCGGACCTCGCGGTGCTGTTCATCCACAACGAGGGCTACAGCACCATGTGCGGCCACGCGGTGATCGCGCTGGCGCGCTACGCGGTGGAGCACGGCCTGGTAGCGCGCAGCGCGCCGCTGACCCGGGTCGGCATCGAATGTCCGTGCGGGCTGGTCACCGCCTGGCTGGCGGAAGACGGCAGCGTCAGCTTCGACAGCGTGCCGGCCTTCGCCTTCGCGCTGGATCACCCGGTGCATGTGCCGGGCGTCGGCAAGATCAACGTCGATATCGGCTACGGCGGCGCCTTCTACGCGGTGACGTCTGCGGCCAAGCTTGGCGTGTCGCTGGACGGCCGCCTGCGCGACGTGGTGGATGCCGCCAGCGCACTGAGTGAGGCGGTTCGCCGCAGCATCAGCGTGCGCCATCCCGAGGCCGAGGACCTGGGCTTTCTGTACGGCAGCATCCTTACCGACGGCTTTGAGCGCGCCGCGGACGGCCCCAGCCGCAACGTATGCGTGTTCGCCGACGCCGAAGTGGACCGCAGCCCCACCGGCTCCGGCGTCACCACCCGCATGGCGCTGCGCCACGCGCGCGGCCTGGTGGCGGTGGGGGAGGTCTGCCAGTTCGAGAGCCTCACCGGCGCGCGTTTCACCGCCAGCGTGAACGGCGCGGCCAAGCTGCCCGGCCACGACGCGGTCAGCGTCCGCGTGTCCGGCCGCGCCCACTACAGCGGCAAAGCCAGCTGGACGCTGGAAGCGGACGACGAGATCGGGCGGGGGTTTCTGCTGCGCTAGCGCCAGCCGCGCTGCCACTGCGCGGCATCGGCCAGTGCCCGCCACGGCAGGGTGTAGTGGCGGCGGCTGAGCACCGCTTCCAGCGTGATGGTGGTGACGCGCTGCGCGTCCAGCGGGTCATGCTCGACGGCGACGACCAGGAAATGCTTTTCGCGATCGCGTGGCGCGAGCGCGCTCCACTTGCTGTGCAGCAGTTTTTTCGGGCTGAGGGCGGTCATGGTGCGGTGCCTGGCGGGTGAACGGGCTAGGGCTGTGAGCCGCGGCGGCGGCAGCGGTTCCCGCACCACAAACAAAACACCCCCGGCCGTGAGGCGCGGGGGTGTTTTGTGCTGGCGGCCAAGGTTGGCCGCAGCGGGGATTACTTGACGTGCTTGCCGATGATAGGCAGCAGCTGGCCCAGCACCTTCGGCGGTGCGGCCACGATGTCGCCGCTTTCCAGCCAGGTCTGCTCGCCGTGCATGTCGGTGACGATGCCGCCTGCCTCTTGCACGATCAGGCTGCCGGCGGCGATGTCCCACGGCTTGAGGTTGAATTCGAAGAAACCGTCAACGCGGCCGATGGCGACGTTGCACAGATCCAGCGCGGCGGAGCCTTCGCGGCGGGCGCCGGCGGTCTTGCCCAGCACGTCCTTCAGGATGGCCAGATGGGTGTCGAGCATGCTCTGGTCCACGACCGGGAAGCCGGTGGAGATCAGGCATTCGTTCATGTTGATGCGCTTGGAGACGCGGATGCGGCGGTCGTTCATGAACGAGCCGACGCCGCGGCTGGCGGAGTACAGTTCGTTGCGGTTCGGGTCGTAGACCACCGCCTGCTGGATCTGGCCGCGATGCGCCATCGCGATGGAAATGCAGTATTGCGGGTGGCCGTGCAGGAAGTTGGTGGTACCGTCCAGTGGGTCGATGATCCATTCGTATTCGGACTCGCCGATGCCTTTGGCGCCGGACTCTTCTGCTAGAATCGCGTGCTTCGGATAGGCTTCCATGATCACATCAATGATCGCCTGTTCGGCGGCACGGTCTACGTCGGAAACAAAGTCGTTGTGCTTCTTGTTTTCGACACGAACGGATTCCATGTTCAGCGATGCTCGCTGGATGATGTTGCCCGCACGGCGTGCTGCTTTGATGGCGATGGTGAGAATTGGATGCATTGATAGCCTCTGAATGAATCATCTGGGCAGGCGCGCGGGCGAGGTCGCCACGGCGCGGCTGCCATATTACTGGTCGATGTTAAGGAACAAAAAAACCCCGCGTGGTGCGGAGTTTTTGAATAAACCGCGATTCTACGCAAAAGTAGCCAATGAATAAACCCCAAGTACCTGATTTTTTGAAGAACATTCGCGTCGTGCTGGCGCGTCCCAGCCATCCGGGCAATATCGGCTCGGCGGCGCGGGCGATGAAAACCATGGGCCTGACCCGGCTGTATCTGGTCGAGCCGAAGGCGTTCCCGCACGAGGAGGCCAATGTGCTGGCCTCCGGCGCGGTGGACGTGGTGGAAAACGCCATCGTGGTGTCCACCCTGGCCGAGGCGCTGGCCGATGTCAGCGTCGCCTGCGCGCTGACCAGCCGCCGCCGCGAGCTGTCCACCCCGCTGTCGACGCCGCGCGAGACCGCGCCGGAGCTGATGGCGCGGGCGCGCGACGGCGAGCAGGTGGCGCTGGTGTTCGGCAACGAGACCTTCGGCCTGTCCATCGACGAGGTGGAGCAGTGCAACCGGCTGGTGACGGTGCCGGGCAATCCGGACTACTTCTCGCTGAATCTGGCGATGGCGGTGCAGGTGATGACCTACGAGCTGTTCAGCCACAGCGGCGTCAGCGTCGACTACCTGAAGCCGGAAGACCGCACCGCGACGCTGGGCGAGGTCGACAGCTTCTGCGGCCATCTGGAAGCGGCGATGGCCGACGTCGGCTATCTGGAGCACCGCAACAGCGAGCGCCTGCTGCGCCGCATGCGCACGCTGTTCCACCGCGCCGCACTGCAGCGCGAGGAGATCGACATCCTGCGCGGCTTCTTCAAGCAGGCGCAGCGCTTTGCCGACGGCACGCTGCCGCCGCGCAAGAAAAGCGGCGACTGAGATGACGGCGGCCACGTTTGCGGCGCTGCACACGCCGGCGGTGCGCGACCTGGCCTGGTTGCTGACGTCCGCGTCGCCGTGGCAGGACAGCGCCGACATCGACCCGGCGCGACTGCTGGGCGCGCAAGGTTGGCCGCAACTGCTGGCGCTGGACGCGGCGCCGCAGCCCTTGCTGGCTTATCTCGCCGCGCATCCGGTGCGGCGGCTGGGTTTTTACGCCGAGCGGCTGCTGGCGTTCTGGTTCGGCATCGCGCCGCACATCGAGCTGGTGGCGGCCAACCTGCCGGTGCGCGACGGCGGCAAGACGGTCGGGGAGTTCGACTTCCTGCTGCGCGTCGACGGTGTGCCGTTGCATCTGGAGGCGGCCAGCAAGTTCTATCTGCAGCTGGATGACGGCGCCTGGGTCGGTGCCAGCCTGCGCGACGCGCTGCTGCTGAAGGCCGGCAAGACGCGGCAACAGCTGCAGCTGTCGCGCCATCCGGCGGCCTGTCTGCCTGACTGCTTTGCCGGCTGCGAGGCGGCGGCGCGCACCAGCGGCTGGCTGTTCTCGCCGCCGCAGGCAGCGGCGACAAGGTTGGCCGCACCGCTGAACCCACTGGCCCATCGCGGCTGGTGGATCACGTGCGATGACGGCTGGCCGCAGCAGGCGGCGGACAGTCGCTGGTGCCAGCTGCCGCGCATGCGCTGGCTGGCGCCGGCCTTGCTCGATCGTGAGGACACGCTGTCGCTGGCTGAGCTGCAGCAGGCCAGCCGGCAGTTTGTTTCGCCGCAGCTGGTGGCGGAGCTGCAAGTGCGCGGCGACGGACGCTGGCAGGAAGTGGCGCGCGGCTTTGTCACGCCACCGGCGTGGCCGCAGCCGGTGCTGCTGGCACCCTTGCTGGCGCGACTGGCGGCGGCATGAAGACGCTGCTGCTGGTGTACGCCAGCCAGAGCGGCCACACCCTGCAGCTGGCCGATGCCGCCGCGCGCGGTATCGCCACACTGGCGGAAGAGGTCAGCCTGCGCCAGCTGCCGGCGCTGCAGGCCGGCATCGACGACCTGCTGCACGCCGATGGCTTGCTGCTGGCGACGCCGGAAAACTTCGGCTACATGGCCGGCGCGCTGAAGGATTTTTTCGACCGCACCTACTATCCGGCGCAGGGGAGGGTGGACGGCCTGCCCTACGCGCTGCTGGTGTCGGCCGGCAATGACGGCCGCGGCGCGGTGCAGGCGGTGGAGCGCATCGCGCGCGGCTATCCGCTGCAGCAGGTGCTGCCGCCGCTGATCGTGCGCGGCGAGGCGACGACGGCGGATCTGGCGGCGGCGGAGGAGCTGGGTGCCACGCTGGCGGCGGGGCTGTCGATCGGCATGTACTGAGCGTTGCGGCCAACCCTGGTCGTGGCTGCGAACCGTACCACGCCAGGCAGGTAGCAAAGAAAAAGCCACCGCAGAGGTGGCTTTGTTCGTGGCGGGGCGCCGGCTCAGGGCGCGCTGGCGTCCTTTGCCTCCGGGGCGCTGGCATCGTTCGTGTCATTCACCGCCGGGGCGCTGGCGTCCGGCTCGTCGACCAGGTCGTCGATGTTCAGCTCTTCTTCCTGCTGCCGCTTGCCCTGCGGCAGGCCCAGCTGGTGGGCGCGCATCTGCAGGAAGCCGTCACGCACGTAGCTGTAGTTGTCCAGCGCGGCGCCGTCGACCATCTCTTCCAGTCCCAGCAGCTTTTCGCGGGTGTTGACCGCATTCAGCACCCGCGCCACGGAGGCCTGGGTGTGGGTGTGGAACACGCTGGTGGCCGGCTCCAGCGAGTTGCTGATCAGCATGCCGCTGCCGTCACGCACGGTGGACGGCCCCAGCAGTGGCAGCACCAGGTAGCTGCTGTCCTGCCAGCCGTAGTGGGCGAAGGTGTCACCCAGCGTCGCCTTGCTGCTTTTCAGTCCCATCGGCGTGGCGATGTCGATCAGGCCGAACAGGCCGAAGGTACTGTTGAACGACACGCGCAGCACGTCGGTGAGCGCCAGTTCCGCCTTGCCCTGCAGGGTGTTGTTGGCGGCGCTGTACACGTCGCGCAGGTTGTCGAAGAAGTTGCCGACCCCGGTGCGCAGCGGTTGCGGTGTCACCTGCTGGTAGGCCTGCGCCACCGGTTTCAGCACCGCCTTGTCCGCGGCGTCGTTGAAGCGGTAAACGGCGCGGTTCAGCGGCTCCAGCGGGTCCTGCGGATGGCTGGGGGTACTGGCACAGGCGGTCAGCAACAGGCAGCCGCCGACAACAAGCAGACGTTTCATGATCAGGTTTCCGGGGGCAGTTCCAGCAGCGGGGTCAGTTCGTAGAGCCGGGCGAGGCCATACAGGCTGGCCGGGATGTGGCTCAGCTTGATGTTGCGCGCATCCTTGCGCCGGCGCAACGCCAAGAGCAGCGCTAGCGCCGCGGAGTCGCAGTGGCTGACGCCGCCGAAATCCAGCGTCATGGCGCCGTTGACCAGCATCTTGTCCAGCTGCAGCTGGGTGTCGGCGACGCTGTCCATGGTCAGCGCGCCGTCAAGGCGCACCACGCCGGTCTGGGTTTCGGTCAGTTTCATGCCGCCTTGGCGCCGCTGTTCTTGTCCTGCAGCGACTTGATCAGGCCGTCGATGCCGCTCTTGCGCACCTGTTCGCCGAACTGGTTGCGGTAGATGGTGACCAAGCTGCCGCCTTCAACGGTGACGTTGAACACCTTCCAGCCCTGTGGCGTCTTGTACAGGGTGTAGTCGACGTTGATCGGCTTCTTCTCGGCCGAGCCCGGCAGGGTCACTTCCGACTTCACCACCGCCTCGCGGCCTTCGTTGTTGAGCAGCACGTTCGGCTTGATCTCGATCTGCGCGTTCTTGAAGCGGGTCATGGTGGCGGAGTAGGTGCCGACCAGCAGGGTCTCGAATTCCTTGGCCAGTTGCTGCTTCTGTGCCGGGGTGGCGGCGCGCCAGTCCTTGCCGACCGCCAGTGCGGTCATGCGCTGGAAGTCGAACTTCGGCGTCACCATGCTGATCAGCTGCTCGCGAACCTTGGCGCTGTTCTTGCCATTGTCCTTGCTCAGCATTTCCAGCGCCTGGCGCGAGGTGTCACGTACCAGATCCACCGGGGTATCGGCGGCGTGGGCCACGCTGCTCAGACCGAACAGCAGGGCAAAACAGGCAAACAGCTTTTTCATGATGGTTTTCCGTATCTCGGGTAACAAGGGCTTGGATGGTTTTTTCAGGGTGCAGTTTCCGCAGCGGCGGCATCGGCCGCTGCGGCTTTGTTGTTGCCTTCGGCAAAACTGGTCATGAACTTGCCGATCAGCTGTTCCAGCACCAGTGCCGACGAGGTCAGCTGCAGGCGGTCGCCGGGCTTCAGGTTTTCTTCCTCGCCGCCCTGTACCAGGCCGACGTACTGTTCGCCGAGCAGGCCGGCGGTGAGGATTTCGGCGCTGGTGTCACGGCTGAAGTGGTACTGGCCGTCCAGCGTCAGCGTGGCGCGGGCGACGTAGCGCTGGGTGTCCAGCTCGATATTGCTGACGCGGCCGACCACCACGCCGGACGATTTCACCGGCGCCTTCACCTTCAGGCCGCCGATATTGTCGAATTCGGCGATCAGGGTGTAGCTGTTGCTGTCGCTTTGCGGCGTCAGGTTGGCCACTTTCAGCGCCAGGAAGGTCACCGAGGCGAGACCGATGGCGACGAAGATGCCGACCCACAAATCAATGATGGAACGTTTCATGATGGCGAATTCCTAAAACATGAAGGCGGTCAGGACAAAGTCCAGCGCCAGGATAACCAGGGCCGAGGTCACCACGGTACGGGTGGTGGCAGAAGAGACGCCCGCGGCAGTGGGCGTGGCGTCAAAGCCTTCGAACACCGCGATCAGCGTCACCGCGATGCCGAAGAACAGGCTCTTGATCAGGCCGTTGGTCACGTCGAAGTGCAGGTCGACGTTGTTCTGCATCTGCGACCAGAAGGTGCCTTCGTCCAGACCTATCATCACCACGCCGACCAGATAGCCGCCGAAGATGCCCATCACGTTGAACAGCGCGGCAAGAATCGGCATCGAGATCACGCCGGCCCAGAAGCGCGGCGCCACCACGCGGGCGATCGGATCGACCGCCATCACGCTCATCGCCTCCAGCTGTTCGGTGGCCTTCATCAGGCCGATCTCGGCGGTCATCGCGCTGCCGGAGCGGCTGGCGAACAGCAGCGCGGCCAGCACCGGGCCCAGTTCGCGCAGCAGCGACAGCGCCACCAGTGCGCCCAGCGCGTCGGCGGAGCCGAAGCGCGACAGCGTGTTGTAGCCCTGCAGCCCCAGCACCATGCCGACGAACAGGCCGGACACCACGATGATGATCAGCGACAGCACGCCGGCGAAGTACACCTCGCGGATGGTGAGCTGGAAGCGCAGCAGGCTTTGCCCGGAGTGGGCGATGATGGCCAGCAGGAAGCGGCTCATCACGCCCAGCTTCCAGACGGCATTGATGGTGCTGTGACCGAGTTTGCGCAGCGGTGCGAGCAGATTGTCCAGCATCATGCGCCCTCCAGGCCGAAGCTGCCGGCCAGACTTTGCTGTGCCGGGTAGGCGAAATGCACCGGGCCGTCGGCCTCGCCGTGCACGAACTGGTGTACCCACGGCGAGTCGGAGGCGCGCACCTCGTCCGGGGTGCCGGCAGCGGCGATCTTGCCGCCGGCGATGAAGTAGACGTAGTCGACGATTTCCAGCGACTTGTGCACGTCGTGGGTGACCATCACCGCCGAGGTGCCCAGCGCGTCGCTGAGCTTCTTGATCAAGAGCGCGATGGTGGCCAGCGAGATCGGGTCCAGCCCGGTGAACGGTTCGTCGTAGAGCATGATCTGCGGGTCGAGCGCGATGGCGCGTGCCAGCGCGACGCGGCGCGACATGCCGCCGGACAGCTCGGCCGGCATCAGCGCCTCGGTGCCGCGCAGGCCGACGGCGTGCAGTTTCATCAGCACCAGATCGCGCACCATCTCCGGGCTGAGCGAGGTGTGCTCGCGGATCGGGAACGCGACGTTGTCGAACACCGGCAGGTCGGTAAACAGCGCGCCGAACTGGAACAGCATGCCCATGCGACGGCGGTGCTGGTACAGCTCGCGCTGGTTCATGCGGCCAACGTCGCGGCCGTCGACCAGTACCTGGCCCTGCTGGGCGCGGATCTGGCCGGCGATCAGTCGCAGCAGCGTGGTCTTGCCGCTGCCGCTGCCGCCCATGATGGCGACCAGCTGGCCACGGCCGATTTTCAGCGAGATGTCCTGCAGGATGAGCCGGTCGCCATAGCCGAAGCTGACGCGGTTGAATTCGATGAAACTGTCGTTTTGCACGATGTGGTGGCGAGTCCTTGGGGGGAACAGGTAAGGGGATCGTGTTCACGATCCCCTCCGCTTTGCCCCGCTATTGTACCTGCCTATGCTGCATGGCGCAAAAAGGCGGCGCCATGACGGGTGCAAGTGTGGCAGGCCGGTGCATGGTGTGGCACCGGCGCCGGCTTACACGCCGCGCAGCAGTTCGTTGATGCTGGTCTTACTGCGCGTCTGCGCGTCGACCTTCTTCACGATCACCGCGCAGTACAGGCTGTGGCTGCCGTCTTTCGATGGCAGGTTGCCGGATACCACCACCGAGCCCGGCGGAATGCGGCCGTAAGTGACTTCGCCGGTTTCGCGGTCGTAGATCTTGGTCGACTGGCCGATGTAGACGCCCATCGAGATCACCGAGCCTTCGCCGACGATCACGCCTTCCACCACTTCCGAACGCGCGCCGATGAAGCAGTTGTCCTCGATGATGGTCGGGTTGGCCTGCAGCGGCTCCAGCACGCCGCCGATGCCGACGCCGCCGGACAGGTGCACGTTCTTGCCGATCTGGGCGCAGCTGCCGACGGTGGCCCAGGTGTCGACCATGGTGCCTTCGTCAACGTAGGCGCCGATGTTGACGTAGGACGGCATCAGCACGGTGTTCTTGGCGATGAAGCTGCCCTTGCGCGCCACGGCGCCCGGTACCACGCGGAAGCCGGCGTCCTGGAAGCGCTGCTGGTTCCAGTCGTTGAACTTGGTGTCGACCTTGTCGAAGTAGCGCGACACGCCGTCGTCCAGCACTTCGTTGTCGCGGATGCGGAACGACAGCAGCACCGCCTTCTTCACCCACTGGTTGACCACCCAGTCGCTGCCGTTCTTCTCGGCGACGCGCAGGCTGCCGCTGTCCAGCTCGTTGATGACCTGTTCGATCGCCGACTTCAGCTCGGCGGAGACGGTGGCCGGGGTGATCTCGGCGCGTTTTTCAAAAGCTTCTTCGATGAGGGCTTGAATCGGGTGCATGTGGCTCAGTCCTTTGGCAAGGTGGATTTCTACAGACATGATGGGTTTTCTGCTGGTTTGGTTGTTCGGTTGTGTTATTGGTTTTAGTGGTACTGCTGCAAAAACTGTTCGATGCGCGCGGCGGCGGCGACGCATTCCGCCAGCGGTGCCACCAGCGCCAGGCGCACACGGCCGGCGCCGGGGTTGACGCCGTGCGCGTCGCGGGCGAGGAAGCTGCCGGGCAGCACGGTGATGTGCTGCTGCGCGAACAGCTCGCGGGCGAAGCGGGCATCGTCACCGCCGGGCACCGCCGCCCACAGGTAGAAGCCGGCATCCGGCCGCGTGACGTCCAGCACCTGCGCCAGACGCGCGGTGACGGCATCGAATTTGGCAGTATACGCGTCACGGTTGGCCGCAACATGCTCTTCGTCGTTCCAGGCGGCGATGCTGGCCTGCTGGATGGTGACGCTCATCGCGCTGCCATGATAGGTGCGATACAGCAGGAATTTCTCCAGCACTTTGGCATCGCCGGCGACGAAGCCGGAGCGCAGGCCGGGGGCATTGGAACGCTTGGACAGGCTGGTGAACATCACCAGCCGCTCGAAGCCGCGGCCGAGCTGTTGCGCCGCCTGCAGCCCGCCCAGCGGCGGGGTGCCGAAGTGGATCTCGGAGTAGCATTCGTCGCTGGCGATGATGAAACCGTAGCGGTCGGACAGCGAGAACAGTGTGTTCCAGTCGGCAAGCGACATCACCGCCCCGGTCGGGTTGCCCGGACTGCATACTACGACCACCTGCGTGCGTTGCCAGATGGCCTCCGGCACCGCCGCCCAGTCCGGCTGGTAGCGGTTGGCGGCCAGGCAATTAACATAGTAGGGTTCGGCGCCGGCCAGCAGCGCGGCGCCTTCGTAGATCTGGTAGAACGGGTTGGGCGAGATCAGCACCGGCTTCTGTTCGCCGCGCGGATCGATCACCGCCTGCACGAAGGAAAACAGCGCCTCGCGACTGCCGCACACCGGCAGCACTTCGCGGGCGGCGTCCACGCTGACGCCGTAGCGGCGCTGCAGCCAGCCGGCGCAGGCGCTGCGCAGCGCGTCGCTGCCGAGGGTGGCCGGGTAGGCGGCGAGGCCGTCCAGCGCGGCGATCAGCGCCTGTTTCACCACCTCCGGCGTCGGGTGCTTTGGCTCGCCGATCGACAGGTTGATGTGCGGCAGGTCGGCGGGAGGCGTCACGCCGGCCAAGAGGCCGCGCAAACGCTGGAACGGGTAGGGCTGCAACAGTTCGAGGTGGGGGTTCAACGCCGCTTCCTTGCAATGCAACAAAACGACAAGTGTAAGAAAAGACTATGAATCTGGCAAAACAAAAGCTGCTGGCGGTGACGTGCGCACTGACCACGGCACTGGTATGGGGAATGATGTGGTTCCCGTTTCGCGCGCTGCACGAGGCCGGTTTTTCCACCGCCGCCACCTCGCTGACGGTGTATCTGGTCTCCGCCGCGCTGGGCGTGGTGCTGTACCGCGAGGTGTTCCGCCGCGAGGCGCGTTTCGAGTTCATCCTGCTGCCGCTGGCGCTGCTGTATGGCTGGTGCAACTTCAGCTACACCTGGGCGGTGTCGGAAGGGCAGGTGATGCGCGTGCTGCTGCTGTTCTACCTGTCGCCGCTGTGGAGCGCGCTGTTTTCCTGGCTGCTGCTGCACGAGCGGCTGAGCCGCATCGGCTGGCTGGTGATTGCGATGTCGCTGGGCGGCATGCTGGTGATCCTGTACCGCCCGGGGCTGTTCAGCGGCGATTTCTTCTCCAGCCGCGCCGACTGGCTGGCCCTGTCCGGCGGCATCAGCTTTGCGCTGGGCAATGTGCTGTCCAAGAGGGCGCACGCGCTGCCGGTTGCGCTGAAATCGGCGATGGTGTGGCTGGGCGTGGCCGCCTGCGGCCTGGCGTCGCTGCTGTGGCGCGGCCAGCTGGGCGCGGAGCTTATGCTACTGCACGGCGAGGTGCTGCTGATCGTGCTGGTGCTGGGCGTCACGCTGCTGGCGACCAGCATCATCTCGATGCACGGGCTGTCCATCCTGCCGGCGACGCAGGTGATGACGCTGATGCTGATGGAGCTGCTGTTCGCCGCCATTTCCGCCTATCTGCTCGCCGGCGAGCGCATGCAGCTGCAGGAGTGGATCGGCGGCGCGCTGATCGCCAGCGCCAGCCTGCTGTCCGGCCACATCGTTGCCAAGCCGAAGCTGGCACCACAGCCGTTGCCACAGGCGACGTAGCGCAAGGTTGGCCGCAGGCCTTGCGGCCAACCTTGTGTTGAGCGCAACCGCCATCGCTACTGCCAGCCCGCCACGCGGCGCCGGCGGTGCGGCTACTCGCTGCACCACATTGCCATTGCCGCGACTTGTGTTTTGCCACGGCCTTGGCGATAATTCGTTCAATATTTCAACGATTGTCAAAATATGGAAACGAAATCCGCCGTCAAGATGCTGGCCGCGCTGGCGCAGGAAACCCGCCTCGCGGTGTTCCGCCAGCTGGTGGAGGCCGGCCCCGCCGGTCGCGCCGCCGGCGAGCTGGCCGAGGCGCTGGGCTGCGCACCGGCCACGCTGTCCTTCCATTTGAAAGAGCTGTCCAACGCGGCGCTGATCGAGGGCCGCCAGGATGGCCGCTTCGTGATCTACGCCGCCAACTTTGCCAGCATGAACGCGCTGCTGGCGTTCATGACCGAAAACTGCTGTCGCGCCTCCAGTGCCGACGGCTGTGCCTGCTGAACCGGAGAACTGTGATGAAACGACTGCATATCCACGTGTCGGTGGACGAGCTGGCCACCAGCGTGCGCTTCTACAACGCGCTGTTCGGCGCCGAACCGACGGTATTGAAACCCGACTACGCCAAGTGGCTGCTGGACGACCCGCGCGTCAACTTCGCCATCAGCCAGCGCGGCGCTCCGGCCGGGCTGGATCACCTCGGCATTCAGGCCGAAAACGGCGACGAGCTGGCCGAGCTGAAGCAGCGCATCGACGCTGCCGGCATGGCGGCGCTGACGGAAGAGGGTACCACCTGCTGCTACGCCAAATCGGACAAGCACTGGGTGCAGGACCCGTCCGGCATCGCCTGGGAAACCTACCACACGCTGGACAGCGCGCCGACCTACAAGGACGCGCCGGTAGCCGCTGCGGCCAATCCCGACAGCTGCTGTGCGCCGGCGCCCGCCGCGCTGGCGGCCGCCGACGCCTGTTGCGCCCCGGCCGATAGCAGCGCCACGGCCAGCGCCTGCTGCGCGCCGGCTCCGCAAAAAGTCCAGCTGATCGCACGCAAGAACATCGAAGCCATCGTTTCCAAGGAAAGGAAGTCCCGTGACTGACAAGGTCTACAACGTGCTGATCCTGTGCACCGGCAACTCGGCGCGCAGCATCCTCGGCGAAGCACTGATCAACCATCTGGGCCAGGGCCGCTTCAAGGGCTACAGCGCCGGCAGCCGGCCTGCCGGCAAGGTCAACCCTTACGCGCTCAAGACCCTGGAACAGCACGGCATCGACAGCAGCGGCTACCGCAGCAAGAGCTGGGACGAGTTCGGCGTGGCGGGCGCGCCGCAGATGGATTTCGTGTTCACCGTGTGCGGCAGCGCCGCCGGCGAAACCTGCCCGCTGTGGCCGGGCACGCCGCTGCGTGCGCACTGGGGGCTGGAAGATCCGGCCGGCGTAGGCAGTAATGATGAAGAGGCGATGGCGGCGTTCGCGACGGCGTACCAGATCATCCATCGCCGCGTCAGCCGCTTCGTGGCGCTGGACATCGCCGCGATGAGCGAGGACGAACTGAAGGCCGAACTGGCCGCCATCGGGAAGGCATAAGCGATGCGGGCATTGGTTGCAGAAGCCATCGGCAGTGCCTTGCTGCTGGCGGTGGTGGTCGGCTCCGGCATCATGGGCCAAACGTTGGCCGCAGGGAATGACGCGGTCGCCTTGCTGGCCAATGCGCTGGCCACCGGCGCCGGCCTGCTGGTGCTGATCACGCTGTTTGCGCCGCTGTCGGGTGCGCACTTCAATCCGGCGGTCAGCCTGGTGATGGCGGCGCGCGGCGAGCTGCCGTGGCCGCGCCTGCTGCCGTATCTGGCGGCGCAAGTGGCCGGTGCCGTCGCCGGCGTGCTGCTGGCGCACGCGATGTTCGGCCTGCCCTTGCTGCAGGAGTCGCAGCACCTGCGCAGCGGTTGGCCGCAGTGGCTGGCCGAGGTCACCGCCACCGCCGGCCTGCTGCTGACCATTCTGGGCGGCGTGCGTCACGCCCGCGACAAGGTGCCGCTGCTGGTGGCGCTGTATATCGTGGCGGCGTACTGGTTTACCGCCTCGACCTCGTTCGCCAATCCGGCGGTGACGCTGGCGCGCAGCCTGAGCGACACCTTTGCCGGCATCGCGCCGGCCGATGTCGGCGGCTTTGTGCTGGCGCAGCTGGCGGGGGCGGCCATCGGCGGCGGGCTGGGCGGCTGGCTGTTTGGCGCGGACAAGGACGTGGTCAGCGCCTGATCCTGCTGATTGATCGGTTTTGGGCCGCAGCGCGCTGCGGCCCTTTTTGCGTCCAAAAAAAACGGCCCGCAGGCCGTATCAAGAGAAGCTACAACGCAGATTCGGTTCACACGAAGATCACCAGCGCGGCCATCGCGCCGTGCGCGCCCATTACCAGGCTCTGTTCGATGTCGGCGGTGCGCGAGCTGCCGCTGATGAAGCCGCCAAAGCCGTGTTCGCGGATGCTGACGCGCTGGTAGGCGTCGCGCATGGTGTCGACGATGGCATCGCGCGGCACCACCAGCACCAGCTTCTGGGTGAGGAAGTACAGTGCGCGCTGGCTGTTGCCGGCGTGGCTGACCCACACCGCCGCGCTCTCCGCCACCGCCAGCTCGCCGGGCACGATGGCAATGTCGACGTCGTGCCAGTCGTGCGGCACGCTCACCTGTTCCGGGTTGGCGGCGGTGACATCGACCACGCGGCCGGCTTGCGGCCAACGTTGTGCCACGATGCCGGCGACGGTTTCGCCGGGCTGCAGTTGCACCGCGTCGCCGCCGAGATTGCGCACCAGCGTGGCAAAGGCGTCGAACTTGTCGGCAAAGGTGATGAACGGTACGGCGTCGATGTCCGGCAAGGCCGGGCCGTGCGGGCGCTTGTGCCGCAGTTTGGCCAGTATCTGTTCGCGGCTGCTCATGGCGCGCTCCATTGGTAATGGTTGTCCCAGTCGTCGGCCTGCAACAGTACAAAGCCGTGACGCTGGTAGAAAAGGTTGGCCGCACTGTGTTTCAGCGCGCCAAGCCGGAGCGGCAAGCCTTGTGCCGCGGCCTGCTGCTGCAACTGCCGCAGCAGCGCGCTGCCGATGCCGTGGCCGCTGTGCGCCGGCGCCAGGTACAGGTGATGCAGATACAGGTGGTCGGCGGCGGTGTGCAGCGCGTACCAGCCGATGCGCTCGCCATGCTGCACGATCCAGCGGCTGTGCTGTGGCGCAAAGCTGGCGGCCAGCCGGTCACGGGCACGTTGGGGATCGAAGCGGCCGATGGCGCTCAGGCTGGGCTGCATCGCGGCGATGCGCAGTGCCAGCAGTGCCTCGAAATCGTCGGCCGCTACCGGCGCGGTGTGCCAGTCGCTCATGGCTTGTCCTTCTGCCGTGCCTGCCACATTTCCTTGAAGCTCTGCGCCGGCATCTGCGGCAGATCGCGCCCCGGCCGGCTCCACGCGCTGTGCTGCGTCAGCGCCTGCGGCAGGATCGGCACCACCTTGCGCATCAGCTTGCCACCGGTGTCCATCAGCGACGGGTGCTGGGTCAGGAAGCGCATCGCCAGCAGCCCCATCTTCTTCACCGGCTTCAGCGTGCCGGCGTCGAACGCGCGCTTGCGTTGCAGGATCAGCTGTTCGTGCAGGTTGATCTTCACCGGGCAGACATTGCTGCACGAGCCGCAGGTGGTGCAGGCAAACGCCATGCTGCCGTGTTTCCTGATGTCGCGGCTGGGGCCCAGCGTCGAGCCGATCGGCCCCGGAATGATGTAGCTGTAGCTGTGGCCGGTGGAGCGGCGGTATACCGGGCAGGTGTTCATGCAGGCGCCGCAGCGGATGCAGCGCAGGCTCTGCGAGAAGTCGTCGCTGCCGAGGATGTCGCTGCGGCCGTTGTCGACGATGACGATGTGCATCTCGCCGCCGGGACGCGCCTGCTGGAAGTGTGAGGTGTAAGTCGTAATCGGCGAACCGATGGCGGAGCGCGCCAACAGGCGGGTGAACACGCCCAGGTGCGCCTGCTTGGGGATGATCTTCTCCAGCCCCATGCTGGCGATGTGGATCGGTGGCAGCGCGGTGCCGAGGTCGGCGTTGCCCTCGTTGGTGCACACCACCACGCCACCGGTTTCGGCGATGGCGAAGTTGACGCCGGTCAGGCCGGCACCGGCGCTGAGGAAATGCTCGCGCAGGTTGGCGCGCGCGGCGTGGGTCAGGTAGGTCGGGTCGTTGTTGCCGGCCTCGGTGCCCAGTTCTTTGTGGAACAGCTCGGAGATCTGCTCCTTCTTCAGGTGAATTGCCGGCATCACGATGTGGCTCGGCGGCTCGTGGCGCAGCTGCACGATGCGCTCGCCCAGATCGGTGTCGATCACCTCGATGCCGCGCTGCTCCAGATACGGGTTGAGCCCGCACTCCTCGGTCAGCATCGACTTCGACTTCACCAGCTTCTTGACGCCCCCCGCGGCCAGGATGCCGTGCACGATGCGGTTGTGCTCATCGGCGTCGGCCGCCCAGTGCACGGTGACGCCGTTCTGCTCGGCGTTGGCCTGGAATTCGGTCAGATACTCGTCCAGTCGCGACAGCGTGTGCGCCTTGATCTGCTGCGCCAGTGCACGCAGCTGTTCCCACTCCGGCAACTGCTTGGCCTGCGCATCGCGCTTCTGCCGCACCCACCAGATGGCGCTGTCGTGCCAGCGCGCCTGCTCGCGGTCCTGCAAAAAGGCCGCCGCCGCTTCGGCGTGGTTGATGTTGTCGTTCTTCATGCCGCGCCCCCGCGTCCGGTGAGGATTTCGACGATGTGCAGCGGGCGGATCGGACGGCACTTGTGACGGATGATGCCGCCCATGTGCATCAGACAGGACGGGTCGGCGCCGACGATGAATTCGGCGCCGGTGGCTTCGTGCTGCGCCACGCGGTCCTCGCCCATGGCGACCGACACTTCCGGCTCGTCGACGCTGAAGGTGCCGCCAAAGCCGCAGCATTCGTCGCGGCGCTCCGGCAGACGCACGTCGATGCCGTCCACCAGCTGCAGGATGCGTTCCAGCCGCGAGTGGTAGGGAATCATCAGCTCGGACGGCGCGGCGTGGCCCAGCTCGCGCAGGCCGTGGCAGCTCTGGTGGATGGACACCGGGTGCGGGAAGTACACCGGCTTGGGCAGCCTGTCCACTTTCAGCACGTCCTGCAGGAATTCCACGATCTCGTACACCCTGGGCTGCAGCGCCTGGTAGTCGGCGTCGTCGGCGATGTACCACGGGTAGTGGTGCTTGACGTGGGACACGCAGCTGCCGGATGGCGACACGATGTAGTCGTAGTCCTTGAACACGCCGGTGAAGCGGCGCGCGGCGTCGCAGGCGCCCTTGCTGTCGCCGTTGTTGCTCAATGGTTGGCCGCAACAGGACTGTGCCAGCGGGTAGACGACATCGATACCGTAGCCTTCCAGCAGCTCGGCGGTGGCCATCGCCACGTGCGGATACAGTTCGTTGACGAAACAGGGAATGAAAAGGGCGACGTTCATGGCGTAAGCGGGGTCTCCAGCGCAATGCCCGGGCAGGCTTGTTCTGGATTAAAGCCCGTGCTGGCGCGCCTGCCAATGCGGAATTACCCTTGCGGCGGCAATTGTCAGCAGCCTGATACATTGCGGTGATGATGGCGACAACTTGCTGCGCTGAAATGGGCGTCCGTACTGGAGGATGTCATGACGCAACAATCAGCAAATCCGGCAGCAAATCCGGCACGCCACTGGCGCCGCTACGGCCTCGGCCTGCTGCTGCTCGCGGCGGTGGTGCTGGCCGCCTGCACGCTGTGGCCAAAGCCGGCGGCGAGCACCCAATGGCTGACGCAGCGCGTCAGCATCGGCGAGCTGGAGCAAACCGTGACCGCGCAGGGTGCGCTGGCGCCGCGCGACTATGTCGATGTCGGCGCGCAGGTGTCCGGCCAGCTCAGCCGTGTCTATGTCGCCATCGGCGACCAGGTGAAAAAAGGCCAGCTGCTGGCGCAGATCGATCCCGAGGTGTACCAGACCAAGGTCACCGCCGACCAGGCCGCGGTCGCCGATCTGCAGGCGCAGCTGGAACAGCAGCAGGTCGCCACTGCGCGTGCGCGCCAGCTGCTGACTCGGCAAACCGCACTGGCCAAGGTGGACGCCACCACAGCCGAGACGTTGGAGCAGGCGCAGGCCGGCTTCGACCAGGCGCGTGCCGGCGAGCGCTCGCTGCAGGCACAGCTGGCCAAGGCGCAGGCGACGCTGAAGGGCGATGCGGCCAACCTTGGCTACACCCGCATCTATGCGCCGCTCGACGGCACCGTGGTGTCGCAGACGGTGTTGCAGGGGCAGACCATCAATGCCAGCCAGTCGGCGCCGACGCTGCTGCGCGTGGCGCGGCTGGACACCATGACGGTGGAGGCGGAGGTGGCCGAGGCCGACATCCCGCTGCTGCGCCCCGGCATGGCCGCCTATTTCACCACGCTGGGCGACAGCCAGACCCGCCACGCCGCCAGCATCCGCCAGATCAAGCCGACCCCGACCACCAGCAACGACGTGGTGCTGTACACCGTGCTGCTCGATGTCGCCAACCCCGGCCACAAGCTGATGATCGACATGACGGCGCAGGTGTTTTTCCGCCTCGCCCGCGTCAGCGGCCTGCCGGTGGTGCCGCTTTCCGCGCTGCAGCCGCTGGCATTGGGCGGCAAGCGCTACCGTGCACAGGTGCTGAACCGTGACGGCCAGCCGGAAACGCGTGAGGTGGAGGTGGCGCTGGTCACCCGCAGCCAGGCGGCGATCCGCAGCGGCCTGCGTGCCGGCGAACAGCTGGTGCTGGCGCAGCAGAGCGCCGACAGCAGCAAGGCCGGCAGCATGCCGCCGCCACCGGGAGGCTGACATGGGCGCACTGTTAAGCCTGCAACAACTGGGCAAGCACTACCCCAGCGGCGACGAGACGGTGCCGGTGCTGGCCGACATCACGCTGGACATCGCCGCCGGCGAGTTCGTCGCGCTGCTGGGGCCGTCCGGCTGCGGCAAGTCGACGCTGATGAACATCCTCGGCTGCCTCGACCGCCCCAGCCACGGCCGCTATCTGGTCAACGGCCAGGACGTGGCGACGCTGGACGGCGACGCGCTGGCGGTGCTGCGCCGCGACAGCTTCGGCTTCGTGTTCCAGCGCTACAACCTGCTGGCGACGGCAAGCGCCGAGGACAACGTGGCGCTGCCGGCGATCTACGCCGGCGTCGGTCGCCAGCAGCGCCGCCAGCGGGCGCAGCAGCTGCTGACCAGGCTGGGGCTGGGCACGCGGCTGACGCACAAGCCGGGGCAGCTGTCCGGCGGCCAGCAGCAGCGGGTGTCGATCGCGCGTGCGCTGATCAACGACGCGCCGGTGATTCTCGCCGACGAGCCGACCGGCGCGCTGGACAGCCACAGCGGCGAGCAGGTGCTGGCGCTGCTGCAGCAGCTGCACCGCGAGGGGCGCACCATCGTGCTGATCACCCACGATCTTGATATTGCCCGCCACGCCGAGCGCATCGTGCGCTTGCGCGACGGCCGTATCGAATCCGACAGCGGCGCGCTGGCGCGGCCAACGTTGGCCGCAGCCGTCGCGGCAACGCCGGCGCCGGTGCGGCAGCCCGCCGCGGTGCCGTGGCTGGAGACGCTGCACATGGCGCTGGGCAGCCTGCGCGCCAAGCTGTTCCGTACCGCGCTGACGCTGCTGGGGGTGATCATCGGCGTCGCCGCGGTGGTGACCATGCTGGCGATCGGTGACGGCAGCAAGGCCGACGTGCTGCAGCGCATTGAAGCGATGGGCACCAACCTGCTGCTGGTGCGCCCCGGCGCCGCCGGCATCCGCTCGACGGGCGAGATTGCCACCCTCACCGCCGCCGACGCCAGCGCGATGCAGGGGCTGCCCAATATCGACGGCGTGGTGCCGATGCGCAGTGGCAGCGCCACCCTGCGCGTCGGCAACCGCGACTACCAGACGCAGCAGGTGCAGGGCGTGTGGCCGAGCTACGGCCGCGTCAAGGACTGGACGGTCAGCCGCGGCGCCTTCTTCGGCGCGGCGGAAGAACGGGCGCAGGCGGCGGTGATCGTGCTGGGGCAGACCGTGGTCGACAGCCTGTTCCCGGCCGGGCAGGAGCCGGTCGGCCAGTACGTGATGGTGTCCAACATCCCGTTCGAGGTGGTGGGGGTGATGAGCAGCAAGGGCGCCAATACCTTCGGCCAGGATCAGGACGACGTCGCCTTCGTGCCGCTGTCCACCGCGCAGTCGCGGCTGTTCGGCGGCCAGTTCGTCAGTTCGATCACGGTGAAGATCGCCGACATCGGCGTCAGCGGCGCCACCGAAAGCATGCTGCAGCAACTGCTGCGCGCCCGCCACGGCAGCGAGGACTTCCAGCTGCGCAACACCGCGTCACTGGTGGAGATGATCACCTCGACGCAGAACACGCTGACGCTGCTGCTGGGCTCGGTGGCGGCGGTGTCGCTGCTGGTCGGCGGCATCGGGGTGATGAACATCATGCTGGTGTCGGTGACCGAGCGCACCCGCGAGATCGGGCTGCGCATGGCCACCGGTGCGCGGATGCAGGCGATCCTGCTGCAGTTCAATGTCGAGGCGGTGCTGGTGTGCGGCCTCGGCGGCGTGATCGGCATTGTGCTGGGACTGGCGCTGGTGTGGGGCCTGCGCCTGGGCGGGGTGTCGGTGGCGTTTTCATTGCTGCCGCCGCTGCTGGCGTTCGGCTGCGCCTTTGCCACCGGCTGCGTGTTCGGCTACCTGCCGGCGCGCAAGGCGGCGCAGCTGGACCCGGTGCTGGCACTGGCCGCGGAATAATCAGGAACACAATCATGAAACAACATTCATCCTGGCGTCGGCGTCTGAGCGTGCTGGCGCTGGCACTGGCCTGCAGCACGACAACGTTGGCCGCAACGCCTGGTACTGCCGACATCCCGCTGCAGCAGGACAGCTGGCGCGCGCCGGCCGGCCAGTGGCACGCGCCGCGCAGCAATGCCGCATGGTGGCAGGCCTTCGGCAGTGCCGAGCTGGTGCAGCTGATCGCCGACGCCCGCGCCGCCAACCCGGAGCTGCTGGCGGCGCAGTCGGCGATCGCCAAGGCGCAGGCGGTGCGGACGCAGACCGCCGCCGGCAGCCTGCCGCAGCTGAACCTGTCCGGCAGCGCGCAGCGGCAGCAGGGCAGCCGCAGCGTCAGCCTGACGCCGACGCTGAGCTACCAGCTCGACTGGTGGGGGCAGCAGCAGGCGCTGCTGGCCGGCGACAGCGCACGGCTGGTGGCCAGTGTCGCCAGCCGCGATGCGGCGGCGCTGACGCTGGAGAGCGAGGTGGCGCGCCAGTATTTCTCGCTGCTGCTACTGGACGAACAGCAGCAGCTGGACAGCCGGCGGCTGTTGCTGCTGACGCAGCGGCTGAGCCTGTTGCAGCAGCAGATCCGGCTGGGGCAGACGGCGCCGCGCGACGAGGCGGAGCTGGTGCAGACGATCGCCACGCTGCAGGCGACGCTGGCGGCGCAGCGCCTGGAATTGCAGCAGGCCTACAACGCGCTGGCCGTGCTGTGCGGCAAGGCGCCGCAGGATTTCCGGCCGCAGGGCAGCAAGTTGCAGGCGCTGGCCCTGCCGCTGCCGGCCGACATCCAGCCGGCAGCGCTGCTGCAGCGGCGACCGGACATCCGCGCCGCCGACGCCACGCTGCAGGCGCTGCAGGGCGACGTGGCGGCGGCGCGCGCCGCGCTGTACCCGACGCTGACGCTGTCGCTGCAGGGCGTACTCAGCAGCGCCGGCGGCGGCCCGGCACAGTGGCTGGGCAGCGCGCTGGCCAGCCTGGCGGCGCCATTGTTCGACGGCGGCAAGCTGAAGGCCGGTGTGGCGCTGAGCGAGGCGCAGTATCAGGAACAGTTGCAGAACTGGCGTAGCACGGTGCTGGCCGCGTTGCAGCAGGCGGATGACGCGCTGCACGAAGTGGCCAGCGGCGAGCAGGGGATGCAGGCGCAGCAGGCAAAGCTGGGCGCGGCGCGGCGCACGGAACAGATCGACAGCGCGCGTTACCGGCTGGGGGCGCTGGAACGCGGCACGCTGCTGGAAACGCAGGCGAACACGCTGGCGGCGGAGTCGGCATGGCTGGCGGCGCGACAGGCGCAGCTGGTAGCCACGGTCACGCTGTATCAGGCGCTGGGCGGGGCGCCGCTGGCGGCAGAACACGACGCCGCCTGAGGCGGTGTGCGTGACGGTGTCGCGCCGGCCTGGCGGCGGCCGGGGCGGCGGGGTGAACGACACCGTATCAAGACACCGTGACGCCATGGCGGCGTCACGGTGTTTTCCTGTGTGCGGTTTAGATCGTGAACAGGTTCCAAGGTTGGCCGCAGGCGTTCACACCGGGTCGATGTGGGTCATCACGTCCAGCACCGGTTGGCTGCTCATCACCCGCAGCCGCGCCGCGGCGGCGATGTCGTGACCCTGGTGCACGGTCAGGTTGCCGTCGATCTCGAGGTGGACATCGACCTGGATCTGGTCGGCCATGCGCCGCGTGCGCAGGTCGTGCACGCCCTGTACCCCCGGCGTCGCCAGCAGCGTGGCGCGGATGGCGGCCACGGTGTCCGCGTCGGCGGCGCGGTCCATCAGGTCGTGCAGCGCGTCCCAGGCGAAGCCCCAGCCGGTCTTGCCGACCATGAAGCCGACCAGCGCCGCCGCCAGCGGATCGAGCCAGGTGTAGCCGGCGAGGTTGCCGGCGATGCCCAGCGCCACCACCAGCGACGAGGCGGCGTCGGCGCGCGCATGCCAGGCGTTGGCCACCAGCATGCTGGATTTGACCTCGCTGGCGATCTTCAGCATGTAGCGGAACAGCAATTCCTTGGCCAGCAGCGTCAGTAGTGCGACCCACAGCGCCGCCTGGTGCACCGGCGCCAGCGGCGTGGCGCTGGTGATCTTGTTGCCGGCGCCGAGCAGCATGCTGGCACCGGCGCCCAGCAGCAGCAGGCCCAGCGCCAGCGAGGCGGCGGTCTCGTAGCGCTGGTGGCCGTAGTGGTGATCGTCGTCCGGCGCCTTGTGGCTGTGGCGGCGCGCCAGCAGCGCGACGAAGTCGGCGATCAGGTCGGACAGCGAGTGCAGCGCGTCGGCGACCAGCGCCTGCGAGCCGGCCCACAGCCCGGTGACGATCTGCAGCACGGTGAGCACGACGTTGACGGCGACGCTGAGCCACAGGCTGCGCTGCGCGGCTAGCTGCAGGGAGGGCGACGGATGCGGGTTCATGCCGGGCTCCGGAAAAAAGGGGGAATGCTGGCAGCAGCGGCTGAAGCCAGCCTTAACGCGCGGCGGTGGCTCATGGCAGATCCTGCTCGTCGTTTTCGTCCAGCGGCGGCAGGTTGGCCAGCAGCTCGCCGAGCAGGCTCTGCGTCAGCCACGCCGGCACCGCCGGCAGCTGCCACTCGGCCTTGTCGGCGCACAGCAGCAGCGTGCGCAGGAAACGGTGAAAACCGGGACGGCTCTGGCGCAGGTTCAGCGTCTTGTCGCCGCAGACAAAGCTGAGGCTGGCGTAGTCGCGGCCCAGCTGCGCATCCAGCCCGGTACACAGCAGGATGTCGCTGTCGCCCGGCCGTGCCGGCGCGCTGTCGCTGAACTGCAGCGGGCGGTGATGCTGGTCGCGGCCGTCGAGGTCTTCCTCGTTCATCGCCATGCGGTGTTCCAGCGCGATGCGCTCGTCCTCGTTGCCGGCACCGGGAATGCCGTCGCCGGGCACCTGGCTGGCGAACAGGCGCGCGATGTCGTCGACGATGGAGCGCGTCAGGCGCCGGGTCAGCCACAGTTTGTGGTCGCCCGGCTGCACCACCACCAGCAGGCGGTCTTCGGACTGGAAATAGCTAAAGGAAGTTGAACTCATCCGCGGATGGTAAAGGCTGGCCGACAAATCGCAAAGCATCGCGCCATGCACCTTATAATGCCGGCCATGACAGCCAACTCCCTGCACCCCTTTTCGCGCCTGACCCCGGATTTCCTGCTCGACGCGGTGGAAAGCCTCGGCCTGCGCTGCGACGGCCGCCTGCTGGCGCTGAACAGCTACGAAAACCGCGTCTACCAGATCGGCATCGAGGATGGCACGCCGCTGGTGGCGAAGTTCTATCGCCCGGAGCGCTGGAGCGACGCGCAGATCCAGGAGGAGCACGACTTCGCCGCCGAGCTGGCCGAGCGCGACATCCCGGTGGTGACGGCGCTGGCCTTCGGCGGCCGCACGCTGCACCACTACCAGGATTTCCGTCTCGCGCTGTTCCCGCGCCGCGGCGGCCACGCGCCGGAGCTGGACGACGCGGACACCCTCGCCTGGCTGGGGCGCTTGCTCGGCCGCCTGCACGCGCACGGCGCGGTGACACCCTACCACTTGCGGCCAACCCTGGACCTCGACAGCTATGGCGAGGCCTCGCTGCGCTGCGTGCAGGAACAGGCGCAGCTGCCCTACGACCTGGCCACCCCCTACGAGCAGGCGGCACGGCAGGCGCTGGACGAGGTGCGCCGCGCCTTCGACCGCGCCGGCGACATCAGCTGGCGCCGCGTGCACGGCGACTGTCACGTCGGCAACATCCTGTGGACGCAGGAGGGGCCGCACTTCGTCGATCTCGACGACAGCTGCATGGCGCCGGCGCTGCAGGACTTGTGGATGCTGCTCAGCGGCGACCGCGCACAGCAACAGGCGCAGCTGCTGGAGCTGATCGTCGGCTACGAGGACTTCTGCGATTTCGACCGCCGCGAGCTGCACCTGCTGGAAGCGCTGCGCACGCTGCGCCTGCTGCACTACAGCGCGTGGCTGACGCGGCGGCGCGAGGATCCGGCCTTTGTCGTCGCCTTTCCGTGGTTCGATACCGCGCAGTACTGGCAGGAGCGCATTGTCGAACTGCAACAGCAGCTGGAGGCGATGCGCGAGGCGCCGCTCTGCGTCTGAGAACCTGTTCACGATCTGCTGCGCGTCGTGAAACGTGACGCGGTGAGTACGGCTTCGGTAGGCTTGTTTATCTCCAGCCAGGCGCCGCTTCCTCAGCTGTTTTCAGCTTGTCTCGCGTGAGCGTGCGAGATCGTGAACACGTTCTGAACCCGCCCTCCGGCGGGTTTTTTTGACCCCGGAATGGCCGCGGTCGCGCACGGTTGCGGCACGGCTTGCTGCACTGCGGGACAGGGCGTGTTTTTTGCGGCGCGGCGGCTTGCATTTCTGTGCCAGATCAGGCAAGAATCATCGCTCGACATCCAAAACCCTATCAAGAAAACATAACATGGCACTTATCGTACAAAAGTACGGCGGTACCTCGATGGGCTCCCCGGAGCGCATCAAGAACGTGGCCCGCCGTGTCGCCAAATGGAAAGCCCAGGGACATGATGTGGTGGTTGTCGTATCCGCCATGAGCGGGGAAACCAACCGCCTGATCGCATTGGCCAAGGAAATCCAGGATCAGCCCGATCCGCGCGAACTCGATGTAATCATCTCTACCGGCGAACAGGTCACCATCGGCCTCTTGTCCATGGCGCTGAAGGAAATCGGCGTCGAGGCCAAGAGCTACTGCGGCTGGCAGGTGCGTGTCGTTACCGACAGCGCCTTCAACAAGGCCCGCATCCAGTCGATTGACGAAGCCGCGATGCGTGGCGACCTCAACGAAGGCCGCGTGGTCGTCGTGGCCGGCTTCCAGGGCATCGACGAGCAGGGCAACCTCACCACGCTGGGCCGTGGCGGCTCCGACACCTCCGCGGTGGCACTGGCGGCGGCACTGAAGGCCGACGAATGCCAGATCTACACCGACGTGGACGGGGTCTACACCACCGACCCGCGCGTGGTGCCGGAAGCGCGCCGCCTGAAGACCATCACCTTCGAAGAGATGATCGAGATGGCGTCGCTGGGCTCCAAGATCCTGCAGATCCGCTCGGTGGAGTTCGCCGGCAAGTACAAGGTACGCCTGCGCGTGCTCTCCAGCTTTGAAGACGAGGGCGAGGGCACACTGATTACGTTTGAGGAAGATGAGAATATGGAAAAGGCCGTAGTTGCCGGTATCGCGTTCGACCGTAACGAAGCACGCATCAACGTCAAGGGCGTGCCGGACAAGCCGGGCATCGCCTACCAGATCCTGGGCCCGATCGCCGATGCCAACGTTGAAGTCGACATGATCATCCAGAACGTCGGCGAAAACGGCACCACCGATTTCTCCTTCACCGTGCCGCGTGGCGAGTTCCCGCGCACCATGGGCGTGCTGCGCGACGTGCAGACCCACATCGGCGCCGCCAAGATCGACGCCGACGACAAGGTGGCCAAGGTGTCCATCGTCGGTGTCGGCATGCGCTCGCACTGCGGCATCGCCTCCACCATGTTCCGCACCCTGGCGGAAGAGGGCATCAACATCCAGATGATCTCCACTTCCGAGATCAAGGTATCGGTGCTGATCGACGAGAAGTACCTGGAGCTGGCGGTGCGCGTGTTGCACAAGGCCTTCGGTCTGGACCAGGCAATTGCCAATTAATTGGCACTAGAGCTTGACAGTAGGCGCCTTCGTTAGTATTATGGCGCCTCGCTTGACGGAGAAATGGCCGAGAGGTCGAAGGCACTTCCCTGCTAAGGAAGCATACGGGCTTAAACCTGTATCGAGGGTTCGAATCCCTCTTTCTCCGCCAGCACTGCACCCGTAGCTCAGTTGGATAGAGTATTTGGCTACGAACCAAAGGGTCGGGCGTTCGAATCGCTCCGGGTGCACCATAGTCCCTATAGTTTAGCGGTTAGAACACTGCCCTTTCACGGCGGCGGCCGGGGTTCGATTCCCCGTGGGGACGCCAGGATTCAAGCAAAAACACCACCTTCGGGTGGTGTTTTTGTTTTGTCTGCCGCCGGTGTGTGCCGGCCGCAAAAAAGCCCACCGTGTTGCGGTGGGCTTTTGCCGTTTATAGCGGGCTGCGCTTCAGGCAGTTGTCGTAGCGCCAGCCGACGCGTTTGGCAAACCACTCGGTGGTCAGCTTGCGCGTGATCTTCGGGCTGTTCAGCCGGATCTGCGGAAACGCCTCGCGCGCCACCTTGCGCCCCAGCTGCTGGTCGGCCAGCGCCATCACCTTCTGGTACAGCGCGCTCTGGCTGAAGCTGCTGTTCTTTTCCTGTTTCAGGTCGCGCAGGATGGCGCTGTCGCTCAGCCCCAGGCGCTGGCTCATCTGGTACAGCGCGCGCTCGGTGCTGCTGGCCTCGCCGGAGGGCAGGCCGTCGCGGTAGCGCAGCAGGTCGCCGTCCGGTGCCAGCTGGCGCCCGCTCAGCTGCGCCACCGCGAGCTGGAAGGCAGCATTGCGGCTGGAGTAGCGGCCGGCGTTGAAATCGGCGAAACGGTACACCATGTCGCGATAGCCGGCCGGGTAGTGCAGCAGGTTGGCGGTGCCGAAGTAGATGCCGCCGCGGCGGCTGAACACCTCGTCACGCAGGCTGCCCTGGTAGCGGTAGGGATAGGGCCAGGCGCGGATGTGGCCCTGGGCGAAATCGACGCTGACCTGCATGGTGCCGGCGGTGCGGATCGGGTTCTTCATGCCCACCGGCAGGCCGAGCTTGCCGGCCTCGGCCGCCATGTCCTCGAACAGGTCGTTCATCTGCCGCTCGGTACGCAGGCCGTCGATGCGCGACTTGTAGCTCTCGCCGGTCGGCGACGGTTTCAGCAGCGCCGCCTTCACCAGTGGCAGCGGGATGTGATAACCGGCGACCTTTTCCTCTATCTTGTTCCACACGATGGCCGGCAGGCCCGGCACCACCGGGTCGGCCTGGAAGGTCGATTCCTGCTCGATCACCGCGATCACCGCGCAGAAGTTCTCCGCCGTCGGCGGCAGCTGCAGCGCGCCGATGGCGTTGACGATGTCGTCGCGCCAGCCGCTGCGCGGCTTGACGTAGGTCGGCAGCAGCTTGTCCAGCAGCTGCGCCGGCGGCAGGGTCGCCTTTTTCGGTGGCGCCACGCTGGGCGGGATGCTCGGGGTGATTACCGGTACGGTGGCAACCGGCGCCGAGGCCGGCTCGGCCAGGCCGTCCTGCTGGCTTAGCAGCGGGAACGGCGTGGCTACTGGGGCCGGGGTGTGGCTGGCGCAGCCGCCCAGCAGCGACAGCAGGACAACAGGGAAAAACAGCGATCTCATGGCACGGTGTTCCGCTAATCGGCAAAGGGCAGATTCTAGCGTAACTGCCCGCCGTTCAGTCGACGCTGTCGGCGTACTGGAAGCGGTTGAGGATCTGCTGGTACAGGCCGTTGCCGTTGAGCGTGGCCAGCCCGCGGTTGAAGCGGTCGCGCAGCGCGGCAGAGCGGAAGGCGACGCGGTAGGGCAGCTTCTCGAACAGCAGGTGGTAGCTGACCGGCTGCACCACCTCGCGGAAATCGCTGACCACGCGCTGGTTCATGTACTTGAAGATGCGCTGGTCGGCGACCACCACGTCGATCAGGTGGCGGTACAGCAGCCGGTTCTGGTCGACCTGGTTGCCGGTCTCGCCGTAGCGTGGATTGTTCGCCGCCATGCGCGCGAACTCGGCGCCCAGGTACTGCGTCGCCAGCGGAAAGGCGGAGATGCTGTACTTGCCCAGCTCGGCCACCTCGCGCAGCTGCAGGTTGCGGCTGCGCAGGGTGACGGCGACATCCTCGTAGTAGACGTAGGGCTCGGAATAGGCCGCCTTCAGCCCGGAATCCGGGCGGATGGTGGCGATGGCGTCGATGCGCGGGTTTTTCAGTGCCAGCGGCAGCCGCTTCTGCGCCATGAACACCGGCTGCATGCCCAGCCCCTCGGCGCGCAATGCCTCGCGGATGATCTCCACCTCGATGCCGGATGCCTGCTGCGGCATCACGTACGGCTCCAGCGATTCGCCGAAGGCGACGTTCAGCACCTGCGCTGCGGCCAACGTTGGATACAGGCTCAACAGCACGGCGGGCAGCAGACGGTAATGACGGCTCATGGGGTGCATCCTGGACTAGGTAATGACATTTGCCTGAGTGATTGGCCGCGTCAATTGCCGCCGCCACTTTCATGCTACACCTTCCGCCAGCCAGATGAATGGTCGGCGCTGGTCGCCGCCGGCAGAACAGCCTGTTCTGCCAGCACCCGGGCGTGGCAAAAGCCGTAACTTTTTTATGGGTATTGCAACGCTATGTCAATGAAAAAAAAGCCTTTTTCAGGTGAAAGCCGCGCCGCTTTCTGGCACAATGCGCGGTCTTACACGGAATACCTGCCACGATGACGCTTCCTGCCGCACCACAACCGATCAACAGTTACCGCAAATACTGGGCGCAACGCTTCGGCACCGCGCCGTTCCTGCCGATGAGCCGCGCCGAGATGGACGAGCTGGGCTGGGATTCCTGCGACATCATCATTGTCAGCGGCGACTGCTACATCGACCATCCGAGCTTCGGCATGGCGCTGATCGGACGGCTGCTGGAGGCGCAGGGTTTCCGCGTCGGCATCATCGCGCAGCCGGACTGGAACAGCGCCGACGCCTTCCGCGAGCTGGGCAAGCCCAACCTGTTCTTCGGCGTCACCGCCGGCAACATGGACTCGATGATCAACCGCTACACCGCCGATCGCCGCCCGCGCTCCGACGACGCCTACACCCCGCACGCCGAGGCCAACAAGCGCCCGGACCGCGCGGTGACGGTGTACGCGCAACGCTGCCGCGAGGCCTATCCCGGTGTCGGCGTAATGATCGGCAGCATTGAGGCATCGCTGCGCCGCATCGCCCACTACGACTACTGGAGCGAGAAGGTGCGCCCGTCGGTGCTGGTGAACTCCAAGGCCGACATCCTGCTGTACGGCAACGCCGAGCGCGCGCTGGTGGAGATCGCCCACCGCGCCTCGCGCGGCGAGAAGCTGTCCGAGATGCGCGACATCCGCGGTACCGCCTTCGTGGTGCCGCACGGCTGGTTGCCGGATGAAGAGTGGCAGGAGATGGACTCCAGCGTGGTCGACGTGCCGGGCAAGGTCGATGTCCACCTCAACCCGTACGAAGAGATTCCGGAACAGGCGGCCAAGGCTACCGCCGGCAACGATGCGGCCAAGCCGCAGGTGATCCGCATCGAGTCGCGCGAGGAGCGCCTGGCCAAGCGCCGCGCCGAACGCGCCAAGACCGTGATCCGCATTCCGTCCTACGAGGCGGTAGCGCACGACCCGGTACTGTACGCGCACGCCAGCCGCACGCTGCACCTGGAATCCAACCCCGGCAACGCCCGCGCGCTGGTGCAGGGCCACGGCACGCGCGACGTGTGGCTGACGCCGCCGCCGATCCCGCTGACCACCGAGGAAATGGACTTCGTGTTCGGCGCGCCCTACGCCCGCAACCCGCACCCCAGCTACGGCGATGCCCACATCCCGGCGTGGGAGATGATCAAGTACTCGGTCAACATCATGCGCGGCTGCTTCGGCGGCTGTACCTTCTGCTCCATTACCGAGCACGAGGGCCGCATCATCCAGAGCCGCTCGGAAGAATCGATCCTGAAAGAGATCGAGGAGATCCGCGACAAGACGCCGGGCTTTACCGGCCACATTTCCGATCTGGGTGGCCCGACCGCCAACATGTACCGCCTGAGCTGCAAGGACCCGAAGATCGAGCGTTCCTGTCGCAAGCTGTCCTGTGTCTATCCGGACGTGTGCGAGAACCTCGGCACCGACCACGGCCCGCTGATTCAGCTGTACCGCAAGGCGCGCGCGCTGCCGGGCATCAAGAAGATCAACATCCAGTCCGGCCTGCGCTACGACCTGGCGGTGAAATCGCCGGAGTACATCAAGGAGCTGGTGCAGCACCACGTTGGCGGCTACCTGAAGATCGCGCCGGAACACACCGAAGAAGGCCCGCTGTCGAAGATGATGAAGCCGGGCATGGGCGCCTACGACAAGTTCAAGGAGCTGTTCGAGCGCTTCAGCCGCCAGGCCGGCAAGGAGCAGTACCTGATTCCGTACTTCATCGCCGCCCACCCGGGCACCAGCGACGAAGACATGGTCAACCTGGCGCTGTGGCTGAAGAAGAACAACTTCCGCCTCGACCAGGTGCAGACCTTCACCCCGACGCCGATGGCGATGGCCACTACCATGTGGCACACCCGCCGCAACCCGCTGAAGCGCCTCTCCCGCAGCTCGGAAAAGGTGGACGTGGTGCGCGACGGCTATCGCCGCAAGCTGCACAAGGCGCTGCTGCGCTACCACCACCCGGACAACTGGCAGATCATCTACGACGCGCTGATCGACATGGGGCGTGGCGACCTGATCGGCCACAGCAAGCAGTGCCTGATCCCGCCGACGCCGCCGGGCGACAAGGCCGCCGCCGCGCGCCATCGTTTCGGCCAGCCGCCGCTGGGCCGTGGCAAGCCGCAGGGCCAGCGCGCCCCGGCCGGCAGCCCGCGTGGCAGCGGCAAGACCTTCACCGCCAGCGCCAAACCGGCCACCGCCAAGGCGCCAGCCGGCAAGCCCGCCGCGGCCAAGCCCAACACCGGTCGTGGCGGTGGCGGCGCCAAACCGGGCAGCAAGGTTGGCCGCAGCCGTTAACCTGCATCACCGTAGCCGCCCCCCGGGGCGGCTTTTTGCTGCCGCGCACGGCGCACCTTGCCGCCGCGGCGCGGTCGAACCCCCATCAGTCTTGAAACCTGTTTACGATCTGCTGCCACTGATATCAATGGGGCGATACGGCGTTAAAAACGCCTTCGGCATGCTGGTTTATCTCCGGATAAACGCCGCTTCCTCCGCCGTTTTTGCCCTGTCTCGCGTGAGCTCGCGAGATCGTAAACAGGTTTTTATCGCCAGAAAGCCAGATCATGCCCCTCATCGCCTTCGATAACAGCTACGCCCGCGACCTGCCGCAACACGCGGTGCCATGGCAACCGGCCACCCCGCCGCAGCCGCGGCTGCTGTACTGGAACGCCGCGCTGGCACAGGAACTGGGGCTGGACAGCGCAGATATCGCCACGGAAACGCTGGCTGCCCAGTTCTCCGGCGCGGTGCTGCCGGATGGCGCACAGCCGATCGCGCAGGCCTACGCCGGCCACCAGTTTGGCGGCTATTCGCCGACGCTGGGCGACGGCCGCGCGCTGCTGTTGGGCGAGGTGATCGACAGCCGCGGCCAACGTCGCGACCTCGCCTTCAAGGGCAGCGGGCGCACCCCGTTCTCGCGTCGCGGCGACGGCAAGGCGGCGGTGGGGCCGATGCTGCGCGAGCTGATCATCGGCGAGGCGATGCAGGCGCTGGCCATCCCCACCACCCGCGCGCTGGCGGTGGTGGCCACCGGCGAGACCGTGTCGCGTGAACGGCCGCTGCCCGGCGCGGTGCTGACCCGCGTCGCCGCCAGCCACCTGCGCGTCGGCACCTTCGAATACTTCGCCAACGGCGAGGACGAGGACGCGCTGCAGCAGCTGGCCGACTACGCCATCCGCCGCCACGATCCGGCGCTGCTGGGTGCGGCCAACCCTTATCTTGCCTTCCTCGACGCGGTGTGCCGGCGCCAGGCGCGGCTGATTGCGCAGTGGATGCACGCCGGTTTCATCCACGGCGTGATGAACACCGACAACATGACCATCAGCGGCGAAACCATCGACTACGGCCCGTGCGCGTTCATGGACGCCTATGACCCGGCCACCGTGTTCAGCTCCATCGACGAGCGCGGCCGCTACGCCTACGGCAACCAGCCCGCCATCGCGCAGTGGAACCTGGCGCGGCTGGCAGAGACCCTGTTGCCGCTGCTGGACGCCGAATCGCAGCAACAGGCAGTGGCGCAGGCCACCGAGGTCATTCACCGCTTTGTCGACCATTACCGCGAACAGTGGCTGGCGCAGGCGCGACGCAAGCTCGGCCTCTACACGGCAGAGGACGACGACCAGCAGCTGGCCGACGACTGGCTGGTGCTGCTCAAGGCGCAGCAGGCGGACTTCACCCTTTGCTGGCGCTACCTCGCCGACGCGGTGGACGGCGACGGCGCCAGGTTGGCCGCACAGTTCGCCGATCCGGCCGCGTTGCAGCCGTGGCTCGCGCGCTGGCAGCAACGCCTCGCCGCCGAGCCGCAGCCGGCCGCCACACGCGCTAGCGCGATGCGCGCGCTCAATCCGCTGTACATCGCGCGCAATCATCTGGTGGAAGAAGCACTGGCCGCCGCCAGCGAGCACGGCGACATGAGCCTGACACTGCGGCTGCTGGACGTGCTGGCCGACCCGTTCACCGAGCGTGACGGACTGGAACGCTACGCGCTGCCGGCGGCGGCGGAGCTGGTGGCCGGCTATCGTACTTTCTGCGGGACGTGACCTTGGCCGGATAACACTGATTGATCTGATCAATGAATGAAGGTTGGCCGCAAACCGTCATGGTTTGCGGCCAACCTTGTTATTGGGCGGGTGCTGCGGTGGTTTGCTTGGGCTTTTGTGGTGCTGATCGGAGTCCGCTGCTGATTCCGGTGATCCGTTGCCAGGATTTTCAGTCAGTTGCCAACCGCGTGTTACGGCGTGGTCAGTCCCCGCTGGACTTCGCGGCTTGATGCTCGGCCCACAGCCGCTCGATCATGGCCCGGAAGCCTTCGTCTTCCGCAATCGTATGCTGCTCAATGTCAGCCACTGTGCCGTGGTATAGCTCCTCGCCACTATCCTGGGGGGCGGCCAATGCGCTACGGAAACTGTTTTCGGCTGCCAGTGTTTCGCCGAGCAGCCACTGTACATAGGCAAGATTGCCGCGGGTCATGCCGCAATCCGTACGTCGTTCGAGGCTTGCAAGCAGATCGTTGTGCGCTTCGCTCAGCAGGGATAGGGCTTGCTCCCTGTTCTGCCACGCGTTCTTGGCTTTCATTAGAGCAGCAAAGCCTTTGCTGTTAAGGGCAATGGCGACCTGCTCGCGGATGGCTGGGGTAGTGTCGGACGAGTAAGTGGTGATCAGCTGCCGGTAGATGGCTATTTTCTCGGCGGGCTGCTGCATTTGTCCGAGAACGATTCCCATATTGAGCATGGCCTTGGCGACCAGCTCGCGGATGGCAGGGGTATTGTCGGACGAGTAAGTGGCGATCAGCTGCTGGTAGGTGGCGATGGCTTCGTTCGGCTTCTGCACTTGTCCGAAGGTGATTCCCATATTGAGCACGGCCTTGGCGGCCTGTTCGCGGATGGCGGGAGTATTGTCGGACGAATAAGAGTCAATCAGCTGCTGGTAGCTAGCGATGGCTTCGCCCAGCTGCTGCATTTGTCCGTGGGTGATCCCCATGCTGAGCATGGCCTTGGCGACTTGCTCGCGGATGAGGGGAATATTGTCGGACGAATAAGAGTCAATCAGCTGCTGGTAGGTGGCGATGGCTTCGTCCGGCTGCTGTATTTCTCCGAGGGCAATTCCCATATTGAGCATGCTCCCAGCCACTTGTGTGCGGATAGCGGGGGTGGTGTCGGACGAGTAAGTGGCGATTAGCTGCTTGTAGGTGGCGATGGCCTCAGTCGGCTTCTGCATTTCTCCTAAGCTAACCCCCGTATTGACCATAGCCTTGGCGACCTGTTCGCGGATGGCAGGTGTGTTGTCGGACGAATAGGTGTCGATCAGCTGCTGGTAGGCCGTGCCTGCTTCGGCATGGCGTTTCAGCTGATGCAAAGTGAGCGCGCGATTAAGAAGGGCCTGCGCCGAGTTGGCCGCACCTGCATTGGGGATGCTGCTCGCGTGTTTCCAGTACAGCGCGGCATCTTCGTATTGTTTGGCGTGGTAAGCGTCGAAGGCCCGGGTATTCCAGTCATCAAAAGAATAACTGGCTTCCGGTTTGGCCCTGATGTCTTCTGCGCTTTGACGCAGTGCGGCTTCCTCGTCTCGGTTGATGGGCGCGCCGTCTTCAACAGACGTCTTCATCCTTTCCTGCATTTGCGTGATGGCAGCATCGCGCTTTTGCACCACCTCGTTTACCGAGTGCTCAATAGCCTGATGACCCTGCACCGCTTTTTTCTTCAGTTCATCAATTTGTGCGAGCAAGTCTTCATGGTTGCTATCGAACCATTGCCGGCTGGCCGTCTTGGCCTCTTCTTTGGCTTGTCGGGTGACGGAAAGATAGCCAATCAAGCCGACAAGGGCGAGCAGCAGCGTCACTACCAGCCCCGCAATCCCGGTGATTACCGCAAACCGGTCTACCGCCTGCCCAATATCGCCGACGCGGTTGTTCTGATCGTCCAGCCGTTCATCGAGCGCCTCGATACGGTTCTTCAGGCTGTCGACATCCTTCTGGGTCAGCTCGCGGCTGCTGTCGATCTTCAGTTGCAGCAGTTCCTTTTGCGCATCGAGCTCAACCTGACCGAACTTTTCGTTGGCAGCGGCGGGGAGGGCAAGACTGAACAGCAGGCTAAGGACAAGCAGGCGAAGGAATGAGGCCATGATGGGATGCGCGGCAACGGTTATGCGATGAGGCTGGATTATGCCAGCAGCAGAATGGCAAAGCGCCGCTTTTCGGCAACAAAGCGGCACTTTGCCGTTTGATCCTGGTTGATGCCTTGCATGGTCAGCACCCACAACACAAGCCGGGTGTCGGCGCCCTGTGCCACCTTACCCACCAGCAAGTTCAGGATGGCTTTGCCGGATGCCGGTGTGTGCCGCTTGCTGTCTGGCCAACGTTGGCCGCCTGTTTGGGACAGTGCCGTATCGATGCGGGCACGCCGCCTCGCGCCCGGTGGTGGATTATCGCTAGACTGGCGGCTCCATCACTCGGGAGTCCGCTCATGTCGCAGCACAGTTTCCAGTTCAGCCTTGGCGCCGATCCGCAGGCGCGCGCGGTCGTCCAGCAGGGCCTCAAGGCCTTCAACGTCGGGCAGATCGGCGATTACGCTTATCAGGATGTCGAACTGTACGCGCGCGACGAGGGCGGCGCGGTGGTCGGCGGCCTGTTCGGCCACTCCGGTATGGGCTGGCTGTACGTGGACTACCTGTGGCTGGACGCCGCGCAGCGCGGCGCCGGCCTGGGCGCACGGCTGATGGCGCAGGTGGAGGAGGAGGCGCGCCGTCGCGGCTGCGTCGGCGTGTTCCTGTACACCTACAGCTTCCAGGCGCCGGACTTCTATCACAAGCTGGGCTACCAGCTGATGGGGGTGCTGGACGACTGCCCGCCGGGGCACCAGCGGCTTTACCTGAAAAAGTGTCTGGCCGATTGAGATTTTAGCCGTATGGCAATGCAGCTCGGCTGCGCGGCGCGCATCCGGTGTCCTCGGGCTTGTCGGCTAGCTAGTGGTAGGCATCCATAGCGAAGCAGGCCCGATCTGCTACAGGCTTTATCCACGCCGCAACGCGAGTGCGGTATGAAAGGTTGGCCGCAAGCCATCATGGTTTGCGGCCAACCTTTTGCCAGCGTCGGTGCGACGCCTGCTTGATGCGCGTGCTGCCTGACATCCAGGAAAAGCGGCTGCAGCGTCCTGCCCTGGCCGGATGGCATGCTGCTTGTTACCCACTGCCATGGGTTAGCCCCGTGAGCATCTTCGGTGTTGATGAATATCGGATAGTGTCTATGTAAATTAATATGCCACTTGATTTTCCGGAATTGTTGCCTAGAACAGAATCTCCAAGTTATTTGTCATTGGCAACTCAATTTGGGTGCAAATATATATTTTATGTATTTGCTGTTTGTGCCGGTATCGTTGCCGGCCTCACTTCCAGGAGAGCATATGGACGCCTACATGGGTACGATCACGGTTTTCGGCTTCAACTATGCACCGCAGGACTGGGCACTATGCCAGGGACAGACTTACCAGGTTTCGCAATATGAAGCGCTGTATTCCCTGTTGGGTGTCATTTACGGCGGAACTGCATCACAGAATTTCAAGCTGCCCAATCTCTCTGGGCGCATGCCCATCGGTACCGGTCCGGCGCAGCCGGCATCCAACCTGCCAGCCTACAACCCCGGCCAGACCGGTGGTCAGCAGAACGTTACGCTCAACAGCAACAACCTGCCGCCGCACACCCATGGCGGAACAGCCATGAAGGTTGCGTTCAATGCGGCTGGCGTGCCGACCCCTGCCACGCCAGCCAGCGCGCCCAGTAGCAGCAATTGCTATCTTGGTGCCTCCGGTGCGGGCACCGGGCTGGCCAGCATCTGGTCCACTGCACTGAATAGTCCGGTTGCGGTACAGGGACTCTCGATCGCCGGCGCAACTGACTCGACCGGCAACGGTGCGGCGGTTAGTGTGCTCAATCCTTTCCTGGCGCTGAATTTCTGTATTGCCATCAACGGTTTGTATCCGGTACGTCCGTAAACTGCAGGCAGGTCAGGGCATCGGTTATGCCTTGGCCGTTTTGTTGATGCCAAAGAGGGGGTTGCCATGCTGGCTAAGATTTGTGCCGATGATTTCATGCCTTTGCTGGGGCAGTGCTGCTACTTTCACTGCGAGCAGCACCCGGTGTTGGAACTGCAGATACAGGCGGTACGCCTGCGCCCGCGAGCCCAGGTTCCTACTGGTAAACGGGTGCCGTTTGTGGTGGAGCTGGCTTCCACGCAGGATATAGGGGTGGGTGATGCCGTGGGGAGGCTTGCACTGCCAGCGCAGGCGGGGTTGCCGGCGCAGGTGCTGCACGAAGTATGGCTTGGCCGCGTCATTCCGGCCGGGCGTGACCCGGCCTTCGCCTATTTCCAGTTGCCGTTCAACTGATCGCCACCGCTGGTGCTGGCGACAGAGCCGGATCCCGCTCTGGGTACCACACCAGCTTGTCGGCCATGACGCTGCGCTCGGCCACGACAAAGCCCAGTGCCTGGTACAGCCGGAGTGCCGCCTGATTGCTATGCCATACCACGACGCTTAGCGGTGTGGATACTTTCCAGGCCGCCTGCTGCAGGCTTTGCAGCACGGTGCGGCCATAACCCTTACCGCGCAGCTGTGGCAGCATGGCCAGGAAGATGATGTGTACTTCGTTGTGACCGAAATCTACCAGCGCGACTCCGGCAGGGCTGTCATGAAGTTCGGCGATGAAATGCATGGCATTGGGATGGGCCTCGCCGGCGCCCTGCTGCAGCACGCGCTGTTGTAGCTCGATTACCGACTCAATCAGATCAGTATCACCGTCGATGTATTGCAGGTCTGGTCGTGCGCTACGAAATACGTGGGCAATGAAGGACTGATCATGCGGTGTGGCGGCGCGCAGGCGGATTACAGCGCTTGAAGACATCAGATTCAACATGTGAACTTTCCTCTTTGGTGGCGGGTTAGCGCCTGTTTTTGCTTATTACATATAATGCATATTAGATAGAAAGCACACGGTTTGCGACAGTAATACAGCAGGGTATTGCCCGCACTTGCCTGTGTCTCCGGCGATGCCAAGCGCTGTCCGCCACCGGCTATCCACAGTAAGATGGTCGTCGGTCCTTTATCGAAATTGCATCATGATCCTGATCCACACCCCCAGTGCCAAAGAAGTTGCCGCCTATCTCGAGCTGTTCCGCGCCGCGCTGCCGCAGCATCAGTTCATCAGTCTGGATGAGATGACGCAGCCGGAGGCGGTGCAGTACGTGATTACCTGGGGGCCGCCGCCGGCGCTGTTTGCCCGGCTGCCGAATCTGCAGGCGGTGTTCGCGCTCGGCGCCGGCGTCGACAAGCTGCTGGCGCGCGACGATCTGGCCACCGGCGTGCCGATCTACCGCCTGCTCGATGGCGGTATGGCGCAGCAGATGAGCGAGTACATCCGCTTCGGCGTGCTGTCCTACCAGCGGCACATGGATGTCTATCGCCGCCAGCAGGCGGCGGGGGTGTGGAAGATGCTGGCGCCGAAGCTGCCGGCCGAGGTGCGCGTCGGCGTGCTGGGGCTGGGCGAGATCGGCAGCGCGGTGGCGCAGGCGTTGGCCGCCGACGGTTACCGGGTCAGCGGCTGGAGCCGCTCGCCGCGCCAGCTGCCGGGCGTGACTTGCCTGCACGGCGACGACGGCCTGGCCGCGCTGCTGGCCGGCAGCGAGGTGCTGGCCTGCGTGCTGCCGTCCACGCCGCAGACGCAGGGCCTGCTGAATGCGCAAAGGTTGGCCGCACTGCCGCCAGGCGCGATGCTGATCAACGCCGGCCGTGGCGACCTGCTGGACGAGGACGCGCTGCTGGCGCTGCTCGACAGCGGCCATCTGCGCTGTGCGCAGCTGGACGTGTTCGCCAGCGAGCCGCTGCCGCATGGCCATCGCCTGTGGCAACACCCGGCGGTGACGGTGACGCCGCACATCGCCGCCATCACCCTGCGCGAGGAGGCCGTGCGCCAGATTGCGGCCAACCTTGAGCGGCTGGCGGCGGGGGACGCGGCGCCGGGGCAGGTGCTGCGCGAGCGCGGCTACTGATGGCGCAGCAGATCCGTTGCGACAGCTGCCGCGCCTGCTGTTGCCGGCTGGAGGTGATGCTGATCGCCGGCGACGACGACGTGCCGGACCGCTTTGTCACCCAGGACCAGTGGGGCGGCCACGTGATGCTGCGGCTGGACGACGGCTGGTGTGCGGCGCTGGACCGGCAGACCATGCTGTGCACCATCTACGCGGTGCGGCCATGGATCTGCGCCGACTATCAGGAAGGCGAGCCGGATTGCCTGGAGCAGCGCAAGCTGATTCCGTTGTTCCCGGCGCGCTAGTGGCACCGGCACCGCCAGCCGGCCGGCCGGCGCAGGCCGCGGCCGAACAGCGCTGCGGCCAAGCTTGCGCGCGAGAGGCATCACTGTCACGTCACGGGCGCACCACGTGCCAGACATTGCCGATATTGTCGCCCATCATGTCGCCCGGCTTCTGGTCGCCGGACCAGAAGTACAGTGGCTTGCCGCGATAGGTCCATTGCCGGCTGCCGTCGTTGCGGTTGCTGAGACCGTAGTCGCCGCTGGCGCTGGCGCCGGCCGGGGCGAGGTAGGGCGGCCATTTCATCGCGCAGTCGCCGTAGCATACGCTGCTGCCGGCCTGATCCCGGTCAAAGCTGTACAGCGTCTTGCCGCCGTGCGCCATCAGCATGCCGCCGCGGAACATCGCCGGCGGCATCATCGCCATGCCGCTATGCATGCCATCGTGTTGCATCATCGCGCCATCCTGCGGCATGGGCATGCCGCCCTGCGCGTGGCGAGGGCCGTGACCGTAGCCGCCGCAGCCTGCCAGCAGCGACAGCGCCATGGCGGCGAGGAGTAGGGGGGAGTTCATCGTCGATTCCTTTCCGGAAGTGTGGCAAGAGCCTCCCTTACCATAGCCCATGGCGGCGGCGTTGTCGGCCTGTGACTCGGCGTGCGGCAGCGGCTAGCCAGTGTCGGCGCCGGCGGCGTAACATCGTCGTATCGTCACGCGTTTGCCGGTGTGCCACATGTCCCTTCTTCCTCTCTATGCCCGGCTGCAGCAGCAGTTGCCGGCGGGCAGCGCCCTCACCCTGTTGCTGCTGGATGGCGACGAAACCCGGCTGGCCAGCGGCAGCGGTAGCGCGCCGCCGCGGCTGCTGAGCCTGCCGCTGGGCTACCGCCGCACCGCGCAGCAGCACTTCCGCCACCAGCCACCGACGGCAGCGGAAATCGAGCTGGCGATCATGACGGTGGAGGACGCGCTGGCGCCGGCACGGGCGCAGCTGGCACCGGCATCGCGGCTGTACAGCCAGGATGGCGCGCTGCGTGCACTGGCCGCCCAGGCCGGCGTGCACGGCAGCGGCACGCTGTGGCTGTCCACCGCGCAGCTGGAGTTCACCTTCGGCCGCTTTGCCGAGGTGGTGCAGGGGCGTCCGGCGGCGCTGGAGGGGCTGCCGACGGACGGCGAGTTTGCCGCCCGGCTGTTGATCCTGCGCGAGCTGAGCCACCATCTCTGCTTTGACGGCATCCACCTGCTGCCGGAGCGTTAGCTTTACCTTATCGCTTTACTCAACTACGCCGGGTCTTGAGCGTCGCCACCACGGGGTGGGCTGGCATTGTGGGTTGTTGCCGATGAAACGTTAGGAGTCCCTATGTCTAAATGCATCGTTTTAGTTCCGAGTGCACCTTACTCTGACGAGAGTGAAGCGTTTTTGCGTTCACTTTTGGAGGAAGCGCCTGACCTGTTATCTGTTGTCGGTCCTTACGCGGGGAGTTGGGAAGATGGGGTGGATTGGCTGTGTGTGAAGCTGGAGGTGCGCGAAAATACTGAGGCTTTCTGTATCACCACGGCGCATATTGATGACCGTCTTGAAGACGTGGTGGCTTTTGCAAATCAATGGTGCGAGCTGAAAGGGTGGCAACACGATGTCCGCGTTGTTAGAACCTAATCTTTGGGCCAAGCGGAATTCCACATGACAAGTTGGCCCGTAGTGCTTATCTCCGACGATAAACGAGATCAAGGTTGGCCGCATTGTGGCGAAAAGCGCGTGATACAGAGTGCGCATTTTCAGCCCTGCGGACTCAGCCGGCGTGCCAAGAGCCGCGCGCGGGCATGGTCGTAGCACCAGTTGAAGACATAGGTGTAGGGCAGGAAGAACAGCAGGATGCCGACATCGAGCAAAAACGCCTGCCAGTAGCTGATCGCCATCCACCACGCCGCCACCGGCACGCACAGGAACACCAGCCCGCCCTCGAAGGCGATGGCGTGCACGCTGCGCACCAGCGGCGTGCGCTGCCAGCCGGCGCGCCGCTCCAGCCGTTCGAACAGCGCATTGAACAGCATGTTCCAGCTCATCGCGATGCTGGACATCAGCAGCGCCAGCACGCCGACGTGGCCGAGTCCGGCATCGAGCAGCCAGCTGCCCAGCGGCACCAGCAGCGCCATCGCGCACACCTCGTACAGCACGGCATGCAACAGCCGTTCACGCAGTGTCTTGTCGGGGGTCATCATTGCGGCCAACCTTTCTTGTGCTATCGGATTGATGGCCAGTGTGATAGGTTTTTCTGCTCGATAACAGCTAGCATCCATCGGAGAAACCGATATGTTCATCTCTGCCGACGCGATTGCCGCGTTTGTGCTGGCCGCGGAGCTGGGCTCGTTCTCGGCGGCGGCGCGGCGGCTGGGCAAGCGCCAGTCCACCATCAGCGAGACCATCGCCAACCTGGAGATCGACCTCGGCGTCACGCTGTTCGAGCGTGTCGGACGCCAGCCGCAGCTCACCGCCGCCGGGCAGCGTCTGTTGCCGGCGGCGCGGCAGACGCTGGCGGCGCAGGACACGCTGCAGCTGGAAGCGCAGCTGCTGGCCGGCGGCCTGGAGCCGCGGCTGACGCTGGTGCTGTCGGACACCTTCCACACCGGCGACTTCGAGGCGATGCTGTCCGAGTTTGCCGAGCGCTTTCCGACGCTGGAGTTGGAGTGCCTGGTCGGCGAGCAGGAGGACGTGCTGGCGCTGCTGCAGAGCGGCCGCGCGCAGCTGGGCCTGCTCACCGCGCTGGCCGGCTACCCGGCCGACATCGCCAGCTGCAGCCTGCCGCGCCCGGCCGACACCGCGCTGTATGTCGCGGCCAGCCACGCGCTGGCGCGGCAGGATACGGTGACCGCGGCGGCATTGCGCCAGCATCGCGAGCTGCGGCTGAAGACCTATCAGGATAGCCCGGTAGCGGACAACGGCGGCCTGTGCTGGTCGGCGCCCAGTTACCTGTTGCTGATGGAAATGGCGCTGCACGGCTTCGGCTGGGCGGAGCTGCCGGACTGGCTGGTGGCGCGCTACGGCACCGGCCTGCAGGCCTTGCCGGTGGCCGGCTGGCCGCGGCGGCAGCGTATCGACGCGGTGTGGGCGCGGCCGCGGCCGCTGGGCGCCGCCGCGGCGTGGGTGTTGCAGCGTCTGCTCACGCCACCCGCGGCTTGATGCAGTGCGGCCAACCTTGCGGAATGGCGTCCAGCAGCTGGCGGGTGTACGGGTGCTGCGGCGCGGCGTACAGGGTGTCGGCGTCGGCCAGCTCCACGCAGCGGCCATGCTGCATCACCAGCACCTGGTCGGACAGGTGCTTCACCACCGCCAGATCGTGCGAGATGAACAGGTAGGACAGCCCCAGTTCGTCCTGTAGCGCCTGCAGCAGGTTGAGCACCTGCGCCTGCACAGACACGTCCAGCGCCGACACGGATTCGTCGCAGATCAGGATTTCCGGGTGCATGGTCAGGCAGCGCGCGATGGCGATGCGCTGGCGCTGGCCGCCGGAAAACTCGTGCGGGTACTTGGCCAGTGCCTTGCGCGGCAGCCCGACGTGCTCCAGCCAGTCGCCGGCCAGCTGCAGCCGCTCCGCCGCATCGCAGCCGATGCCGTGCAGCAGCATCGGCTCGGTCAGGATCTGTGCCACGGAGAAGCGCGGGTTGAGCGAGGCGTACGGGTTCTGGAACACGATCTGGATGCGGCGCTTGTAGTCGCGCAGCTGGCGCGGCGTCAGCGCCAGCATGTCCTCGCCTTCGAACAGCACCCGTCCGGCGCTGGCCTGCTGCAGCCGCATCAGCGCCAGCCCCAGCGTGCTCTTGCCGCAGCCGGATTCGCCGACGATGCCCAGCGTGCGGCCGCGCATCAGCGTGAACGACACCTCGTCCACCGCGCGCTGGCTGTGGCGGCCGCCAAACCAGCCGTGGCGGCTGTGGTAGTCGACGCAGAGGCCCTGCACCTCGAGGATCACCCGGTCGTCCGCCTGGTAGCCGCGCTGGCGTTGCGGTGGTTCGAAGTAGCAGCTGTCGCCGAGGAAGTCCTTGATCACCGGCAGCCGCGCCGGGCGCTGTGCCAGGTGCGGGCGGCAGCGCAGCAGCGCCTTGGTGTAGGGGTCCTGCGGCGCCTCGAAGATCTGCTGCACCGGCGCGTGTTCGTGGATGCTGCCGTGGTGCATTACCACCACCTCGTCGGCGAACTGGCCGACCAGCTCCAGGTCGTGGCTGATGAACAGCACCGCCATGCCGTGCTTTTTCTGCAGCCCGGCCAACAGCTGCAGGATCTGCTGCTGGATGGTGACGTCCAGCGCGGTGGTCGGCTCGTCGGCGATCAGCAGCTTCGGCTCGCAGGCGATGGCCATCGCGATCATCACCCGCTGCTGCTGGCCACCGGACAGCTGGTGCGGGTAGCTGCTCATCTTGCGGTCCGGCGTCGGCAGGCCGACTTCCTTCAGCAGCGCCACCGCGCGCTGGTACGCCGCCTTGCGGCCAACCCTGGTGTGCAGCATCAGCGTCTCGATGATCTGCTCGCCGACGCTGTACACCGGATTGAGCGAGCTCATCGGCTCCTGGAACACCATGGCGATGTCGCCGCCGCGCAGGCTGCGCAGCTCGCTGCGGCTGGCGGTGAGCAGGTTGCGGCCGTCGAACAGGATCTCGCTGTCGGCGGCGATGTGGCAGCCGTGCTCCGGCAGCAGCCGGGTGATCGCCATCGCGGTCACCGACTTGCCGGAGCCGGATTCGCCGACCAGCGCCACGGTCTTGCCGGCCGGGATGTCGAAGCTGATGCCTTTCACCGCTTCGGCGCCGTGGCCGTGTTCGTCGCGGAAGCTGACGCGCAGCTTGCGCACGCTGAGCAGGGGCGGGGAGGGGGTCACGATGTCACCTTCGGGACCTGGTTCACGTTGGATGCCTGTTTCATTGTCGGGGCTATTTCACTTTTGGGGGCTATTTCACTTTGGGGTCGAGCGCGTCGCGCAGGCTGTCGCTGAGCAGCGAGAACGCGGTGACCAGCAGCGACATGCACAGGGTGACGGCAAGCATCTGCCACCAGTAGCCCTGCAGCAGCTCGGCCGGCGCCTCGGCCAGCATCGCGCCCCAGCTGACCTGGGTGACGCCGACGCCGAAGCCGAGGAAGGACAGGATCGCTTCGTACTTGATCAGCGCCACCGTGAGCATGGAAAACTGCACCAGCAGCAGGTGGCTGACGTTGGGCAGGATGTGGTGGAACATGCGGCGGCCGTGACCGGCGCCGATGGCGTCGGCAGCGCGCACGTACTCGCGGCCCTTGTGCTTGATGAACTCGGCGCGCATCAGGCGGAAGGTGCCGGTCCAGCTGGTGAATGCCATCACCAGCACCACGGTGCCGATGCCGCGACCGCTGACCGCGGCAAACGCCAGCAGCAGCAGCATGTCCGGCACCGAGGTGAACACGCTGTAGCCCCACATCAGCAGGTCATCGAGCAGGCCGCCGAAGTAGCCGGACAGCGCGCCGAGCACGGTGCCGATGGTCAGTGCCAGCAGCGCGCCGGTGATGCCGACCTGCAGCGAAGTGGCGCTGCCTTGCAGCAGCTTTTGCAGCACGTCGCGGCCGCGCTGGTCGGCGCCCAGCGGCAGACTGTCGGCCCTGGTCTGCTCGGTGCTGCGGTACTGTGCGGACTGCTGCTGGGCGGCGGCGAGATCGGCCGCCAACGGGTCCTCGCTGGCGGACAGGCCGGTGGCGCCGCTGCTGTCCAGCGCGGCGGCGCTGGTGGCGCGGCGGTCGGCGGCGTCGATGTCGGCGGCGTTGAGCTCGACATGGTGCGGCGCGGCGCCGGCGAACAGCGTCGGCGGCGCGTAGGGATGGGCGACCTCGTCCTGCCAGTGGCTGGCGATAAGGCCGCTCCAGGCGGCCAGCGCCAGCAGCAGGTAGGCGCCGACGATGCACAGCGCGCTAAAGCCGATGCGGTCGCGGCGCAGGCGGCGCCAGCCGATGCGCGTCAGGCTGTTGTGGTGGTGCTGGGCCGCAGGCGGCGGAGTAGAGGTGTGGGGCATGGTGTCAGTGTAGCTGCACGCGCGGGTCGATCAGCTTGTAAACGATGTCGGTCAGCAGGTTGAACAGCATGGTGGCCAGCGCGATGTAGATGGTGATCGCCTTGATTACCGGAAAATCGCTGCGCTCCACCGCCATCACCACTTCCTTGCCCATGCCGGGGATGCCGAAGAAGGTCTCCAGCAGCATGGCGCCCATCATCAGGTAAGGCAGCGACATCATCAGCGAGGTCACCACCGGGATCATCGCGTTGCGCAGCACGTGCTTGAGCATGATCACCGGCTCGGACAGGCCCTTGGCGCGCGCGGTGCGCACGTAGTCGTGACCCAGTTCCTCGACGAAGCAGCTGCGGTAGAAGCGGATGTCCGGCGCCAGGCCGACGATCACCCCCAGCAGCAGCGGCAGCGGCAGGTAGTGCAGCAGGTTGTCGAGCGTGCTGTCGCTCCAGCCCATGATCGGGAACCAGCCGCCCTTGAACGCCAGCCAGTACTGGCCGGCGATGATGTACACCAGCGCGCTGACCGACATCGCGCAGGTGGCGATCAGCGTTACCAGCCGGTCGGTGACGCTGCCGCGCAGGTAGGCGACCAGCGCGGCGATGGCTATCGCCAGCACGGTGCCCAGCAGCAGGATGCTGCCGGTGAGCAGCAGCGACGGCCCGATGCGGCTGTGCAGCAGCGCCGACACCGGCTGCTGCGTCGACCACGAGGTGCCGAAGTCCAGCGTCAGCACCTGGCGCACGAAGATCAGGAACTGCTGCGGCAGCGGCAGGTCCAGCCCCAGCTGCTGGCGGATGCCGGCCAGCGCCTCCGCGCTGAGGTTCTTGCCGGCGAGGATGTAGGACGGATCGCCGCCCACCCAGTTGAACAGCACGAACAGCAGCAGCATCACGCCGAACAGCGTCGGCACCATCTGCCACACGCGGCGGACGATATAAGCCAGCATGATTTATCCTCCGGCCGCGCGGCCGTTCATTTCTGCAGGTCCAGGTAGCGCCAGCTGGTGTTCAGCAGCGGGTGCAGCTTCAGTCCCTTCACGTACGAGTGCGCCAGCGTGCTGCGCATGCGGATGTCGCCGAAGATCCACGGCTGCTGCGCCACCACGATCTTGTTCATCGCGTCGTACAGCTGGTTGCGCTCTGCGCCGTGCGGCAGCTTCAGCGACGCTTCGAACAGGCGGTCGTAGTCGGCGTTCTTGAAATCGGCGGCGTTGGAGTCGCCGGCATTCCTGCCGTACAGCAGCTGCATGAAGTTCTCGCCGTCCGGGTAGTCGGCGCCCCAGGCCATGCCCCACATCTGCAGCTTGCCCTGGTGGTTGGCCTTGGACAGCTCGTTCCACTTGCCCTGCCTGAAGCCAAGGCGGATTTTCAGCGTGTCGAAGGTCTTCTGCCAGTACTCGTTCCACTGCTTGTCCAGCGCGCTGGTGCCGCAGGCCAGCTCGATCGCCAGCGGCTTGCCGTCCGGGCGGGTGCGGTAGCCGTCTGCGCCCACGCGATAGCCGAAGCGGTCCAGCAGCGCGTTGGCCGCCGCCGGGTCGTACTTCGGTGCGCCACGGAAGGCCGGGTTGTGGCCGGCCACGCCGGGCGGCACGATGTAGTTCATCGGCACCGCCTGGCCGCGGCGGATGCTGGCGATGGCCTCGCTGACCGGGAACGACATCGCGATGGCGCGGCGCAGCGCGATCTTGTCCTTGCTGTCGCCGCCGACCACCGGGTCCTGCATGTTGAAGAAGTGGAAGGTGACCTCCGGCAGCAGCTGGCGCTGCAGCTGGATGCCCTGCCGCGCGTACTGCTCGGCCAGCCGCACCTTGAGCGGGTTTTTCGGGTCGATCACCAGCGCGCTTTGCAGCGCGGCCTGCGGGATGCCGCTGACGTCCAGCTGGCGGTTGAGGAAGGACAGCCACAGCGGCTGTTCTTCCTCGATGACGGAGATCTCGATGCGGCCAACCTGCGGCAGGGTCTTGCCCTGCAGCGCCTGCACCACCGCCTTGTCTACCGGGTCGTTACCCGGCGTGGCATTGAACACCAGCTTGCGAAAGCCCGGGTTGGCCTCCAACACGATCCTGCTGCCCGGTTTCCACTCCTTCAGCAAATAGGGGCCGGTGCCGACCGGGTGGGCGTTGGTGTTGTCGCGGTTGGCCTCGATCACCTCGCGTGCCACCGCGCCGAACGCCGGCATCGCCAGGATCGGCAGATAATTGAAATTGGTGGCGGTCAGCGTCAGCTGCAGCGTGTAGCGGTCGAGCACCTTGATGCCTGCCAGCGGCGCGTCGTAGTTCAGCGCGCCCTTGCCGGCGGCCTTCACCAGTTCGTTGCCGCCGACAAAGCGGCCGTCGACCAGAAAGCTCCACGGCGAGTGGATGCTGGGGTCGAGGTGGCGCTTGATGCTGTAGGCGTAGTCGGCGGCGGTCAGCTCGCGCTTCCTGCCCTTGAATGCCGGATCGGCGGCGAAATGGATGCCGGGCTTGAGGCGGAAGGTGTACACCTTGCCGTCGGCGGAGATGGTGGGCAGCGCGCTGACGGTATTGGGAATCAGCTTCGCCGGCCGTGCCAGGTAGTCGTAGGTGACCAGCGGATCGAAGATGTTCTCGGTGACGGTACTGGAGTACAGGTCGGAGACCTTGGCCGGATCAAAGCCGGTTTCCGGTGCGTTCAGCGCTACGCGCAGCACCTTGTTCATGTCGGCGGCCTGCGCCGGCAGCAGCACCAGGGCGGCCAGGGTGGCCAGCAGGGCGTGTTGGTTCATGTCGGCTCCTCGGGTTTCTTTCTATTCTGGCAACAAATGCCGGCTTTTGCGCGCGTGGTGCGGCCGGGCGGTGCGGTTGCGGCCAAGGGTAAAGCAAACGGCGCGCTGGCGCAGCGTGTCAGCGCGCGGCCGGTGCCAGTCGCGCCAGCATGTCCTGCAGCAGCTCGATCAGCACCCGCACCTTCATCGGCAGGTAGCGCCGCGCCGGGTACACCACGTACACCTCGGCGCTGCGGGTGCGGTAGTCGGCGAGAAGCGGCTGCAGCTGGCCGCGCTGCAGTGCGTCCTCCAGCAGGAAGCGCGGCTGCTGCAGGATGCCCATGCCGGCCACCGCGGCGCTGACCAGCACGTCGCCGTTGTTGCTCTGCAGCGGGCCGTCCACCGCCACCGCGATTTCCTCGTCGCCGTGCCAGAAGCGCCACACCTGCGGCTGGTTGCCCTGCTGGTAGCGCAGGCAGCTGTGGCGGGCGAGGTCGGCCGGCGTTTGCGGCGCAGGGTTGGCCGCAAGGTAGGACGGTGCCGCGCACAGCAGCATGTCGATGCGCCCCAGCGGCCGCGCGATCAGGCCGCCGCCCAGCGGCTGGGTGCTGATGCGCAGCGCGAGGTCGAAGCCGTCCTCCACCAGATCGACCTGGCGATCGGACAGCTCCAGCTCCACCTGCAGCAGAGGGTGGCGGCAGCGCAGCTCGGCCAGCCACTCGCCCAGATAGCGCATGCCGAAGGACAGCGGCGCCGCCATGCGCAGCGTGCCGCGTGCCTCCACGCTCTGCTGCATCGCGGCGGCGTCGGCTTCTTCCAGCTGCGCCAGCACCAGCGCGGTGCGCCGCGCGTAGTCCAGCCCGGCCTCGGTGAACGCCAGCCGCCGCGTGGTGCGCTGGATCAGGCGGGTGCCCAGCTCCTGTTCCAGCGCGCCGAGGTATTTGCTGACCATGGCGGTGGACATCTCCAGCCGCGCCGCCGCGGCGACGAAGCTGCCGCTGTCGTGAATGCTGTGAAACACCCGTAAGGCCACCAGCTTATCCATGATTGTTTCTTTATAGTTAGCAATTCATTGCATGAATAGCCGTTTATTCGCGCTCTGGCAAGGTGTTTAATGCAGTCATCGCCACAGCGCGTGGCGCCACACCCACCCGAAGGAAACCATCATGATCGACCAACGTACCGCTCCTTACGCCGCCCTGATCCTGCGTCTGGCACTGGGCCTGATGTTCGTTGCGCACGGCGCGCTGAAACTGTTCGTGTTCACCCCGGCCGGCACCGTCGGCTACTTCGCCTCGCTGGGGCTGCCGGCGATCTTCGCCTACCTCACCATCGCCGCCGAGCTGGGTGGCGGCGTGCTGCTGCTGCTGGGGGTGGCCACCCGTCCGGTGGCGCTGGCCCTGATTCCACTGCTGATCGGCGCCGGTGTACTCGGCCACGGCGGCAACGGCTGGGTGTTTAGCAATCAGGGCGGTGGCTGGGAATATCCGGCCTTCCTGGTGGTGGCGGCCGTCGTGCAGGTGCTGCTCGGTGACGGTGCCGCGGCGCTGAAGCCGGTCGGCTACAAAAAAGGCTGATTCAGCCCATCACGATGATCCCGACGGCGGTGCCAGTGTGGCGCCGCCCTTGCTACAGGTAACGCACCATGTTCTTCGCTCCCTTGTTTCTGTCCCATGGCGGTCCGGATGTGCTGATCAACGGCTCGCCGGCACCGGCGGTATGGCGCGCTCACGCCGACAGCCTGCCGCGGCCACGCGCCATCCTGATGATGTCCGCGCACTACCTCGCGCTGCAGCCGCTGCTGGGCAGCAGCCCGCGCTGGGGCACGGTGCATGATTTCGGCGGCTTCCCGCGCGAGCTGTACAAGTTGCAGTATCCGGCGGCGGGCGACGACAAGGTGCTGGCCGAGGCGATGGCGCTGCTGGCGGCGGCGGGCATCGATGCCCGTCACGACGGCGCCGAGGGGCTGGATCACGGCGCGTGGGTGCCGCTGCTGGCGATGTATCCGCAGGCCGACATCCCGGTGATCACCCTTAGTACCCTGCCGCGACAGGACGCGCGCGCGCACTACCAGCTGGGGCTGGCGCTGGCGCAACTGGCCGAGCAGGGGGTGCTGATCATCGGCTCCGGCAGCATGACGCACAATCTGTACGAGCTGTCGCGCGCCGGGGGTCCGGAGCAGCCGTGGGCGAAGGCGTTTGCCGACTGGATGGCGCAGCGCCTGCTGGACAACGATATCGAGGCCTTGCTGGACTGGGAGGCGCGGGTGCCGTTTGCCAAGCAGAACCACCCCAGCGACGAACACCTGCTGCCGCTGTTCTTTGCCCTTGGCGCGGCCAAGGGCAAGGTTGGCCGCAGCCTGCACCGCGGCATCGAGCTGGGGGCGCTGGCGATGGACGCCTGGGCGTTTGACGGTGCGGCGGCCTGAGTTTTAGCGCGTGTGCGCGGTCTCGCGGGCTAGCGCAAGACCCGCGGAAACGGCTGGGGGAAGCGGCGTTTAGCCGTGCTGAACGCGCATTCCTGGATGGTATTTAACGGGTATCAACAAAGCACGGCAGAACAGCGCCGAGTCAGATCGCCTGCTGCAGCCACTGCACCAGTGGCTGCACCCGGCGCAGGTGGCGGTCGTGCGGCGGCAGCACCAGGTAGTAGCCCTTGCCGCTGCGCACGCTGCGCGGGCAGGGGGTGACCAGGCTGCCGTCGCGCAGCGCGTCCTGCACGATCAGCGGATCGACCAGCGCGATGCCCAGCCCGTGCCGCGCCGCCTCGATGCCCATCACGTCGGCGTCGAACAGCAATTCCTTCTGTCCCTTCGGCCACGGTGCCGCCAGCCACAGCTGCCAGTCGTGACGGTCGCGGCTGGTGTGGATCAGCGGATACTGCGCCAGTGCGTCCTCGGCCAGTGTCAGCGCGCCGCCCAGCAGCGACGGCGCCGCTACCGGGGTCAGCACCTCCTGGTGCAGCAGCTGCACGCTGACTCCCGGCCAGTTGCCGTCGCCGTACTGGATCGCCATGTCGAACAGCCCCCAGTCGAAGGCGGGCTTCTCTTCCCACACCGTGCTGACGCTGATGTCGAGATCGGGAAACTGTTCCTTGAAATGCTGCAGCTGCGGCACCAGCCAGCGCACCGCGATCGACGGCGGCGACTTGATGCGGATGCTGTGCTGGCGTTGGTTGAGTTGTTCGCAGGTTTCGCTGATTTTCTGGATCGCCTCGTGCAGGCCGTGCTGCAGCGTGGCGCCCTCCGGCGTCAGCGTGATGCCACGCTGGCTGCGAACCAGCAGCGGAAAACCGAAGTGTTCTTCCAGGTTGCGCACCTGGTGGCTGACCGCACTTTGCGTCAGGTACAGCGTGTCGGCGGCTTTGGTGAAGCTTTGCAGGCGGGCAACAGCCTCAAAGATACGCAAGGCATTGAGCGGGGGCAGTTTGGTCATCGGGCAGCGGACGCGGGTGGCTATCCGCCACAATCTGCCGTATCGGCAGCCGGCTCGTCAATGCGCACTGCAATTCTTCGCTGATGGTGCCGCAGCGCCAGGCGATCTCGTCGCAGCTCAGCGCCGGGTCGCCCCACAGCGTGACCTCGTCGCCGATGCCCACCTGCGGCTGCGCGGACAGGTCGATCGCCAGCACGTTCATCGCCACGCGCCCGACCAGCGGCACGCGCTGGCCGTTCACCAGCACCGGGGTGCCGCTGGGTGCCGCGCGCGGGTAGCCGTCGCCGTAGCCGGCGCCGACGATGCCGATGCGCATCGGCTTCTCGGCGGTAAACGCGGCGCCGTAGCCGATGCTGTCGCCGGCGGCCAGCTCGCCGATGTGCACGATGCGCGCGGCAAAGCGCATCGCCGGCAGGATACCGGCCGGCCACAGGCTGGTGTCGGGGTAGAACGGGTTGTTGTTGTACAGCAGGCCGCCCAGGCGCACCGCGGCGCCGTGGGTCAGCGGCGCGCGCAGGGTGGCGGCACTGTTGGCCGCGGTAAACGGCAGCCCGGTGGTGGTGACCACCTGCATGAAGCGCTGCCACGGCGCATCCAGCCGGATCGCCAGATCGTCGGCGCAGGCGAAGTGCGTCATCAGCCCGGCCACCTCGCAGATGCCGTCCTGCTGCAATTGCTGCACCACCTCGATCGCGCGCTCCGGCACGAAGCCGAAGCGGTTCATGCCGGTATTGACCTTGACCCACACCCGCAGCGGCAGGCCGCAGGCACGCAGCCACTGCAGCTGGTGCTCGGAGCGCAGCACCACGTCCAGCTGCCAGGCGTGCGCCTCGTCCAGCTCGCGCGCCTCGATGGCGCCTTCCAGCAGCAGGATCGGCGCGTGGATGCCGGCGTGGCGCAGCGCGATGGCGTCGTCGAGGTTGATCAGCGCAAAGCCGTCGGCGTCCGGCAGCGCCTGCGCCACGCGCAGCAGGCCGTGGCCGTAGCCGTTGGATTTCACCACCGCCCACACCCGGGTGCCGGGCAGCTGCCGTTTGGCGATGGCGTAGTTGTGGCGCAGGGCGGGGAGGTTGATTTCGGCGTAGGCGGTGCGGGTCATGGCGGGTCTTTCGTGCCGGGGCAGGGCGCCCCGGCGGTCGGTTCAGTAAAAATCATCACGATTCGCTGCGCTTCGTGAAACGCTACGCGGTGAGTACGGCTTCGGCATGCGGTTTATGTCTGGATAAATGCCGCTTCCTCAGCCGTTTTCGCCTTGTCTCGCGTGGGCGCGCCAGATCGTGAACACGCTCTTACTTGAACGGGTAGATGTCGTAGCTGAAGTACTTGTTCTGCACCTGCTTGTAGGTGCCGTTGTCGATGATCTTCTTCAGCGCGGTGTTCACCTTGGCCAGCAGCTCCTTGTTGCCCTTCTGCACGGCGATGCCGGAGCCCATGTAGTACTTCGGATCGTTGTATACCGGGCCGACAAAGGAATAGCCCTTGCCCATCGGTTTCTTCAGGAAGTCCTCGTCGCCGACGTTGGCGTCGAGGTAGACCGCGTCCAGGCGCTGGTTGCTGAGGTCAAGAAAGCTGTCGGTGACCTTGCCGTACAGCTTCAGCTTGACGCCCTTCGGTACCCACTTGGCGGTGGCTTCCTCGCGCTGTACAGAGGTACGCAGCACGCCGATGGTCTTGCCCTTGAACCACTTGTCGTCGATCTTGGTGCCGGACTTGGCGATCAGGCGGCCGGGGATGTTGAAGTACATGTCGCTGAAGTCGACCGCCTTGGCGCGCTCCGGGGTGATGTTCATCGAGGCGATGGCCAGGTCGTATTTCTTGGCCTGCACCGCCGGAATGATGCCGTCGAAGTCCATGGTGCTGACTTCGCACTGCAGCTTGGCCTCGGTGCAGATGGCACGGGCGATGTCCGGATCGAAGCCGACGATGCTGCCGTCCGGGTTGACCTTGGAGAACGGCGGGTAGCTGACGTCGGTAACGATGCGCACGGTCTGGGCATTGGCCAGCAGCGGCAGGGAGCACAACAGGGACAGCGCGAGGACTTTGTTGCAGTTCATGGTGATCTCCGATTGTTTCTTGGTTTGGTGTTGGCGGCGGTGCCGGTGCCGTTGAAATCAGGCTAATGATCTGGCGGCTGCGGAACAAATGATTTATGGCGATCGGTGCATGAGAGAAATTCATGCTGCACTGCGTTTGAGCGCGGTAGCTGCAGCTTGCGGCCAACGTTGGCCGCAGACGGCAAAACACCGGCGCGCGGCCGGTGTTGTCGGGGGGTAGGCGGGGCGGCTTAGTCTTCCAGCAGGCCGTCCAGCTGGTGCTTCTTCAGCAGCGCCGCGTACTCGCCGCTGGCCTTGACCTGGTCGATGGCCTTGTTGAGGCGCTGTTTCAGCTCGCCGTCCTGCTTGCGCAGCGCCACCGCCACGCCTTCGCCGAGGATCTTGTCCTTGCGCCCGTCGAATACCGGCCCGGTAAAGGCAAACGCCTTGCCCGCCGCGGTATCGAGGAAGCCCTTCTGCAGCTGCACGGTGTTGCCGAAGGTGAAGTCGGCGCGGCCGGATGTCAGCTCCAGCATCGGGTCCTGCGCGTTGACATAGCGTTTCACGCTGGCGGCCTTGAAGTACTGGGTCACGTAGCTGTCCTGTGGCGTGCCGGTCTGCACCGCGATCACCTTGTCCTTGAGATCGGCGGTCAGCTGGGTGCCCTTGCGCGCCACAAAGCGGTTCTGCATCAGGTAGTACACCTTGCTGAAGTCCACCACCTGGCGGCGCTTGTCGGTGATGTTCATCGACGACATGATCGCGTCGTACTTCTTCGCCTGCAGGCCGGGGATCAGCCCGTCCCACGGCTGGTTGACCACCTCGCACGGCGTGGCCATCGCCTTGCACAGCGCGTAGGCGAAGTCGACCTCGAAGCCGGCGACCTTGCCGCTGGCGTCGACATACTCGAACGGCGGGTAGGTGGCGTCGGTGGCAATGCGCAGCGGCTCGGCGGCGTGGCTGGCGAACGGGGCCAGCAGGCTGGCAGTCAGGATCAGGTGCTTGAGTTTCATGTTTTCTCCTTGAGACGCTTTGATGGTGCTTATCCAATGAAACGACGGTGTTGCAGCGCCGGCAGGCAGCTGCGCCAGGTCTGTTGCCCGGTGAAATCGAGTGTCGCCAGCGCGATGCCCTCGCCCTCGGCGTGGCAGGCCAGTACCTGCCCCCACGGGTCGACGATCATGCTGTGGCCGAAGGTGCGTTTGCCGCCGGGGTGGACGCCGCCCTGGCCGGGCGCCACCACGAAGGCGAGGTTTTCCACCGCCCGTGCGCGCAGCAACAGTTCCCAGTGCGCGAGGCCGGTGGTGTGGGTGAACGCCGCCGGCGCGGTGATCAGCACCGGGGCCGGCGCCTGGCGGTATAGCTCGGGGAAGCGCAGGTCGTAGCACACCGACAGCCGCGTCGGCCCCCACGGCGTGGCGGCGCTGACGACGCTGTCGCCGGCCTGCATGGTGTCGGCCTCGGCGTAGCGTTCGCGGCCGTCGTCGAAGCCGAACAAATGGGTCTTGTCGTAGCGCGCCGCGCACTGTCCCTGCGGACCGAACAACAGGCTGCTGTTGCAGAAGCGCCCCGGCTGCGTGCCCGCCAACGGCAGGGTGCCGGCCAGCAGCCAGACGCCGTGGTGGGCGGCGGCGGCGGCCAACCTTTGCTGCAGCGGACCGGCGCCGAACGGCTCGGCAATGCTCAGCCGCGCGCGCTCGTCCTCCGGCATCAGGTAGAAGTACTCCGGCAGCGCGACGAACTGCGCGCCCTGCGCCGCGGCCTCGGCCAGCAGCGCCTCGGCCCGTTCAAGGTTGGCCGCAAGGTCGTCGCCGGACACCATCTGGATGGCGGCGGCGGTCAGTTTCTGCATCGCCATGCTCAGCCTCCGATCCGGCACAGGCGCTCGGCGCCGGCGAGCAGGGTGACGTCGTCCTTGGCGAAGGACAGGCGGATCACGCGCTGGTCGGTGCCGTCGCGGTAGAACGCCGACACCGGGATGGTGGCCACGCCGTGCTCGACGATCAGGCGCTGCACGAAGTCGCTGTCGCTGTCGTCCGTCAGGTGGCCGAAGCTGGCCAGCATGAAGAAGCTGCCCTGGCTCGGGATCAGCTTCAGTGGTGACGCCGCCAGCGCCCGGCTCAGCAGGTCGCGCTTGTGCTGATAAAAATCGGACAGGCCGAGGTAGTGCGCCGGCTCCGCCATCAGCCGCGCCAGCGCGTACTGCATCGGGGTGTCGGCGGCGAACATCGCGAACTGGTGCACCTTGCGGATCTCGTCCATCAGCACCCTGGGCGCCAGGCAGTAGCCGACGCGCCAGCCGGTGACGTGGAAGGTCTTGCCAAACGAGGTCACCACCACCGAGCGTGCGGCCAACTTGGGGTGGCGGCTCATGCTGTGGTGCAGCGCGCCGTCGAACACCACGTGCTCGTACACCTCGTCGGACAGGATGATGATGTTGCTGCCCTCGGTGAGTGCCTCCAGCCGGGCGATGTCGGTGTCAGACAGCACGGTGCCGGTCGGGTTGTGCGGGGTGTTGAGCAGGATCATGCGCGTGCGCGGCGTGATGCGGGCGGCGACCTCGTCCCACGGGATGGTGAACTCCGGCGCCGCCAGCTTGATCACCACCGGGGTGGCGCCCTGCAGCTCGATCATCGGGATGTAGCTGTCGAACGCCGGCTCGAACACGATCACCTCGTCGCCGGGATGTACCAGCGCGGCGATGCTGGAGAACAGCGCCTCGCTGGCGCTGGCCATCACCGTCACCTCGTCGTCGACGTCGTAGCGCTGGCCGTACAGCGTCTCCACCTTGGCGGCGATCGCCTCGCGCAGCAGCGGCAGCCCGCTCATCGGTGCGTACTGGTTGTGGCCGGCCTGCATCGCCTCGTGTGCATAGCGCACCAGATCGGCGCTGCACGGGAAGTTGGGCGCGCCCTGCGACAGGTTGATGGCCTGGTGTTTGGCGGCCAGCTGGCCGATCACGGTGAAGATGGTGGTGCCGACGTGCGGCAGCTTGGAGGGGACGGTGACGGAGTTGTGCATGATCTGTGGGGGCCGGTTGTGGTATCTGGCGTCCATTGAACGCCACTGCCCCTTGTGCGACAAACGATTTATCGGCATGTTATGGCTGAGAATTTTTCAGTCATGGAGGCCGCGATGTCGCGCCGCAATCTGCCGCTGTACGCCTTGTCGCTGTTCGAGGCCGCCGCCCGTCACCAGAGCTTCACCCGCGCCGCCGACGAGCTGTGCCTGACCCAGGGCGCGGTCAGCAAGCAGATGGCGCAGCTGGAGGCGCACCTGGGCTACCCGCTGTTCCACCGCTACGCGCGCAGCCTGAAACTGTCGGTGCAGGGCGAGTGCCTGCTCGGTTACGTGCAGCAGGCGCTGGGCCTGCTCGACAAGGGGGTGGCGGAGGCGGCGGCAGCCAGCGCGCCGTTACGGCTGAAGGCGCCCAGCTGCATCGCGCGCTGGTTATTGCAGCAGTTGCGCGCTTTTGCCGACGATGCGCCGGAGATCAGCGTGCAGCTCAGCGGCGTGCACGCCCACGACATCGACTTTGCCCGCGAGAACTACGACCTGGCCATCGTCTACCGGCCGCTGGCGGCCGCCGGCGAGCGCGGCGTGGTGCTGTTCGCCGAGCGGCTGACGCCGGTGCTGGCGCCGTCCTTGCTGGCACAGGTTGGCCGCAAGTTGGACAGCCCGGCGGCGCTGGCCGCCTATCCGCTCTTGCACCCGTCTGCCGATCGTCGCGACTGGCGGCAATGGCTGCAGGCCAACGGTGAGCGGCAGCCGGCGCTGATGGCCGGCACCGTGTTCGACACCCTGGACCAGGCGATGAATGCGGCACTGCAGGGCTTCGGCGTCACCCTCGGCGACGTCACCCTGCTGGCGGAAGAACTGAAAAGCGGGCAGGCGATCGCGCCGTTCGCCAGCTGTCTGGACAGTGGCTACGGCTATGTACTGCTGCTGCCGGAACAGGCGCCGTCGGCCGCGGCGCTGCGGCTGCAGCAGTGGTTCCGGCAACGCATCGCGCCGGTGGCCTGAATCCTCCCCGCTAACGCCGCGATGGCAGCATGGCGTCTGCTCATGGCCGGCAGACGGCTCAGTGCAGCCAGCGCGCGGCCAGCCAGTGGCAGAAATCCTGCACCATCGCCGCGGTCAGCTGGTGGCCGGCCGGGTAGCGCTGCAGCTGGTGCGGCACGCCCAGCTCGCTCAGCCAGCGTTCGGCTTTTTCTGCCCACGCCAGCGGCAGCTTGTCGTCGAACTCGCCGTGCGAGATGAAGCCGGCCAGCGTCGCCAGGTCCTGCGGCGCGGCCAGCAGCGGCGCGATTTCCGGCAGGATGCGGCCGGACAGCAGGCCGAAGCCGCCGACCAGCTGCGATGAGGTCAGCGCCAGCCCGGCGCTCATGATGCCGCCCTGGCTGAAGCCGGCGATGACCGTCTGCGCGGCGCCCAGCCCGCATTCCGCCTGCAGGCTGGCCACCAGCCGCTGCAGCTGCTGGCGGCTGGCTTCCGCCTGCACCGGGTTGATCGACGGCCCTTGCGCGCCAAAGCTGACCTGGAACCAGCCGAACTGGCCGGGACCGAAAACCAGCGGCGCCTGCACCAGCACCACCCGAACCCGGGCATCCAGCTGTTGCCCGAGCGCGGCCAGCTGCCCCTCGTTGCCACCGACGCCATGCAACAGCAGCAGCAACAGTTGCGGCGCGGTGGCCGTGTCGGCCGACAGCACGCGGTAGTGCAGACCGGAGGCGGCATCCTGGCGCAGTGCCGATGGCTGCTGTGAAAAAAGGGGCTGGTGGGGGGGCTGGCTGTGCATTGGTGTTCCTCGGCTAAACGGCGGCGCCATTGCTGGCGGATGACCCCGATTCTGCGGCCGGACTGGCCAGGGATAAACAGCGATGGACGAAACGGATTATTGCCATACAGGAAAGAATCGAACTGCGGCCGAGTGGCTGCCGCGGGGGAGGGGGCGTGTTCATCGCGTGGCTGGTGTTGCCCGGATGGTGGAGCAGGGCAGCGCTGCTGTTGCGGGCAACAAAGAAAAAGGACTTACAGAGTGATCTGTAAGTCCTTGATTTCTTGTGGTGGGCCCTGCGGGGCTCGAACCCGCGACCAAAGGATTATGAGTCCTCTGCTCTAACCAACTGAGCTAAAGGCCCAAACGGCGGCCATTATAGCAGGATATTGGCTTACTGGTTGCCCGGCTCGTTGTCGAGGAAGCTGCGCAGGCGCTCGGAACGGGTCGGGTGGCGCAGCTTGCGCAGCGCCTTGGCTTCGATCTGGCGAATCCGCTCGCGCGTCACGTCAAACTGCTTGCCGACTTCTTCCAGCGTGTGGTCGGTATTCATGTCGATACCGAAACGCATGCGCAGGACCTTGGCTTCACGCGGGGTCAGCGAGTCCAGCACTTCCTTGGTCGCATCGCGCAGGCTGGAGTACATCGCCGCTTCCGCCGGTGCCACGGTGACCGAATCCTCGATGAAGTCGCCCAGATGGGAGTCGTCATCGTCACCAATCGGAGTTTCCATCGAGATCGGCTCTTTGGAAATCTTCATGATCTTGCGGATCTTGTCTTCCGGCATTTCCATCTTCTCTGCCAGTTCGGCCGGGTCGGGTTCGCGACCGGTTTCCTGCAGGATCTGACGGCTGATACGATTCATCTTGTTGATGGTTTCGATCATGTGCACCGGAATGCGGATGGTACGTGCCTGGTCGGCGATGGAGCGGGTAATCGCCTGACGGATCCACCAGGTGGCGTAGGTCGAGAACTTGTAGCCGCGACGGTATTCGAACTTGTCCACCGCCTTCATCAGGCCGATGTTGCCTTCCTGGATCAGGTCGAGGAACTGCAGGCCGCGGTTGGTGTACTTCTTGGCGATGGAGATTACCAGACGCAGGTTGGCCTCGATCATTTCGCGCTTGGCGAGGCGAGCTTTGGTCTCGCCGGACGACATCTGGCGATTGATTTCCTTCAGCTCGTTGATGGTCAGCATCGACAGCGTCTGCAGCTCGGCGATCTTGCTCTGCTTCTCGATGATCGCGTACTTGAAGCGCGACAGCACGTCGGACCAGGGCTTGCCGGCCGCGATTTCGCGCTCGACCCAGTCCAGGTTGCACTCGTTGCCCGGGAACTGGCTGACGAAGTGCTTGCGGTCCATGCGCACACGGCTGACACAGATGTCTAGGATTTCGCGTTCCAGCTTGCGGATGTCGTTGACGCTGCTGCGCAGGCTCTCGCACAGGCTCTCGATCTGGCGGGTGGAGAAGCGCACCAGCATGAACTGCGCGGAAATCGCGTCCTGCACCTCGTTGTACTGTTTGCTGCCAAAGCCGTGCTTGGCCAGCGTTTTCAGCAGCTGGTCGTAGAGGGTGCGGACTTCGGCGAAGTGGGCCAGTGCCTGCTGCTTCAACTCTTCCAGATTGGCTTCGTTGATGCGTGCCTGGTTGGCTTCTTCGTCCTCTTCGCTTTCTTCCTCTTCATCCTCGTCCAGTTCCTCGTCGGAGGCCGGCTCGGCGAACGGGACTTCTTCGGTGGCTTCTTCGGCGTTCGGGTCGATGATGCCTTCGATGATCTCGTCGATGCGCATCTCGCCGGCTTCAACCTTGGCGATCAGGCCGAGTACCTGCGCCACGGAGCCCGGGCATGCCGAGATGGCCTGAATCATGTTCTTCAGGCCTTCTTCGATACGCTTGGCGATGACGATTTCGCCCTCGCGCGTCAGCAGCTCGACCGAACCCATTTCGCGCATGTACATGCGCACCGGGTCGGTGGTACGGCCGAATTCGGCGTCCACGGACGACAGCGCGGCTTCCGCTTCTTCCACCGCGTCTTCATCGGCCACCGCCGGCGTCGAATCGGACATCAGCAGGGTTTCTGCGTCCGGTGCCTCGTCATAGACCTGGATGCCCAGGCCGCCAATCATGGTGACGATGTTCTCGATCTGCTCGGTGTCGGAGACGTCCTCGGGCAGGTGGTCGTTGATCTCGGCGTAGGTGAGATAGCCACGCTCTTTGCCCAAGGCAATGAGCATACGAAGCCGCTTGCGCTGTTCTTCGATGCTCATTGGCTCGGTTGCCGGTTCGTTATTCTGTTTCTTGATGTCGGGAGAAGCCGCCATTTGGTTTCCTGCTCAAAAAAAGCCGAAAAAAACAATTGATTATATCACAACCCGGTATCACCCGTTGCGGGGGGCCGCGCCGGAGGGCGCCAGCTTCCTTGCAAGCAGGGTACGCAGCAGTTGTAACTCCTCGCTGCTCAGGTGTTCGTAGCCTTTGGCCGACAGGCCGGAGATCAGGTCGTCGTCGTAACGGTCGGTCAGGCGGATAAAGCCCAGCCGGAAGTTTTCGCGGTCGTTCTGATCCGGGTTGGAGAATTCTTCCGGTTCGCGCATGGTGTCCAACAGGACGGAGTCGATCGTGAGCTCGTGTGGGCTGTGCCGGAAAAATTCTGCCAGTCGTGCTGTCGTCAGTTCGCTGTCACTGGCCTGTATTGCTTCCACGATGGCCACCAGGGTGGCCATCTCGTTTTCGTAGGGCCGATTGTCACTTACTAGGACATCGTGCGCCCACGCGGGGTTCATCAATAGCCACTTGATCTGCTTGCGCACCATCGAGCTGCTGCCGGGGCGGTTCGACTGTTCAGGTAGCTGGTAATCGCGTCGCCCCTTGCGCTCCGGACGGCTGTGTCCGGTGAGCATGTCAAATTCGTCGACATCCATGCCGGCCAGTTCGGCCAGCCTTTTTTTAATGATATAGCCCAAGGTGGGGGCGGCAATCTGTTCCAACAGGGGCTTGGCCTGACGGACCAGGTCGGCACGCCCTTCCGGGGTACTCATGTCGACGCGGGAGGTCAGCTCCTGGGTGAAATACGCCGACAGCGGCACGCTTTGTTCTTTCAGCGCGGCTTCGAAGGCCTCGCGGCCGAACTCGCGGATGTAGCTGTCGGGGTCGTGCTCTTGCGGCAGGAACAGGAAGTGCAGTGCCTTGCCGTCGACCAGCTGCGGCAGGCTGTTTTCCAGCGCCCGCCACGCCGCCTTCTGCCCGGCCTTGTCGCCGTCAAAGCAGAAGTAGACGTGGTCGGCGTGGCGCAGCAGCTTGCGCACGTGTTCGCCGGTGGTGGCGGTGCCGAGGGTGGCCACCGCGTACGCCACGCCGTACTGTGCCAGCGCCACCACGTCCATATAGCCTTCCACTACCAGCACGGCATTCGCGTCGCGGATCGCCTGGCGCGCCTCGTACAGGCCGTACAGCTCGCGGCCCTTTTCGAACAGCGGCGTTTCCGGCGAGTTCAGGTACTTCGGCGCATTGGGCGCCTTGTCTTTCGACAGGATGCGGCCGCCGAAACCGATGATGCCGCCGCGCTGGTTGCGGATCGGGAACATCACCCGTTCGCGGAAGCGGTCATAGCGGCGGCCGCCGTCCTCGGCATCGATGACCAGCCCGCACTCGGCCAGCACCGGGCTCAGGTATTCGGGAAACACGCTGGCCAGGTTCTGCCGGTTGTCCGGGGCGTAGCCCAGGGCAAAGCGGGCGGCGACTTCGCCGGTCAGGCCGCGGCTCTTCAGGTAGTCGATGGCGACCGGCGCCTGTTTCAGCTGCTGCTTGTAGTAGCGGGCGGCCTGTTCCAGCGCGTCTTCCAGCGACAGCTTCTTCTCGCGCGCCGCGCGACTGGCCTCGGGGTTGGCCGCACGCTCTTCCGGCACCGGCAGGCCGATGCCTTCGGCCAGCATCTTCACCGCGTCGACAAACGGCAGCCCCTGGTACTCCATCACGAAGCCGATGGCGGAGCCGTGCGCGCCGCAGCCGAAGCAGTGGTAGAACTGCTTGCTGGGGCTGACGGTGAAGGACGGCGATTTTTCCTTGTGGAACGGGCAGCAGGCCATGTAGTTCTGGCCTGCCTTTTTCAGCGGGACGTAACGATCCACCACGTCGACGATGTCGACGCGGGACAGCAACTGGTCTATGAAATCCTGCGGGATCATCCGGCGGGGATCAGCCTGCCAGCTTTGCCTTGATGCGGGCGGAGACGGCGGCCATGTCGGCACGGCCGGCCATGTGCGGCTTCAGTAGCGCCATCACCTTGCCCATATCCTGCATGCCGGCGGCACCGCTGCTGAGGATGGCGCCTTCGATCATGGTGTCGATCTCGGCCTCGCTCAGCTGCTGCGGGAGGTAGGCCATCAGCACCGCCATTTCCGCCTTTTCCTTGTCGGCCAGGTCTTGGCGCTGGGCGGCTTCGTACTGGCTGATCGAGTCACGGCGCTGTTTCAGCATCTTGTCGACCACCGCGGTGATGGCGGCGTCGTCCAGCTCGATACGCTCGTCGACTTCCTTTTGCTTGATCGCGGCCATCAGCAGGCGGATGGCGGCCAGGCGTTCGGTTTCGCGGGCTTTCATCGCCGATTTCATGTCGTCTTGGATGCGTGCTTTCAGGCTCATGATCGTGTCCGTACTTGAGGGGGAAACGTTGGCCGCATGCGGCCAACGTATAAATGGCAAAACCGCAGGACAGGCCTGCGGTCTTCATGCGTACAACCGGGAAGCTTAGTACAGCTTCGGTGGCAGCATCTGGCTGCGGATGCGCTTGTAGTGGCGCTTAACGGCAGCCGCTTTCTTGCGCTTGCGTTCTGCAGTTGGCTTTTCGTAGAACTCACGAGCACGCAGTTCGGTCAGCAGACCGGTTTTTTCGATCGCGCGCTTGAAGCGACGCATGGCAACTTCGAACGGCTCGTTCTCTTTAACGCGAATATTCGGCATTTAGCGAAGGTCCTTAAAATCTTGGCTTGAGGCGTAAAACCGCCCCGAGGAAAATGAGTATTGTAAACAACGTCGTAGCTTTTGTAAAAGCCTGATGCAGGGCAAAGGGTATTTGTGTGCCTGAATGCATCATCCCTTGCGGGAAGAAATCACCCCCTCGAGTGGCGAAGACGGAGTCGCCGAATAAAAGCGTCGAGGCATGCGGCCCGCCAGATGGGCTTCGCGGCCTGCTTCGACAGCAAGTTTCATTGCCCGTGCCATACGCACGGGGTCTTGTGCTGCGGCGATGGCGGTGTTCATCAACACACCGTCACAGCCTAATTCCATACCGATGGCGGCATCGGATGCGGTGCCGACGCCGGCATCGACCAGAACGGGCACATTGGCCTGTTCGATGATCAGTTGCAGGTTCCACGGATTGAGGATGCCCATGCCGGAGCCGATCAGGCTGGCCAGCGGCATGATGGCGCAGCAGCCGATCTGTTCCAGCTCGCGTGCGGCAATCGGATCATCCGAGGTGTACACCATGACATCGAAACCTTCCTTCACCAGCGTTTCCGCGGCTTTCAGGGTTTCGCGCATATTGGGATACAGATTGTTCGGGTCGCCCAGCACTTCCAGCTTCACCAGGCGGTGGTCGTCCAGCAGTTCGCGCGCCAGGCGCAGCGTGCGCACGGCATCGTCTGCCGAGTAGCAGCCCGCCGTGTTGGGCAGCAGTGTATACCGGTTTTTCGGCAAAAAGTCCAGCAGGTTCGGTTCGCCGGCAGTCTGTCCCAGGTTGACGCGGCGGATGGCGACGGTGACGATTTCGCAGCCGGAGGCATCCAGAGCGTCGGCGGTCTGCTGGAAATCCCGGTATTTGCCGGTGCCTACCAGCAGTCGCGATTGATAGGATTTTCCTGCAATGGTCAGAGCGTCCTGCACGGTATCTTTCTCCTTGGGGTAGGTTAGCCGCCGCCAACGGCAACGACGACTTCCAGCGTGTCGCCATCGCTCAGCCGGGTGTGCGCATGCTGGCTGCGCGGCACGATTTCGCCATTGTGTTCGATGGCGATGCGCTTGCCGCGCAGGGCGAGGGTGTCGATCAGCGCGTCCAGCGTGCCGATCTCGTCAAACTGGCGCGTCTCGCCATTGATGATGAGCGTGGTCATGGTTATTGGCGTCGTTCGGCCTGCTGCACGACATTGACCTGCTGGATCGCGGTCAGCACGTTTTCCAGATGGGTCAGGTTGTCGACCTGCAGGCGGAAGTGGATGTGGATGAAGCCGTCGCCACCGTGGTTTTCCTGGGTGTCGACCGTTTCGATGTTGGCCGAGGCCTGCGAGATGGCGGCGGCGATTTCGGCCAGCGCACCGCGCTGGTTGTGCGCCAGCACGCTGATGTTGACGCCGAACATGCGGTCCTTCTGCGGCTCCCAGTTCACTTCCAGCAGCTTTTCCGGGTCGATGCGCGCGGCATTGCCGCAGCCCTTGCGGTGTACCAGCAGTCCCTGGCCCTTGCTGATCGCGCCGATGATGGCGTCACCAGGGATCGGGTTGCAGCAGCTGGACAGTTGCACCGCGCCGCCCTCGTTGCCGCGGATGGTGACCGGGCCGACGTCCGGGGTCTGCCCCAGCTGTTCGCCGGACAGCTCGAACAGCTTGCGCGCGATCACGATCGCCAGCTGTTTGCCGGTGCCGATGTCGGCCAGCAGGTCGTTGAAGCTGCGCTGGCGTTCGCCCAGCGCGTGCAGCAGGCTGTCTTCCAGCTTCGGCGAGATGTCCAGCGGTGTCGGCGACAGCGCGCTGGCCGCCTGGCGCAGCAGCTTTTCGCCCAGCTGCACAGCATCCTTCTGCTGCAGCGTTTTCAGGTAGTTGCGGATGCCGGAACGGGCGCGGCCGCTCTGCACGAAATTGAGCCACGACGGGTTGGGCTTGGCCTGGGTCGAGGTGATGATCTCGACGGTGTCGCCGTTGCGCAGCACGGTGCGCAGCGGTACCAGGTTGAAGTTGACGCGGCCGGCGATGCAGCGGTGGCCGATGTCGGTGTGTACCGCGTAGGCAAAGTCGACCGGGGTGGAGCCTTGCGGCAGCACCATGATCTTGCCCTTCGGGGTGAAGACGTAGACTTCGTCCGGGAACAGGTCGATCTTGATGTGTTCCAGGAATTCGATCGCGTCTTCGCTTTCTTCCTGCATGTCGAGGATGCTCTGCAGCCACTGGTGGGTGCGCTGCTTGGCGGCGTCGATGCTGGCGTCGCCAGACTTGTACATCCAGTGCGAGGCGACGCCGGCCTCGGCGACGGCGTTCATCTCCTGGGTACGGATCTGCATTTCCACCGGCGTGCCGTAGGGGCCGAACAGGGTGGTGTGCAGGCTCTGGTAGCCGTTGCCCTTGGGGATGGCGATGTAGTCCTTGAACTTGCCGGGGATCGGCTTGTACAGGCTGTGCAGCGCGCCCAGGGTCAGGTAGCAGCTGGCGTTGTCCTTGACCACGATGCGGAAGCCGTAGATGTCGAGCACCTCGGAAAACGACAGGTGCTTTTCCTGCATCTTCTTGTAGATGCTGTACAGGTTCTTCTCGCGGCCCTTGATGGTGGCCTCGATATTGGCCTCGCCCAGTTTCTGGGTGACGGCCTGCAGGATCTTGTTGACCACTTCGCGGCGGTTGCCGCGCGCGGCGCGTACCGCCTTGGACAGCACGCTGTAGCGGTGCGGGTGCAGGTGCTTGAACGCCAGGTCCTGCAGTTCGCGATAGACCTTGTTCAGGCCGATGCGGTTGGCGATCGGCGCATAGATTTCCAGCGTTTCCAGCGCGATGCGCTGGCGCTTGTCCTCGCGCATCGCGTCGAGGGTGCGCATATTGTGGAGCCGGTCGGCCAGCTTGACGATGATGACGCGGATGTCGCGCGCCATCGCCAGCACCATCTTGCGGAAGTTCTCCGCCTGCGCCGATTCCTTGGTCTGGTATTCCAGCCGTTCCAGCTTGGACAGGCCGTCGACCAGGTCGGCGATGGTGCGGCCGAACTTCTCGCTCAGCGTCGGCTTGCTGACACCGGTGTCTTCCAGCACGTCGTGCATCAGCGCGGCGGCCAACCCTTGCGCATCGAGGCGCCAGTCGGTGAGCATCGCCGCCACCGCCAGCGGGTGGGTGATGTAGGGCTCGCCGCTCTTGCGGGTCTGGCCCTCGTGTGCCTCGCGCGCGGTGGCGAACGCCTGCCGCAGCAGCTGCACGTCCTCCGGGCGCAGGTACTGGTTGGCCGCGTCGAACAGGGCCGCCGCCTCGGCGTCAACGAGGGCGTTGTAGTCGATGTGTTCGGCGGCGCTGTCCTGGCTCATGTTGCGGCTTACGACTTGTTGCGGGTCAGGATCTCGCGGCCGATGTGGCCGGCGGCGATTTCGCGCAGCGCGACCACGGTCGGCTTGTTGCGGCCCTGTTCCACGAAGGTGGTGGCGCCGGAGGCAACCTGGCGGGCGCGGTAGGATGCGGCCAGGGTCAGGTCAAAGCGGTTCTGGATACGGTCCAGGCAGTCGTCAACAGTAATGCGGGCCATGAATGGGTGTCTCCCTGGTGAGGTGGTGCAAAAAATAATGGGGTTGTGGCAGCGGATCTGCAAGTATCAGGCCGGCGTCTGCATCGCGGCAATCGCTGCCTGATGGTGACGGCATTGCCGCTCGCTGCGCAAGCGCTGGCTGCGGATGACGCTGATCAGATCCAGGCGCGCCTGTTCGAAATCGTCGTTGACGATCAGGTAGTCGTACTCGGCGACCTGGTCGATCTCGGCGCGCGCCTCGGACAGGCGGCGGGCGATGACCTCCTCGCTGTCGGTGGCGCGACCGCGCAGGCGGGCTTCCAGTACCGCGATCGACGGCGGCAGGATGAACACCGATACCGCGTCCGGGAACACCTCGCGCACCTGGCGCGCTCCCTGCCAGTCGATCTCCAGCAGGATGTCGCGGCCTGCGGCCAACCTTTCGCGCAGCCAGCGCTTGCTGGTGCCGTAGTAGTTGCCGTAAACCTCGGCGTACTCGAGGAAATCACCGGTGGCGATCATGTTTTCGAACGTGGCGCGATCGCTAAAGTGGTAGTGCTTGCCGTTTTCTTCACCCTGGCGCGGGGCGCGGGTGGTATAGGACACGGAGAGTTCGACACTGGGCTCAGCTTGCAGCAGCGCGCTGACCAGCGAGGTTTTGCCGGCTCCGGACGGGGCGACCACGATGAAAATCGTGCCGTTTGTTTGCGACATGAGGCTTCCTGCCAACGATCGGAAATAATATTTCAGGATACCACAAGGGGCATTGTTGGTTAAGTGCCGCGCAGCCGTGTATCTCGCCGAGCGTGAAACAACCGTTTCAGTTAAAATCGCGCGTTTTGTCAGAAACTTATCTGCGTAATTTGAGGGAGAACAAGATGCTGCTGGAAAGCTTTTTCAAGCTGAAAGAGCACGGCACCGACGTGAGAACGGAGGTCATCGCCGGCTTTACCACCTTCCTGACCATGGCCTACATCGTCATCGTCAACCCGGCGATTTTGTCGCTCACCGGCATGGATTTCAATGCCGTCTTCGTGGCCACCTGCCTTGCGGCGGCGCTGGGCACCGGCATCATGGCGCTGGTCGCCAATTACCCGATCGCACTGGCGCCGGGCATGGGCCTGAATGCCTACTTCACCTTCACCGTGGTGCAGGGCATGGGCGTGCCGTGGCAGGCGGCGCTGGGCGCCGTGTTCATCTCCGGCATCGTGTTCCTGGCGGTGAGCCTGTTCAAGGTGCGTGAAGCGATCGTCAACGCCATTCCGCAGTCGCTGAAGTTCGCCATTTCCGCCGGGGTCGGCCTGTTCCTCGCCATCATCGCGCTGAAGAATGCAGGCGTGGTGGCCGATCATCCGGCCACGCTGGTGACGCTGGGCAACCTGCACGACCCGAAAGTGCTGCTCGCCATCCTCGGCTTCTTCATCATCGTGGCGCTGGAATACCGCCGCGTGCCGGGCTCCATCATCATCGGCATCCTGGCGGTGACGGTGCTGTCGGTGACACTGGGGCTGTCCAATTTCGAAGGCCTGTTCGCGCCGGTGCCGAGCATGGCGCCGACCTTCATGCAGATGGATCTGGAGGGGGCGTTGTCCGCCGGCCTCTTGGGCGTGATCTTCGTGTTCTTCTTTGTCGACCTGTTCGACACCACCGGCACCCTGGTCGGCGTGTCGCATCGTGCCGGCCTGCTGGACAAGGATGGCAAGCTGCCGCGGCTGAAGCGCGCGCTGATGGCCGACTCGATCGCCATTACCGCCGGCGCGGCAATGGGCACCTCGTCGACCACCGCCTATATTGAATCTGCAGCCGGCACCGCCGTCGGTGGCCGTACCGGCCTCACCGCGCTGGTGGTGGCGATCCTGTTCCTCGCCTGTCTGTGGATCTCGCCACTGGCGAAGACGGTGCCGGCCTACGCCACCGCGCCGGCGCTGTGCTACGTCGCGGTATTGATGACGCGCGGCCTGGCCGAGATCGACTGGGACGACCTGACCGAATCGGCGCCGGCGGTGATGACCGCGGTGGCGATGCCGTTCACCTTCTCCATTGCCGACGGCATCGCCTTCGGCTTCATCAGCTATGCCGTGATCAAGATCCTGGCCGGCCGCTTTGCCGACCTGAAGCCGGCGGTGCTGGTGATTGCCGGACTGTGGGTCGTGAAACTGGCATTCTTCCACTAAGGCCTTGAATTGATGGAAAACCTGAGCAACCTGGATTACTCCCGCTACCTGAAGGGCTGGATCCGCACCGTACCGAACTGGCCGAGCGAAGGGGTGATGTTCCGCGACATCACGCCGCTGCTGCAGAACCCGAAAACCTTCCGCATGCTGATCGACATCTTCGTGCACCGCTACATGGGCGAGCGCATCGACATGGTGGCCGGGCTGGACGCGCGCGGCTTCATCATTGGCTCGGTGCTGGCCTACGAGCTGAATGTCGGCTTCGTGCCGATCCGCAAGAAGGGCAAGCTGCCGTTCACCACCGTGGCCGAGGAGTACGAGCTGGAGTACGGCAACGCCACGGTGGAGATGCATACCGACGCGGTGAAGCCGGGCGACCGCGTGGTGCTGATCGACGACCTGATCGCCACCGGCGGCACCATGATGGCCGGCTACAAGCTGCTGCAGCGCCTCGGCGCGGAAGTGGTCGAGACCGCCGGCATCATCGAGCTGCCGGAGCTGGGCGGCGGCGAGCTGATGCGCGAGCTGAACATCCCGCTGTTCACGGTGTGCTCGTTCGACGGCCACTGAGCGCCGTTGCGGCCTGGGCCGACAACCGGCAGTCCCTCGCGGGGGACTGCCGGTTTTTTCATGGCCAAGGTTGGCCGCAACGGCTTGCGGCCAACCTTGGCGTGCGATTACAGCTTGAAGCGCTCGATGCGCTGCTGCAGCTCGTCCGCCAGCTGGCGCAGCTGTCCGGTGGCGCGGGTGGCGTGCAGCACCGACTGGTCGGTGCCGTCTATCATGTCGTGGATCTGCGCCACATTGCGCGCGATGTCGTGGCTGGCGCTGGACTGCTGGGCGGTGGCGCTGGCGATGCCGGCCACGGTGCGCATCACCTGCTGATTGTGGTGGTGGATGCCGGAGATGGCAGCGGCGGCGCGTTCCGCCTGCTGCACCCCGGTTTCCACCTGGCGGATGGCGGCGTTCATGCTGTCGTTGGCGTTGCGGGTCTCGTCCTGCACCTGGCGGATGCTGGCGGCGATTTCCACGGTGGCGCCGGCGCTGCGCTCCGCCAGCTTGCGCACCTCGTCGGCGACCACGGCAAAGCCGCGCCCCTGTTCGCCGGCGCGGGCGGCCTCGATCGCCGCATTCAGCGCCAGCAGGTTGGTCTGCTCGGCGATGTCCCGGATCACCTGCACCACGTGGCTGATCTGGCCGGAGCGCTGCTCCAGCCCGGCCAGCACACCGCTGAGCTGGCGGATGGTGTCGGCGATGCGCGAGATCCCGCTGGCGGTGGCATGCACGCTGTCGGCAACCTGTTCCGCCTCCTGGCCGGCCTCGCGCACGCTGCCTTCGGCGACGCGGGCGGAGTCGGCGATGTGGCTGATGCTGACCGACAGCTGCTCGATGGCGGCGGCCGTGGCGGTGGCGGCCACCGCCTGCTGCTGCGAGCGGGTGCTGATGTCGCCGGTTTCGCCGGCCAGCGCCTGGGTGGCGTGGTGCACGGCGCCGACCCGTTCGCGCACTTCCAGCAGCATCTGCCGCAGCGACTGGCTGAAACGGTTGAAGGCACCGGCGGAGGCGCCGATCTCGTCGCGGCCGCGGATCGCCAGCTCGCGGGTGAGGTCGCCGTCGCCGGTGGCCAGCGCGCTCAGTGCCTGCTGCAGCCGCGTCAGCGGGGTGGTCAGCCGCCGCAGCAGCGCGGCGAGCACCAGCAGGATCAGCAGCAGCGCGCCGAGGCTGAACAGGATGGTGTCGCGGGTGGCGGCGCGGCTGTCGGCCAGCGCGCTGTCCAGCGGGATCGAAATGCGCACCGCCCACGCGTTGCGGATGTTGCCGACGCGCATCGGCTCGATGTAGTGCAGTACCTGCGCGTCGTCGACGTACTGCAGGCTGGCGCCGCTGCGGATCGCGCGGCGCGCCGCCGCCGGCAGCCCCGGGTCCGCCTTGCCGACCAGTGCCTTGTCGCCAGCGCCGAGCACCATGCCCTTGCTGGAGTAGATGGTCATGAAGCCGCTGCCGTAGGGCCTGATCGCGGCGGCGACGGCCTGCAGCTGTACCAGGCCGAAGTCGATGCCGGCGACGCCGAGAAAGCGGCCGTTATCGAGGATGGGGTAGGACAGCGTCGCCATCAGCACCTTGATGTCGTGGTCCTCGTACGGCTCGGTCAGCACCGGCTGCAGGCTGTGTTTCGGACCGTCGTAGTACTCGCTGCCGTCGGTGTCCTCCGAGCCCCACACCACGTCCTCCTGACCGCCCTTGCGGAACCAGTAGCTGCCGGCGCGGCCGCTGGCGCCGTTTTCCGGTTGCCCGGCCAGTTCGCTGTCGCGGCCGTCCAGCGCGTTCGGTTCCCAGCCGAGGAACACGCCGATGGCCTGCGGGTTGGTCTGCATCAACAGGCGAGTGTGGGCGCCGGCAAGGGCGCGGGCGTTGGCCGGCGCGCCGCGCTTGAGCACCAGCGCGTAGGCGGCGAGGTCCTTGGCGGTGGTGTAGGCGCCTTCCAGGCGCTGGTTGAGCTTGGCGGCCTCGTTGGTGGCCAGCAGCCGGGTGGCGGCCAGCACGTGCTGTTCCGCCTGTTGCGCGGAGAGGTGGGCGTTGACGCCGATGATCAGGCTGAAGCCGCCGAGAACGAGCAGGCCGGTGCCGACCAGCAGCTTGGCCTTGATGGTGTCGAACATGATCTTCCTTGTCGCTGCAGCGTGGTTGTGGTGGTGCGGGTCGGCTGATGATAGGCGGCGGCAGGGCGGAAGATAAAGCGACGGGTGTTTAATATTTTAAATTAACGTGCGACAAATGACGTTTGTGCAACAGTTTTGTTAAACATTAATGGCCATAAAAAACCGCCGTGGCTGCTGTTGCAGCCACGGCGGTGGTGTGGCTGTTTAAGATTTAGCTCGCGACGCGGGTGATGTTGGCACCGACGGCATTGAGCTTGGCTTCGATGTGCTCGTAACCGCGGTCGAGGTGATAGATGCGGTCGACGATGGTCTCGCCCTCGGCGGCGAGGCCGGCGATCACCAGGCTGGCGGAGGCGCGCAGGTCGGTGGCCATGACCGTGGCGCCGGACAGTTTTTCCACGCCCTTGACGATGGCGGTATTGCCTTCCACTTCGATGTTGGCGCCCATGCGGTTCAGCTCCGGCACGTGCATGAAGCGGTTTTCGAAGATGGTCTCGGTCATCACCGCCGCACCTTCGGCGATGGTGTTCAGCGTCATCATCTGCGCCTGCATGTCGGTCGGGAACGCCGGATGCGGCAGGGTACGCACGTTGACCGCTTTCGGACGGCGCTTCATGTCCAGCGAGATCCAGTCGTCGCCGCACTCGATCACGGCGCCGGTTTCGGTCAGCTTGTCGAGGATCACGTCCATGCTGCGCGGTGCGGCATTGCGCAGCACCACGTGGCCCTGGGTCATGGCACCGGCGACGAGGAAGGTGCCGGCCTCGATGCGGTCCGGCATGATCGCGTGTTCGGCGCCATGCAGGCGCTCGACGCCTTCGATGACCAGCTTGTCACTGCCGATGCCCTGGATCTTGGCACCCATCGCCACCAGGCAGTGGGCGAGGTCGACCACTTCCGGCTCGCGCGCGGCGTTTTCCAGGATGGTGGTGCCTTCGGCCAGCACCGCCGCCATCATCAGGTTTTCGGTGCCGCCGACGGTGACCATGTCCATCACGATGTGGGCGCCGCGCAGTTTCTTGGCGCGCGCCTTGACGTAGCCGTGCTCGATGGAGATCTCGGCGCCCATGGCAACCATGCCCTTGATGTGCTGTTCCACCGGGCGCGAGCCGATGGCGCAGCCGCCTGGCAGCGACACGGTGGCCTCGCCGAAGCGGGCCAGCGTCGGGCCCAGCACCAGGATGGACGCACGCATGGTTTTCACCAGGTCGTACGGCGCCACCAGGGTGTCGAGGCTGGCGGCGGTGATCTCGAACTCGTGCACATTGTCGGTCATCACGCGCACGCCCATGCCCTGCAGCAGCTTTTGCGTGGTGGCCACGTCGCGCAGCATCGGCACATTGGTGAGCTTCAGCGTGTCGGCGGTCAACAGGCCGGCGCACAGGATAGGCAGGGCGGCGTTCTTGGCGCCGGAAACACGGATTTCACCGTTGAGCGGGCCGTTGCCGCCTTGAATGACCAGTTTTTCCATTTTCGTGATTTAGCCTTGTTGCTGCGCCCATTCTTCCGGGCTGAGTGTCTTCATTCCCAATGCATGAATCTCGGCGCGCATGCGGTCGCCGAGGGCCTGGTACACCAACTGGTGGCGCTGGACGCGATTGCGGCCGGAGAATTCCGCGCTGACGATCACGGCGTTGAAGTGGGTGCCGTCATCGCCCTGCACGTCAATGTAGTCACAGGGAAGTCCGGCGAGAATGACTTCCTTGATATAGTCTGCACTTACCATCATGGTTCCTGTCTTTTGTTGTAATGGCGCGGCACGCAAGGTGCCGCTGCTCAATGGCGAAGCTTGTAGCCGCTGGCGATCAGCCGCATCACCCACAGCGACAGCGCGACGAAACAGCCGCCGACTACCGCCAGCGACAGCCACGGCGAGACGTCGGCCTGGCCGAAGAAACCGTAGCGGAAGCCGTCGATCATGTAGAACACCGGGTTGAGGTGGGAGACGCTGCGCCATAGCGGCGGCAGGCTGTTGATAGAGTAGAACACGCCGGACAAGAACGTCAGCGGCATGATCAGGAAGTTCTGGAACGCGGCCAGCTGGTCGAACTTGTCGGCCCAGATGCCGGCCATGATGCCCAGCGCGCCGAGTACGCCGCAGCCGAGCACGGCAAAGGCCAGCAGCCACAGCGGCTGTGCCGGCAGGCTGAGGCCGAACCAGGCGGTGACCAGCAGCACGCCGCAGCCGACCACCAGCCCGCGCACGATGGACGCCAGCAGGTAGGCGCCGAAGAACGCCGGCGCGCTGATCGGCGGCAGCAGCAAGAACACGATGTTGCCGGTGATCTTGGACTGGATCAGGCTGGACGAGCTGTTGGCGAACGCATTCTGCGCCATCGACATCATCGCCAGGCCAGGGATCAGGAACGCGGTGTAGCTGACGCCGGGATAGGCCTCGACGTGCTGCGACAGCACGTGCGAGAAGATCATCTGGTACAGCAGCGCGGTCAGCACCGGCGCCATCACCGTCTGGAAGCCGACCTTCCAGAAGCGCAGGATTTCCTTCTTGAACAGGGTCAGAAAGCCATACATCAGAGTTGTCCCCCGTGCATCAGCTTGACGAAGACCTGCTCCAGATCGGTTTCGTGCACCGACAGTTCGCGTACTTCCACTGCGGCCAACCTCAGTTCGCTCAATACCTGCTCCAGTTTGGCAATGTCCGGCAGCGCCAGGATGTGGCGGCCGTCCTGCTGGCGTAGGCTCAGCGGCTGCAGGCTGGCCGGCAACGGCCCCGACAGCTGCAGCGACACTTCGCGCGCCGCGCTGCGCGACAGCAGGGTGTCCTTGTTTTCCAGCGCGATCAGCCGGCCTTTTTTCATCATCGCGATGCGGCTGCACAGCGCTTCGGCTTCTTCCAGATAGTGGGTGGTCAGCACGATGGTGTGGCCGGCGGCGTTGAGTTCCTTCACGAACGCCCACAGGCTCTGGCGCAGTTCGACGTCGACGCCGGCGGTTGGTTCATCCAGCACGATCACCGGCGGGCGGTGCACCAGCGCCTGCGCCACCATCACCCGCCGTTTCATGCCGCCGGACAGCGCGCGCATGTTGACGTTGGCCTTGTCGGTCAGCCCCAGCTTGTGCAGCAGTTCGTCGATCCAGGCATCGTTGTGGCGGATGCCGAAATAGCCGGACTGGAAGGTCAGCGTCTCGCGCACGGTGAAGAAGGGATCGAACACCAGTTCCTGCGGCACCACGCCCAGTTTCATGCGTGCGTCACGCGCCTGCGCCACTGTGTCGTGGCCCATGATGCGGATCTGGCCGCTGTCGGCGCGCGACAGGCCGGCCATGGCGGAAATCAGCGTGGTCTTGCCGGCGCCGTTGGGGCCGAGCAGGGCGAAGAACTCGCCGTGTTCTACAGTGAAGCTGATGTGATCCAGTGCCTGCAGCGACGCGAAGCGTTTGCTGACAGCATCGATGCTGATGGCGTGAGTCATGACAGAAGGGCGGAAGGCGTAAAGACGCGGAGTATAACGCTATTCAGCAGCGCATGGCAGGGGTTGCAGCCAGCAGCGCTCCTTGAAAATGCCTTCAAAATAAGGGCTTAACAGCGCGGATAGATTATTGTGAATGGTGCGGTCGTCCTGTGCCAGCAACCAGCTGTGGATCAGGCCGCCGTACAGGCTGTGCAGGCCGATGGCGGCCAGCTTGGGATCGACATCGGCACGCAGCAATTGCTGCTCCTGCGCACAGTGCAGCACCTGCTGCAGCTTGGCCTGTTTTTCCTGGGTCCAGCTGATCTGCTCCAACAGCAACGGCGCCATTTCGCCGACCTGCTCGCAGCCGAGATGGTGGATGCCGCAGATGCGACGGATACGCGGATTGTCGTGCAGCAGGGCGAACATGGAATGACCGTGCAGCCACAGCCGCGTCGCCGGGTTGATGCTGCTGTCGAGCAGGCGCGCGTCGAGGATTTCCAGCTCCGGAATGATGCGGTCGCACAGCGCGTTGAACAGGTCGAGCTTGTTGGAAAAGTGCCAGTAGATCGCGCCGCGGGTCAGCCCGGCGGCGGCGGCGATGTCGGCAAGCGAGGTCGCGGCGACACCTTTTTCCCAGAATACCTGTTCGGCGGTATCCAGCAGTAGGTGACGGGTTTGCTCGGCTTCTTCTCTAGTCTTGCGTGCCATGTTCTCGAAAGGGTTATTCAACGCGGCGTAAGGATAGCGTTAAAGCCACCGCTGCGCTGGTTGATTTGTTTACATACATACACGAATGTATGTATTATGGCGCAAATTTGTCGCATTGTCTGTACCGGAATTCAGAAACGCGTCCTGGCAAGCGGCTGTCCAGCACGATTGCATGCTATATAGCCGGTTGGCATTTTTTGATCGGCACGCAGCGCGCAGACAGCTGTTGCCAATGTACGACGCACACATCAAGGAGATCTCTGGTGAGTTCTTTCAATAATCATAAATGGACGCTGGCGCTGTTGCCGCTGGCAGTGATGTTGACCGCTTGCGGGCAGCAGGGCGAGCAGGCTGCCGGTCACGGGGCGATGCCGCCGATGCCGGTCAGCGTGGTGAAGATGGCCGCCGCCGATGTGCCGGTGGTCACCGAGTACGTCGGCCAGGCCGTCGGTTCGCGCGAGGTGGAGGTGCGCGCCCGCGTCTCCGGCATCCTGCAGAAGCGTGCCTACACCGAGGGTGCCAGCGTGCGCGCCGGCGACGTGCTGTTCCAGCTTGACGCCGCACCATACCAGGCGGCACTGGAGCAGGCGGAGGCGACGCTGAAGCTGGAAGAGGCCAAGCTGATCCGTGCGCAGCAAGACCACGACCGCGTGCTGCCGCTGTTCAAGGAAAATGCCGTCAGCCAGAAGGACCGCGATGACGCGGTGGCCGCGCTGGCCAGCGCCAAGGCCTCGGTCGCCGCCGCCCGCGCCGCGATGAAGTCGGCGCAGATCAACCTCGGCTACACCCGCGTTACCGCGCCGATCTCCGGCGTGACCAGTGCCGAGGCGCGTTCCGAGGGCAGCCTGGTGCAGCCGGGCGATGCCGGCCTGCTGACCAAGATCTCGCAGCTGGACCCGATCTACGTCAAGTTCTCGCTGTCCGACAACGACGTGCTGAAGAACCAGCAACTGGCGGCCAGCGGCAAGCTGCGCCAGCCGGAAGGCGGCCGCTACATCGTGTCGCTGAAACTGCCGGACGGCAGTACTTACGGTCGTGAAGGCCGCATCAACTTTGCCGACCGCGTCATCGACCCGACCACCGGCACCTCGGCGGCGCGCGCCAGCTTCGTCAATCCGGAAGGCACCGTGCGTGCCGGCCAGTTCGTGCGTGTCGAGCTGAAGGGCGCGGTGCGCCTCAATGCGCTGGTGGTGCCGCAGAAGGCGGTGCTGACCTCGCAGCAGGGCAAGATGGTATGGGTGGTCGGCAAGGACAACACCGTCGAGGCTCGTCCGCTGCAGATCAGCGACAGCGCCAATAACGGCTTCATCGTCGAGAGCGGGCTGAAAGCCGGCGACCTGGTGATTACCGACAACCTGATCAAGCTGCGCCCGGGTGCCAAGGTGGTGCCGCAGGCGGCTGCGGCCAACGTTGCCGCCCCGGCAGCGGCCCAAGGCTAAGGCGAGGAATAACACATGTTTTCATCTTTCTTCATCCGCCGGCCGATCTTTGCCAGCGTGCTGTCGATCGTGATCGTGCTGGCCGGTTTCTTCGGCATGCGCGCGCTGCCGATCGAACAGTACCCGCAGATCGTGCCGCCGTCGGTGGCGGTGACCACCGCCTATCCCGGCGCCTCCGCCGAGGTGATCGCCGATACCGTGGCCTCGCCGCTGGAACAGGCGATCAACGGCGTCGACGACATGCTGTACATGCAGTCCAGCAGTGCCAGTAACGGCCGGCTGACCATCAACGTCACCTTCAAGATCGGCACCAATCCGGACCAGGCGTCGATCAACGTCAACAACCGCGTGCAGTCGGTGCTGTCGTCGCTGCCGGAAGAGGTGCGCCGCCAGAGCGTCAACGTGCGCAAGCAGGCCGCCACCTTCCTGCAGGTGATCTCGCTGTACTCGCCGGACAAGCGCTACGACACGTTGTTCATGAGCAACTACGCGCTGCTCAACGTGGTTGACGAGATCAAGCGCATCCCCGGCGTCGGCCAGGTCACCAACTTCGCCGGCAAGGACTACGCGATGCGGGTGTGGCTGCGGCCGGACCGTCTGGCGCAGCTGAAGCTGACGCCCAGCGACGTCGCCACCGCCATCCGTGAGCAGAACGCGCAGTTCGCCGCCGGCAAGATCAGCGCCGAACCGAACGCCGGCAAGCCGGACTTCACCTACACCATCACCACCAAGGGCCGTCTGACCGAGGCCAGCGAGTTCGAGAACATCATCGTGCGCGCGGCTGCCGATGGCGCCAAGGTACGGCTGAAGGACGTGGCACGGGTGGAGCTGGGCGCGCTGGGCTATGACTTCTACGGCAAGCACAACGGCCGTCCTAGCATCCCGATCGGTATCAACCTGGCGCCGGGCGCCAACCAGCTGGACACCGCCAAGGCGGTACAGGCGAAGATGGACGAGCTGGCGGCGAAATTCCCGGCCGGACTGTCCTATTCCATTCCGTACGACACCACCCGCTTCGTCGAGGTGTCGATCCAGGAAGTGATCACCACGCTGATGGAAGCGATGGTGCTGGTGTTCGCCGTGGTGTACCTGTTCCTGCAGAACTGGCGCGCGACGCTGATTCCGGGGCTGGCGGTGCCGGTGTCCATCGTCGGTACCTTTGCCGGCATGTACATGTTCGGCTACTCCATCAACACCCTGACGCTGTTCGGCATGGTGCTGGCGATCGGTATCGTGGTCGACGACGCCATCGTGGTGCTGGAGAACGTCGAACGCATCATGATGAAAGAGGGCAAGCCGCCGCGCGAAGCCACCATCCAGGCGATGAAGGAAGTCAGCGGCCCGGTGGTCGCCATCGTGCTGGTGTTGTGCTCGGTGTTCATCCCGGTGGCGTTCATGGGCGGTATTGCCGGCCAGATGTACAAGCAGTTCGCCATCACCATCGCGATGTCGGTGACCATCTCCGGCATCGTGGCGCTGACGCTGACCCCTGCCTTGTGCGCGGCGATGCTGAAGTCCGAGCATCAGCACAGCAACGCCTTCTTCGACGGCTTCAACCGCCTGTTTGACCGCATCACCCAGCGCTACAGCAGCGGCGTGGCCTTCCTGATCAAGCGTTCCGTGCTGGCACTGGTGCTGTTCGGGCTGCTGATCGGCGCCTCGGCATGGCTGTTCAAGCTGATTCCGTCGTCGCTGGCGCCGGAAGAAGACCAGGGCTACGTGATCTCCGCCACCATCCTGCCCGACGGCGCGGCGATCAACCGCACCGTGGACGCGATGGACAAGCTGGACGTGGAAATCGCCAAGAACCCGGCGGTGAAGGATGTGATGAGCTTTGCCGGCTTCGACATCCTGTCCGGCTCCAACCGCACCAACACCGGTGTCACCTTCATCACCCTGAAGCCGTGGGACGAGCGCAAGGCGCCGGGCATGTCGGCGCAGGCGGTGGTCGGTGACGTGTTCATGAAAGGGGCGGGCATCAAGGAAGGGCTGGTCCTGGCCTTCAACCCGCCACCGATCTCCGGCATGTCCTCCACCGGCGGCTTCGAGGCCTACGTGCAGAACCGTGCCGGTGCCTCGGCGGCCGAGCTGGCGGCCCAGGCGCAGGCGCTGATGATGGCGGCGGCGAAACGGCCGGAACTGGCCGGCGTGCAGAGCACCTTCTCCGCCAACGTGCCACAGGTCAACGTGCAGCTGGACCGTGAAAAGGCCAAGGCGCTGGGCGTGCCGATCGACGACGTGTTCGACACCATGCAGAGCACCTTCGGCGCGCTGTACGTCAACGACTTCAACAAGTTCGGCCGCATCTTCACCGTGCAGCTGCAGTCGGAGGCCGAGTTCCGCAAGAGCGTCGACAACCTGCGTACCGTGTTCGTGCGGGCGCAGAACGGGCAGATGATTCCGCTGTCCAGCCTGGTGACGGTGGAGCAGGCCACCGGTCCGGAAATCGTCGAGCGCTACAACGCCTTCCCGTCGGCCAAACTGGTCGGCGGCCCGGCACCGGGCTACAGCTCGGGCGAAGCGCTGGCGGTGATGGAACAGCTGGCGAAGGAAACGCTGCCGGACGGCTACACCCTGGCGTGGACCGGCTCCGCGTTCCAGGAGCAGTCCACCGGCGGTGCCTCGTCGACGGTATTCGTGATCGCGCTGGTGATGGTGTTCCTGATCCTGGCGGCACAGTACGAGCGCTGGACGCTGCCGATCGCGGTGCTGACCGCGGTGCCGTTCGCGGTATTCGGCGCGCTGGTGGCCAACTGGCTGCGCGGGCTGGAGAACGACATCTACTTCCAGGTGGCGCTGGTGACGCTGATCGGCCTCGCGGCGAAGAACGCGATCCTGATCGTCGAGTTCGCGGTGCTGAAGATGGAAGAAGGGCGTTCGCTGACCGAGGCGGCGGTGGAGGCGGCCAAGCTGCGTTTCCGCCCGATCGTGATGACCTCGCTGGCCTTCATCCTCGGTTGCGTGCCGCTGGCGATTTCCAGTGGCGCCGGCTCTGCCAGCCGTCACTCGATCGGTACCGGTGTGATCGGGGGCATGTTGGCCGCAACCTTCATCGCGGCGCTGTTCATCCCCCTGTTTTTCAAACTGATTATGCAGTGGAGCCAGCGCAAGCCGGCACCACAAGGAGAACAGCATGATGCTTAAGCAAGCGCTGTTGCCAATCCTGGTCGCCGCCGCGCTGTCGGCGTGCGCGGTCGGCCCCGACTACCAGCGTCCGCAGCTGGAAATGCCGCAGGCGGCGGCCAACGTGGCGCCGGTCGCCAGCGACTGGTGGCGCAGTTTCGAGGATCCGGTGCTGGACGCGATGATAGACGAGTCGCTGCGCTACAACCGTGATCTGGTGCAGGCCGCGGCGCGGGTGGAAGAAGCCGCCGCCGCCGCCGGTGTGGCGCGAGCCGGGCTGCTGCCGCAGGTCAGCGCCAGCGCCGGCAGCGGCCGCAGCCAGACCTCGAGCTACAGCAGTGGTGGCGGGGCGCTGCTCGACAGCCGCCAGGCCGGGCTGACCGCCAGCTGGGAGCTGGACCTGTGGGGCAAGCTGCGCCGCGAACGCGAAGCGGCGCTGGCCGACGTCAGCGCCAGCGAGCGCTCGCTGGCCGCGTTGCGACTGTCGCTGGGCAGCCAGGTGGCCAAGAGCTACTTCCAGCTCGCCAGCTACGACGCCCAGCTCGCCAGTGCCCGCGCCACGCTGCAAAGCCGCGAGCAATCGCTGCAGCTGCGCCAGAAACGCTTCAACGGCGGCATGACCTCCGAGCTGGAGCTGCGCCAGGCCGAGGCCGAGGCCGCCAGCGCGCGCGCCACCGTGCCGCAGCTGGCACAGGCGGTGACGCAGACCGAACACGCGCTGGCGGTGCTGCTGGGCCGTTCGCCGCGTGACATTGCGGCCAACCTTGGCCGCGGCAAGGCCTTGTCGGCGCTGGCCGAGCCGGAGCAGATCCCGTCCGGCCTGCCGTCTGACCTGCTGCTGCGCCGTGCCGACGTGGCGGCGGCGGAAGCCAGCCTGATCGCGGCCAACGCCCGCATCGGCGTCGCCCGCGCCGCCTACTTCCCGAGCATCAGCCTGTCGGCCGGCATCGGCAGCGCCAGCACCGCGCTGACCGACCTGTTCAGCGGCCCGGCACAGACCTGGAACTTCGCGGCCAACCTGACCGCGCCGATCTTCAACGCCGGCCGCATCGCCGCCGGTGTCGATGCCGCCAACGCGCGCCAGAAACAGGCGCTGGCGGTGTACGAGAAGACGGTGCAGCAGGCGTTTGCCGACACCCTGGACGCGATGTCGGCGGTCAGCACCACGCGCGCCACCGAACAGGCGCAGCTGCAGCAGCTGGCCTCGCTGCGCGAGGCGCTGCGCCTCGCGCGACTGCGCTACGACAACGGCTACTCCAGCTATCTGGACGTGCTGGATGCCGAGCGCGGCGTGTTCCAGGTGGAGCAGGCGCTGTCCAGTGCCCGCCTGGCGCGGCTGTCGGCGGTGGTGTCGCTGTACGCGGCACTGGGTGGCGGCTGGCAGGCCGGCTGAGCCCGCAACGCACGATGCAAAAAGCCCGGATCGGTCGATCCGGGCTTTTTTGTTGCCTCAGGCCGCGGCGGAGCGGGCGAGCCGCGCCGCCGCAGTGGGTGGCCGGTTTACCACTTGTAGTTGACGGTGGCGCTGACGTTGCGGCGTTCGCCGTAGTAGCAGGCATAGGTGCTGTAGCACGAGGCGACGTAGGTCTTGTCGGCCAGGTTGTTGGCGGTCAGCTGCATGGTGGCGCCCTTGAGCGCGCTGTTGGCGCGGCCCAGATCGTAGCGTACGGACAGGTCGAACAGCGTCACCTCCGGCACCTTGGCGCTGTTGGCAGAATCGGCCCACAGCCACGAGGTATAGCGGGTGCCGCCACCCAGCGTCAGGCCGTTGTCCAGCGCGTAATCCAGCCACAGCGAGGCCTTGTGCGCGGGCGCCAGATACGGCGTCTTGCCGGCGTTGCTGCCTTCCTTCACCTCCATGTCGGTGTAGGTGTAGCCGGCCAGCAGCGACAGCCTGGAGGTCAGGCGGGTATTGGCCTCCAGCTCGATGCCGCGCGAGCGCACCACGCCGATCGGGTCGTACTTGAAGGTGCTGTTGTTGTACTGCGCGACGTTCTTCTGTTCCAGGTCATACACCGCCGCCGACAGCAGGGTGTTGCCGCCCGCCGGCTGGTAGCGAATGCCGACCTCGGTCTGCTTGCTCTCCAGCGGTTTTAGCACCTTGCCGCTGCTGTCGGTGGCGTAGGCCATGCTCGGGTCGAAGCCCTCGCTGTAGCTGGCGTACGGCGCCAGGCCGTTGTCGGCCAGGTACACCGCGCCCAGGCGCCGGGTCAGCTTGCTGCCGGACCAGCTGCTGCTGTTGCCGGTCTGCGGGTTGGTGTCGGACACGTCGGCCTGATCGTGGCGCAGGCCGGCGGTCAGCCGCCAGTTGCCCAGTGCCAGCTGGTCCTGCAGGTACAACCCGAGCTGTTCGCGCTGGCGGTTGAAGTAGGTCGGGACCACGGTGCTGCTGCTGTTGTCGTACACCGGGTTGACGGTGTCGAGGGTAGTGGCCAGGTACTGGTAGGAGTTGTAGCCCTTGTTTTCGTTGCGCTGGTATTCCACGCCGGCCAGCAGGGTGTGCTGCAGGGCGCCGGTGGCAAAGCTGCCCTGCACACTGTTGTCCAGGATGTGGGCGGTGGAGCGTTCTTCCGCCCGCGCATAGGAGCGCAGCAGCGCGTCGGCGTTGTCCGCTACCCAGCCGTACTGCGAGTACTGCGACAGGTCGGTCTTGCTGATCTGGTAGCGGTATTTCTGCTGGAACGACCAGCCGTTGCCGAAGTCGTGTGCCAGCTGGTAGCCGTAGAACTGCTGTTCGCGGCTCATGCCGTCGGTCGGCGAGCTGTCGTTGAAGTCGGTGCCGATGGTCTTGCCGTTGTGTGGTACCACGGTGCCGGCGTAGGGCAGCGCGCCGTGCCAGCCGGTATCCGGATCTTTCTGCAGATAGGCCTGCAGCAGCAGCGAGGTGCGGTCGCCGATTTTCCAGTTCAGCGACGGAGCCAGCAGGTAGCGCTCGGTGCTGGCGCCGTTTTGCTGCTGCTCGGCTGCGGCGGCCTTGGCCAGCAGCCGGTAGGACAGGTCGTCACGGCCATCCATCGGGCCGCTGAAGTCCAGCGCTGCCGCGCGCTGCTCGCGGTTGCCGGCGCTCAGCGAAATCTCGTGGTAAGGCGTGTCCAGCGGCCGCTTGCTGCTGATCGCCACCAGGCCGCCGGGCGAGGCCTGGCCGTAGGTGACCGAGGCCGGGCCGCGGATGATGTCCAGCCGCTCCACCGCGTACGGGTCGATCTGCAGCGTGTTGTAGCCGTCCGGGTCGCCGAACAGGCGCAGGCCGTCGAGGAATTCGTTGGCGGTGGGGTGGTCGCTGAAGCCGCGCAGCACGATGTAGTCGTAGCGGGTGGTGGCGCCGACGGCGCCGGTGAACACGCCCGGCGTGTAGCGCAGCGCCTCGCTGACGGTGCGCGGCTTCTGGGTGTCGATCTGCTGCTTGGTCACCACCGACACCGCCTGCGGGATTTCCTTGATGGCGGTATCGGTCTTGGTGGCGCCAAGACTGGACTTGACGCGGTAGCCGACGGTCGGCGCCTGGGCGTCGCCGCCTTGCTCCGCGCTGACGACGACAGTATCGAGCCGCGCCTCCGCAGTGCTGTCGGCGGCGTAGGCCTGGTTGACGGCCAGCGCCAGGGTGGCGATGCGCAGGGCGCTGCTCAGTGGCTGCCGGGTGCGGCTGGGGTGATGGCCTGGGCGGGGTGTGTTCTGCATGCCTGAATAATCCATGTGTGGGATCGCGGGATCCGGTGGGGGAGCGCGCCGGTGTGCTGGTCGGCGCGGACGCTGCGCTGTATGCCGGCTGTTTGCAGCGGCCAACAACAGTACAATAATCATATTGATAATTATTATCATTGGCAATATGATGCGAGGCATGCCAAACAGGAGTACGCAGTGATGGAACGCCGCTACCGTATTGCCGCCCGTGCCGTGGCCGGCCGCGCAACCGCAACCAGCGCCTGTATGCAGTCAGGCTGCGCCCGTGCGCGGCCTGATGCATGACTGGCTTGTGTCAGCGTGGCGCCGCAGCCGAGGGCGCCTGACGCAAGCATGGCCCACCCCCCTGTCGTGATGACAGGCCATGCGAGACTTGAACATGTCCATCAAGCAAATCGTGAGCAAAGACAGCACCAGGCTGTCGCGAGCGGAGGTGCCGGGTACGCGGCACCTTTTCAACCAGCACAATGTCGCCGCCTTCCGCAGCGGCATCGAGCAGAGCCTGCAGCTGCTGAGCCACAGGTTGGCCGCAGTGGCGCAGCCGTTCAGCGGCGTGCTGCCGCAGGAGCTGGCGCCGGCGTTCAGCGGCATCGATCTGGATAGCGCGGCCGGCGACACCGACGCCGTGCTGGCCGAACTGGCCGCGCTGTACCTGGACGATGCCGTCTACTTCCACCATCCGCGCTACGTGGCGCACCTCAATTGCCCGGTGGTGATCCCGGCCATCATGGCCGAGCTGATCCTGTCGTCGGTGAACTCGTCGCTGGATACCTGGGACCAGAGCGCCGGCGGCACCCTGATCGAGCAGAAGCTGATCGACTGGACGCTGGGCCGCATCGGCCTGGGGCCGGACGCCGACGGCGTGTTCACCAGCGGCGGCACGCAGTCCAACCTGATGGCGCTGCTGCTGGCGCGCGACAGCCACTATGCGCGCCAGGGCCATGACGTGAAGCGCCACGGCCTGCCGGCGGATGCCCACCGCCTGCGCATCCTGTGCTCGTCGGCCAGCCATTTCAGCGTGCAGAAATCCGCCGCGCTGCTGGGGCTGGGCTACGATGCGGTGATCAGCGTGCCGTGCGATGCGCACTACCGCATGGACAGTGCCGCGCTGGCCGCTGAAATCGCCCGTTGCCAGCGCGACGGCCTGCTGCCGGTTGCCGTGGTCGCCACCGCCGGTACCACCGATTTCGGCAGCATCGATCCGCTCACCGCCATCGCCGCACAGTGTCGCCAGCACGGTATCTGGCTGCATGTCGACGCCGCCTACGGTGGCGCGCTGTTGCTGTCGCCGACGCGTCGCCACTGGCTGGCCGGCATCGAGCTGGCCGATTCGGTCACCGTCGACTACCACAAGTCCTTCTTCCAGCCGGTGAGCTGCAGCGCCTTCTTCGCCCGCGATCGCCGCCACTTCGCCCACGTCACCTGCCACGCCGACTACCTCAATCCGCTGAGCGCGACGCAGGAAGGCACGCCCAATCTGGTCAACAAGAGCCTGCAGACCACGCGCCGTTTCGACGCGCTGAAGCTGTGGCTGAGCTTGCGCAGCATGGGCGCGCAGCAGATCGGCGCCATGTTCGACCGTGTCATCGAGCTGACCGCGCAGGCCTACGCCACGCTGCGTGACGACACCGCGCTGCAGTTTGCCGCCGCGCCGCAGCTGTCCACGCTGGTACTGCGTTTCGTGCCACGACAGGCGGTGGCGGACGAGGTGATCGATGCGGCCAACGTGTACATCCGCAAGGCCATTTTCCGTTCCGGCGAGGCGGTGATTGCCGGCACCCGCGTGGCCGGCCGCCAGTACCTGAAACTGACGCTGCTGAACCCGGACACCACGCTGGCGGACCTGAGTGCCGTTGCCGGCCTGATCCGCCGTCACGGCGAACACTATCTGGCCAGCGTGGCGCAGCCGTGCGCGCTGTCGGCCTGAGGAGTACACCATGCACAGCAAGATTCATGATTTCGTCGCCATCGGCATCGGCCCGTTCAACCTCGGGCTGGCGTGCCTCACCGAGCCGCTGCCCGATCTGGACGGCGTGTTCCTGGACAAGGCCGAGGGCTTCAACTGGCACCCAGGCATGATGCTGGACAGCGCCACGCTGCAGACGCCGTTCCTGGCCGACCTGGTCACGCTGGCCGACCCCACCAGCCGCTTCAGCTTCCTCAACTACCTGAAAACCACCGGCCGCATCTACGGCTTCTACATCAAGGAAGATTTTTTCATGATGCGGCAGGAGTACAACCAGTACTGCCAGTGGGTGACGGCACAGCTGGCCAGCCTGCGCTGGCAGCGCTACGTGGAGCGGGTGGAGTACGTCGCCGGCGTGTACAGCGTGCACGCGGTACACACGCCTAGCGGCCAGCGCGAGGTCTATCGCGGCCGCCATCTGGTGCTGGGCACCGGCACCGTGCCCTACCTGCCGGCGTGCTGCCACGAGGTGGCCGACCGCGTCGGCCATGCGTCCAGCTATCTGGCGGACAAGGCCGAGCTGCAGCGGCAGCCGAGCATCACCGTGGTCGGCAGCGGCCAGAGCGCGGCCGAGATCTACTACGACCTGCTGCAGGACATCGACCGTTTCGGCTACCGCCTGAACTGGCTGACGCGTTCGCCGCGCTTCTTCCCGCTGGAGTACAGCAAGCTCACGCTGGAGATGACTTCGCCGGAGTACATCGACTACTTCCACCACCTGCCGATGGTCAGACGCGACGAGCTGATGCAGCAGCAGAAGGGCCTGTACAAGGGCATCAACCGCACGCTGATCAACGATATCTACGATGCGCTGTACAACAAGCGCCTGCAGGGCGAGGTCGACACCTTGCTGCTGACCAATACCGCGCTCACCGCGTGCCGCTACGACGAGGCCGCCGGCGAGTACCGGCTGTCGCTGCACCAGACCGAGCAGGACGCGCATTTCGAGCTGGGCAGCGGCGCGCTGGTGCTGGCCACCGGCTACCACTACCGCGAGCCGGCCTTCCTGCAGCCGATCGCCGGTCGCATCAGGCGCGACGTGCGCGGCCGTTTCGACGTTGGCCGCAACTACAGCATCGACCACGCTGGCAGCGAGATCTTCGTGCAGAACGCCGAGCTGCATACCCACGGCCTGGTCACGCCGGACCTGGGCATGGCGTGCTACCGCAACTCGTGGCTGATCCGCGCCATGACCGGGGTGGCGCACTACCCGGTGGAGCGCCAGATCGCCTTCCAGCAGTTTGCGGTGCCGGAAGCGCTGTCGCGAGCCACGGAGCGACTGAGCGCATGAGGCAGAAACCCTTGCTGATGGGCCTCACCGCGCTGGCGGTGGTCAGCGACGCCATGCTGCTGCCGTTCTACCCGCAGTTCTTCGCCGAGCGTTTCGGCGTGAACGACCCGCAGCACGTCGGCGCCTACCTGGCGGCGATGTGCCTGACGGTGATGTTCGCGCTGCCGCTGTGGGCGCGGCTGGTGCGGCACATGCCGCTGCTGCAGCTGCTGGTGTTTACCCAGCTGGCCGCCGGGCTGCTGTGCCTGTACTGCTACTGGACCACCTCGCTGGCCGGCTTCTGGCTGCTGTCGCTGGCCATGATCGCGTTCAAGGGCAGCTACCTGCTGGTCTACCCCTACCTGATCGGGCTGTCGGAGGAGGGCGAGCACGCCGCCACCGTCGGGCTGCTGTCGGTGATCGTGCACTTCGGTGGCATTGCCGGCGCGCTGCTCGGTGGACTGCTGTTGCAGGGCGCGGACGGTGGGCAGGTGTTCCTGCTGATGGCGGCGGGCGACGCGCTGCAGATCGCCATCTGCCTGTACCTGCTGTGGCGGCAGCCGCTGGCGGCGCTGACGCCGGCGGCGAAGCCGGCGGTGGCGACGGCGGTGGCGACGGGCGGGGACGATGGCGGGCGCCTGCGTCGCGTCTACCGGCTGGCGGGGTTGATGCTGCTGTTCTACTTCAGTGCCTACCTGGTGCGCGCGTTCTTTGCGCTGCACTGGCAGGCGGTGAGCGGCATCGGCGACAGCCGACTGGCCGCGGCGGTGTTCGCGCTGCCGGCACTGCTGGCACTGGCCGGGCTGTGGCACAACCGGCAGCGTGCGCACCGCGGTCTTGAGCCGCTGGGCAGCCTGCCGGTCATGCTGCTCATCGGCACCGCCGGCCTGCTGCTGCAAGCGCTGCCGGATGCCGCGCTGTTGCTGCTGGGACGCTGCCTGTTCGGCTGGGCCATGTTCCAGCTCACCGTGCAACTGGATGTGCAGCTGTTCCGCCTCGGCACGGCGCAGAGCTACGCCGCCGACTACAGCAAGATCAATTTCTGCCAGAACCTGGGCGTGCTGGCCGCCTCCTACGCCGCCGGAGCACTGGTGGCGGGGCAAGGGCTGGCGATGCCTTTTCTGGTGGCGGCCGCCGGCTTCGTGCTGACCGCGCTGCTTTATCCCTTGCTGGCGGTGACCCCGCGCAAGCTGGTCACCGCCTGAGGAGTCTCTGATGACCGTACTGAATACCGAACGCCACGCCGCACCTGCGGCCAACGTGTTCCAGTCCCGGGTACCCGGCGTGGGCGACTTCAGCCTGCGCCCGCTGCAGGTGCCCGCCGACATGCCGCTGCTGCACCGCTGGGTGACGCAGGACTACGCCCGCTATTGGGGCATGCAGCAGGCCACGCTGGCCGAGGTGAGCGATGCCTACCACGCGCTGCAGCAGGGCGCGCACACTGCCTGCTACCTGGGGCTGTACCACGGCCAGCCGGCCTTCCTGCTGGAGTGCTACCACCCGGCGCACGACGTGCTGGGCGCGCACTACCCGGTGCAGGCGGGCGACTGCGGCATGCACTTCCTGGTGGCGCCGCCCGAGCGGCGCATTCCCGGCTTCACCCGTGCAGTGATGCGCGTGATCCTGGACTTCCTGTTTTGTGATCCGGCCACCCGCCGCGTGGTGGTGGAGCCGGACGTGCGCAACGACAAGATCCACGCCATCAACCGCCACGCCGGCTTCGTCTACCAGCAGGAAATCGAACTGCCGCACAAGCGTGCCCACCTGGCTTTCTGCACCCGCGAACACTACGCCGCCGCTCTTGGGCTGGCGCAATAACACAGGAACACACACATGAACACCACCGTATTCGACAAGCCGCAACAGGCGGCCGCCCATCTGGAGCCGGTCATCTGGCGCAAGGTCAACCGTCTGCTGGTGCGCAAGGCACTGGCCGAGTTTGCCCACGAACGGCTGTTGCGGCCAACCTTGCTGTCCACGGACGGCGCATGGGGTCACTACTGCTGGGAGGTGCCGGAGCAGGGCGCCAGCTACCGTTTCCGCGCCCGCCTGCTGGCGCTGGATCACTGGGACATCGACGCGGACAGCATCGTGCGCCAGCTGGACGGCGCCGAGGCCGAGCCGGACGCGCTGGCCTTCATCATCGAGCACAAGCAGGTGCTGGGCATCGGCGACGACATGATGCCGGTGTACCTGGACGAGATCAGCAGCACCCTGTACGGCAGCGCCTACAAGCACACCGTGCCGTCGCTGAGCGCCGCCGAGCTGACCCGCGCCGATTTCCAGTCGGTGGAAACCTCGATGATGGAAGGCCATCCGTGCTTCGTCGCCAACAACGGCCGCATCGGGTTTGATACTGCCGACTACCGCAGCTATGCACCGGAAGCGGCCTCGCCGGTGCGCCTGATCTGGCTGGCGGTGCACAAGGATAAAGCCACCTTCAGCAGCACCAGCGACCTGTCCTACCAGCGCTTGCTGGACGAGGAGCTGGGCGCCGCGCAGCTGGCCGACTTTGCCCGCCAGCTGGCGGCGCGCGGCCTCAACGGGGACGACTACCTGCTGATGCCGGCCCACCCGTGGCAATGGTTCAACAAGCTGGCACTGGCGTTTGCCGCCGATGTCGCCCGCCAGAACATCGTGTGCCTGGGCTATGGCCAGGACGCCTACCTGGCGCAGCAGTCCATCCGCACCTTCTACAACGTCAGCCAGCCGGGCAAGCGTTACGTGAAGACCGCGCTGTCCATTCTCAACATGGGCTTCATGCGCGGGCTGTCGCCGTACTACATGCTGGCCACCCCGGCGATCAACGAGTGGATCAAGCGCCACATCGAGGCCGATCCTTATCTGGCGGCCAACGGTTTCACCATCCTGCGCGAAGAGGCGGCCATCGGCTTCCGTAACCACTATTACGAGCAGGGCATCACCAAGGATACGCCGTACAAGAAGATGTTCTCGGCGCTGTGGCGCGAAAACCCGCTGCCGCTGCTGGCACCCGGCCAGCGGCTGATGACCATGGCCTCGCTGCTGCACATCGACGCCCACGGCCGTGCCTTGTTGCCCGAGCTGATCCGCAGCTCGGGGCTGGATGCGCAGCACTGGGTGCAGCGTTATCTCGCCGCCTATCTCACGCCGTTGCTGCATTGCTTCTATGCGCATGACCTGGTGTTCATGCCGCATGGCGAGAACCTGATCCTGCAGCTGGAAAACAACGTGCCGCTGCGTGCCATCATGAAGGACATCGCCGAGGAGTGCGCCATCCTCAATCCGGATGCGGTCCTGCCCGAAGGCGTGCAGCGGCTGGCGGTGTCGGTGCCGGAAGAGCTGAAGATCCTGTCGTTGTTTACCGACGTGTTCGATTGCTTCTTCCGCTTTGTCGGCGCGGTCCTGGACCAGAGCGGCACGCTGCCGCAGCAAGCCTTCTGGCGCGAGGTGGCGCAGTGCGTGCTGGACTACCAGGCCAGCCAGCCGCAGCTGGCCGGCAAGTTTGCCCGCTATGACCTGTTTGCCCCCGAGTTCACGCTGTCGTGCCTGAACCGGCTGCAGCTGGGCAACAACCAGCAGATGATCGACCTGGCCGATCCGGCGAAGAACCTGAAGTTTGCCGGCACGCTGCGTAACCCGATTGCGGACTACGCGCCGCGCTAACCGTTGGCGCCGCCGCCTGCGGGTGGCGGTGCCAGGAAGGCAGACATGAGCTTTCTGATCACCCCGGACCACGGCCACGCCTTGCTGGCGGGCATCGGGCAGCTGTTGCCGGGCATGGACGGCGAAGTGGGGCCGCCCGGCCCCGACGACATCACCGCCGATGCGGCCAACCCGGCGCCGGTCGCCGCGCTGTTGGCCAGCCTGCAGGCCGCCCACCCCGAAGCCGGGGCGCACTACTGGGGTAGCCGCGGCTGGACGCTGCTGTTGTGGCAGCCGGTCTATCTGGCGGTACTGGCGGTGCAGCTGGCCGGTTGCCTGCCGGCGCTGGGCGGCATCAGCCAGCGCCGGCAGCCGTGCATGGTGCTCGGCTACCGCCTGCCGGATACCGGGCTGCAGCACGGCAGCGAGGCGGCGCTGATCGCCAGCGCCGGCGCCCAGCTGCAGGCGCTGAGCCAGCCGCTGCTCGAGCTGGTGAACCAGCACGTCAAGCTGCATCCGAAAATGGCCGGCCGGCTGCTGGCCGACTGCCTGCTGGCGGCGCTGCTGCACGCGCAGCGCTGCGATGCACAGCTGGGCAACCCGCGGCTGTTGGCGCTGGCACCGCAATGGTTGGCCGCACTGGCGCAGCCCGATGCCAGCGCGCTGATGACGGTGGCGCTGGACGACGGCCGTCAGCGTCTGGCGCTGGAACGCAAGGTGTGCTGCCAGCACTTCCGCCGCTGCGACGGTGAGCTGTGCAGCACCTGCCCGAAACTGAAACCCGCGGCGCGACTGGCGCTGCTGAAACAGGAGTTGTCCCACGATGCTGTCACTGCGTGACATCCGCGTCTGTCGCGATGGCCGGAACATACTGGCGCTGCCGGCGCTGGATCTGGACCCGCGCCAGTTCACCGTGATCCTCGGCCATAACGGCTCGGGAAAATCCACGCTGCTGAACCTGCTGGCGCGGCAGCTGCCGCCGGATCACGGCCACATCAGTCTCGACGGCCAAACGTTGGCCGCGTACTCCAGCCGCGACTTCGCCCGCCGCGTCGCCTTCCTGCCGCAACGGCTGCCGGAGGTGGCCGGCCTGACCGTGGCTGAGCTGGTGCGGCTCGGCCGCTATCCGTGGCGCGGCCTGTTGGGGCGCTGGCAGGCGGAGGACGCCGCCCTCATCGCGCAGGCGATGCGCGACACCGACATCGCCCACCACGCTGGCCACCTGGCCGACCTGCTGTCCGGCGGCGAGCGCCAGCGTGCGTGGATCGCGATGCTGCTGGCGCAGCAGTCGCCGCTGATCCTGCTGGACGAGCCGACTTCGGCGCTGGATCTCGCGCACCAGTACGAGCTGATGGCGCTACTGCGCACGCTGAACCGCGAGCAGGGGCGCGGCATCGTCGCCATCCTGCACGACGTCAACCTGGCGGCGCGCTACGCCGACCGCATCGTGGCGCTGAAGCGCGGCGAGCTGTTCTTCGACGGCACGCCCGAGCAGCTGCTGGATTCGCCTAGGCTGTCGGCCTTGTACGACATCGACATCCGCCTGCTGCCGCATGCCGGCGGCCGTCCGGTCGCGGTGGTGGCCTGAGATGCTGGCGACGCTGACTCTGCCCGCACGGCCACAAGCCTGGCCGCGGCGCTATCCACTGACCGTGTTCGCTATCGTGCTGCTGGCGCTGCTGCAGCTGCAGATCGGCAACCCGCTGCCCGCTGCCACGCAATGGGCGCTGCTGAGCCGTGCGCCGGTCGATTTCACCGAATTGCAGTTTGTGTTTGCCGCCTTGCCACGGCTGACGATGGCGCTGCTGGTCGGCGCCGCGCTGGGCTTTTCCGGCAGCCTGCTGCAGCAGCTGACGCAGAACCGGCTGGTGTCGCCGATGACGCTGGGCGCCAGCGCCGGCGCCTGGCTGGGGCTGGTGTGCGCCACCCTCTGGCTGCCGGAGCTTGCGGCCAACCATGGCGAGTGGCCGGCGCTGGCCGGCGCCATGTTGGCGCTGCTGCTGGTGCTGCTGATTGCCGGCCCGCACGGCATCGGCGGCCTGCCGCTGGTGCTGGGCGGCATGGCGCTCAACCTGCTGCTGGGCGCGCTGGCGTCCGCGATCGTGATGCTGCACGACCAGTACAGCCGCAACCTGTTCATCTGGGGCGCGGGCGACCTGACGCAGCACGACTGGCAGTGGGTGCAGTGGCTGTGGCCGCGGCTGGCGCCGATGCTGTTGCTGCTGTGGCTGGCGCCGCGCCCGCTGACCCTGCTGCGGCTGGGTGCCAGCGGTGCACAGGGCCGGGGGCTGAGCCTGTGGCCGGCGCTGCTGCTGATGCTGCTGGCCGCACTGTGGCTGAGCTCGGTGGCGATCACCGCGGTGGGGCTGATCGGCTTCATCGGTCTGTTGACGCCCAACTTCGCCCGCCTGCTGGGCGCGCGCGGCGCACGCGACGAGCTGGCCTACAGTGCGCTGCTGGGCGCGCTGCTGCTGCTGGCGACCGACGCGGTGGCGCTGCTGGCCAGCGGCTGGTCGGCCGATCTGGTGCCCAGCGGTGCGGCGGCGGCACTGATTGGCGCGCCGGCGCTGCTGTGGTTTACCCGCCGCCAGTTGCCGGGCGGCAGCCAGCAGAGTCTGGCGCTGACACCGGCGGCGCGCCCGTTGCGTCCGTGGGGCTGGGCGCTGCTGCTGAGCGGCCTGCTGGCGCTGGCCGTGCTGAGCCTGACGCTGGCGCCGGGCGCGCACGGCTGGCAGCTGGCGTGGCCGGACGCGCTGATCTGGTCGTTCCGCTGGCCGCGCACGCTCACCGCGGTGGCCGCCGGTGCCGGGCTGGCCGTCGCCGGCGTGGTGTTGCAGCGGCTGCTGCGCAACCCGCTGGCCAGCCCGGACATCCTGGGGCTGTCGGCCGGCGCCACGCTGGCATTGCTGGCGGCCAGCCTGTGGCTGGGGCGGCCGCTGCAGCAGGGCGGGCCGCTGATGGCCTTTGGCGGCAGCCTGGCGGTGCTGGGCCTGCTGCTGTGGCTGGGGCGGCGTCAGCAGTACGCGCCGGGGATGATGGCGCTGGTCGGCATCTCGCTGGCGGCCTTGCTGGAGGCGGTGCTGCAGTTCGCGCTGGCGCGCGGCACGGCGGATAGCTTCGCCATCCTCGGCTGGCTGGCCGGCTCCACCTATCGCGTATCGGGAGAGCAGGCGCTGCTGCTCAGCGGCGGCGTGCTGCTGCTGGGCGCGCTGGCGCTGTGCGGCCAACGTGCGCTGACGCTATTGAGCATTGGCGACGGTGTGGCGCAAGGGCGCGGCCTGCACTTGGCACGCAGCCGGCTGACGTGGCTGACACTGGTGGCGCTGCTGACCGCGCTGGTCACCAGCGTGCTGGGGCCGGTTGGCTTTCTCGGCCTGCTGGCACCGCATATCGCCGCCATGCTCGGCGCGCGCCGCGTGCTGCAGCAGCTGCTGCTGGCGGCGCTGCTGGGCAGCGTGCTGCTGCTGGTGGCGGACTGGCTGGGGCGGGTGCTGATCTTCCCGCTGCAGGTGCCGGTCGGCATCCTGGCCTCGGTGCTGTGCGGGGCGTATTTCATCTTGTTGTTGCTGGCGCAGCGTTTGCGCCGGGGGAGGGCGTAATGGCGCGGGCAGTCTGGACAACGTTGGCCGCAGCGTTGCTGCTGTGGTCTGGACTGGCGGCGGCGCTGACCGTGCGCGACAGCGACGGCGTGCATCATTTTGCACGCTCGCCGCAGCGGGTGGTGGCGCTGAGCTGGGAGGCCGCCGAACAGTTGCTGGAGTTGGGCATTACGCCGTTGGCGGTAGCCGATGCCGACGACTATCGCAAGTGGGTGGTGCGGCCAACCTTGCCATCTACCACGCTGCCGGCCGGCGGTCGGCTGGAGCCCAACCTGGAGCTGCTGGCCAGCCTGAAGCCGGACCTGATCATCATCAGCCCCAGCCTACTGGACATGCGGCCGCAACTGGCGCGCATCGCCCCGGTGCTGTACTTCGACGCCTACCGTCACGATCACGACAACGCGCAGGTGGCGCGTGACATCTACCTGCAGCTGGCCGGGCTGTTCGGGCGCACGGCGCTGGCCGAGCGGCGGCTGACCGGCATGGAGCAGGGCTTTGCCCGCCTGCGCGGCCGGCTGCAGCAGCGCTTCGGCACGCAGCTGCCGCGGGTGGACGTGATCCGTTTTGCCAGCCCGGCGGTGGTGTACGTGTACGGCAGCAACTCGATGCCGCTGCACGCGCTGCAGCGGCTGGGCATCGCCGGCACGCCGCAGCCGGCGGCGTCGATCTGGGGGGTGACGCAGCAGCAGGTGGTGCAGCTGGGGCAGCTGCGCGACAGCGTGGTGCTGTACCAGCAGCCGTTCGAGCAGGCCGGCAAGCTGTTCGGCACCCCGTTGTGGCGGGCGATGCCTTTCGTGCAGCGCGGCCGCTTCGGCGCGGTGCGCGCCACCTGGAGCTACGGCGGCATCTTCTCGCTGTACTACCTGGCCGAGGCGATGAGCGACGCGCTGCTGCGGCTGCCGCATGGTGCGCGCTAGCCGGCGGTGACAAGCAAAAAGCCCGGAGCAAGTCCGGGCTTTTTTATTGGGTCACGCGGCGGGCTTAGCCGGCGCTGTTGGCCTGCGAGCAGCCGGCCACCAGGGCCTTCAGCTCTTCCGGGCGGACCAGCTGGATGTGCTTGTGATCGACCAGGATCCAGCCCTGCTGCTGGAATTTCGACAGCGTGCGGCTGACGGTTTCCAGTTTCAGGCCGAGGAAGCTGCCGATTTCCTCGCGGCTCATGCGCAGGATGAAATCGTTGGCGGCAAAGCCGCGGCTGGCCAGGCGCTGCGACAGGTTGAGCAGGAAGGCGGCGAGGCGTTCTTCCGCCTTCATATTGCCCAGCAGCAGCATCACCGACTGGTCGCGCACGATTTCGCGGCTCATCAGGCGGAAGAAGTGGTGTTGCAGGCTGGGGATGTCGCGTCCCAGGCTTTCCATGCGGCTGAACGGCAGCTCGCACACCTCGCTGTCCTCCAGCGCGATGGCGTCGCAACCGTGGGTGTTGGAGGAAATGCCGTCCAGCCCCATCAGCTCGCCGGACATGTGGAAACCGGTAACCTGTTCGCGGCCGTCCTGGCTGGAAACGCAGGTCTTGAAATAGCCGGTGCGCACCGCGTATAAAGAACGGAAACCTTCTCCGCTGCGGAACAGGTATTCACCGCGCTTGAAACGGCGGCTCTGACGGATAACGGCATCCAGCTGGGCCATCTCGTCACGGTTTAGCCCCACCGGCAGGCACAATTCACGCAGGCTGCAGTTGGAACAAGTGACTTTCAGCGAATGCAGGGGGGAGGACAGATCGTTCATACCGAGAGTCGATTTCCAGGGACAGATGAGCTTGCTTGATGAGCGTCAATGCAGATCAAGGCGTAATTGCGCAAATTTACCAGTCCCCCACCAGATTTCCAATCAAAATATATGATGGCTGCTCATTCTGCATTTATCCCGACCCAATGTGTTTTCGACCGGACCCTGATCGAAACACTGGAAGGGTCCGGTCCGCGTTACACCTCCTATCCGACTGCCGACCGTTTTCACGCCGGTTTCGGGGTGAATGATTATGAACATTGCCTGGCGCAGCGCGCCATTGGGGCAAACCATCGCGGCATTTCGCTGTACGTGCACATCCCGTTCTGCAACACCATCTGCTACTACTGCGGCTGCAACAAGATCATCACCAAGGACAAGAGCCGTGCCGACGCCTACCTCGACTACCTGGAAAAGGAAATCGCGCTGGTGGCGGAAAAACTCGGCTGTCGCGAGAAGGTGATCCAGCTGCATTTCGGCGGCGGCACACCGACCTTCCTGTCCGATGCGCAGCTGGACCGGGTGATGGGCGTCATCAACCGCTACTTCGAGCTGCTGCCGGAAGGCGAGTTCTCGATCGAGATCGACCCGCGCAAGGTTGGCCGCGACACCGTGCTGCACCTGGGCCGTCTCGGTTTCAACCGCATGAGCGTCGGCATCCAGGATTTCGATCCGGCGGTGCAGCAGGCGGTGAACCGCATCCAGAGCGAGGCGGAAACCCGGCTGGTGATCGACGCCGCGCGCGAGGCCGGCTTCAAGTCGGTGAGCGTGGACCTGATCTACGGCCTGCCGCTGCAGAGCGCGCACTCGCTGGAAAGCACCGTCAACAAGGTGATCGCGATGTCGCCGGACCGTATCGCGCTGTACAACTACGCGCACCTGCCGACCGTGTTCAAGCCGCAGCGCCGCATCAACGAGGCCGATCTGCCGTCCAGCGCCACCAAGCTCGACATCCTGCAGAACTCGGTACAGCAGCTGAGCGACGCCGGTTACGTGTTCATCGGCATGGACCACTTCGCCAAGCCCGGTGACGAGCTGACGCGCGCGCTGGAGCAGGGCCGCCTGCAGCGCAACTTCCAGGGCTACTCCACCCACGCCGATTGCGACATGATCGGCTTCGGCGTGTCGTCGATCGGCAAGGTCGGCCCCTGTTACTCGCAGAATGAAAAAGACATCGACGCCTACTACGCTGCGCTGGACGCCGGCCACCTGCCGGTGATGCGCGGCATGACGCTGACTCAGGACGACATCCTGCGCCGCAGCGTGATCCAGGCGCTAATGTGCCGCTTCTCGCTGTCGGTGGAGGCGATCGAGCAGACCTTCGCCATCAATTTTGCCGACTACTTCGCCGACGAACTGCCGAAGATCCGCGAGTTCCAGCAGATGGGGCTGCTGCACTTCGACGGCGACTTCCTGATGGTGGAGCCGAAGGGCCGCTTCCTGATCCGCAATATCGCGATGGCGTTCGACCGCCACCTGCGCGAGCGCGAAACCGGCGCGCGCTATTCGAAAACCATCTGACGCGCGCCGCACGGGCGGCGGGACGACAGGCACACAAGGTTGGCCGCAGCGATGCGGCCAACCTTTTTTTATGCCGGCGGCGGCGCGGGCGCTAGAGCCTGTCATCCATTTGAGCCGGATGGGGGCAGGGAAGTGCGCCTGGCTTGTTTTTCAAGACTTGGCGGCGTGTTGATCATGCTCTGGGTTGGCTTGTTGTGCCTGGTTGCCGGTTCCGAACGTCAGCGTTCCGATGCCCGAGGCTGAGAACGAGAGTAGCGCCTTGCTGCCAAGGGGAATCTGCCAGGCATTGGGTGGCGTGGGCGTCACCGGACTACCTATCGGCATTGCCATATCCAGGCGAAACACCTGATAGGCGCTGGCTTCCAGCAACACGCTGCTATTGGGGGCCACCGTTACACTACAGCCCCAGTCTATTTCTTCCAACCCCATCCCCAAGCCAATACAGACGCGATATTCTTTATTGTCATAGGGCGGTATTCGCCAGCCACTCTCGTCGTGTGTCAGGGTAATTTCATTATTAAACCGCATCGAGAATTGATCTGCATTGGCGCTGAATGGATAAGCAAGCTGATTCGGGCTGATTTCTCCCGCGGCCAGCACCGAGGCAACCCAGGATAGTGGCAATTGATTGCTAAAATCGATAATTACCTTGGTATGTACAGACTGAATTCCAGCGAGAATATAATCGGCCGTCGGAGAGCTGGTGGCATAAAAAGTCAAACCAAGTTTTATATTAAGGTCACTAACGGAAGTAATCGTGATGGCTGTATCTGGCGTAGACGTCAGTAATGCCCCCGCACTTTTTATGGGAGGAAAGAGAATTGTATTGTCAGCGGATTCCATGCGGGATATTGCTTTCAATAACAGGACACAAACGTTTAACCGGTAAACGCTTGTGTCCCGAGTCAAGTAATGAACGGATTACTTGTGGAATTCCAGTGGTGCGCCGGGCTGGAACAAGTCCTGCACGGCCTTGGCGGAGCGATCGCCGGCGTAATCAAATTCGCACTGGAAGGATCCCTGCTGCGTCGAGCCCTTGATGTTGAAGCGCACGCCGCTAAGCAGGAAGAAGGTGAACCCGGCCATCAGCGCGCTGCCCACCGACAGCCGGCCCTTGAGGAAGGTATTGGCCATGTCGGATCGCACCACGCCGTCCACGGCATTGTCTTGCCACACCACGCTGGATACGGAGTCGAGGAAGGTTGGATCGCCTTCCAGCTGCAGCTGCTGCAGTGGTGCGGATTGCGTCAGGGCAAGCAGGTTCTCGTGTGCCTTGCAGAGCGACAGGTGGCTGTTCACCAGTGCATGCACCACGTCGTCAGCCACGCTGACGGCGGGCTTGCCGGGGGTCACGGTCCAGTCGCCGGTTTCGGTCAGCGTCACGGTGCAGTTGAACTGGCTGAATTTGTCCAGGGTGATTTCGGCCGCCTTGGTCGACACATCGGTCCATTGCGCCAGGGTGTTGTAGTCGAAATCGCCGGTGCTTACGTAGAACGAGAACTTGGGCTGGATGTGGCGGGTAACGCCCGGGTCCGGGGACCAGGTCATGCCGATATAGCCGGCTGCGGTCTGGATGCCGAAGCTCTGGTTGGCAAACCAGCCATGATCTTCATTGCTGGGTTTGTTGAAGTTGTTGGTGACGATGTCGACGAGGCCGCTGGAGCCGGCACCCACTTCCTTGAGCTGTGGTCCCTGGCGCGGTGGGCAGGTGACATAGTCCGCCTCGTACTGCTTGCCCAGAGTGGCAAGCATCGGCACGTTGGAAGTAATGGCTACGTCGAGACCAACGGCCTCGTTGCTGGCCCCTGCCGCAACCGAATATTGCACCGGCACGGTGAACAGGTTGTAACCTTGGGCATTGTTGATAATGCTCAGGCATGCGCTCGAATTCGCGAAAACGCCGGGGTCGGCTTTCATCTGCTCGGGCGGCTGCAGGAACAGCCAGAAGTTACGGGTGCTGCCCGATTTGTTGACCAGGTAGATATTGTACTTTTCAGCCATTTCCAATTCTCCAATCAGTTAGATGTGATGTTGCTGACGAATCAGCCAACTCACTATAACCATTGCATAAAAAGAAAAATGGGTCTGTTGCGGGTCAAGTTGGTATCAATTGGGCATCAGAATGATGCGTGAAAATACTGTAAAAATTTAGATAATGATTATCTGGTATTTGCCGAATAGATTATTCGGAGAATAATAGACTGACCTCGACCCCCAGGGCCTGCGCCAGGTTTTTTGCCGTTCGGTAACGTACCGGTGTCCCCAGTTCGGCCCTTTTGATCGAGGCGGTAGAAACGGGACAGCGGTTGATTCGGGCGTGTTCCGCCAGATCGTCCTGGCTAAAACACTTGTCACGTCTCAACTTCTTGAGCTTGGCAGGATCAAGCATGACTCGTCCATCGGCTACGGTTTGTTCAGACATATTTCTCGGCCCTCAACATGGCATAAGAAATCATACATTAGTCATTATCCGGCCTCTATCAGCAAAACTACCTATGGTCGCCACTTGCCTTTCCTCTGCCATGGCGACATCGGTCGCGGTGCGTCATCGCCTCCGGCGAGGACCGACACCTAGGATGGATGGTGCTGGCGGTGGGGCAAGGGCAGACTTGGCCTTGGTGGCGTTGCCATCGTGCGCCGCGCCCGCGCGCAAAAAAGCCCGCCGGTGGCGGGCTTGCTCGGGACAAGGTTGGCCGCAAGGCTTACCACACGTCCTTGTGGATCTTGGCTTCGATCTCCGGATACTTTTTCACGTCGAACACTGGCTGCTTCACGCCGGCCTTCAGCTGTTGCTGGTAGTCCTTCAGCAGTACGAATACGTACTTGGACAGCATCACGATGGCGAACAGGTTGATCAGCGCCATCACCCCCATCGCCAGGTCAGCCATGTCCCAGACCAGCATCGAGCTGCCCAGGCAGCCGAAGACCACCATGCCCAGTACCGCCAGACGGAACAGGAAGATCACGGTCTTGTTGTTCTTGATGAACTCGACGTTGCCCTCGGCATAGGCATAGTTGCCGATGATGGTGCTGAAGCAGAACAGGAACATGATCACCGCCAGCAGCGTGCCGCCCCAGCTGCCCAGCGTGGCGCTCATCGCCGCCTGGGTCAGTTGTACGCCTTTCAGCTCGGCGCCGGGCACGAAGGCGCCGGACAGCAGCACGATCAGTGCGGTGCAGGTGCACACGATCATGGTGTCGATGAACACGCCGAACATCTGGATCAGGCCCTGCGATGCCGGGTGACGGGTGGTGGCGGCGGCGGCGGCGTTTGGTGCCGAGCCCATGCCGGCCTCGTTGGAGAACAGGCCGCGCTTGATGCCCAGCATCATCGCCTGGCTGATGGCGTAGCCGGCAAAGCCGCCGGCAGCCTGCTGCATGCCGAAGGCGCTCTTCACGATCAGCGCCAGCACGCCCGGTACTTCACTGGCGTGGGTGATGATCACGTACACGGTCATGCCCAGATACAGCGCGGCCATCACCGGCACCATCCATTCCGCCACCTGGCCGACCTTGCGCATGCCGCCGAAAATGATCGGCGCGGTCAGCAGCACCAGGCCGATGGCGACCAGGTTCTTGTCCCAGCCCAGCGCGCCTTCTGTCGCGGCGACGATGGAGTTGGCCTGTACCGCGTTGAACACCAGGCCGAAGGCGACGATCAGCGAGATCGAGAACGCCATGCCCAGCCAGCGCATGTTCAGGCCCTTCTGGATGTAGTAGGCCGGACCGCCACGGAAGGTGTTGTCGTGGTGGTTGACCTTGAACAGCTGTGCCAGGCTGGATTCGGCGAAGGCGCTGGCCATGCCCAGCAGCGCGGTCATCCACATCCAGAATACGGCGCCGGGGCCGCCCAGCGCGATGGCGGTGGCGACGCCGGCGACGTTGCCGGTACCGACGCGGCTGGCGAGGCCGGTGGCGAAGGCCTGGAACGAGGAGATGTCGTTACTGCCGGCGACGTGGTTGCGGCCGCCCAGCATTTCCTTCACGCCGCGCGGCAGCAGGCGGATCTGCATGAAACCCATGCGCAGGGTGAAGAACAGGCCGATGCCCAGTAACAGGTAGATCAGTAGCTGACCCCAGATCAGGTCATTGCCGGCATTGATCCAGCCGTGAAGTAATTCCATATGTGCTCCTAATGCGTGTCGAGCGCAACGCCGCCGGCAGCACTTGTGGCGGTGCCGGCAACATCAACGGGCTCAGGGTGTTGTTATGGTCAATTGCCGCTTCAGCGGTCTTGTGGTGCCAGGTTTTCAGCGGTGATCGCCGCTGAAGGGGCGGCATGATAGCGTAAATTGCGACGGGGGTGTGTTCGTTTGTGGTGATTCTTGGTGGGAAAAACCCTGTTTTGCGGCGGGTTTCCGGTTGTTTCGATTCGATTTGATTGAAAGTGAACCGAAACGAACGGCGGCCGGGCGGCCGCCGGGTGGCAACGCTGTCAGGGGCCGACGTAGCGCAGCAGCAGGCGGCGCAGGCGCGGCGCCCCGATCAGCACCAGCGGGAAGGCGCAGCTCCACGCCAGCAGCCAGGCGCGCAGCCAGCGGCCGACAAAGCCGGCGTCGAGGCCGGTATTGACCGCGGTGAGGATGGCCGACATCAGGAAGGCCATGTAGCAGGACATCAGCAGCGCGAATAGCAGGGTGTGTTTGCGGGAAGGAGGGGACATGGTGGTCTCGCTACGGTGGTGGGTAGCGCATTTTATATAATGTAAAGCGACTTGACCAATGTCCGGGGTGCGGCACGCGCCCGCAAGCGGTGCCAGATCGTGCGCGTTCACGTGCGACAGAACGACAACGACGGCGGAAGCGGCGTTGACACGGGGTAAAGACGCAGGCCTGGCGCGTGCTTAAGGCCGTCGCGCCGCATGGCGAGCCGCCGCCGTAGACCTTGACGCGCGGCTCAGGACAGCGCGCGCGGCGACATGCGGTGCAGGATGGCGATGGCCTGGCTGGTCGGCGTGCGTACCGCATCGGCCAGCGTGTAGCGGTCCAGCGCGCTGAAAAAGGCCTGCAGCGCCTCGTCCAGCATCCCTTTCAGCTGGCAGCTGCCGCGCAGCTGGCATGGCGGCTCGGCGCAGTCGATCAGCTCGGTGATGCCTTCCAGCTGGCGGATCACCTGCCCCAGCGGGTAAAGGTTGGCCGCACGCGCCAGCGCCAGGCCGCCGCCCTTGCCGCGGGTGGTGACCAGCCAGCCCTGCTGCGACATGAAGTGCACCACCTTGACCAGATGGTTGCGCGACACGGCAAAGCGCTCGGCGATCTCGCCAATGGTGACCGGCGCCGCGCGCGGCTCGTCGGTGAGGTACATCAGGACGCGCAGGCCAAGGTCGGTGAAGTGGGTCAGTTGCATGCAGGCAGTATCCGGGTAAAAGCGGGCCGCCGCTGCGGCCCGCTGTGCGCGATTATAGCGCGGTGCCACCGGTGCCGAAGGCCTCGGCATGAATGCGTGCGGCATCGACACCCAGCGCCAGCAGCGAGCGCTGCTGCGCCTGCATGAACGGCAGTGGGCCGCACAGGTAGTAGTCGGCGTCGGCGACGATCATCTCTGCCGTCAGCGTGATGCGGCCGGCGTGATGGTAGTGCACGCCCGGCTGGTCCTCGGCGCGGGGCGCCTCATAGTAGATGGCGCTGTGCAGCTGCGGATACTCGGCCGCCAGATTGGCGACGTGCTGGCGGAAGGCGTGCACGCTGCCGTCGCGGCAGGCGTGCAGGAAGCGGATGCTGCGCGGGCTGTTTTGTTGCAGCAGCTGTTCCAGCATCGCCAGCAGCGGGGTGATACCGACGCCGCCGCTGATCAGCACCACCGGCGTGCTGCGTTCCTGGTGCAGGAAGAAGTCGCCCATCGGCGGCGCCAGGTCCAGCAGCGCGCCAACCTCGATCGTGTCGTGCAGCACGTTGGATACCATGCCGGCCGGGGTGCTGGCGCTGCCGCCTTCCCGCTTCACCGAGATGCGCAGCGCCGTGCCGCCGGGTGCCGCCGACAGGCTGTACTGCCGCGGCTGCATCATGCCCAGCGCCGGCACCGCCAGCCGCACCGACACGTACTGCCCCGGCAGGTAGTCCGGCAGCGCGCCGCCGTCGGCCGGCTGCAGATAGAAGGAGGTGATTTCCGCACTCTCCGCCACCTTGCGGCCAACCTTGAACGCGCGCCAGCCGCTCCAGCCGCCGCGCTGGGTGGCCGCCTGCTGGTACAGCCTGCTTTCCTCGGCGATCAGGATGTCGGCCAGCTGGCCGTAGGCGGCGGCCCAGGCGGCGATCAGCTCGTCGCTGGCGGCGTCGCCCAGCACTTCGCGGATCGAGGCCAGCAGGTGGCCGCCGACGATCGGATAGTGCTCGGCGCGGATGCCGAGGCTGGCGTGCTTGTTGGCCACCAGTGTCAGCACCGGTGCCAGTACCGACGGATCGTCGATGTGCTCGGCGTAGGCGGCCACCGCCATCGCCAGCGCCTGTTGCTGGCTGCCGGCCTGCTGATGGCCCTGGTTGAAGATCTGCTTCAGTTCCGGATTGTGCTGGAACATGCGCGCGTAGAAGTGGCGGGTGAGGGTGACGCCGTGTTGTTTCAGGATCGGGGCGGTGGCCTTGACCAGTTGACGGGTGTGCTGATCCAGCATCGTGCTTTCCTTTTGTTGTGTAAAAAATACATGTTTTTGTGCGCCAGCGGCGATACGCGGCCAACGTTCGGGCCGGGGATGGACGGTGGCGAACGCGGCGGGACAGGCCGGCTTAAAACATGTACAAATAATACATGTTTAATTTCCTCGTGTCAGCCCCGGAGTCTCCCATGTCGCACACCATCGAAACCACCGCCCGCCGCGCCGCCGTCACCGCCCTGTTGCTGTTCGGCGGTTGCCTGTATCTGGCCTACCAGGGAAGCGTGCCGCTGGCGCTGGGCTGGGTCATCGCCGCCCACCTGCTGCTGACGCTGTCGGCCGGGGTATTCAAGCTGTCGGTGGTGGTGGTGATGGCCTGCCGTCACGGCCGCCGCCATGCAATGTGATTTTTCACACTCTGCCGGATTTAAGCCGCGACACCGTGCTGCCGTCTTGTACTGGTGATGGCGCAACAAGCGCTGTTCCAAACTTCCTCAATACGGAGCGATAGATCATGCTGAGCCTTCACACCAACGCCGCATCCCTGTTCACCAAAAGCAACCTGAATACCAGCCAGAACTCGCTGACGACCTCGATGACCCGTCTGGGTACCGGTTATCGCATCAACTCGTCGCAGGATGATGCCGCCGGCCTGCAGATCGCGACCCGTCTGGAAGCGCAAAGCCGTGGCATGACCGTGGCGATGAAGAACGCGCAGAACGGTATCAGCCTGTTGCAGACTGCCGACGGCGCGCTGTCCGAAGTGTCCAACATCATGCTGCGTATGAAAGACCTGGCCACCGAAGCGTCTACCGCTACCGCCACCGCTGCCGACAAGACCGCAATGAAGGCTGAATTCGATGCGCTGGGCGCCGAAATCACCAACATCATGACCAACACCAAGTTCGGTGGCGAAGCGCTGCTGACTGGCGGCAAGCTGGCCGCGGCGATGAAGTTCCAGGTGGGTGCCACTGCGGCCGAAGCCTACACCTTCAACGCCTCCGCCGACCTGACCGCCATCGGTACCGCCAACACCGCGCTGATCGCCGGCGACCTGTCGATTGCCGACCCAAGCGCCGTGATCGCACTGGCTGACACCGCCGTTGCTGCCGTTGGCACCCTGCGTTCGTCCATCGGTGCCGGCGCCAACCGCCTGAACCACATCAGCAACAACCTGGCCAACGTCAACAACAACACCCAGATCGCCAAGTCGCGCATCATGGACACCGACTACGCCAACGAAACCGCCAACATGACATCGCGTCAGATGTTGATGCAGGCTGGTACCTCGATGCTGAAGCAGTCCGGTTCCATCGGTCAGCTGGCCATGTCGCTGATGCAGTAAGCGTTTTACCCGTTGTACCTTTAATCAGTCTGCAGCCGCCGCGAGGCGGCTGTTGTCATTGGTGCCGCGCTGGCGCCGGGGGAGGGCAGGATGGCGGAAGCGATACGGGCGGTCGGTGGCGTCAGTGCGTTGCAGCCGGCGGCGACGGCGACGTCGCAGCACAGGCTGCAAGCGGGCGACATCCTCAACCTGCGCGTGGCGGCGCTGCTGGCCGATGGCAGCGTGCAGCTGGAAGGCGACGCGCTGCACTGGCTGCTGCGGCAATGGCCGGCGAGCCTGCCGCCACCAGTGCCGGGCAGCGTGCTGCCGTTCCGGGTGCTGGCGGCCGGGCCGCCGCCGCAGCTGACACCGCTGCTGCCGTCCGCCGCGCCGCCGGATACGGCACCAGCGGACGACGGCCCGCCGCTGCCGGCGACGCTGCCGGCGCCGGCTTTCCGCCAGGCGGCCTTGCCGCCGGCGCAGCTGGCCAGCGCCTGGCGCGAGGCGCTGGTGGGCACCTTGGCCGCAGCGGCGGCGCAGTTTCACCGCGAGGCCGGCAGCCACCTGCCCGGCGCGCTGCTCGGTGCCTTGCCCGATCTTGCCTTGGCGTCACTGCGCGGCCAGGCTGCGTTGCCGCTGCCCTTGTGGCTGCCGATGTGGCTGTGGGGCGGGCCACCGCTGGGCTGGCAGGTGGAAGACCAGCCGGAGGCGGAAGACGCCGCCGCGCCACCGGCGGCGCTGGACCTGTTGCTAGAGTGCGAGCTGCCGCAGGGACGGCTGCGCCTGCGCTTGCGGCTGGACGGCGCGGGACTGCGGCTGTGTTTTCACGGCGAGGAGGCGTTGTGCGACTGGCTGCGGTCGCAGCGCGGCAGCCTGCTGGCGGCGTTGCACGGCGCCGGTTTCGAGGTCGCGGCCTGTCACATCGGCAGCCGGCCGGCGCTGTCCGGACTGGCGCTGGGGCGGCACGGCATCAGCCTGTTCGAGGCGTCGCGGCTGCCGGCGTCGCTGTTTGTCGCCGCGGCGCTGATTCTGGAAATACTGCTGCCGGCTAGCCCAGCGTCCCCACCAGGCTGACCTCGCGGTTTTCCGGCACCTCGTTGTAGGACAGGATGTGCAGGCCGGGCGCGAACAGGCGGCCGTAGCGCGCCAGCAGCGGGCGCAGCTGCGGCATCACCAGCAGCAGCGGCGGCGTGGCCATCTGCTTCATCTGGTCGCGGATGATGGGCATGTTCTGCTGCAGCTGCTGCAGCACGTTGGGGTCGATCGGGAAGCTGTCCAGCGCCGCCTTGCCGCTCTGCTGCGCCTGGCCCAGCGCGCCCAGCAGCAGGTTTTCCAGGTCGGCGCCGAGGTTGAACGCCTTCATCTCGCCACGCGGGCCGAGGATGGCCTGCACGATCTGCCGCTTCAGCGCGGCGCGCACCTCCGCCGCCAGCATGATCGGCTCCTTGCTGTTGTCGGCGGCTTCCACCAGCGTGGTGGCGATCGCCTCCACCGGCTTCAGCGACACGCCGTCGGCCAGCAGCGCACGGTACACCTTCAGCTGCTGGTTGGCGGTGAGCGCCTGTGCCAGCGCCTGCGCCAGCTTGGGCGCCTGTGCGGCCAACCTGTCGCCCAGCGCGGCGACGTCGTCGTGGCGGAACAACTCGGCGAGATAGTCGCGCATCACCTTGTTGACGTGGGTGGCGATCACGCTGGCGCAATCGACCACCTGGTAGCCCAGCCCCAGCGCACGCGCCTTGTCCTGCATCTCGATCCAGGTCACCGGCATCGCGAACGCCGGGTCGACGCCGGGGATGCCGTCCAGCGTGCCGTACACCTGTGGTGACGGGATCGCCATCAGCCGGTCGGCGTGCACCTCGGCCTCGGCGATGGTGCTGCCGGCCAGCAGGATCGCGTACTGCGCCGGCTTCAGTTTCAGGTCGTCGCGCACCGCCACCGCCGGCAGCAGCACGCCCATGCTTTCGCTCAGCGTCTGGCGCACCCCTTTCAGGCGCTTGCTCAGCGGCGCGCCCTGCGCCTTGTCGATCAGCGTCACCAGCTTGTAGCCCAGCGACAGCGTCAGCGTCTCGCTGTACGGCAGGCTGTGCCAGTCCAGCTCCGGCTCGCCGTCGCCCTGCAGCACCTGCTGTAGCGCGCCGTGATCCAGCGGCGCGCCGGGTTTGGCCGGCGCCTGCTGCAGCCGCCAGCCGACAAAGGCCAGCAGCGCGGCAAAGCCGATGAAGGTCGGCCACGGCATGCCGGGGATGATGGCGAGCATGAACATCATGCCGGCGGCGGAGTACAGCACCACCGGCGACGCCAGCATCTGGCTGCTGACCTGTTCCTGCATGTCGCCGGAATCGCTGACGCGGGTGACGATGATGGCGGCGGCGGAGGACAGCAGCAGCGCCGGGATCTGCGCCACCAGGCCGTCGCCGATGGTCATCAGCGCGTACTGACGGAAGGCGTCGCCCAGTGCCATGTCGTGCATCAGCGTGCCGATGGCGACACCGCCGATCAGGTTGATCAGCAGGATCAGGATGCCGGCGATGGCGTCGCCGCGCACGAACTTGGAGGCGCCGTCCATCGCGCCGTAGAAGTCGGCCTCGGTGCTGATGTCGCGGCGGCGCTGTTGCGCCGCTTCCTGGGTGATCACCCCGGCGTTGAGGTCGGCGTCGATCGCCATCTGCTTGCCCGGCAGCGCGTCCAGCGTGAAGCGCGCCGACACCTCGGAGATGCGCTCGGCGCCCTTGGTCACCACCATGAAGTTGATGATCATCAGGATCACGAACACCACCAGCCCGACCACGAAGTTGCCGCCGATCACCACGTGGCCGAAGGCCTCGATCACGCGGCCGGCGGCGTCGGTGCCCTGGTGGCCGTCGAGCAGCACCACCCGCGTCGAGGCCACGTTCAGCGTCAGCCGCAGCAGCGTGGCGCCGAGGATGATGGTGGGGAAGATGGAGAAGTCCAGCGGCCGCCGCGCCGACACGCTGACCAGGATGATGATGATCGCCAGCACGATATTGAAGGTGAACAGCAGGTCCAGCACCAGGGGCGGCAGCGGCAGGATCACCATCGCCAGGATGGCGAGCAGGTACAGCGGGGTGGCGACCTTGTGGCGCGCCATGAGGGCAAGCAGGCGGTTGAGGGCGGTCATGTTGTCGTTTTCGGATTGGCGAGATGGGCTGGCACCGGCAAATCATCCGGCAAGGTTGGCCGCAGGCGGCGTTTGCCGCTGCGGAAGGCTTTCAGCTGCAAGACATAGGTCAGCACCTGCGCCACGGCGCGGTACAGCGGCGCCGGGATCTGCTGGTTGACCTGGGTGGTGTGGTACACCGCCCGCGCCAGCGGCGGGATGGTGAGCACGGCAATATCGTGTTCGGCGGCGATGCGGCCAATGCACAGCGCCATCTCGTCGACGCCCTTGGCGATGATGAACGGCGCCTCGGCGCGGTCCTCGTCGTACTTCAGCGCCACCGCGTAGTGAGTCGGGTTGACGATGATCACGTCGGCGGTCGGCACCGACTTGCGCAGCCCGCGCTGCGCCAGCTGCTGCTGCACCTGGCGGATGCGCTGCTTGATCTGCGGGCTGCCCTCGGTCTTCTTGTACTCGTCTTTCAGGTCCTGCTTGCTCATGCGCTGCTCGCGCTGGAACAGCAGCCACTGCAGCGGCAGGTCGATCACGGCAAACAGCACGAACACCGCCGCCAGCGCCAAGAGCGCCTGCAGCAGGCGCGCGCCGGCGGCGGCCAGCGCCTCGTCCAGCGGCAGGTCCTGCAGCGCGAAGAAATCCTGCATCGCGGAGAGTGCCACGCCGTACAGCACGCCGCCGAGCAGCAGCGCCTTGAGGATGGACTTGCCGACCTCGCTGGCGTGCTTGGCCGACACCACCCGTCCCAGGTGGCTCAGCGGGTTGAGCCGCTTCAGCTGCGGGAAGAAGTGCTGGCCGACGAAGATCCAGCCGCCGGGCAGCATCGAGAACACCACGATCAGCAGCGGGATCACCAAGAGCGGCAGCAGCATCTTCACCAGCAGGGTCAGGCTGCCGGCGAACAGCATCGACCACACGTTCTCCAGCGTGCCGCGGCCGCCGAGCGAGGCGAAGGCCAGCGCGAACAGGCGGCGGAAATCGGCCAGCCAGTCCGGCATCTGCCAGAAGCTGAGCCACACCGCCACCACGATGCCGACCGCGGTGGCGACATCCTTGGAGCGCGGCACCTGGCCCTGCTTGCGCGCCTCGCGCAGCTTGTGCGGCGAGGCCTTTTCCGTCTTGTCGCCGTTGTGCGCCTCAGCCACCGCGCGCTCCCATCATGCCCTGCAGCAGGTTGAGCATCTGGCCGCTCAGGCGCAGGTAGTGCTGCGGCAAGTAGTGCAGCACCAGCCCCAGCGTCAGCAGCCCGAACAGCGTCACCACCGGGAAGCCGAGCGAGAACAGGTTCAGCGCCGGCGCCACGCGGTTGATCAGGCCGAAGCCGACCTGCACCACGAAGGTGGCGAACACCGCCGGCAGCGCCAGCACGATGGCGGCGGCAAACACCCAGCCCAGGCTTGCGGCCAACCTTGCCAGCGACTGCGGCAGCAGGCCGCCGCCGACCGGCCACACCTTGAAACTGTCGAACACCACCTGGGTCAGCACCAGATGGCCGTCCATGGCGAAGAACAGCAGCGCCGCCAGCAGGTACAAGAGGTTGGAGATCACGTCGGAAGAGCTGCCGTTGCCGGGGTCGTTCATCACCGCCATCGACAGCCCCATCTGCGACGACACCAGAAAGCCCAGCAGCGACAGGATGGTCATCACCAGCTGGAAGGCGAGGCCGAACAAGAGGCCGATGACGGCCTGCTCGATGGCGGTGACCACGCCGTAGAGCGAGAACGGGTCGATGGTCGGCACGCCGCGCATCGCCGGCAGCGTCGCCACCGCCAGCGCCAGCGCAAGGCCGAGGCGGGCGCGCACCGGCACCACGCTTTCGCCGAGGAAGGGCGCGATGCTGATCGCCGCGGCGTAGCGGCAGAACGGCCACCACAGCGCCGGCAGCAGCACCAGCAGTTCGGCGAGTACGGCGTTCATGTCGCTCAGCCGACCAGCGTGGCGGCGCGCTGGAAGATGTCGATGCAGAAATCCATCAGCATGCCGGTGATCCAGTGCCCGGCCAGCGCGATGGTGGCCAGCGTCACCAGCAGGCGCGGCAAAAAGGACAGCGTCTGCTCGTTGATCTGCGTCGCCGCCTGCACCAGGCTGACGATGACGCCGACGATCAGGCTGGGCAGCACCAGCAGCACCACCAGCACGATCACCACGTGCAGGCTGTCGTTGACGAGGTCGACGGCAATATCGGGAGTCAGCATCAGTAGGCCTGTATCGAGGTAACCAGGGTGTTGACGGTCAGCGACCAGCCGTCCACCAGCACGAACAGCAACAGTTTCAGCGGCAGCGAGATCACCAGCGGCGACAGCATCATCATGCCCATCGCCATCAGCACGCTGGACACCACCAGGTCGATCACCAGGAAGGGGATGAACAGCATGCAGCCGATCTGGAACGCGGTTTTCAGCTCCGACAGCACGAAGGCGGCCAGCTTCACCGCAAACGCGTGCTGGCGCGGGTCGCGGATGTGGCTCTCGCCGGACAGCTTGGCGATCTGCGCCAGCGCGCTCTTGCCGGTCTGCGCCAGCATGAAGCGCGACAGCGGTGCCTCGGCGCGCAGCAGCGCCTCCGGCATGCTGATCTGGTCCTGGTCGTAGGGCAGCATCGCCTTGTTCCACACCTCGACGCCGACCGGGCGCATCACCAGCAGCGTCAGGATCAGCGCCACGCCGGTGACGATGCGGTTGGGCAGGCCCTGCTGCAGGCCCAGCGCCTGGCGCAGCAGCGACAGCACGATCACGAAGCGGGTGAAGCTGGTCATCATCAGCACCAGCACCGGCAGCAGACCGAGCAGGGTCATCAGCACCAGGATCTGGGTCTTGACGGTGAAGTCCACTGCGCCGCCCTGGCCGCTGGCGGACAGCAGCTTCAGCGTGTCGTCGGCCTGCGCCAGCGGCGCCGCCAGCAGCAACAGCGCCGGCAGCAGCGCCCGCAGGCGGCGCCACAGCATTGGCATCATGAGGTCAGCGCGTCGAGGTCGAGATTGTCCAGCGCGATCACGCGCAGGCCGTAGTTCTCGCCGGCGACCACCACTTCGGCCTTGCCGATGGCGGTGCCGTTGATCTTGATGTCCAGCGGCGCGCCGGCCAGCTTGTCCAGCTCGATCACCGAGCCGGGGTCGATGCTGGCGAGGTCGGCGAGCGAGATCTCGGCGGTGCCGACTTCCAGCGTCAGCGACACCGGGATCTTGCGCAGGAAGCCCTGCATGTCGCGCGCCGGGCGTGCCGGCAGCGGCGCCTCGTGGCTGGCGTCGGCGGCGGGCATGCCGTCCAGCATGCCGTCGAGGTCGAAATCGTCGGGTGATTGCATCGTTTACTCCACATCCTGAAATGAGGTAAGGCACAGCTTGCCGCCGCGATCGACCACGCTGGCGGCGAACAGGCGCTTGCGGCCAACGTAGACATCGGTCTGCGGCGGCAGCCGGATCGGCAGTACGCTGCCGACCTGCAGGTCGAGCACCTCGCCCAGCGGCAGCCGCTTTTCCAGCAGCTGTGCGCGCAGGCGCAGGCGCAGCTGTTCGGTGAACGGCAGCGGCTCGCTGCTGGCCACCGCTTCCGGCAGCCGGTCACCGGCCAGCTGTTGCAGCAGGTAGCCGACGCTGTCGTCGTCCAGCCCCAGCGCGATGCGGCCCTGCGCCACGCCGCTGTGGTCGGCCAGTGTCAGCACCGCCTCCCAGCTCGGCTTGTCGCGCAGTGCGAACGACAGGTTGTCGATGCCGTCGCCGGCGGCGAGCGCATGGCCGCCGCGCTGCATGCTGGCCAGCAGCAGCTGCGACAGGCGGTTGCCGAGCAGGCGCGCCAGGCGGTGTTCGGTTTCGGTTTCGCGGCTGCTGTCGGCCGTGCCGGCACTGCTGCCGTTGCCGCCGTAGCGGTAGTCGAGGATCTGCAGCAGCAGCTGGCGTTCGATATGCACGGCAAAGGCGCCGCCGCCCCAGCGGTGCCAGGTGCGGCGCGGCTCATCCTGCGGCGCGTCGCCGGCGACGAGCTGGCTGAGCACGAAGCGGGCGTGGTAGCGCGCGTTCAGTTCGCGCTGCACGAAATCGGCCAGCGCCTGCTGCAGGGTGCGCAAGTACACGGGCAGCAGGTGGAACGGGCGGCCCAGGGTTGCGGTGGCAACGGGGGGCAGTCGCGCGCCGTCGGCTGGAGCAAGAATTCTGGACTTGGGCATGGCGGGTCGGTTTCAGGTGGCGGTATCGGGCTGGCCGGCGGGCAGTTGTCGCCGCGACGCACTGATGGAAGCCGCATCTTACTGAATGCCCTCCGGGCGGAAGGGTGAAAATTCACATAACGATCTGTGAAAATTTACACGGTTCATTGGTAAGTGCACGTTTAAACTGCGCCACGTTCCAATCCTTCCTGCTGCCGGCCCGGACAGGGCTTTCCGCCCGCTGCCGCCACGGCGCAGGCAAACGCTTCTGGTGAGAGAGAGCATGGCAATTAACCTTGATCTGCTGATCGCTGCCGATCAGCAGCAGATCGCCAAAGACATGGGCGCGCTGTCGCACATCGCGGCGGCCTCGCCGCTGGAGACGGGCAGTGCCGATACCGCGGTCAGTTTCTCCGGCGCGATGATGAATGCGGTCAGCGAGGTCGATACCCAGAACCGCGTCGCCAGCGACAAGATGGCCGATGTCGACAGCGGCCGCAGCGACGATCTGGTCGGCGCCATGATGCTGAGCCAGGAAGCCAGCCTGTCCTTCTCCATGCTGATGCAGGTCCGTAACAAGGTCGTCGCCGCCGTCGACGACCTGATCAAGATGCCAATCTGACTGGCGGTTCCCCGTGCTGACTCAACTCAAAAACGGCTTTTCCGGCCTGCGGGCCAAAGGCCTGCCCCCGGCGGCGCTGCCCGCCGCCACCTGGCGTTACCTGTTGCCGCTGCTGATGCTGGCGCTGGCCTTGACCGTGCTGGTGGTGGTCTACCTGTGGCACGACGACGCCAGCTACAAGCCGGTGTTCGGCGAACAGGAAAAGGTGTCCGCCGCCGACATGATGGCGGTGCTCGACGCCGAGAAAATCCCCTATCGCCTGCATCCGCAGAGCGGCCAGGTGCTGGTGCCGGAGGCGCAGCTGGGCCGCGTGCGTATGCAGCTGGCCGGCAAGGGCGTGGTGGCGCAGCTGCCGGCCGGGCTGGAGCTGCTGGACAACAATGACCCGCTGGGCGTCAGCCAGTTCGTGCAGGACGTGCGCTTCCGCCGCGGCCTGGAGGGCGAGCTGGTACAGAGCATCCTGGCGCTGGAGCCGGTGCGCGCCGCGCGCGTGCACCTGTCGCTGCCGAAAAGCAGCGCCTTCGTCGGCGCCAGCGAGGACAAGGGTTCGGCCTCGGTGGTGGTGACGCTGAAGGCGGGGCAGAGCCTGAGCAACGAACAGGTGTCCGCCATCGTCAAGCTGGTGTCCGGCAGCGTGTCCACGCTGGACCCGGCCCGAGTGACGCTGGTCGACCAGGCCGGCAACCTGCTGTCGGCGCGGCTGACGCTGGCCGAGGGCGGCATCGCGCTGAACGAGAGTGACAACGAGCGCCGCCACCGCGAGCAGGCGCTGGAAAACGTGCGCGCGCTGCTGGCGCCGGTGGTCGGCGCCGACAACTTCCGCGTCAGCATCGCCGCCGAAGTCGACAACGACCGCATCAACGAAACGCGCGAGAAGTACGGCGAGGCACCGAAGGTGACCAACGAGGCCTCGCGCGAGGAAAAGAGCAACGAAAAGGCGGCGCTGGGCATCCCCGGCTCGCTGTCCAACCTGCCGATCGACACCGATGCCTCGATGCCGGCGGCCGAGGGTTCCGCGGTCAGCAAGAACGCGGTCACCCGCCAGTACGCCTACGACCGCAGCATCATGCAGATCCAGCATGCGCGCGGCGAATTGTCCCGTCTCAGCGTGGCGGTGGTGCTGAACGAGGGCGCGGCGCCGAACGGCCGGGCGTGGACGCCTGCGCAGCTGGCCGGCATCGACAAGCTGCTGCGCGGCGGACTCGGCATCAAGGCCGAACGCGGCGACGCGCTGGTGCTGTCGGCACTGGCCTTTCCGGCACAGGCGGCGCCGCTGCCGTGGTGGGAGGAGGGCGGCGTGTGGCTGCCGACCGCGCTGTCGTGGGCCGGTTACGCCATCAGCGGCCTGCTGCTGTACCTGCTGCTGGCGCGGCCGCTGTTGAAGCTGCTGCGGCAAAGGTTGGCCGCACCGTTGCCGGCGGCACTGCCGGTGGCGTTTGCCAGCCCCGAGCCGCTGCTGCTGACCCCGGACGACACGCCGCAGCCGGCCCCGGCCGACGAGCGCGCCGCGGTGGCGGCGCTGCCCGACCCGACGGCGGCACGCAGCGGCAGCACCGTGGTGCCGCTGCTGGAGAACTACGATCTGCCGCCGGCCGGTTCCAGCGTCGACGTGCTGGTCGATCACCTGAAGCATCTGGCGGCGAAAGAGCCGGAGCGCGTCGCCGAAGTCGTCAAACAATGGGTACAGAAAAATGGACGAACTCAATAAGTCCGACCTGCTGCACAACGCGGCGGCCAGTGCCGGTGTCGCGCTGGGCAACGCGGAAGGCATGACGCCGCTGGAACAGGCCGCCATCCTGCTGCTGTGCATGGGCGAGGAGCCGGCATCGGCGGTGCTGCGCTGCCTGTCGCGCGAGGAGTTGCTGGCGGTGACGCAGGAGATGTCGTCGCTGAGCGGCATCAAGGTCGACGCGGTGAAGACCAGCATCCAGAAGTTCTTCGACGAATACCGCGAGCAGAGCGGGGTACACGGCGCCAGCCGCGCCTTCCTCAAGCGCTCGCTGGACCTGGCGCTGGGCAGCGACATCGCCAACAGCGTGCTCAACAATATCTACGGCGACGCCATCCGCCCGAAAATGGCGCGCCTGCAGTGGGTGTCGCCGAAGTGGCTGGCCGATCGCATCGCCGGCGAACACGTGCGCATGCAGGCGGTGTTCCTCGCCTTCCTGCCGCCGGCGCTGGCCGGGCAGGTGGTCGACGCGCTGCCGCAGGACAGCCGCGACCTGGTGCTGGTCAACATCGCGCGGCTGAAGGACATCGACCGCGAACTGCTGCAGGAGCTGGAGGAGCTGGTCAACAGCTGCCTGGACAGCCTGCACACGCAAAGCACGCTGGTGGAAGGCATGCAGCAGACCGCCGACATCATCAACCGCCTGCCGGGTGACCGCGCGCGCATGATCGAGCTGCTGCGCGGCCACGATCCGGAGATCGTCAACGAGATCGAGGCGCGCATGTACGACTTCTTCATCCTGTCGCGGCAGACCGAGACCGTGCTGCTGCGCCTGACCGAGGAAGTGCCGCTGGAAATGTGGGCGATCGCGCTGAAGGGCGCCGAGCCGGCGGTCAGCCTGGCCATCACCCAGACCATGCCGCGCCGCCAGGCGCAGGCGTTCGAGGCGATGATGCGCCGCTCCGGCCCGGTGCCGCTCAGCCGCGTCGAGGAAGTGCGCCGCGACATCATGGCGCAGGTCAAGGCGCTGGCCGAGGCCGGCGAGATCGACCTGCAGCTGTTCGCCGAGGAAGTCGTCGAGTGAACCCGTGGCGTCCCTACCGCTTTCCGCCGCTCATGGCGGCCCAGCTCGGCGCCCTGGCGGCCGCCGAGCCCGGCTCGGCGCAGGCTTCCGCCGCCGACGGCTTTCGCCAGGGCATGGACCTCGGTTACGGCGAGGGCTACGCCAGTGGCGAGAGCGCCGGCAAGCAGGCCGGCTTTGACGCCGGCCTCGCCGCCGGGCGCGAACAGGGCCGTCGCGAGGCGATGCAGCAGGTGCTGGCCCAGTTCGACGGCGCGGCGCGGCCGCTGGACGCCGCCACCGCCGCCATGGAGCGCTGCCGCGTCGACTACCAGAGCGCGCTGCGCGAGGACGTGATCAACCTGGTGGCCAAGGTGGCGCGGCAGGTGATCCGCTGCGAGCTGACGCTGAAACCGGCGCAGATCCTCGACCTGGTGGAAGAAACGTTGGCCGCACTGCCGCCGCGCGCCGGCGAGGTGGAAATCCTGCTCAACAGCGAGGAATACCAGCGCATCCGCGAGCTGGCACCGGAACGTGCCAGCCGCTGGGCGCTGCGCCCGGACAGCACGCTGGCGCAGGGCGAGTGCCGCATCCGCAGCGCCGACAGCGACATCGACGCCGGCTGCGAGCAACGCCTCGGCGCCTGCGTCGAGCGCCTGCGCGAACAATTGAGTGCCGACAGCGCGCTGCCGCTGCCGGCGGGAGACGACTGAGATGCTGCGCGACGCGCTGGCGCGGCTGGACCTGTCCGACGTGCCGCTGGCCACCGTCACCGGCAAGCTGGTCGGCGCCTCCGGCCTGCTGCTGGAGAGCATCGGCTGTCCGCTGCAAACCGGGCAGCGCTGCCTGATCGAAACCGCCAGCGGCCATTACCTGGAAGCGCAGGTGGTCGGTTTCCGCCGCGAGGTGTCCTACCTGATGCCGTTCAAGAAGCCGGTCGGACTGAGCACCGGCGCGCGGGTGATTCCCGCCGCCGACAGCGCCGGGCTGATGATCGGCGACAGCTGGCTGGGGCGCATCGTCAACGGTCTGGGTGAGCCGCTGGACGAACGCGGCCGCCTCGGCGGCGACATGCCGCTGGCGGCGCATCCACCGCAGATCAACCCGCTGCGCAAGCAGCCGGTGGCGCAGCCGCTGGATGTCGGCGTCGCCGCCATCAACGGCCTCTTGACGCTGGGCCGCGGCCAACGTGTCGGCCTGTTCGCCGGCAGCGGCGTCGGCAAGAGCGTGCTCTTGGGCATGATTACCCGCCATACCGAGGCCGAGGTCGTCGTGGTCGGCCTGATCGGCGAGCGCGGCCGCGAGGTGCGCGAATTCGTCGAGCACGCGCTGGGCAAGGACGGCCTCGCCAAGGCGGTGCTGGTGGTGGCGCCGGCCGATGAATCGCCGCTGATGCGGCTGAAGGCGACCGAGCTGTGCCACACCATCGCCGCCCATTTCCGCGATCAGGGCCGCAACGTGCTGCTGCTGGTCGATTCGCTGACCCGCTACGCGATGGCGCAGCGCGAGGTGGCGCTGGCGCTGGGCGAGCCGCCGGCGACGCGCGGCTACCCGCCGTCGGTGTTCGGCATGCTGCCGGCGCTGGCGGAGAGCGCCGGCAACGGCGAGGGCAGCAGCGGCAGCATGACCGCGATCTACACCGTGCTGGCGGAAGGCGACGACCAGCAGGACCCGGTGGTCGATACCGCGCGCGCCATTCTGGACGGCCACATCGTGCTGTCGCGGGCGCTGGCGGAGCAGGGCCACTACCCGGCGATCGATATCGGCGCCTCGGTCAGCCGCTGCATGAGCCAGATCGGCGGCCGGGGGCACCTGGACGCGGCGCGCACGCTGAAGGCGCTGTGGGGCCGCTACCAGGAAATCCGTGGCCTGATCCCGCTCGGCGGCTACGTGCCGGGCGCCGACGCCCAGGCCGACCGCGCGGTACGGCTGATGCCGCAGATCGAACAGCTGCTGTGCCAGCGCGCCGACGACGCCGTCACGCTGCCGCAGGTGATCGCACAACTGGAGGCACTGCTCGCATGATCAAGGCCCGCACCACGCTGCAAAACCTGCAGCAATTGCTGACGCTGAAGGACGCCGACGTGGCGCGCCTGCAGCGCGAAGTCGCCGACAAGCGGCAGCTGCAGGAACGCTACCAGCGCAACATCCAGCGCATGGACGAGCTGTGCCGCCACAGCGGCGCCAGCGGTAGCCGCACGCTGCCGGCGCTGGCGCTCAATTGCGCCGGCTACAAGGACGCGCTGCTGCAGCTGAAACAGTCGCAGCAGCTGGATCTGCAGCTGGCCGAGGCCGATACCGCGGTCAGCCAGCAGGCGCTGCTGGCGGCCAGCCTGCGGCGCGAGGTGCTGATGAGCCTGCAGCAGCGCACCGCCGCTGATCTCGCGCAGCAGCAGCAACGTCAGGAACAGAAGCGCAGCGACGACCAGGCCAGCCTGGCGTGGCTGCGACAGCAGGGGCCGATGTGATTATTCACACTTTTTCAAGCAAACAGCGCGCCGCGTCGCCTTGTCAGGTATTCGCTACGCGTTCGGAGGAACAGGAAAGTGGACATTAATCCGTCACAGATGGCATCGCAGATGGCATCGATCTACATGCAGAGCGCCGAGCAGCAGCTGGCGGCACAGAACAAGACCAGCAAGGCGCGCAGCGACGGCCTCAGCCAGTTGCAGAAGGCACTGCAGGATTTTCGTAGCAGCCTTGCCACCCTGGCCGGCAAGAAAAGCATGCTGGCGATGAGTGCCAGCCTGAGCCGCGACGGCATCGCCACCGCCAGCGCCGGTGCCACCGCGCAGGCCGGTAGCTATTCGCTGTTCGTGGACAAGGTCGCCTCCGCGCACCAGCTGGCGTTCGGCAATATCGGCGGCGTGCCGGCGGCCGAGGGCGGCAGCTTCAGCGTTACGCTGCAGGGCGGCGCCACCTTCAATGTCAGCCTCGCCAGCGCCGACGTCGACGGCGACCTCAGCCTGTCGGCCAGCGAGATCGCGCGCGCCATCAACCAGGCCGCCGACAACCAGGGCAAGGTCAACGCCATGGTGCTGACCGCCGACGGCCAGAGCCGGCTGGTGCTGTCGTCCGCCGCTACCGGCGCCGCCGGCCAGATCAGCCTCGATACCAGCGGTATTGGCAATGCCGCGCTGAAGGCGGCACTGGACGCGCCGACGCAGCTGAGCGCGGCGCAGGACGCGGAAGTGTGGCTGGGGGGCAAGACCACCGGGGTGCTGGTGAAGCAGGCCTCGAATACCTTTACCGCGATCCAGGGCGTGACGCTGACGCTCAGCCGCGCGATGAGCGACGGCGACGCGCTGCTGCAGCTGACGGTGGCGCGCAATGACGGCGACACCGCGGCCAACCTGCAAAGCTTCGTCGACAGCTACAACACGCTGCTGAAATCGCTGGGCACGCTGACCAGCAGCGGCGACGGCAAGACCGCCGCCGGCATCTTCGCCACCGATTCCGGGGTGCGCACCCTGCGCGACCAGCTCAACAACATGGTGCGGCAGAACATCGGCGGCGTGCGCCTGGCGGAGATGGGCGTCAGCGCCAGCCGCGATGGCAGCCTGACGCTGGACCGCAGCAAGCTGACCAAGCTATTGCAGGACAAGCCGGCGGCGCTGGACAGCTTCTTCAGCGACAGCAACGGCGACGGCCTGATCAAGTCGGTGCGCGGCTACCTCGACCAGTGGCTGAGCAGCACCAAGGGCGTGATCACGCAGCGCCGCGACTCCATCACCCGCACGCAGAACGATCTGGACAAGCGCCAGATCCGCCTCGAAGCCGAATACCAGCAGGTGTACCAGCGCTATCTGGGGCAGTACTCGCGCCTGCAGGCGATGCAGAGCCAGATGAGCAGCACGCTGGACAGCCTCAACAACTACTTCGCCCAGAACCAATAAGGACCGCCGCCATCGTGGACTACGACGCTTACCGCAGCTATCACGCTGTCAACCTGGAATCGCAAACCGCCACCGCCTCGCCGGTGCAGCTGGTGCTGGTGCTGTTTGACGGCCTGCTGGAAGAGCTGGCGCGGGCGCGTGGCCACCTGGAGCAGCAGCGCTACGAGCAGAAGGGCGACAGCATCAGCAAGTGCATCAACATCCTGGGTGGCCTGTCCAGCGCGCTGGACAGCGACCACGGCGGCGAGGTGGTGACCAATCTGGCGCGGCTGTACGACTACTGCGTGTTCCGCCTCTACCACGCCAGCATCGAGCTGGATCTGGCGGCGCTGGACGAGGTGGTGCAGCTGCTGCACACGCTGAAGGGCGGCTGGATGGGGGTACAGGAACAGCATGCCGCGCTTTGACGTCACCGCCTTCGGCCAGCAGCTGCAGCAGGCGGTGGCAAGCCGCGACTGGGATGCGTTGCAGCGCCTCGATCGCGCGCTGGCCGCGCAGCTGCCGCAAGCGCCAAGGCTGCGCCCGGACGAGGTGGCGCAGCTGCAGCAGTTCTACCAGGCGCTGCTGTGCGAGATCGGCAGCGCGCTGCAGCAATCGGAACAGGACATGGCGCGCTGCCTGCAGCAGCGCGAGCAGAGTCTTGCCTACGCCAACGTCAGCGAATTTGCGGAACAACCATGAACAGCACCCTCCTGGCGCCTGCCGCCCCCGTTCCTGCCAGCACCCCCGCGACCGCGGTGGTGGCCGCGGCCTTGCCGTCTGTCGCTGCCGGCAGCAGCGGCCCGTCGCTGTTTGCGCTGCTGATGGGCGGCCTGCCGGCCACCGACGGCGAACCCGCGACCGACACGGCTGCGCCCGAGGTGGCGACGGCCGCTGCGCCGGCGCCGCTTGCAGCCACCGCGTTGCCATTCGGCCCGCTGCCATTGCCGGCGGAGAGCACACCGGCACCGGCTACCGACACGGCGGCCACGCCGGGCGGCGCTAGCGCCGGGCTGACGCCTGCCGTCGCTGCCGGCGTGCCGGCATCCCCTGAGCCGGCTGTGCCAGTGGCGCTTGCCCCGCTGCCGCGCGGTGCGGCACCGGTCGCGCTTGCCCCGCTGACGCTTGGCGCGGCACCGGCGCTGGCGACGATGCCGGGCAGCCTGCTTGCGGCCAACGTTGGCCGCAACGGCGGCGTGAGCGGCGACGGCAACGCGAGCAGTACGGTGCCTGCCACCGACGGCAGCGAGCTGGCGGCGGTGGCGGTGGCCGACGCGGCGGCCAGTACGCCGCTGCCGGCCGAGCCGCGGCTGCTGGCTGGCGGCGTGCCCGCGTTGCCAGTGCCGGCGCACGAACTGGGCAAGCCACCGGCGGCCGCGGCGGCGCTGCCGGAGTGGGCGCCGCTGTCGGTCGACGACGGTAGCGCGGGCGCTCAGGGCGGTGCCTTGCACCAGCTGCTGGCGCAGCGGCTGGCGGTGCAGTCCAGCCACGGCATCGACCGCGCGCTGATCCGCCTCGACCCGCCATCGTTCGGCTCGCTGGAAATCGCGCTGCGCCACGAGGGTGGCCACCTGACGGTACAGCTGACCGCCAGCAACGGCGACATGGCGCGCCAGCTGCAGGGCATCGGCGAGCTGCTGCGCCAGGAGCTGGGCAACCGCCAGTTCCAGTCGGTGCAGCTGGAGGTGCGCCACGGCGCCGGTGACGGTCACGGCGGGCAGCAGCAGGGACGGCGCGAGCCGGAGCAGCAGGCGAGCCCGGGGCGCGCGCTGCAGCTGGCGGCAGAAGATGACGGATTTGGCCTGGCAGGTTATCAGGCAGGAGCAGAGGCATGAAAAGCAAAACGGTGGTGATTTTCCTGGTCAGCATGCTGCTGACGCTGTTGCTGGGCGGCGGTGCCACCTACTGGTGGCTGCAGCAGCAGGGCGGCGCGGCCCTGAGCAGCCCGCTGCGCGAGCCGGTGGCCACGGAGGCGGCCGAGCCGGCGACGCCGAAGCGCTACCTCACCCTCGACAAGATCATCGTGATGCTGCGCGAGGCGGGGCAGGACGAGCTGCACTACATGTCGATCGACCTGGTGTTCCGCACCGACAACGAGCAGCAGGCGCAGGTGAAGGAACAGCTGCCCTTGCTGAAGAGCATCGCGGTACGCGCGCTGTCGCAGCTGACGCGCACGCAGGCGGCGGCGATGAGCGTGGACGAATTCCAGGCCCTGCTGCTGCAGCACTACAGCGCGGCCTACCGCAAGGACCAGCAGCCGCAGCCGTTCAGCGACGTGATGGTCAGCAAGCTGATCGTCGAGTAAGCGATGAGCGCGGCCTACGCCTTGTTCGAGACGCCGGCGCTGGACGAGGGCGCCATCATCGCCCGCCATGCGCCGCTGGTGAAGCGCGCGGTACGGCAGCTGTCGTCGCAGGTCGGCGCGGTGCTGGAGCGCGAGGACATGGAGCAGGTCGGCCTGCTGGCGCTGCTGGAGGCGGCGCGGCGCTACGGCGAGCCGGACGAGCAGTTCACCGGCTTTGCCATGCTGCGCATCCGCGGGGCGATTCTCGACGAATTGCGGCGCCTGGACTGGCGGCCGCGCAGCGTGCGCCAGGATGCGCACCGCCTGCGCGACGGCTGGCGCGCGCTGACACGGCAGCTGGGGCGCGAGCCGTCGGAGCGCGAGGCGGCCGCAGCGCTGGGTATCGGCCTGGACGAGGTGCAGGCGCTGCTGCTGGCGGAAAACGCCGAGGCGATGCACAGCTTTGACGAGATCGTCGCCAACGGCGGCGATGTCGGCGACGAGCGCGCGCCGGAGCAGCAGATGCAGCTGCGCATCGCGCTGGCGTCGGCACTGCAGCACCTGGCGCCGCGCGAGCAGCAGGTGATCCAGCTGTACTACGAGCACGAGCTGAGCCTGAAGGAAATCGCGCTGGTGCTGGAGCTGACCGAGGCGCGGGTGTGCCAGATCAACAAGGCGGCACTGAAGAAGATGAAAAACTGCCTGGCGGCCGCGCCCGACTGAGGGCCAGCGCCGGGTCTTGCTTAACAGGGAAGGATCAACATGCAGCTCATCCTGGGCATCGGCATCGTGCTGGTGTGTGTATTTGGCGGCTTCATGCTGCATGGCGGCTCGATGGCGGTGATCTGGCAGCCGGTGGAGCTGCTGATCATCTGCGGCGCGGCGCTGGGGGCACTGGTGCTGGGCAACCCCAAGCACGTGCTGGTGGAGATGCTGGGCCAGATCAGGCGCATCGTGATGCGCAAGAAACATGGCGCCGAATTCCAGCGCCAGCTGCTGCTGCTGATGTACGAGCTGCTGATCACCGCGAGCCAAGGGCTGAAGGCGCTGGACGAGCACGTGGAATCGCCACGGCAGAGCCCGCTGTTCAACCGCTACCCGCTGGTGCTGCAGCAGCCGAAACTGCTGGCCTTCATCGTCGACAACTTCCGGTTGATGGCGATGGGCAAGATCAACGCCCACGAGCTGGAGGGCGTGCTGGACCAGGAGATCGACGCCATCCACGAGGAGCTGAACCAGCCGTCGAAATCGCTGCACAAGATCGGCGAGGCGATGCCCGGCTTCGGCATCCTGGCGGCGGTGCTCGGCATCGTGATGGCGATGAACAGCGTCAGCGAGGGCGCCAGCGCCGGCGAGATCAGCCAGAAGGTGGCGGCGGCGATGGTGGGCACCTTCATCGGCATTTTCTTCTGCTACGGCGTGCTCGACCCGTTGAGCAACGTGATGCACCAGCAGGTGAAGGAGGAACTGTCCAACTTCGAATCGGTGAAGGTGGTGCTGACCACCCACGCCGCCGGCAAGCCGCCGCTGTTGGCGATCGACGCCGGCCGCCGCCTGGTGCAGCTCAATACCAAGCCCAGCTTTTCGCAGCTGGAGTCGTGGATCAATGCGCTGGAAGGCGTGTGAGGCATAGCGCGCAATGAGTGCACTGAAACACCGCGAGCAGCACGAGGGCACGGTCATCAAGAAGGTGGCGCGGCGCGAGGAGGACGGCGGCCACGGTGGCGCGTGGAAGGTGGCATTTGCCGACTTCGTGCTGGCGCTGATGTGCCTGTTCCTGGTGCTGTGGGTGCTGGCGGCGCGCGAACAGGAAAACCTGGAACAGCTGCTGCGCGACGGCGGCGGCAAGCCGACCGCGGAAGGCACCAACTACCGCATCGAGCACCAGGGCACGCCGCCGGGCAGCCTGATCCCGCGCGAACTGGTGCCGGGGCTGAGCAGCACGCAGCCGAGCGCGGACAGCCGGCTGAAGACCACCGGCTTCCCGACGGTGCTGGACGGCGACGGCCGCCGCGTGCGGCAGAAGCTGGAATCGCCGGCGGCGCTGAACCAGCTGGCGCAGATGCTGGCGTCGATGTCGAAACAGGCCGGGCTGGAGAGCAACCTGCAGCTGGTGGTGACGCCGCAGGGGCTGCGCGTGATGCTGCACGACACCGAGCGCGAGGGCATGTTCGAGCGCGGCAGTGCCATCATCAACCGCCGCTTCAAGGGGCTTCTGCAGGAGATGGGGCAGCTGCTGTCTTCGCTCGACAACCAGCTGCTGGTGATCGGCCACACCGACGCCATGCAGTACCGCAGCGCCGGCAATACCGCGCTGTCGAACTGGAGCCTGTCCGCCAACCGCGCGATGAGCGCGCGGCTGCATCTGCTCGATGGCGGCCTGCGCAAGGAGAGCGTGCTGCAGGTGGTGGGCATGGCCGACCGCGCGCCGCTGGACAAGCGGCAACCGACCGCGGCGCACAACCGCCGCATCGAGCTGCTGGTGCTGACACCGGCGCAGGCGGACAGCATCAGCGCCATGTTCGGCTCGCCGCAAGCGGCGGGTGCCACCGAAAAACGCAGCGAAATCAGCGTGACGCCCAACCCCGATCTGGACATGCTGCGCGCCAAGATGAACAACCCCGGCTGACGACGCAAGCCCTTGTTGCGGCAAGAAAAAACCCGGCCTCGTGCCGGGTTTATTTATTGCGGCTAACACATTGTCGTGGCGCGATCGCGGCATTTATCGAGATTGTAAACATTGTGTGTCTAATTGACGGGTTGATTGGTAATATTTACAATCAAATCACAATATCAAAAACGACCCCGCCGGAAGATCCCGGCCGGGAACGCAACCCCGTAATGCACACTGTAGGAAGAAGTGAAGAAATGAACCTGGACGACATCAAGGCGCAGTTGGCCGCAACCGATTTTTTTGCCGACCAGTCCCCCGTGGTTTTGGACAGAGTGATCGACCATGCCATTTCCCTGCGCGTGCGCAAGGGCGAGTACGTGTTCCAGGAAGGGCAGACCGTGTCCGCCATCTACCTGGTGGTCAGCGGCCGCCTGCAGGCGCACGTCTCGGACAGCGCCAACCGCAAGTACGTGCTGATGTTCAACAACCCCGGCGAGCTGATGGGCGAGGTGTCCTACCTTGACGGCGGCCCCTGTGCCTGGAGCGCGATGGCGGAGGAGGACTGCCTGCTGTTCAAGTTCAACCGCAATGACCTGATCAGCATTTTCGGCACCGCCGACGGCCTGCCCAGCGACACGGTGCGCAACCAGATCCTGATGCGGCTGGCCGGCATGGTGCGCCGCATCTCGGCGTCGGCCAAAAGCCTGGCGCTGCTTGATGTCTACGGTCGCATCCGCCTGCTGTTCAACGATTACACCGTGACCCGTGACGGCGTGATGCAGCTGCAAAAAACCTTTACCCAGCAGGAAATCGCCGACCTGATCGGCTCCTCGCGCGAGATGGTGGCGCGCATCTTGAAGGAACTGGTGTTCGGCCGTTACATCACCATGGAAAACCGCCGCATCGTGCTGCTGAAGATGCTGCCGGAGAACTTCTGAGCCGGCGCCGCCGCCGATTTAAGTTTTCCGCCGCGACGGTCGTCCTTTACTGGATAACCGTCTTATTCCTGTCCGAGGCCGACATGCGCATCACCCCACTCCGTCCCGAACTGCGTGACAACGCAATCCAGTCCGACCGCAGCCAGGCGCCGGCCGCCAGCGGCAAGGCCGCGGTCGCGCCGCTGCCGGCTGCCCAGCCGTTGAGCCAGGCTGCCGGCGTGCTGCAGGCGCTGCCGGAGGTCGACCTCGACAAGGTGGCCGCGGTGCGTGCCGCGCTGGCGCGCGGCGAAATCAGCCTCGACGCACACAAGCTGGCGGCCACCATCGCCGCCTATCACCGGGGCTGAGCATGACGGCGAAGGCGCAGTGGCGACAGTTGCTGCAGGACATCCACAGCGATCTGGGCGATTACCGGCAGCTGCAGCTGGCGCTGGAGCAGCAGTTTTCCGCCGCGCTGGGGCACGACGCGGCGGCGCTGTCCTGCTACGCCGATCGCATCGGCCAGCTGGTGACGCAGCTGCAGCAACGCCGCCTGCGCCGCGAACAGCTGGCGCGGGCGCTGCTGGCCGGCAACGTTGGCCGCAAGCCGTCGCTGATGGCGCTGTTCGCGCTGCTGCCGGAGCCGGCACGCCAGCGCTGCCAGCAACAGTGGCAGGCGCTGCAGGCGCTGGCGGCCGACTGCAAGCAGCTCAACGAGCGCAACGGCCAGCTGCTGCTCAACCAGCACGAGTGCTACCAGCGCGTCCTGTTTGGCGAAAGCGATACCTATGCTGCACCCTGATTTCCGTATCAACTCCCCGGCCATGACGCCCTCCGCCAGCAGCATCGCGCCGGCGGCGGATGGCGGCCAGTTCGCCGCCGTGTTCCGCGACACGCGGCAGGAGATCGTGGCGCTGATCGACCAGGGCTTTCCGGCCGGCGACGAGGCGCTGACGCCGCAAGGGCTGCTGCTGCGGCAGCGGGCGCAGGCGGCCGCAGCGCCGCTGGCGGTGGATGGCAATCATCTCGACGCGCAGCAGCAGGCGTTTCTCGGCGACATCCTGCCGCACGCGCAGAAGGCGGCGCGCGCGCTGGGGGTGTCGCCCGACATCATCGCCGCGCACGCGGCACTGGAATCCGGCTGGGGACAGGCACCGCTGCGCCGTGCCGACGGCTCCAGCAGTCACAACCTGTTCGGCATCAAGGCCGGCCAGGGCTGGCGCGGCGAGCGCATCGCCGCGCTGACCACCGAACACCAGGACGGGGTGGACGTGAAGCAGGTGGCGCCGTTCCGCGCCTACGCCGACTACGACGGCGCCTTTGCTGACTACGTCAGCCTGCTGTCGTCGTCGCCGCGCTTCAAGGCGGTGCAGGGCGTGGGCAGCGATGCCGCCGCCTTTGCCGCGGTGCTGGCCCGCGGCGGTTACGCCACCGATCCCGCCTACGCCAGCAAGCTGCAGCAGACCGTCAGCCGCCTGCGCGGCCCGGCCTGAACCCGGCTCGCCGCCGCGATGGCGGCGGCGTGGCAACGCCGGCCGGTCGCGTCGCCGGCCCTGCGTGTTACTGGCTGATTTCCGGGCTGACCACGCCGGTATCGATGACGCGGGCGCGGATCACCTTGCCGCTGTTGCCGTTCTTCACCCGTACCCACTCGTCCTTGCCGGCGGTTTCCAGCGCCGTGCCCGCCACCTCGACGCGGATGCCTTCCTGTTCGGCGACGATCGCCACCGCCATGCCGCGTTTCACCAGTGGCGCCGTTTCCAGCAGCAGGCCGCGCAGCGGCGTGCCCTGGCGGATCTGCGTCTTGCTGCGCAGGCCGTCCAGCGCCGCGTCCGGCGCCAGCAGCGGCTGCGGGCTGCGCAGCGTCACGCGCTGCTCGCTGACGTCGGCCGTGCTCAGCGCCTGGCCGGGGGCGATGTCCCTGGCCGCGGCCAGTGCCAGGCCGCTGACTTCGGCGCGGAACAGGTAGCCGATCTCGCCGGCGCCCTGGCAGCGCACCCGTACCCGCACGCGGCCGAGCTGGCTGTCGCTGCCGATCTCGGCCACGGGCTTGCCGAGGCAGCTGCCCGGCGCCAGGCGGGCGGGCAGCGCTTGCAGCCGTACTTGCGGTGCGCGCAGGCCGCTGGCGGCGGCCTGTTGCAGCAGCCATTGCTGTGCACTCTGCTGCGCCAGCTCGGCCGCTGTGGCTGCCTGCGCGGCCGGAGACAGCAGGCTGCCGGCGCTGGCCAGCAGCAGGCCTGCCGTGCGCCACAGCGCGGCCGGCGGGCGGTTTGTGAATATTGCCATTGGCTCGGTCTTGGTAATTATTACGTGTACTTGCGGTAGGACGATTAATTAGTATCGCCTTATAACTGGTGGCCGGATTGTCAATCATTGCCACCATATCCATCTTAAGAGAACCGCAAGAGGTGTGGCAATGGGCTTCAGTCTGAGTCAGGCGCTGAGCGTGCATCCGGAGGCGCTGAAACTGCGTGCCGAGCGTACCAAGGTACTGGCATCCAATATCGCCAACGAAAGCACCCCCGGCTACCAGGCGCGGGATTTCGATTTCCGCAGCGCCCTTGCCGAATCCGACACCGGCGGCGGCCTGCTGCTGCAAACCGACGGCGGCGAGCTGGCGTACCGCACGCCCAATCATCCGTCGCGGGACGGCAATACCGTGGAGCTGGGCGTGGAGCAGGCCGAGTTCGCGCAGAACGTCGCCGATTTCCAGGTCAGCCTGACTTTTCTCAACATGAAATACAAGGGGCTGGCAAAAGTGATTGCCGGGCAATAAACCATGTCCTTCCGAGATATTTCCCGTATCGCCGGCTCGGCGATGACCGCGCAGACGGTGCGCCTCAATACCGTGGCCAGCAACCTGGCCAACGCCGATTCCGCCGCCGGCTCCGAGGCCGCCGCCTTTCGCGGCCGCAAGCCGGTTTTCGCCAGCCAGATGCAGGGCAGCGGCGAGTGGCAGGGCGTCGGCGTGCGCGTGCTGGACGTGGTGAAAAGCGACAAGCCGGTGCGCAAGGTCAACGATCCGTCCAATCCGCTGGCCGACCAGGACGGCAACGTCTACTTCGGCAACGTCAACGCGGTGGAAGAAATGACCGACATGATGGCCGCCTCGCGCGCATTCCAGACCAACGTCGAGGTGATGGCGCGGGTGAAGGTGATGCAGCAGGACCTGCTGAAACTGGGAGAAGGCTGATGGCCATCGACGCAAGCGCGCTCAACCAGCGCAGCCAGAACGGCAGCAGCACGCAGGCCACCGCGGTGGCCGGCCAGCAGCTGGGCGCCGATGGCGACATGTTCATGACGCTGCTGATGGCGCAGATCAAGAACCAGAACCCGCTGGAGCCGACCGACCCGGCGCAGTTCGTCAGCCAGCTGGTGCAGATGAACCAGATGCAGAGCACGCTGGGCATGCTGTCGGAGCTGAAAAGCAATGCGCTGATGATGCGCGAGCTGCAGGGCCTGGCGCTGGGCGAGCAGGTCGGCAAGCAGGTGCTGGTGCAGACCGACCAGCTGCTGCTGGACGGCAAGCCGGTCGACGGCCGCATCACGCTGGACGGCAGCGACGAGGTGCAGCTGCAGCTCACCGGCGCCGACGGCAGCAGCAAGCTGATCACGCTGGGGCGACAGGACGCCGGCGAATTTGCCTTCACGCTGGACCCGGCCGCCCACGGCCTGCCGGCCGGCCAGTACCAGGCGCAGGTGATCACCGCCGCCAAGTCCGCCGCGCGGCTGGAGTTTGCCGCCGAGGTGCAGGCGGTGCGGCTGCCGGTGCAGGGCGGCGAACCGATTCTTTCCCTTGCCGGGCTGGGTGAGTACCCGGCGTCGTCGATCACCCGACTGTTGGGGTCTGCCAGCAGCACCTCGTCTACCAGGAGCTAACTCAGCATGAGTTTCGAAATCGCGCTTTCCGGCATCAACGCCGTCAATAGCCAGCTTGGCAACATCAGCAACAACATCGCCAACTCCGGGACCTACGGCTTCAAGTCCAGCCGCGACAACTTCGCCTCGATGTACGCCGGCAGCCAGGCCACCGGCGTCGAGGTCGGCTCCACCACCCAGAACATCGGCCGCGGCGGCAGCGTGGTCGCCACCGGCCGCGCGCTGGACGCGGCGATCCAGGGCGGCGGCTTCTTCGTTACCAAGGACAACAACGGCAGCGTTGCCTACACCCGCGTCGGCATCTTCAATACCGACAAGGACGGCGTGCTGGTCGATGCCTTCGGCCGCAAGGTGCAGGGCTATGCCGCGGTAGAGGGCGCACCGGCCGGCACGCTGGGCGCACTGGGCGACATCCAGGTGCCGACCGGCCAGGTCGCGGCCAAGGCCAGCAGCACGCTGGCGTACAGCGGCAACCTGTCCTCCGGCTGGGTGGCGCCGGCGGTGGCGTTCGACAAGGACAATCCGGCCACCTTCAACGGCTCCAGCGTATCGACGGTGTTCGACTCGCTGGGCCAGAAGCACAGCGTCACGCAGTACTTCGTGAAGACCAATCCCAACGAAGTGACCGTGCACTACGCGATGAACGGTGCGCTGCTGCCGACCACCGCGGTGATGACCTTCGGCACCGACGGCCAACTGACTGCCCCGGCGGCCCCGGTGGCGCTGCCGCTGGGCACCCCGGCCGGCGCCTCGGCGCTGAGCGTCAACGTCGACTACAGCGGCACCTCGCAGTTTGCCGGCGAGACCACCTCGGCGGTGAACAGCAGCGACGGCTACGCCGCCGGCACCCGTACCGGCCTGCGGCTGGAAGAGGACGGCACCGTCACCGCCACCTACAGCAACGGCGAGAAACGCGCCGTCGGCACCATCGCGCTGGCGACCTTCCCCAACGAGAACGGCCTGGTGGCGGTGTCCGATACCAGCTGGACCGAGTCCGGCGCCTCCGGCACCGCGCTGCTGTCGGCGCCGGGCAGCGGCAACGTCGGCACGCTGGCGGTCAACGCACTGGAGCAGTCCAACGTCGACCTTACCGCCGAGCTGGTCAACCTGATGACCGCGCAGCGCAACTACCAGGCCAACACCAAGGTGATCTCCACCGAGAACCAGGTGATCCAGGCCCTGATGCAGGCCGTCTGAGCATGGACGCGCTGATCTACACCATCATGAGCGGTGCCAACCGCACCCTCAAGGCGCAGCAGGTGCGCGCCAACAACCTGGCCAACGCCGACACCCCCGGCTTTCGCGCCGACATCGAGGTCGCCAGCAGCCAGGCGGTGCCCGGTTACGGCTACGACGCGCGCCACATGACGGTACTGCAGCCCAGCGCGGTGTCGGTGAAGCAGGGCGTGATCGCGCAGACCGGCCGCGAGCTGGACGTGGCGATCCAGGGCGAGGGCTTCTTTACCGTCGCCACCGCCACCGGCGAGGCCTACACCCGGGGCGGCCAGTTCGATGTCGCCGCCGACGGCACGCTGATGCTGGGCGGCCGCCAGGTGCTGGGCGACGGCGGCGCCATCGTGCTGCCGGAACACCGCCAGGTACAGGTAGCCGCCGACGGTACGGTGTCGGTGCTGCCGCCGGGCTCGGAGGCGATGCAGGCGGTCGGCCGCCTCAAGCTGGTGAAACCGGCGCCGGAAGAACTGAGCAAGACCAGCGACGGCCTGATCGTCAGCCGGCTGGAGCCAACGTTGGCCGCAGACGACACGGTACGGGTGCAGGGCGGCCATCTGGAGCGCAGCAACGTATCGGCGGTGGAAGAGATGATCGCCTCGATGACGCTGAACCGCAGCTTCGAGATGCAGTTGAAGATGTTCAATGCCGCCAATGACATGGTCGAGGCCGGCAACCGCCTGGTGCGCGGCTGACAGGAGAAACCACCATGAATCCAGCACTGTGGATCAGCAAGACCGGCATCCAGGCGCAGGACGCGCGCCTGGGCGCCATCGCCAACAACCTCGCCAACGCCAATACCGTCGGCTTCAAGCGCGACCGCATGGTGTTCGAAGACCTGTTCTACCAGGTGGAACGCCAGCCCGGCGCGCAGGTGGACGACAACAACCTGTCGCCGTCCGGCGTGCAGCTGGGCAACGGCACCCGCCTGGTCGGCACCCAGAAGATCTTCACCACCGGCAGCATCAACACCACCGGCCAGGCGCTGGACGTGGCCATCGTCGGCCAGGGTTTTTTGCAGGTGCAGATGGCCAACGGCGAAACCGGCTACACCCGTGCCGGCCAGCTGCAGGTCAACGCCGAGGGCCGCCTGGTCAACGCGCAGGGCCTGCCGCTGCTGCCGGCGATCACGCTGCCGGCGGACACCACCGCGGTCAACATCAGCGACAGCGGCATGGTGTCGGTCACGCTGTCCGGCGGCACCGCCACCACCGAGGTCGGGCAGCTGACGCTGGCCAACTTCGTCAACCCCACCGGCCTGTTGGCGCTGGGCGACAACCTGTTCCAGCAGACCACCGCCAGCGGTGAGGCGGTGGTCGGCAACCCCGGCAGCGACGCATTGGGCAAGCTGCGCCAGCGCGCACTGGAAGGCTCCAACGTGCAGGTGGTGGAAGAAATGGTGGACATGATCGCCGCGCAGCGCACCTACGAGATGAACACCAAGGTGCTGTCCGCCGCCGACAACATGATGCAGAACCTGGCGCAGGCGGTGCGATGAAGGCGCTGCTGCCGCTGTTGCTGCTGCTGTCGGCCTGCGCGCAGCTGCCGCTGGCACAGGACAGCGCGGAGCTGCCGCTGCCGCCGGTACCGGAGGTGGCGGCGCGGGGCGTGGCCGGCGGCGTGTTCAATCCGGCCGCCGGCTGGTCGCTGCTGTCCGACCGGCGCGCCTTTCGCAGCGGCGACGTGCTGACGGTGCTGCTGGAAGAAACCACCCAGGCCAGCAAGAGCGCCGGCACCAGCTTCGACAAGCAGTCCGGCGTCAGCATCACGCCGTCCATCATCGGCACCCGCGAGTTCGACACCCGGGTCGGCATCTCCGCCGGCCGCGAGTTTGACGGCAATGCCTCCTCCTCGCAGCAGAACAGCCTGTCCGGCGCGCTGACCGTGGTGGTGCAGCAGGTGCTGCCCAACGGCCTGCTGCTGATCAAGGGCGAGAAGCAGCTGACGCTGAACCAGGGCGAGGAATTCCTGCGCCTGGCCGGCTACGTGCGCAGTGACGACATCGACGCGCGCAACCGCGTGTCCTCGCTGCGCATCGCCAATGCCCGCATCGCCTATTCCGGTCGCGGCGCGCTCAGCGACGCCAACGCCCCCGGCTGGCTGACGCGCTTCTTTACCAGTCCGTGGATGCCGTTCTAAGAGAAATCATGCCGAAATTCCTTTCCGTGCTGTTCGCGCTGCTGCTGTGCGGCAGCCTCCTCCCGGCGCAGGCGCAGCCGCTGCGTAACCTGGTGCACGTCGAGGGCATCCGCGACAACCAGCTGATCGGCTACGGCATCGTGGTCGGCCTCGACGGCAGCGGCGACAATTCGCAGGTCAAGTTCACCGGCCAGGCGGTGGCCAACCTGCTGAAACAGCTGGGCCTGCAGCAGGGCGAGCAGGCCGATCCGAAAGTGAAGAACGTGGCGGCGGTGACGGTCAGCGCGGTGCTGCCGCCCGGCTACCGCCGCGGCCAGACCATCGACGTCACGGTGTCGTCGCTGGGCGACGCCAAGAGCCTGCGTGGCGGCACCCTGTTGCTGACGCAGCTGCGCGCCGCCGACGGCGAGATCTACGCGCTGGCGCAGGGCAATGTGGTGATCGCCGGGCTGTCGGCGCAGGGCAAGAGCGGCTCCAGCATCACCGTCAACACTCCGACCTCCGGCCGCATTCCCAACGGCGCCTCGGTGGAGCGCGAGATCGCCAGCGATTTCGACAGCGGCCCCAGCGTCCACCTCAGCCTGAAGAAACCCAATTTCGAGACCGCCACCAACGTGGTCAACGCCATCAACCAGCGCTTCGGCCGTATCGCCAGCACCCGCAACGCCACCGCCATCGAGGTGCAGGCACCGGCGGACCCGACCGCGCGCGTCGCCTTCGTCGCGCGGCTGCAGGCGCTGAACATCAATGTCGGCGGCGAGCTGCCCAGGGTGGTGTTCAATTCGCGCACCGGCACCGTGGTGGTCAGCCAGGGGGTGACGGTACGCCCGGCGGCGGTATCGCACGGCAGCCTGAAGGTGGTGATTTCCGAGCGGCAGCAGGTCAGCCAGCCCGGCGCCTTCAGCAACGGCACCACCGTCGCGGTGCCGGAATCGCAGCTGCGGGTGGAGCAGGGCGAGGGCCGCATGTTCCAGTGGCCGGCCGGCGCGCGGCTGCAGAGCATCATCGACACCGTCAACAGCACCGGCGCCACCCCGGACGACATCATGGCCATCCTGCAGGCGCTGGATCAGGCCGGCGCCATCGACGGCGAACTGGTGGTGATCTGATGGAAACGGTTTTTTCCCCGGACAGCGGCGCAAGGTTGGCCGCAACGGCAGACAGCGCGACGGCCATCGCCCCGGCGCAGCGGCAGCAGGTCGAGCGCGCGGCGGAAGGTTTCGAGGCGCTGTTCATCAAGGAGATGCTGGCGCAGATGCGCAAGGCGACGCGCAGCATGGCCGGGCCGGACAGCATCTTTGCCGACAGCATCAACAGCGACATGCTCGATTTTGCCGACATGGCGATTGCCGAGCAGCTGGCGCGCGAGCGCCGCTTCGGCATCAGCGAGGTGCTGATCGCGCAGCTGCTGCCGCAAAATGCGGCGCCGCCACTTAAGGAATCGCCGGCGGCGGTCGCTTATTCCCCAGTACAGGCCGGCGCCGGCAGCGAACTTGCTGCCTTTGCGATGCCGGTGAATCTCCCTTTCCGTCAGTAAGGTTACGCTATGCGCATGGTGCACAACGCGCTGTCCGGTACCGCCGCCGCCCAGGCCGCGCTCAATACCGTCAGCCAGAACATCGCCAACGTGATGACTCCCGGCTACTCGCGCCAGGGCGTGGTGCTGGCCACGCTGGTGCCCAATGCCGGCGATCCGCACAGTGCCGGCTCCGGCGTCGATGTCAGCGCCATCCGCCGCTTCAGCGACGACTACAAGAACCTGCAGCTGTGGCAGGCGGCGGCCAGCCGTGGCGAGCTGGGCGCGGCACGTCCGTACTACACCCAGCTGGAACAGGTGATGGGCAACAGCGGCAGTAGCCTGTCGGTCGGCCTCGACAAGTTTTACGCCGCGCTGAACGCGGTCAGCGCCGATGTCGGCTCCAGCCCGCTGCGCGACCAGGTAATCAGCGAGGCCGGCGCGCTGGCGCAGCGCGTCAACCACCTCAACCGTGTCTATGCCACGCAGCAGGCGTCGGTCAACGAACAGCGCGGCGCCACGCTGACCCAGATCAACAGCCTGTCCGGCAATATCGCGGCCCTCAACGCCAAGATCGCCGCGGCACAGTCGTCGCAAGTGAACACCTCCGGCCTGCTCGACGAGCGCGACCGCCAGATCGACCAGCTGGCGGCGCTGGTCGACGTGCGGGTGATGTCGCAGCCGGACGGCAGCAAGAGTCTGACATTGCGCAGCGGCCAGCCGCTGGTGATGGGCGACACCGCCGCTCTGCTTGCCAGCAGCACGCAGCCGGACGGCTCGCAGCGGGTGACGCTGGCCTTCGCGCAGGAAACCTTCGTGCTGGCCAATGACAATGTCGGCGGCCAGCTCGGCGGCCTCAACCACTACGAACGCGCGGTGCTGCGCCCGATGGTGGCGGCGGTGAGCACGCTGGCGCAGGAACTGGCCGACCGCGTCAACGGCCAGCTGGCCGCCGGTTTCGACATGGCCGGCAACCCTGGCGCACCGCTGTTCGTGTTTGACGCCGCCAGCGCCGACGGCATGCTGCAGCTGGCCGCGATCCAGTCGTCGCAGCTGGGTTTTTCCGGCGACGCCACCGCCGCCGGCGACAGCCAGAACCTGCTGGCGCTGATCACGGTGAAAGACCAGCCGGTGGTGATCCCCGGCCTTGGCAGCGTGACGCTGAGCGACGCCTACTCGCAGCTCACCGGCCGCCTCGCCATCGACAGCCAGCAGAACAAGGCGGCGCTGAGCACCGCCGAGGTGGTGCGCGCCGAGGCGGAGAGCAGCTGGAAGTCGACCAGCAGCGTCAACAACGACGAAGAAGCGGTCAACCTGATCGAATTCCAGAAAATGTACCAGGCGAACATGAAAGTGATCGCCGTCGCCAACGAGCTGTTCGACAGCACGCTGGCCATGCTGTAAGGAGCCGCCGATGCGCATCGCCAGTACCCAGTACCACACCGCCATGAGCCTGGCGCTGGACCAGACCAGCGCCAAGACCGCCGAGCTGCTGCAGCAGATGTCGTCCGGCAAGCGCCTGCTGCTGCCGTCCGACGACCCGATCGCCAGCGTGCGCCTGCTGCGCCTGGGGCGGGAAGAGGCGGCGCTGGGGCAGTACCGTGACAACATCGCCAGCGTGCGCAGCAAGCTGTCGGTGAACGAGTCCTATCTTGCCGGCATGGGGCGCGACATGCTCGACGTGCGCGACCTGCTGCTGATGACGCTGGAAGGCAGTTACACCGCGCAGGACCTGCGCGACATGGCCGGGCCGCTGCAGAGCCTGCGCGACAGCCTGTTCTACGCCGCCAACAGCAAGGACCAGGAGGGGCGCTACCTGTTCTCCGGCACCGCCATCGCGCAGCCGGCGCTGAGCCTCGATGCGGCGCAACCGGCCGGCAGCCGCTACAGCTTCACTGGCAACAGCCTGCCGCAGCAGGTGATGGTCGGCCACGGCGTGACCCAGGCCGCCAACGTGACGCTGGAACACCTGCCGGACTTCCTCAACAGCCTGGACGCGACCATCGCCGTGCTGCAGGACCCGGCGCTGAACCCGCAGGACCCGGCCACCGGTAGCCAGCTGAGCGCCACGCTGCAGGCGCTGGACGTGGCGCACAACCGCAATACCAGCAAGATCTCGCAGCTGGGCAGCAGCCAGAACACGCTGCAGATGATGGCCGACAACCACGGTAACGTCAGTCTCTCCAATCAGCAGAGCATCACCCAGCTGGAAAGCCTGGATTACGCGCAGGCCAATATCAATATGAACAGCTACATGCTGGCGCTGCAGTCCAGCCAGAAGGCCTACGGCCGCGTCAGCAGCCTGACGCTGTTCGACGTGCTGTAAGGTTGGCCGCACCATGAGTCGCTCCTCGCTTCATCTGGACAGCCCGCGCCAGCCGCTGGCGCGCACCGGTGCCGGCAGTCCGGCCCCGGCCAGCAACGCCGGCGCCGCGCCGGCCACCCCCGCCAGCTCGCCGTCACCGTCTCTGCCGCGCAGCGGCGGCGATCACTGGCGCTACAGCAGCCAGCTCAACCAGCAACTGACCGCGGCGCAGCGCGCGCTCGGCTTTGTCGACGGCCTCGCCGGCCAGCTGGAGGCGCTGAAGGGCGAACTCAGTGGCCAGCTGACGCAGCGGCGGGTGGACAGCGCGCGGCTGGCGCGCGGCATCGAGCAGGTGGCGCAGCAGTGGTCGCAGCGCGGCGCGGCCAGCGGCGGCAGTCTCGACAGCCGCCTGCAGTTCCGCCTGGCCGCCGACGCGCGGCAGACCTTTACCGTGCGCGGCCTGGAAATCGCCAACCTGACCCAGGGCGCACCGGAAACGCTGGTGTTCTTCAGCGGCGAGCCGGGCAGCGGCCCGGCGGCGGTCAAGGTCGGCGAGCCGCTGAGCGAAGCGGCGCTGCTGGCCGCGCTCGGTCGCGCGCTGGCACCGTCCGGCATCCAGCCGCAGCTGGACGAACAGGGGCAGCTGCAGTTTTCGGTGGCGGAAATGGCGTGGCAGGGCGTGCGCGAGCGCTTCAGCCTGCGCGGCGGCGGCATCCGCTTTCCTGCCGGCCAGCCGCAGCACCTGAAACTGCAGCCGACGGAGCAGGCGCTGCAGCCGCAGCAGTGGCAAAGCGCCGACCACGCCGGCGCCCGCCAGACACTGCAGAAGGTGCTGCGCGCGCTGGACCAGCTGCAGCTGTCGCGCGCCGCCATCAGCCGTGCGATGGCCGAGGTGCGCCACGCCATCGCGCAGCTGTCGCAGATGAGCGAACAGCTGTGGGCCGACGGCTTCGTCAACGATTTCAATGCCCGCTTCAACACGCCGGACAGCGAGTCGGGGCTGTACGAGGTGGTGCCGGCGCTGCTCGGCGTCAGCCGCTACCGCGTGCTGTCGCTGCTGGCGTTGCCGTAGCCGACGGCGCGGCAAAGGTTGGCCGCAAAAAAAGGGCGTGCCTCCGTTACGGAGACACGCCCTTGTCGCGTGTGCGCTGGCGCGTCAGAGCCTGTTCAAAGTCTCGCGAGCTAGAGCGAGACAAGGCGAAAACGACTGAGGAGGCGGAGTTTACAAGTAGTAAATGAGCATTCCGAAGGCGTTTTTAACGCCGTATCGCCGAAGCACAGCAGACATTGAACAGGTTCTCAGGCGATCAGGCTGGCCACCTTGGTGGTGATGATATCCACCGCCGGATCGTTGGCACCGTGCGGCAGGATCACGTCGGCAAAGCGCTTGGTCGGCTCGATGAACTGGTTGTGCATCGGGCGCACCGTGGCCAGGTACTGCTCGATCACGCTGTCGGTGGTGCGGCCGCGTTCGGCGATGTCGCGCTTCAGGCGGCGGATGAAACGCACGTCGGCGTCGGTGTCGACGAAGATCTTCAGCGACATCATCTCGCGCAGCGCGGCGTCGTACAGCGGGAACAGGCCCTCGATCACGATCACCGGTGCCGGCTGGATGGTCACGGTGCGCTCGGCGCGGGTGTGGTTGGTGAAGTCGTAGCTCGGCATCTCGATGGCGCGGCCGCAGCGCAGCTCGTCGATGTGCTCGATCAACAGCGGCCAGTCGAAGGCGTGCGGGTGGTCGTAGTTGGTGGCGAGGCGCTGCTCGAAACTGAGGTGGCTCTGGTCGCGGTAGTAGTCATCCTGCACGATCACCGCCGCCATCTCTGCGCCTATGGTTTCCAGCACCTTGCGGGTCACCGTGGTTTTGCCGCTGCCGCTGCCGCCAGCGACGCCGATGATGAACGGAGTCGTCATTTGTCTGTGCCCGATCGAAATGAAAAACCGGCCATTCTAATGACTTGCCGCCAATTTCTCCATCGGCAATGCGTCATCGCTGGCCGGATATGCCAGAAAATCGCCGTTGCCGGCTGTTTTCTGGCAACGGCATGGTCAGGCGTCGGTGGCGGCCTGTTCCAGTTCCGCTTCATCCAGCCATTGCTGCATGGCCGGCAGCGACAGCAGGCTGTCGGCGTAGGCCTGCGACACCGGGTCCAGCGTCACGCCGTAGCTGACAAAGCGCAGCACCACCGGCGCGAACATGGCATCGGCGATGCCGAAGTGGCCGAACAGGAAGTCGCCGTCGGCGACGAAACGCTGGCGCAGCTGGCGCCAGATGGCGGTAATGCGCGCGATGTCGGCGGCGCAGTCGGCGGACGGCTGCAGCTGGGTACGCAGGCAGGCGTTCATCGGCATCTCGCTGCGCAGCGCGGTGAAACCGGCGTGCATCTCGGCGCTGATGGCGCGCGCCTCGGCGCGGTCGGCGCGTTCCTGCGGCCACAGCCGCGCCGCCGGGAACAGCTCGGCGAGGTATTCGCAGATCGCCAGCGAGTCGTGCACCCGCAGCAGGCCGTCGAACAGCACCGGCACCTTGCCGGCGGGGTTGGCGGCCAGCAGCTGCTGCTTGCTGTCCGGGTGGTAGAGGTGGATGTGTTTCTCGGCGAACGGCTCGCCCAGCTGTTTCAGTACCAGCCACGGCCGCAGCGACCACGACGAGAAGTTCTTGTTGCCGATGACGAGGGTCAGCATGATGGCTCCAGTGCAGGATTGAGGGTCATGCTGCATTACAGCCCAGCACCGGCATCAGGACAAGCAAAACGCCCTGCCGGGGTGGGCAGGGCGTGACGGCTGTTGCGGCCAACGTTGTCAGGGCCTTTCAATGTCTGCTGCGCTTCGGTGATACGGCGTTGAAAACGGCTTCGGAATGCTCATTGACCCCATGTCAACTCCGCTTCCTCAGCCGTTTTCGCCTTGTCTCACTCTAGCTCGCGAGACCTTGAACAGGACCTAGTCGGCTTCGTTGATCCAGGCCTGCTGGATCGCTTCCAGCACCTTTTCGCCACCGCGGCTGTGGTCGTCGTCAAAACCGGGCAGGTCTACCACCCAGTTGTGCAGCTCGACGAAGCGGATGGTGGTCGGGTCGATGTCCGGATGTGCCTCGTACAGTTCGATGGCGATATCGTTGATGTCGGTCCATTTCATGGCACGTCTCCTTGGATGCGGCGCGGCTCAGTGGTGTTCGCGGGCGTGGTTGATGGTGTAGCGCGGGATCTCCACCACCAGGTCTTCGCTGGTGACGATGGCCTGACAGGACAGTCGCGACTGCGCTTCCAGCCCCCACGCCTTGTCCAGCATGTCGTCTTCCAGGTCGTCGGACGGCGGCAGCGAGTTGAAGCCTTCGCGCACGATGACGTGGCAGGTGGTGCAGGCGCAGGACATCTCGCAGGCGTGTTCGATTTCGATGTCGTGGGCGAGCAGGGCTTCGCACACGGTGGTGCCGGTGGCGACATCGTCGAGCACGGCGCCCTCGGGGCACAGGTCGGCGTGTGGCAGCACAATGATACGCGGCATGGTCAATCCTTCAGGTGTCGTTCTGCGTTGCGGCCAACGTTGGCCGCAATGCTTACAGGGTTTCGATGTTCTTGCCGGTCAGCGCGCGCTGGATGTTGCGGTCCATGCGGCGCGCGGCAAACGGTTCACTGGCCTGGTTCAGCCGGTGCGAGCAGGCGTTGATGTCCTTGGTGCTCTCGGCGGCGATGGCGTCGCGCAGCGCCTGCATCGCGGCATCCAGCGCGGCGCGTTCGGCCTCGTCGAGCAGGTCGGCGTCGCTGGCCAGCGCGACGCCGATCGCGTCCAGCAGGCTGTCGGCGTCGACGATCGCCTCGCGCAGCTTGCGCGCGTTGATGTCGTCGGCGACGTGGGCGATCGAGTCGGTCAGCATGCGCGTGATCTCGTCATCGGACAGGCCGTAGGACGGTTTCACCTCGATGCTGGCCTCGACGCCGGAGATCATCTCGCGCGCGGTCACCGCCAGCAGGCCGTCGGCGTCGACCTGGAAGGTGACGCGGATGCGCGCGGCGCCGGCCACCATCGGCGGAATGCCGCGCAGCACGAACTTGGCCAGGCTGCGGCAATCGGACACCAGTTCGCGCTCGCCCTGCAGGATGTGCACGGAGAGGGCGGTCTGGCCGTCCTTGAAGGTGGTGAATTCCTGCGCCCGCGCGATCGGGATGGTGCTGTTGCGCGGGATGATCTTCTCGGTGAGGCCGCCCATGGTTTCCAGCCCCAGCGACAGCGGGATCACGTCCAGCAGCAGCCACTCGTCGTCGCCCTTGTTGCCGGCCAGCACGTTGGCCTGGATGGCGGCGCCCAGCGCCACCACCTTGTCCGGGTCGAGGTTGGTCAGCGGCGGGGTGCCGAAGAAATCGCCGACGGCTTTTTGTACCTGCGGCATGCGGGTGGCGCCGCCGACCATCACCACGCCCTTGACGTCCTCGGCGCCGATCTTGGCGTCGCGCAGCGCCTTGCGTACCGGCAGCAGCGTCTTGTCGATCAGCGTCTTGCTGATGGCGTGGAAGGTGGCCTGCGACAGTTGCAGGTCGATGGTCTGGCCGTCGGACAACAACGCGGTGATGCGGGTGTCGGCGTGCTCGGTCAGCGCTTCCTTCGCCTCGCGGGCACGGGTCAGCAGCAGGCGGGTGTCGTGGGCGGAGAGGCCGTGCAGGCCGGCCTGTTCCAGGATCCAGCAGTAGATGCGGTGGTCGAAGTCGTCGCCGCCGAGCGAGGAGTCGCCGCTGGTGGCCAGCACCTCGAACACGCCGCGGGTCAGCGCCAGCACCGACACGTCGAAGGTGCCGCCGCCGAGGTCGTACACCACGTAGGTGCCCTCGGCGCCGTTATCCAGCCCGTAGGCGATGGCGGCAGCGGTCGGCTCGTTCAGGAGGCGCAGCACGTTGAGGCCGGCCAGACGCGCCGCGTCCTTGGTCGCCTGCCGCTGCGCGTCGTCGAAGTAGGCCGGCACGGTGATCACCGCGCCGATCAGTTCGCCGCCGAGGCTGGCCTCGGCGCGTTCACGCAGGCTCTTCAGGATGTCGGCGGACACCTCCACCGGGCTCTTGTGGCCGGCGCGGGTCACCAGCTGCACCATGCCCGGCGCGTCGACGAAGCGGTACGGGCTGCGCGCCACGTCCAGCAGGTCGGCCAGGCCGCGGCCCATGAAGCGTTTCACCGACACGATGGTGTTGTTCGGGTCGCGGCTCTGTTCCGCCTGCGCGTCGAAACCGACGATGGTGCGGCCGTCGTCGCGGTAGCGCACCACCGACGGCAGCAGGCTGCGGCCGTGTTCGTCCGGCAGCACGGTGGCGGCACCGCTTTTCACGGTGGCGACCAGCGAGTTGGTGGTGCCAAGGTCGATCCCGACCGCCAGACGGTGCTGGTGCGGGGCGGCGGATAAGCCGGGTTCGGCGATTTGCAGTAGGGCCATGGCTGCTAGCTACTCTTTATTCAATGATCCGGGCTGGCCGCGGTATTGCGGCCAACCTTGGGTATGCTCAAAACAGCAACGCCTCGATGGCGTCGCCGATTTCCTGATCCAGCTTTTCCAGAAAGCGCAGCTTGCGCACCAGGAGCGCGGCGCTGGCGTGGTCGTGCTGCTCATCCAGCGCGGCGCCCAGCTCGTCTTCCATCGCGCGCACGTCCTGGCGCAGCTGGCGCGACAGCCGTTCCAGCGCGTCGACATCATGACCGTGGCGGGCGTCCTCGATCGCTTCGCGCCATTCCATCTGCGCCATCAGGAAGGCCGGCGGCATGCTGGTGTTGGTTTCCTCGGCGGTGTCGACACCGGCCAGTCGCAGCAGGTAGCGCGCGCGCGCCAGCGGCGATTTCAGCGTCTGGTAGGCTTCGTTGACACGGGTGGCGGCCATCAGCGCGACGCGCTTTTCGGCATCGCCGGCGCTGGCGAAACGGTCCGGATGCACCTGCGCCGCGGCGGTGCGCCACAGCGTGTCCAGTGCGGCGCCGTCCAGCGCAAAGCGGCGCGGCAGGCCGAACAGGGCAAAGTGGTCCTGCTGGAAGTCGGAGAACAGGTCGGCGGTCATGGAGGCTTTCTGCGGGCAACACCCGAGGCGGGCTCGGGACGCGACAGCGGCCCCTGTCAGACAGGGGCCGTCAGCGCGGCAAGGAAATCAGACGTTGAAGCTCTCGCCACAACCGCATTCGTTTTTCACGTTCGGGTTGTTGAACTTGAAGCCTTCGTTGAGGCCTTCCTTGGTGTAGTCCAGCTCGGTGCCGTCAAGGTAGGCGAGGCTCTTGGCGTCGGTGAACACCTTGACGCCGAAGCTCTCGAACGCGATGTCGTCATCGCTGGCGACATCGACGAATTCCAGCTTGTAGGCCATGCCGGAACAGCCGGAAGTCTTGACGCCGAGGCGGACGCCCAGACCCTTGCCGCGCTTGGCGATAAAGTTGCTGACGTGACGGGCGGCGTTTTCGGAAAGCGTGATAGCCATAGTGCGTTTGCCTTCAGGATTAAGAGGGCGGCCACGGCCGCCCGGAATCATTTAGCGTGCTTTTGCTTGTAGTCGGCGACGGCCGCCTTGATCGCGTCTTCGGCCAGGATCGAGCAGTGGATCTTGACCGGTGGCAAGGCCAGTTCTTCGGCGATTTCGGTGTTCTTCAGCGCCATCGCCTGGTCCAGCGTCTTGCCCTTGACCCATTCGGTCACCAGCGAGCTGGAGGCAATGGCGGAGCCACAGCCGTAGGTCTTGAACTTGGCGTCTTCGATCACGCCCTGTTCGTTGACCTTGATCTGCAGCTTCATCACGTCGCCACAGGCCGGGGCGCCGACCATGCCGGTGCCGACCGATTCGTCGCCCTTGTCAAAAGCCCCCACGTTACGCGGGTTCTCGTAGTGGTCCATTACCTTGTCGCTGTATGCCATGATTTTCTCCTTGTCGATGCGGCCGGCCGGTGCAAGGTTGGCCGCATCATGCCATCTGTTAGTGTGCAGCCCATTCGATGCTGTTGAGGTCGACGCCGTCCTTGAACATCTCCCACAGCGGGGACATCTCGCGCAGCTTGCCGATCTTTTCCTGCAGCAGCTTGATCGCGTAGTCGACATCGGCTTCGGTGGTGAAGCGGCCGATGGAGAAGCGGATCGAGCTGTGCGCCAGTTCGTCGTTGCGGCCCAGTGCACGCAGCACGTAGGACGGTTCCAGCGAGGCCGAGGTACAGGCGGAGCCGGACGATACCGCCAGGTCCTTGATCGCCATGATCAGGCTTTCGCCTTCGACGAAGTTGAAGCTCACGTTCAGGTTGTGCGGCACGCGGGCGTCGATGTCGCCGTTGAGGTAGGTTTCCTCGATGCCTTGCAGGCCGGCCCACAGGCGGTCGCGCAGCATGCGGATGCGCTCGTTCTCGGCGTGCATGCTTTCACGGGCGATGCGGTAGGCTTCACCCATGCCGGCGATCTGGTGCGTGGCCAGGGTGCCGGAGCGGAAACCGCGCTCGTGGCCGCCACCGTGCATCTGCGCTTCCAGGCGCACGCGCGGCTTGCGGCGGATGTACAGCGCGCCGATGCCTTTCGGGCCGTAGGTCTTGTGCGCGGAGAAGCTCATCAGGTCGACCTTGAGCTTGTCCAGGTCGATGTCGATCTTGCCGGTGGCCTGCGCCGAATCCACGTGCAGCAGGATGCCGCGGCTGCGCAGCATTTCGCCGATGGCCGGGATGTCCTGGATCACGCCGATTTCGTTGTTCACGAACAGCACGGAGACCAGGATGGTGTCCGGACGCAGCGCCGCTTCCAGTGCCGCGAGGTCGAGCAGGCCGTTGTCCTGCACGTCGAGGTAGGTAACCTCGAAGCCCTGGCGTTCCAGCTCGCGCATGGTGTCCAGCGTGGCCTTGTGTTCGGTCTTCAGCGTGATCAGGTGCTTGCCCTTGCTCTTGTAGAACTGGGCGGCGCCTTTCAGCGCGAGGTTGATCGATTCGGTGGCACCGGAGGTCCACACGATTTCTTTCGGATCGCAGTTCACGAGGGCAGCGACCTGGGCGCGGGCGTTTTCCACCGCTTCCTCGGCGGTCCAGCCGTAGGCGTGGCTACGCGATGCCGGGTTGCCGAAGTTTTCGGTCAGGAACGGGATCATTACCTCCGCCACACGCGGGTCGACCGGCGTGGTCGCGGAGTAATCGAGGTAAATGGGGTGTTTCAGCTCGCTCATTACGGGTTCTCCACGAGGTCGACGGTCAGATGGTGCCGGCGAGAGGCTCGCTACAGGTGCCATTACGGCGTTGTGGGCGTTGATCTATTACTACGCAGGTTTCTTTGGCGCGCTGCGCGTCGACCAGGCTGGCCAGGCTGACCTTCGACAGGTAGTCGAAAATGGTCAGGTTCAGGTTGGTCCACAGGTCGTGTGTCATGCAGCGGTGGTTGTCGTGACAGTTCTCGCGGCCACCGCACTGGGTGGCATCCACCGATTCGTCGACCGCGACGATGATGTCGGCGACGGAGATTTCCTGCACGGTGCGCGCCAGCGTGTAGCCGCCACCGGGGCCGCGCACGCTGTCTACCAGCTGCGAGCGGCGCAGCTTGCCAAATAATTGCTCGAGATACGACAGGGAAATGCCCTGGCGCTCGCTGATGCCGGCCAGCGTCACCGGACCGTTTGCTTCGCGCAGGGCGAGGTCCAGCATGGCTGTTACGGCAAAGCGGCCTTTGGTGGTCAAGCGCATGGTGAAAGGCTCCCTGAATAGTTGTGGCGATTATACCCTAAATCCGAGTAATTTAGTCAACTATTACGGGGCTTGGTTCCACGGGACTGTGGTATCGGGAGTGCCGTCTGGCAAGGGTTGGCCGCAAGGGCCGGGGCAGGCTAGCGCGTGATTATAACGCGCTTTGCTGCGCGTGGCCGGGATTTTTCCGCCGCGACTGGTGTATGATTCGCACAAACAATTGTTTGAATTTTAGCTGCCATAGCGCACACGCCGAAGGATTCTCTATGTATAAGGTTGTCATCAGCGGCACCGGCCTGTTTACCCCGCCCCACGCCGTCAGCAACGAGGCCCTGGTGGTGGCCTTCAACCAGTACGTCGCCGATTTCAATGCTGCCCACGCGGCGCAGATCGCCGGCGGCGAGATCGCGGCGCTGACCGAATCCAGTGCCGAATTCATCGAGAAGGCCTCCGGCATCAAGCAGCGCTACCTGATGGACGCCGCCGGCGTGCTCGACAGCCGGCGCATGGCGCCATCGCTGCCCGAGCGCGACAACGACGCGCTGTCGGTGCAGGCGGAGATGGCGGTGGCGGCGGCGCGCGAGGCGCTGGCCCGCGCCGGGCGCACGGCGGCCGACATCGACATGGTGATCGTGGCCTGCTCCAATATGCCGCGCCCGTACCCGGCGCTGTCGATCGAGGTGCAGCAGGCACTGGGCATCAGCGGCTACGCCTTCGACATGAACGTCGCCTGCTCCTCGGCCACTTTCGGCATCCAGACTGCGGTGGGCGCCATTGCCAGCGGTCAGGCGCGCGCGGTGCTGATGGTGAACCCGGAGATCTGCTCGGCGCACCTCAACTTCCGCGACCGCGACAGCCATTTCATCTTCGGCGATGCCTGCACCGCGGTGCTGCTGGAGCGCGCCGAGCTGGCCACGGCGGCACAGCGCTTCGAGGTGGTGGACTGCAAGCTGGCGACGCTGTTCTCCAACAATATCCGCAACAACTTCGGCTTCCTCAATCGTTGCGACGAGCGCGGCATCGGCGCACTGGACAAGCTGTTTGTGCAGCAGGGGCGCAAGGTATTTAAAGACGTGTGTCCGATGGTGGGCGAACACATCGTCGCGCACCTGGACAGTCAGGCGATCCAGCCTGGCGACGTGAAGCGCTTCTGGCTGCACCAGGCCAATCTGAGCATGAATCAGCTGATCGCGCGCCGTGTGTTGGGGCGCGACGCCGCGGCCGACGAGGCGCCGGTGATCCTGGATCGCTACGCCAATACCAGCTCCGCCGGCTCGGTGATCGCGCTGCACCTGCACCATGAAGACATGGCCGCCGGCGACCTTGGTGTACTGTCGTCGTTCGGTGCCGGTTACTCGGTGGGTAGCGTGATCCTGCGCAAATGCTGAGTGGCAAAATTTAAGTGTCACTAAAATGCCACAGTTTACGGTGGCATTTTTTGCGGCTTTTTTTAGTGGTTGGCGGCATGTTGCCATGGCACCAGCGCCGGGTCCTGAATCACTTTCATGGTGGCGGTACGGAAGTCATGCACCAGAGTGGAGCGGCGGCCGGTGCTGGGGTAGGCCAGTACGTAATCGTGGGTCGCCTCGGTCTGGAATGGCTTTACGACAACGCCATGTTTCTCCCATACCTGGGCGCCAAACGGCTCGACAATGGAGACGCCGAGACCGTGCGCCACCATCGCGTAGCGGGTGTGCGAGGTGTGGGTGCGGATCGGAAACCTAGGTTTTTCAATGCCTTGCGGGAAGTACTTGTCTTCCTGGCCCTGGCTGAGCGGACGGTTGGGTATCCAGCCGATCACGTTCTCGCCGGCGAGGTCGGCCGGGGTGATCACCTCCCTGTCGCACAGCCGGTGTCCGGCCGGCAGCGCGCACAGCACCTCGGCCTGCAGGATCGGTTCCACCTCGATGCCGGCGATCGCGGGGAAGGCGAGGCTGAGGGCGACGTCCACTTTCAGGTCCTGCAGCCGCACCAGTACCTCGGCATTGCCGACCGAGTCGATGTTGACCGGTACGTCCGGCTGCATCTTGAAAAACTCTTTTAAAATCAAAGGTAATAGAGTGGTGGACAGTACCGGCATGCAGGCGACGCTCAGCGCCTGGGTCTCGTCCTTGCGGATGGTTTCGGCGGCCTTGCGCAGGCGTTCGAGGCCGAGGAAATTCTCTTCTACCGCCAGCTGGAAGCGCACCGCCGCGGTGGTTGGTTCCATGCGGCCCTTGGTGCGGTTGAACAGGCGGAAGCCGAGGTCGGCCTCCAGGTCGGCGATCAGGCGGCTGACCGCCGGCTGGGTGATGTGCATGCGCCGCGCCGCGCCCACCGTGGTGCCGGTGTCCATTAACGAGCGGAATGCCTCAATTTGGCGAAAACGGATCATGCCGCGGCCCTGGAAAAGTGAAAGCAAAATCCTATAACAAAATCACATTGATGATGATAATAACTTAGTGGATGTGATAGGTTGGCTGTGAAATACTGCGCCGCAGCCGGCAGACTTTGCCCGGTTCGCAGTTTTTTTACTTGGGCTGAGGTGTGCTTTTTCTGATGCTCCGTTGCAGCGATCGGTATAAAGTCAACTCAAACATGCTGCTGCCAGCCATACACGTAGAACGTTATCGGCTTGTTAGTTGCATGTCGTAATCGGGAAGGGCTTTGCCGCGGTCGTCCGTCAGGATGGCAGCGGAAAACGAGCGGCCCGTCAGCCCGGAACATGGAGGCGTATCAACGCCGTCATTAAAAACACAATAAGGAATAGAGAAACTATGCGAGTTGCTAAACACCTTTTGCTGGCCGCCGGTCTGACTGCCGCGGCATCCGCCGCCCAGGCTGCAGGGACCCTGATCTACTGCTCCGAAGCCAGCCCTGAGGGCTTTGATTCCGCACAATACACTGGCGGCTCTACCTTTGACGCTGCCGGTCACGCCATGTTCAACCGCCTGATCGAGTTCAAGGCCGGCTCCACCAATATCGAGCCGGGTCTGGCCGAGTCGTGGACTTCGTCGCCGGACGGCCTGACTTACACCTTCAAGCTGCGCAAGGGCGTCAAGTTCCACACGACCGAATACTTCACCCCGTCCCGCGATTTCAACGCTGATGACGTGGTGTTCAGCTTCATGCGGATGATCGACAAGAACCATCCGTTCCGCAAAGCGTACAACGTTGAATTCCCGTACGCCTCCGATACCGGCCTGGACAGCAACATCACCGCCGTCGAGAAGACCGATCCGTACACCGTGGTGTTCAAGCTGAAGGCTCCGGATGCCGACCTGCTGGCCAAGATCGCGATGCCGTTCGCGTCGATCCTGTCTGCCGAATTCGGCGACAAGCTGATGAAGGAAGGCAAGGCGTCGATGATCAACCAGCAGCCGGTCGGCACTGGTCCGTTCATCCTGAAGCGCTACCAGAAAGACGCGCAGATCCGTTATGCGGCCAACAAGCAGTACTGGAAAAAAGGCGACGTCAAGGTCGACAACCTGATTTTCGCGATCACCACCGACCCGTCGGTACGTGCGCAGAAGATGAAGGCCGGCGAATGCCAGATCATGTCTTATCCTAAGCCGCAGGATCTGGCCGGTATGAAGGCTGATCCGTCGCTGAAGATGCTGTCCGCTCCGGGCTTCAACATCGGCTACCTCGCCTACAACGTTGAAAAGCCGCAGCTGAAGAAGCTGGAAGTGCGCCAGGCACTGGACATGGCCATCAACCGCAAGGCGATCATCGATGCCGTGTACCAGGGCCAGGGCCAGGAAGCGGCCAACCCGTTCCCGGCATCCTTGTGGTCGTATAACAAGTCGCTGCGCAACCAGCCGACCGATATCGCCAAGGCCAAGGCCCTGCTGGCCAAGGCCGGCTACCCGAACGGCTTTGAAATCACCCTGTGGGCGATGCCGGTACAGCGTCCGTACAACCCGAACGCCAAGCTGATGGCGGAAATGATCCAGGCCGACTGGGCCAAGATCGGCGTCAAGGCCAAGATCACTTCCTACGAGTGGGGCGAATACCTCAAGCGCATGAAGAACGGCGAGCATGATGCCGGCCTGATCGGCTGGACCGGCGACTACGCCAGCCCGGACAACTTCCTCGGCGTATTGCTGACTTGCGAAGCTATCGGCGGTTCCAACTACGCGCGCTACTGCAGCAAGGCTTTCGACAAGGAAGTGCTGGGCGCCCGCAAGAGCACCGACCTGAAGCAGCGCACCGCCATGTACGCGAAGGCCCAGGAAATCTTCAAGAAAGATATGCCATGGTCGACCATCGCCCACTCGGTGGTGAACCAGCCGATGCGCAAGGAAGTGAACGGCTTCAAGATCAGCCCGTTCGGCGACTATTCCTTCAAGGGTGTTAGCGTCAAGTAAGTTCGCGGTATCGCCCGGCGGGTCCGGGTGAATGGCAAGGAGGGCGCCTTTGGCCCCTCCTTGTTCATTATCAGGCGAACGGTTTATGCAAAAGGAAAGTCGGGGCGCGGCAGCGGTGGGTAGATGTCTCGTGATTGACCTGCATCAAGGCGGTCACGGCGTGCGATCCGTAAAGTGCGTCTTGCCGTGGCGGCGATTGCATCTGGTGTAGGTGGGTGGTCAGATGCAGCTACGTCGCCCGGCACCCCTCCCGCTTTCCTTCCTGCTGTTCCCGTTCCCTGTCTCTTGCAGCAATACGTCACGCCAGTCTTGTGCGTGTACGGGAGACCTTCACATGTTTTTCTTTATCCTGCGTCGTCTTGGCGTACTGATTCCGACATTTTTCGGCATCACGCTGATTACCTTCAGCCTGATCCGCATGATCCCGGGCGATCCCATCGAAGTGATGATGGGGGAGCGTTCGCTTGACCCCGCCCTGCACGCGGCGGCGATGAAGCGTCTGGGTCTGGATCAGCCGCTGTATATCCAGTACTTCGACTACATCAGCAACCTGTTCCAGGGCAACCTGGGTGCCTCGCTGAAAACCCAGCAAAGCGTGTGGAGCGAATTCACCACCCTGTTCCCGGCGACGCTGGAACTGGCGCTGTGCGCACTGGTGTTCGCCACCGTCTGTGGCCTGCTGGCCGGCGTGGTGGCGGCGATCAAGCGCGGCTCCATCTTCGACCACGGCGTGATGGGCATCTCGCTGACGGGCTTCTCGATGCCGATCTTCTGGTGGGGCCTGATCCTGATCATGCTGTTCTCGGTACAGCTGGGCTGGACCCCGGTTTCCGGCCGCCTCGATCTTGCCTTTGACGTGCAGCCGCAGACCGGCTTCATGCTGATCGACGCCTGGCGCGCCGAAATGGCCGATCCCGAATACAACGCCGGCGCCTTCAAGGACGCGGTGATGCACCTGATCCTGCCGGCCATCGTGCTGGGCACCATCCCGCTGGCGGTGATCGCGCGGATGACGCGCTCGTCGATGCTGGAAGTGCTGCGCGAAGACTACGTGCGCACCGCTCGCGCCAAGGGCCTGTCGCCGGCGCGCGTGATCTTCATCCACACCCTGCGCAACGCGCTGATCCCGGTGCTGACCGTGATCGGGCTGCAGGTGGGCACGCTGATGGGTGGTGCGGTGCTGACCGAGACCATCTTCTCCTGGCCCGGCATCGGCAAGTGGCTGATCGACGCCATTGGCCGTCGCGACTACCCGGTGGTGCAGAACGGCATCCTGATCGTGGCCACACTGGTGATCGTCACCAACTTCATCGTAGACATCCTGTACGGCATCGCGAACCCGCGCATCCGTCATGCCAAGTAAGAGGCGAGCAATGACATCCATTTCTACTGCGCCCGCTGCGGCGCCGGTCGAAGAGCTGGCCGCCGGCTATCCTTCGCCGCTCAAGGAGTTCTGGCAGGGCTTCTCCCACAACAAGGGCGCCGTCGCCGGGCTGGTGTTCATGTCCATCGTCGCCTTCTGTGCGCTGTTTGCGCCGTGGATCGCGCCGTATGACCCGATCGAACAGTTCCGCGACTACTTCCTGACACCGCCGGCCTGGGCCGCGGGTGGCAGCAGCCAGTTCCTGCTCGGCACCGACGAGCTTGGCCGCGATATCCTGTCGCGCCTGATCTACGGCGCGCGCCTGTCGCTGCTGATCGGTCTGGTATCGGTGGTGATGGCGCTGATTCCCGGCGTGGTGATGGGCCTGCTGGCCGCCTTCTTCCCCAAGGCGCTGGGCACCCTGATCATGCGCCTGATGGACGTGATGATGGCCTTGCCGTCGCTGCTGCTGGCGGTGGCGATCATGGCCATCCTCGGGCCGGGCCTGGTCAACGCGATGATCGCCATTGCCGTGGTGTCGCTGCCGGCCTACGTGCGGCTGACGCGTGCCTCGGCGATGACCGAACTGAACCGTGACTACGTGACCGCCTCGCGCGTCGCCGGTGCCGGCCTGTTCCGTCTGATGTTCGTTACCGTGCTGCCCAACTGCATGGCGCCGCTGATCGTGCACGCCACCATGAGCTTCTCCTCCGCCATCCTGGAAATCGCCGCCCTGGGCTTCCTCGGTCTCGGCGTACAGCCGCCGACACCGGAGTGGGGCACCATGCTGGCCTCGGCGCGTGACTACATGGACAGCGCCTGGTGGGTGGTAACCCTGCCGGGTCTGACCATCCTGGTCTCGGTGTTGTCGATCAACCTGATGGGCGACGGCCTGCGCGATGCGCTGGACCCGAAAATGAAGCGCGCGGCGTAAGGGAAAATCATGAGTCTGTTGCAAATCAAGAACCTCTCGGTCGAGTTCGGCTCCGAGAAAAACCCGTTCCGCGCCGTGGAAGGGCTGGACCTGTCGGTCGACCAGGGCGAGATTGTCGGCATCGTCGGCGAATCCGGCTCCGGCAAGTCGGTAACCATGATGGCGATGATGGGCCTCTTGGAAGGGCAGGGCCGCATCGTGGCCGACGAACTGACCTTCGACGGCAAGAACCTGCTCACCATCAGCGCGCGGGAACGCCGCAAGATCGTCGGCAAGGACATCGCCATGATCTTCCAGGACCCGATGACCTCGCTCAACCCGAGCTACACCGTCGGCTACCAGATCATGGAAGTGCTGAAGGTGCACCAGGGCCTGCGCGGCGCCGAGCTGAAGGCGCGCGCACTGGAACTGATGGAGCTGGTGGAGATTCCGGCGGCGAAGACCCGTCTCGAAGCCTACCCGCACCAGCTGTCCGGCGGCATGAGCCAGCGCGTGATGATCGCGGTGGCACTGGCCTGTAACCCCAAGCTGCTGATTGCCGACGAGCCGACCACCGCGCTGGACGTCACCATCCAGGCGCAGATCATGGACCTGCTGGTCAATCTGCAAAAAGAACGCAATATGGCTCTGCTGATGATCACCCACGATCTGGCGGTGATTGCCGAGGTGGCACACCGCGTGGCGGTGATGTACGCCGGCCAGGTAGCCGAGGAAGGCACCGTGCCGCAGCTGTTCCGTCACCCGGTGCATCCGTATACCCAGGCGCTGCTGTCCTCCATTCCGGAACACAGCAAGGGCGCACGCCGGCTGGTGACCCTGCCCGGCATCGTGCCCGGCCAGTACGACCGCCCCAGCGGCTGCCTGCTGTCGCCGCGCTGCCCGTACGTGCAGGAACGCTGCCGCAACGAGCGTCCCGGCATCACTGCGCACGAGCATGGTGCCGTGCGTTGCTTCTACCCGCTGTTCGAGAAGAAGGAGGCCCCATGAGCCAGACCGTATTGCAGGCTCGCGACCTGACCCGTCACTACGAGGTGTCGCAGGGCTTCATGAAACCGAAGGCCGTGGTCAAGGCGCTGAACGGCGTGTCGTTTGAACTGCAGGCTGGCAAGACGCTGGCGGTGGTCGGCGAATCCGGCTGCGGCAAGTCCACGCTGGCGCGGCAGCTGACGCTGATCGAGGCGCCGACCGCCGGTTCGCTGGTGCTGGACGGTGTCGACATCGCCAGCGCCGGCAAGGCCGCGCTGAAGGCGCTGCGCAGCAAAGTGCAGATGGTGTTCCAGAACCCGTACGCCTCGCTCAACCCGCGGCAGAAGGTCGGCGACCAGCTGGGCGAGCCGCTGCTGATTAACACCAAGCTGACGGCGCAGCAGCGCGAGGACAAGGTCAAGGCGATGATGAAGCGCGTCGGCCTGCGCCCCGAGCACTACTACCGCTACCCGCACATGTTCTCCGGCGGCCAGCGCCAGCGTATCGCCATCGCCCGTGCCATGATGCTGCAGCCGCAGATCGTGATTGCCGACGAGCCGACTTCGGCACTGGATGTGTCGATCCAGGCGCAGGTGCTGAACCTGTTCATGGACCTGCAGGAAGAGTTCAACACCGCCTACGTGTTCATCTCGCACAACCTGGCGGTGGTGGAGCACGTCGCCGACGACCTGATGGTGATGTACCTCGGCCGCGCGGTGGAGGTGGGCAGCAAGGAAGTGATCTACGCCAAGCCGCTGCATCCCTATACCCAGGCGCTGCTGTCGGCGACACCGTCGATCTATCCGGAAGACCGCAGCATCAAGATCAAGATCCACGGCGAGCTGCCCAGCCCGCTCAATCCGCCAAGCGGCTGCGCCTTCCACAAGCGCTGCCCCTACGCGACCGATCTGTGCGGCAAGGAAGTACCGCAATTGCGCAGCCTCGAAGGCCGCGAAGTGGCGTGCCATCATGCGGAAACCATCAACGCCTGATATTCTGTAAGAGAGTGCCGCACCGGCGTGATGCGTTACCGCACCGCGCCGGTGCTTTTATTTTTGCAATGCAGCAAAAATACCTTGTCCACCATCCCTAGCCACGCTACATTCCGCCATGACAAATAGTCGCAAAGGAAAGCATCAATTGAAGCGCGCCGTCTATGCCGGTAGTTTTGACCCGGTGACCAACGGGCACTTGTGGATGATACGCGAGGCCGTGGAACTGTTTGACGAGGTGGTAGTGGCCATCGGCGTCAATCCGGAAAAACATTGCACCTTCAGCGTGGACGAGCGTCTGGACATGCTGCGTGCGGTGACGCGCGGCTTTTCCAAGCTGCGGGTCGAGGTATTCGAGAACCAGTTCCTGGTCAACTACGCGCAGAGCATTGAAGCCAACTACATCATTCGCGGCATCCGCACCGCCAGCGACTACGAGTACGAGCGCACCATGCGCTACATCAACTCCGACCTGCACGCCGACATCACCACCATCTTCCTGCTGCCGCCGCGCGAGTACGCCGAGGTATCCTCCACCATGGTCAAGGGACTGATGGGGCCGCAGGGCTGGGAACAGATGATCCGCCAGTACGTGCCGGAACCGGTATACCGCCGCCTGGTGGCCTATCATGAACGGCAGCAGGCCGCGCTGAACAACGACTAGCCGTGCGGCCAACCCTGGCCGCCACCGAGAGCTGAATAGGCGCCGGACATGTTCCGGCGTTTGGTTTTTATTGAAAAGGAAGTTGCATGGTTGACGTTTCCGCCTTTGCCAACCGGCTTGCCAAGAACTACAAGCACTACGCCAAATGGGCGCGCCGCAACGAGCTGGACGCCTGGCGCGTCTACGACCGCGACGTGCCGCAGTTTCCGCTGATCATCGATGTCTACGGCCAGCGCATCCACCTGCAGGAATACGACACCGGCTGGCAGATCGAGGAATCCGAGTACGTGGCGTGGATCGCCGCGGTGCAGCAGGCGATCAGCGACATCACCGGCGTGCCCCTGTGGAACATCGCACTGAAGACCCGCCGCCGCCAGAAGGGCGAAAGCCAGTACGAGAAGACCGGCCGCGACGGCGAGGACTTCGTGGTGGCCGAGCAGGGGCAGCGCTTCTGGGTCAACCTCGATGCCTACCTGGATACCGGCTTGTTCCTCGACCACCGCAACACCCGCAAGCGGGTAAGCGACGAAGCCGCCGGCAAGCGCTTCCTCAACCTGTTCGCCTACACCGGCAGCTTTACCGTGTATGCGGCCAACGGTGGCGCGGTCAGCAGCGAAACTGTCGATCTGTCCAACACCTACCAGGCGTGGAGCCGGCGCAATTTCGAGCTCAACGGCCTGGACCCGGCCAAGCACCAGCTGATCCGCGACGACGTGTTCCAGTATCTGGAAGATGCCGCCTTTGCCGGCAAGCAGTTCGACCTGATCGTGATGGACCCGCCCAGCTTCTCCAACTCCAAGAAGATGATGGACGAGCTGGACGTGCAGCGCGACCAGGTCAAGCTGGTCGACGGCGCGATGCGGCTGCTGGCGCCGGACGGCGTGCTGTACTTCTCCAACAACCTGCGCAGCTTCACGCTGGACGACAGGTTGGTCGCCGACTACGCGGTGCAGGACATCAGTGCGCAGTCGGTGCCGGAGGACTTCCGCAACAAGAAGATCCACCAGTGCTGGCGCATCCGTCATCGCCACTGATAGCGACCGCCAATATGCGGTATCGCGAAATTTAATGGCGGCCATCCCTTGCCTAGTCGCCGTGCAGCGACAATCTTGAAAAGCAGCAAGGTTGGCCGCAGCGGCCGCCGCAAACGAATCCAAGGAGCCGTCATGGCCTATGTAAACGTAACTGCCGATACCTTTAACGACACCGTCGAGGGCGACGGCATGGTGATTCTCGACTTCTGGGCGCCGTGGTGCGGCCCGTGCAAGTCGTTCGGCCCGATCTTCGAGGCGGCGGCGGAAAAACACGGCGACATCGTGTTCGCCAAGATCAACACCGAGGACGAGCAGGAGCTGGCCGCCCACTTCAAGATCCGTTCCATTCCGACGCTGATGGCGCTGAAGGACGGCATCGTGGTGTTCCACCAGGCCGGCGCGATGATGGCGCCGCAGTTCGAGCAACTGGTGCAGGCGGTACGCGATCTGGACATGGACCAGGTCCGCGCCGACATGGCCGCGCAGGACCAGGGCTGAGCACCTGTTCATGATCTGCTGCGCTTCGGCGATACGGCGTTGAAAACGGCTTCGGAATGCTCATTGACCCCATGTCAACTCCGCTTCCTCAGCCGTTTTCGCCTTGTCTCGCCCTAGCTCGCGAGATAGTGAACACGGCTCTGAGCCGCAAGACGGGGAGGGCAGGCTGATGCGCAAGCAAGCATGGTGGCTGTGGCTGCTGCTGGCGGCACCGCTGGCGCAGGCAGCCTGCCCGCCGCTGCTGGATTACCGGGTGCCGCGCCTGACCGGCGGCAGCACCGACCTGTGCCAGTATCAGGACAAGACCATCGTGGTGGTCAACACCGCCAGCGAGTGCGGCTTCACGCCGCAGTTTGCCCAGCTGCAGACGCTGTGGCAGCAATACCGCAGTCGCGGCGTGGTGGTGCTCGGCTTCCCCAGCGACGATTTCTTCCAGGAGCTGGAACAGGCCAAGGACATTGCCGAGTTCTGCCACAGCAATTACGGCGTCGATTTCCCGATGATGAGCCGGATCAGCGTGCGTGGCAGCAACGCGCACCCGTTCTACCAGGCGCTGGCCAGCGCGGCCGGCAGCACGCCGAAGTGGAATTTCTACAAGTACATCATCGCGCCGGGCGGCAAGTCGGTGATCGCCTTCGGCCCGCTGACGCGGCCGGATGATCCGGCCTTCCTCAAGGCGCTGCAGCAGCGGTTGCCGGCCGCACCCTGAGCGCGGCGCTGGCCGGATGCACGACAGCTGCATTGTTATTCCGGCTGCCGTTCCAGTACCATCCGAACTTTCCGGAGCCGTACCGCTCTAGCACCCGTGCCTGTTCCGGGTTTTCCGAGAGTCCTGTTTCCATGCTGAACCGTTTACTGCTGTGCGGCAGCCTGCTGTTGCTGGCCGCCTGTTCCACCGTTTCCACCCCGCCGACGTCGTCGCCCGCCGATAGCATCCGCTACCAGCCGGCCGCGTTCAGCCAGCTGCCGCAATGGGACAGCTCGTTGGCCAGCGAGAGCCTGCTGGCGCTGCGCGAAAGCTGCCGCCCGCTGGCCGGCCGCCCGCAGTGGCAGGCGGTCTGCAGCGAGGCCGCGACGCTGGATGCGGCCAACGTTGACGGCATCCGCCGCTTTTACGAGAGCCGCTTTGTGCCGTGGCAGGTCAGTGACGCCGGCAAGGACAGCGGGCTGATCACCGGCTACTACGAGCCCTTGCTGACTGGCAGCCGCCAGCGCAGCGCGCAGACGCCGTACCCGGTGTACGGCGTGCCGCAGGACCTGCTGCTGCTCGACATCAGCGCCGAACAGCGCGCGGCCACGCAACTGGTGGCGCGCCGCAGCGGCGGCAACCGGCTGCAGGTGGTGGCGGGCAAGCCCCAGCCCGGCGCCGACGAACTGCTGGTGACGCTGGCCGATTTCGTCATCGACAGCCGTACCCGTAGCCTGAAAGGGCGCCTCGACGGCAACCGCCTGCTGCCGTACTACAGCCGCGCCGAGATCAACGCCGGCAAGGGCATCAACAGCGCGCCGGTGTTGGCCTGGGTGGAGGACGAAACCGAGCTGTTCTTCCTGCAGGTGCAGGGCTCCGGCCGCATCCAGCTGGAAGACGGCAGCTTCTTGCGCGTGACCTACGCCGAGCAGAACGGCCACCCGTACAAGTCCATCGGCCGCTGGCTGATCGACCAGCAGCAGCTGACGCTGGCCGAAGCCAGCATGCAGGGCATCAAGGGCTGGCTGGAAGCCAACCCGCAGCGCCGGCGCGAGCTGTTCGACGTCAACCCCAGCTACGTGTTCTTCCGTACCCTGAACAGCAGCGGCGGCGGCCCGATCGGCGCGCTGGGCGTGCCGCTGACCGACGGCCACAGCCTGGCGGTCGATCCGCGTTACATCCCGCTGGGGGCGCCGGTGTACCTGGCCACCACCTGGCCGCTGGACGGCAGCCCCAAGCCGCTGACCCGGCTGATGCACGCGCAGGACACCGGCGGTGCCATCCGCGGTGCGGTGCGCGGCGATTTCTTTTTCGGCTTCGGCACCGAGGCCGGCATGTACGCCGGCCGCATGAAGCAGCAGGGCCGGTTCTGGCTGCTGTTGCCGCGCGGCATGACCCCGGTAGCGCGTCCCTGAGCGCGTGTTCACGATCGCGCGCACTCCCGCGAACGCCGGCGAAAACGGCTGAGACCGCGGCGTTTGTCGAGAGATAAACAGGCATGCCGCTGCCAGCGCCGTTTCGTCGCGCCGGGAGCCGCCACCGCTGATCGTGCGCCGGCTCTGCGCCGCCACCAGATTTGAGAAAGCCTGTCACCATGACCAGTCCGACCCTGTTCCGAACTGCCTGCCTTGCCGCCAGCGTGCTGTTGCTGGCCGCCTGCGGCCAACCTGCCACCAGCGGCCATGACGCCAGCGCCGCGGCCGCCGCCGCGCCGTTGCGCCAGCTGGCGCGCGGCGACGTGCTGCAGGCGCGGCTGGCGCCGGTGGCCGCCAGCCTGCCGTTTACCGCCACCCTCAACGCGCTGACCAGCATCGAGGTCGCCGCCGAAATCGACGCCAGCGTGCGCGAGGTGCTGGTGCGCGAGGGCGAAAGCGTGCGCCGCGGCCAGCTCTTGGCGCGGCTGGACGGCGAGACGCTGCAGCAGGCGCTGGTGGAACAGCAGGCGCAGCTGGCCAACGACGAGGCGCGGCTGCGACTGGCGCGGCTGAAGCTGGACAAGCAGCGAGAGCTGTACCAGCAGGGCTTCATTTCCAAGCTGGCGTTCGACGAGGTGGACAGCGAATACCGCATCCGCGAAGGCGACGTCAACGCCCGCCGCAGCCAGCTGGCGCGTGCGCGCAAGAGCCTGGCCGATACCGCGGTGCACTCGCCGATGGACGGCGTGGTCTACGCCCGCCGCATCCAGCCGGGCGAGCAGGTCAGCCGCAACCAGAAGCTGTTCGCCATTGCCGACCTCAGCCAGCTGGAGGCGACCGCCAGCATCCCGGCGCGGCAGGTGGCGCAGGTGCAGCCAGGCCAGCGCGCGCGCTTCCGCGTCGAGGGCGCGACCGAGCCGTTTGCCGCGCAGCTGGTGCGCATCAACCCGGTGGCCAATGCCGGCAGCCGCACCTTCAATGCCTATCTGCGCGTCGACAACCGCGCCGGCCGGCTGCAGGCCGGCCAGTTCGTCACCGGCGAGGTGATCCTGCGCGAAATCAGCGACGCGGTGCGCCTGCCGCAGGCGGCGGTGCGCGATGCCGACGGCAGCAAGCCGTGGGTGATGCTGCTGGACGGCAACACCCTGCGCCGCCAGCCGGTCAGCATCGTGCTGCGCAACGACAGCGAGCGGGTGCTGGCGGTGCGCGGTATCGAGCTTGGCCGCACGCTGCTGGCGGCGCCGCTGCTGGGGCTGAAACCCGGCGACCGCGTGGCGCTGCCGCGCTAAGGAGAAGGTGACACTATGTGGTTAACCCGCGTCAGCGTGCAGAACCCCTATCTTGCCGCCGTGATGATGCTGCTGCTGACGGTGCTGGGCCTGTTTGCCTGGAAGCAGCTGCCGGTGGAGGAGTTTCCCGATATCCGCTTCCCGGTGGCGGTGGTGTCGGCATCCTATCCCGGCGCCTCGCCGGAGGTGATCGAGAGCGAGGTCACCCGCCCGCTGGAAGAGGCGGTCAACACCATCAACGGCGTCAAGCACATCCGCTCCTACTCCTCCGAGGGCGTCGCCACGCTGGTGGTGGAGTTCGAGCTGTCCACCGATCCGGCCATCGGCCTGCAGGAGGTACGCGACAAGGTCGGCGCCGCCCAGGGCCGGCTGCGGCGCGAGGTGAGCACGCCGACCATCTCGCAGATGAACCCCAACGACGAGCCGCTGATGTCGTACACCTTCAGCCAGCAGGACGGTTCGCAGCGCGAGCTGAGCAACTGGCTGGACAATGTGCTGAAGAAGCGGCTGCAGACGGTGAGCGGGGTCGGCGAGGTGAAACTGGTCGGCGCCAGCAAGCGCGAGATCCGCATCGAGCTGCAGCCTTACCGGCTGGAGGCGCTGGGGCTGTCGGTCAGCGAGGTGGCCGACGCCATCGCCGCGGCCAACCGTGATTTCCCGGCCGGTCAGGTCAGCAGCCAGCGCAACGAGCTGTCGGTGCGCGTCGCCGGCAAGCTTGAGTCGGTGGACGACTTCCGCGAGCTGGGCATCGCCACGCGCCAGGGCGCCACCATCCGCCTGGCGGACGTGGCCGAAGTGCGCGACAGCGAGGAAGAAAAGAACAGCATCAGCCTGATCGACGGCAAGCCGGCGGTGGGGCTGGACGTGCGTGCCGCGCGCGGCGCCAACGTGGTGGCGGTGGCCGATGCGGTGAAGGCAATCATCGCCGAGCAGCGGCCGCTGATGCCGGCCGGCAGCGAGGTCAAGCTCACCTACGACAAGTCGGACGAGGTGCGCAAGTCGCTGAGCGGGGTGCAGCAGACGCTGCTGGAAGGCGCCGGGCTGACGGTGCTGATCGTGTTCCTGTTCCTCGGCAGCTGGCGCAGCACGGTGATTACCGGCCTGACGCTGCCGATCGCGCTGCTGGGCACCCTGTTCGCGGTGCAGGCGCTGGGGTTCACCCTCAACGTGATGACGCTGATGGCGCTGTCGCTGTCCATCGGCCTGTTGATCGACGACGCCATCGTGGTGCGCGAGAACATCGTGCGCCACGCCACGCTGGGCAAGGGCCACTACCAGGCGGCGCTGGACGGCACCAACGAGATCGGCCTCGCGGTACTGGCCACCACGCTGACCATCGTCGCGGTGTTCCTGCCGGTCGGCTTCATGGGTGGCATCATCGGCAAGTTCTTCCACCAGTTCGGCCTCGCGGTGACGGTGGCGGTGCTGATCTCGATGTTCGTGTCGTTCACGCTGGACCCGATGCTGTCCTCGGTGTGGCACGACCCGCACCGCCACGGCGATCACCACAAGGGCCCGGTCGGCCGCGCGCTGGACTGGTTCGAGGCCTCGCTCGACCGCCTCGCCGACGGCTACGTGCGGGTGATCCGCTGGGCGCTGGCGCACCGCAAGACGGTGCTGCTCACGGCGCTGGCGCTGACCGTCGGCAGCTTTATGCTGGTGCCGGTGATCGGTGGCGAATTCCTGCCGCGTGCCGACAACGGCGATTTCCGCCTGTCGTTCAAGACCGCGCCCGGCTCGACGCTGGAATACACCGCCGCCAAGGCGCGCGAGGTGGAGGCGCAGCTGCGCAGCATTCCGGAGGTGAACACCGTCGACAGCAAGATCGGCGGCGGTCGCTTTGGCGCCGGCCGCAACGAGGCGCAGCTGACCATCGATGTCGGCGACAAGCAGTCGCGCCAGCGCGACCTGTTCCAGCTGATGGCGGCGGCGCGCAGCAGCGCGCAGCGGGTGGCCGGCATCGAGCTGGATTCGGTGCAGGAGCTGGGCCAGCACGGCCCCGGCGGCAAGCCGGTCAATATCGGCATCCGTGGCAGCGACCTGCAGGCGCTGAGCCAGGCCACCGACGCGGTGATGGCGGCGATTGCACGCGTCAACGGCGTGCGCGACGTGCAGAGCAGCTTTTCCGACGCCGATCCGGCGCTGGACGTGCGCCTGGACCGCGATGCCGCCGCCTCGCTGGGTGTCGATCTCACCCGCGTCGGCAACACGCTGTCGGTGCTGCTGGCCGGCAGCACGGTGACGACGTGGGAGGCGCCGGACGGCGAAAACTACGATGTGCGCCTGCAATTGCCGCGCGAGGGGCGCGAGGCGGCGCTGCTGGAGGTGCTGATGGTGCCCGGCACGCGGCGCGACAACGGCGAGGCCAATATGGTGCCGCTGGCACAGCTGGCGCGCATCGAGCCGGGCAGCAGCCCGCGCCAGATCGAGCGCACCGACCTGATGCGCGAGATCAGCGTCACCGCCAACATCAGCGGTCGCAGCGCCGGCGAGGTGTTTGCCGGTGTCGACGCCGCGCTGAAACAGCTGCGGCTGCCGGCCGGGGTGATGCTGTCGCAGGAGGGCGAGCGCAAGAGCATGCAGGAATCGCTGGACTACGCGGTACAGGCGCTGGCGATGGGGGTGATCTTCATCTATCTCATTCTCGCCGCGCAGTTCCGCAGCTTTACGCTGCCGGTGACCATCATGATGGCGCTGCCGCTGGCCTTCGTCGGCGTGTTCGCCGCGCTGTGGCTGTTCGGCTCCACGCTGAACATGTTCTCGGTGATCGGCATCATCATGCTGATGGGGTTGGCAGCGAAGAACGGCATCCTGCTGGTCGACTTCATCAACCAGAGCCGCAAGGAAGGCATGGCGCGGCTGGATGCCATCGTCGAGGCCGGCCGCGTGCGGCTGCGCCCGATCATGATGACCAGCTTGGCGATGATCTTCGGCATGCTGCCGCTGGCGCTGGCCAGCGGCGCCGGTTCGGAGACGCAGCGGCCGATGGCGCACGCCATCATCGGCGGCCTGATCACCTCCACCGTGCTGACGCTGATCGTGCTGCCGGTGGTGTACACCTACCTCGACGGCCTGCGCACGCGCATCCGCCGCCTGCTGGCGCGGCTCACCGGCCAGACGGCGGCCTCGCCGCACTGAGCCGCCGGGCATTGACGACGCTTGCGGCCAACCTTACTGCTTCACGTACACCACCTGCGCCGGCATCGGCGGCGGGAAGGCCGCGCCGCCCAGTGCGTCGCGGATCTGCTGGTTGGTGTCGAAGTACACCTGCCAGTAGTGGTCGTTATGGCAGAACGGGCGTACCGCCAGCACCGGCCCCACCAGATTGAACTCCAGGATCGCCACCTCCACCGCCGGCTCCGCCTGCACGTTGGGGATGGCGGCCAGCCGCTGCCGCAGCAGCGCGATGGCGGCGGCGGGGTCGGCGCTGCCGGCCAGCTGCGCCTTCAGCTCCACGCGGCGGTAGGGATTGCTGCTGAAGTTCTGCAGCGTGTCGCCCATGATCTTGCCGTTGCCGACCATGGTCAGCACGTTGTCCGGGGTGTTGATGGCGGTGGTGAACAGGCCGATCTCCTTCACCGTGCCGGTGACGCCGCCGGCGGTGACGAAATCGCCGACCTTCATCGGCCGCAGCACGATCAGGAACACCCCGGCGGCAAAGTTGGACAGCAACCCGGACCAGGCCATGCCGATGGCGACGCCTGCGGCGGCGAACAGCGCGGCAAAGGTGGTGGTCTGGATGCCGAAGTAGCCGAGGATGCCGACCACCAGGATCACGTTGAGGGTGACGTGGATGGTGGTGCCGAGGTAACGCATGATGGTGGCGTCGACATGCTGCCGCTCCAGCGTGCGCTGCAGCAGGCGGCCGACCTGGCCGATCAGCCAGCGGCCGATGATCCAGAAGGCCAGCGCGGCCAGCAGCGTGCCGCCGATATTGAACGCATAATCCGTGGCGACCTGCTGCCAGTGGGAAAGGTCGATCTGATTCATGACAACTCCTTGTCGGGCGGGTGGGATCTGCATCCAGTTAAGCAGCTGGCATTGCCGGCAACAAGTTCATTTGCATGAATTGTCGCCGCTGGCGGGCAAAAACATCGGGCGATGCCGCAGTCAGGTCAAGGCAGCGCCGCCGGCGCAGGGTATAATGCGGCCAACCTTTTTCTGCCCGTATAGCCAACATGACCCAGCTCAAGAACGATACCTTCCTGCGCGCGCTGCTGAAGCAGCCGGTTGAATACACCCCGATCTGGATGATGCGCCAGGCCGGCCGCTACCTGCCGGAATACCGCGCCACCCGCGCCCGCGCCGGTAGCTTCATGGGCCTGTGCACCAGCCCGGACTACGCGACGGAGGTCACGCTGCAGCCGCTGGAGCGCTTCCCGCTGGATGCGGCCATCCTGTTCTCCGACATCCTGACGGTGCCGGACGCGATGGGGCTGGGGCTGTCCTTCGCCGAGGGCGAGGGCCCGCGCTTTGCCCGTCCGCTGCGCGACGAGGCGGCGATCAAGGCGCTGCAGGTGGCGCCACTGGACAAGCTGCAGTACGTGTTCGACGCGGTATCCAGCATCCGCAAGGCACTCGACGGTCGCGTGCCGCTGATCGGCTTCTCCGGCAGCCCGTTCACGCTGGCCTGTTACATGATCGAGGGCGCCGGCTCCGCCGACTTCCGTCACGTGAAGGCGATGCTGTACGGCCGCCCGGAACTGCTGCACCACATCCTGCGCATCACCGCCGACTCGGTGACCGCCTACCTCAACGCGCAGATCGATGCCGGCGCCCAGGCGGTGCAGATCTTCGATACCTGGGGTGGCGCGCTGAGTCACGCCGCCTACCAGGAATTCTCGCTGGCCTATATGCAGCAGATCATCGCCGGCCTCAAGCGCGAGGCCGACGGCCGCCGCGTGCCGGTGATCGTGTTCACCAAGGGTGGCGGCCAGTGGCTGGAACAGATCGCCGCCATCGGCGCCGACTGCGTCGGCCTGGACTGGACCACCGACATCGGCCAGGCGCGCGCGCGCGTCGGCGACCAGGTGGCGCTGCAGGGCAACTTCGACCCCAACGCGCTGTTCGGCAGCCCGGCGGCGATCGAGCAGGAAGCCGGCCGCATCCTGGCGGCGTACGGCCACGGCTCCGGCCACGTGTTCAACCTCGGTCACGGCATTTCGCAGTTTGCCGACCCGGAACACGCCAAGGCACTGGTCGCCGCCGTACACCGCCTGTCGCGCCCGTACCACGCCGTCTGACACGTCAAACCGGTCACAGCCACCGCCTGCCGGCGGTGGCTTTTTTTGATGCATAAACAAAGCTTGCCGGCAAGGCTTGACAGTTGTCGCCGCAGTTGTTCCACGACTTATGCACACCAAAACGGGGCATTTTTCCGGCCTGTCAAGGCTTGTTGCCAAAGAAAGATGAAATTTATATAAGCATCTGATTTTATTGGTTTTAATATTTCAGATTAAAATTTGTGCAATCTAATGGAATGCCCGATTGACGTGCTTTTTGCCAGCCGGCTCGTCAGTTGTTCACAAAGTTATCCACAGTATCTGTGCACAGCTGGCGCCAAGCCGCGCCAGTGCTGGATTAGCGGGGAGTCCGTCCAATCATGACTGCAATGCAGCACATCAGTGTCTGGCTCGATGTGCCCTTGCGTGGTGCATTTACCTACCTGCATCCGCAGCCGCTGCCCAGTGGCCAGCGCGTCCGCGTCGCCTTCGGCAATCGCGAGTTGTGCGGGGTGGTCGACAACAGTGTGCCGCCGCAGGCGCTGGACGAGGCGCGCTGCAAGCCTATCCTGGCGGTGCTGGACGAGCTGCCGCCGCTGCCGGAGACGCTGCTGCAGCAAGTGCGCTTTGCCGCGCGCTACTACCTGCATCCGCAGGGGCAGGCGCTGTTCACCGCCTTGCCCACCGCGCTGCGCGAGCCGCGCGCGGTGACGCTGGCCGATCGCCGCCAGTATCGCCTCAATGCCGCCGGTCTTGACGCCGAGCCGTCGGCGCGCAGCACGGTACAGCGGCAGTTGTGGCAGGCGCTGCAGCAGCCGCAATCGCGCGACGCGCTGCGCCGCGTGCACCCGCAGGCGACGGCTTTTCTCAAGCAAAGGTTGGCCGCAGGCCATATCGACATCCTGCCGTGGCAGGCGCCGCCCTTGCAGATCGCCGCAGCGCTAACGCTGAACGACGAGCAGCAGGCGGCGCTGGACGTGGTGGCGGCCAACCTTGGCCGCTTTGGCGCCTTCCTGCTGCACGGCATCACCGGCAGCGGCAAGACCGAGGTCTACCTGCAGCTGATCGCCCGCGTGCTGGCGGCCGGGCAGCAGGCGCTGGTGATCATTCCCGAGATCAACCTCACCCCGCAGCTGATCGAACGCTTCGCGCAGCGTTTTCCCGCCAGCCACATCGTCTGCCTGCACAGCGGCCTGTCCGACGGCGAGCGGCTGCAGGGCTGGGTCGACGCCTGGCAGGGCGTCGCCGACATCGTGATCGGCACCCGGCTGGCGGTGTTCACACCGCTGCCGCGTGCCGGGCTGGTGATCGTCGACGAGGAGCACGACGGCTCGTTCAAGCAGCAGGACGGCCTGCGCTACCACGCGCGCGATCTGGCGGTGTGGCGCGCCAACCAGGCGCAGGTGCCGGTGCTGCTGGGCAGCGCCACCCCCAGCCTGGAAACGGTGGCCAACGTCGAGGCCGGCCGCTACCGCAAGCTGCTGCTGTCGGCGCGGGCGCACGGCAGCGCGCGGCTGCCGCGCATCGGCCTGGTCGACACTCGCCGCCTGAAGCTGGTCGACGGCCTGTCCGAACCGGTGATCGCCGCGCTGCAGCAGCGCCTGGCGCGGCGCGAGATGAGCCTGCTGTTCATCAACCGCCGCGGCTATTCGCCGGTGCTGGCCTGCACCGCCTGCGGCTGGACCTCGGCCTGCAAGCACTGCAGCGCGCGCATGGTGCTGCACCTGTCGGCGCGCCAGCTGCGCTGCCACCATTGCGGTGCGCAGCAGCGGGTGCCGCTGCAGTGCCCGGCCTGCGGCAATCCCGACGTGCAGCCGCTGGGCGAGGGCACGCAGCGGCTGGAAGAGGCGCTGCGCCGGCTGTTGCCGGAGGCGCGCATCCTGCGCATCGACCGCGACAGCACCAGCCACAAGGCGGCGTGGGACGCGGTGTACCAGCGCGTGCACGCCGGCGAAGTGGACATCCTGCTCGGCACCCAGATGCTGGCCAAGGGCCACGACTTCGGCGCGCTGTCGCTGGTGGTGGTGCTGGGCAGCGACGGCGGCCTCTATTCCGCCGATTACCGCGCCAGCGAGCGCCTGTTCGCGCAGCTGCTGCAGGTGTCCGGCCGTGCCGGCCGCGCCGAGCTGGCCGGCGATGTCATCGTGCAGACCAACTGGCCGGAGCACCCGCTGTATCTCGCGCTGACGCGGCACGATTTCGACGGCTTTGCCGCCAGCCAGCTGCAGGAGCGGCGCGAGGCCGGCTTCCCGCCGGCGGCCAGCCAGGTAATCCTGCGTGCCGACGCGCCGCAGTACCACGAGGCCGAGGCCTTCCTGCAGCAGGTGCTGGCGCTGTGCGGCGAACTGCCGCCGCCGCTGTTCGTGTTCGGCCCGGCGCCGGCGCTGATGGCGCGCCTCGCCGGCCGCGAGCGGGCACAGCTGACCTTCGAGGCGCCGCAACGGGCGGCGCTGCACGCCTGGCTGCGCGCGCTGTTGCCGCAGCTGGATGCGCTGGCGCGCAAGGCGCCGCGCCAATTACGCTGGTCGCTGGATGTCGACCCGCAGGAGATCTGAGTGACACTACGTTTGCTGATTGCCATGCTGGCCGTTTCGCCGCTGGCGCTTGCGGCCAACCTTGGCGCCTTGCGCGCCGACGAGGTGGCGCTGTGGGCGGCACCGGTGGAAGGACGCACGGTGTTCGACGAGCACCGTGCCGATGCCGCGATGAACCCGGCCTCGACCATGAAGCTGGTCACCGCCTGGGCGGCGCTGAACCGGCTGGGGCCGGGCTACCGCTGGCGCAGCGAGCTGAAAAGCAATGCCGTGCTGGAAAACGGCGTGCTGCGTGGCGACCTGTACTGGATCGGCCGCGGCGATCCGCGTTTCGATTCCGCACGCCTGACCGAGCTGCTGCGCCAGCTGCGCCTGCGCGGCGTGCAGCGCATCGATGGCCAGCTGCTGCTGGACAAGCGCGCCTTCAGCCGCATCAGCAGCGCCGACGGCTTCGATGGCGACGCCGAGCGCGTGTTCTCGGTGCCGCCGGATACCCACCTGTCCAACCTGAAGGTGGCGTGGCTGCGCTATTTCTACGAGCAGGGCCGGCCGCAGGTGGTGCTGGACCCGCCGCTGCCGGCCTTTCGCCTCGACAACCGGCTGCAGCCCGGCGCCGCCGCCAGCTGCGGCGACGTGCGCGAGCACGCCGCGGTCAGCATCAGCGGCAACAGCATCCGCGTCAGCGGCAAGCTGCCGCCGGCCTGCGACGGGACGGCCAGCTACGTCAACGTGCTGGATAACGACGGCTACGCCGGACAGAGTTTTGCCGCCATCTGGCAGATGCTGGGCGGCGAGGGGCCGCGCGGCATCGCGCAGGGCAGCACCCCGCCCGACGCGCGCCAGTTGGTACGCCTGGATTCCGAGCCGCTGCCGCAGGCGCTGAGCGACATCAACAAGTACAGCAACAACACCATGGCGCGCAGTGTGTGGCTGACGCTGGGGGCGGAAAACCCGCACAGCGGCGATACCGTGGCCGATGCGCAGCTGGCGGTGCGCTCGCTGCTGCTGGAGCGCGGCATCGCCGCCGAGCCACTGCAGCTGGAAAACGGCGCCGGCCTGTCGCGGCGCGAGCGCATCAGCGCGCGCCAGCTGGGCGCGATCCTGCTCGATGCCGCACGCGGGCCGTACGCGGCGGAATTCATCGCCAGCCTGCCGCTGGCCAGCGAGGACGGCACCCTGCGTCGCCGCTTTGCCGAGCTGGGGCCACGGCTGCGGCTGAAGACCGGCACTCTCGGCGATACCCGTGCGCTGGCCGGCTACTGGCAGGCGCCGTCCGGGCAGCGGCTGGCGATCGTGGCGCTGCTCAATTCCGCGCGGGCGGCGCAGCTGCAGGGCGCGCTGGACGCGCTGGTCGGCGATGTGGTCGAGCGTTACGCGGCGCAGCTGCAACGGCAGCCCTGAGCCTTGCCTTGGGCGCGGTAACTGGCCTTATAATCACTGTTTGTTTTAGCTTAAGGCCGTCACCATGAAACCCGTTACCATGTACACCTCGGCCTATTGCCCGTACTGCATTCGTGCCAAGCAGGTGCTGGCCCAGAACGGCGTGACCGACATTGAAGAAGTCCGCATCGACCTTGACCCGCAGGCGCGCGACACCATGATGTCGCTGACCGGGCGCCGCACCGTGCCGCAGATCTTCATCGGCGACGTGCACGTCGGCGGCTGTGACGACCTGGTGGCGCTGCATTCGGCCGGCAAGCTCGATGTGCTGCTGGCCGGTTGACGCGCGCAGCTGTCATCATTTTCGTGCGATGATCCGCACTTGATTCCAACCCCGCGCCTGACGGCGCTACCGAGATCCAACACCATGAGCGAACAACAAGAGCTGCAACCGGTATTCTCCATCGAAAAAATCTACGTCAAAGACCTGTCGCTGGAAATCCCGAACGCACCCGCCATCTTCCTGGAGCAGGAACAGCCGGAAATCGACATGCAGCTGGCTTCCGAAGGCCGCCAGCTGGAAGACGGCTTCTTCGAAGTGTCGCTGACCGTGACCGTCACCGCCAAGCTGCCGGAAAAAACCATGTTCCTGTGCGAAGTGGCACAGGCCGGCATCTTCCAGATCCAGAATATTCCTGCTGAAGACATCGACCCGATCCTCGGCGTGGCCTGCCCGAACATCCTGTTCCCGTACGCCCGCGAAACCGTGTCCAGCCTGGTTGGCCGCGCCGGTTTCCCGCCGGTACTGCTGGCACCGATCAACTTCGAAGCCCTGTACATGCAGCAACGCGCCGCCCAGGCCGAAGCCGGTACAGCCTGATCGCGATGAAACCGACTCGCATTGTGTTTGCAGCCGTACTGGCCCTGCTGGCCAGTACGGTTTTTGCATTGGAATTCCGTTCGGTCAAGGAAACCGGCGTCGCGCTGTACGAGGCGCCCAACCTTGCCGCCAAGAAACTGTTCGTGGTCAGCCGCTACTACCCGGTGGAAGTGCTGGTGACACAGAAGGACTGGGCGCGGGTGCGTGACGCCACCGGCGGCATCGCCTGGATCCCGGCGGCGGCGCTGTCGACGCGGCAGATGCTGCTGGTCACCGCCGAGCAGCTGCCGGTGCGTGCTGCGCCGGCGGAAAGCGCGGCCGTGCTGTACCAGGCCGGCAAGGATCTGGCGCTGGAGCTCTTGGAGCCGCCGCAAAGCGGCTGGGTCAAGGTACGTCATCGCGACAATACCGTGGGTTATGCCCGCATTGCCGGCCTGTGGGGGCTGTAAGGAACACGATGAAAATAGCCGTACTTGGTGCCGGTGCCTGGGGCACGGCGCTGGCGTTCGCGTTTTGCCGCCAGCATCATGTCACGCTGTGGGGCCGCAACGCCGAGCAGATGATCGACATGCAGGCCACGCGCCTGAACCGGCGCTACCTGCCGGAGTGCCCGTTCCCGGCCGATCTGCACCTGTCCGCCGACCTGTCCGAGGCGGTGGTCGGGGTCGATCTGGTACTGGTGGTGACGCCGATCGCCGGCTTGCGGCCAACCTTGCGCGAGCTCGCGCGGCTGAAGGTGGATGCGCCGCTGCTGTGGGCGTGCAAGGGCTTCGAGGCCGGCTCCAGCCTGCTGCCGCACCAGGTGGTGGCCGAGGAATTTCCCCATCTCAAGAGCGTCGGCGTGCTGTCCGGCCCCAGCTTTGCCCGCGAAGTGGCGCAGGGGCTGCCGGCGGCGGTGACGCTGGCGTCGGAAAACTACGCCTTTGCCCGCGACTACGCGCGCGAGCTGCACAGCCCGCTGCTGCGCATCTACGCCAATGACGATCTGGTCGGCGTGGAAGTCGGCGGTGCGGTGAAAAACGTGATGGCGATCGCCACCGGCGTCGCCGACGGCCTCGGCTTCGGCATGAACGCGCGCGCGGCGCTGATTACCCGCGGCCTCGCCGAAATCACCCGCCTGGCAGTGGCGCTGGGCGGCAGCCAGCAGAGCATGATGGGCTTGTCCGGCGTTGGCGACCTGCTGCTGACCTGCACCGGCGCACTGTCGCGCAACCGTCAGGTCGGTCTCAAGCTGGCGGAGGGCAAGTCGCTGGACACCATCCTCGCCGAGCTGGGCCACGTCGCCGAAGGGGTGCCGACCGCGCGTGAGGTGCTGAAGATGGCGGAACGGCTGCAGGTGGACATGCCGATCACCGCCGCGGTGTGCGAGCTGCTCTATCACCAGGCCACGCCGCAGCACGTGGTGGAGCGCCTGCTCGGACGCTCGCCCAAGCCGGAGTTTCACGCCCCCGGCGCCTAAACCGTTGCTACGCAGCAAGCGCAACATCCTCACCGGCAGCCTGGCGCTGCCGGTTTTCACGTCTGCACTGGTCTAGCGCGGCAGGGTGGAGTAGCGTTCCACCAGCTTCTGCCGCAGCTCGGCGAAGTTGAAGTCGTCGTCTTCGTGGCGCAGCCGCTGCGCGTAGTCGATGCGATCGTCGCCATCCACCAGCCACAGCGCCGGGCAGGTCATGCCGGCCAGCGGCACATCCTGGATCAGCACGCCGAAGTGCTTGTGGAAGTCGCGTCCGCGCAGGGTGGAGAGCAGCACCGCGTAGGGCAGGCCGTGCGCCTGGCGCGCGCGGGCGAGGCTGAACGGTGAGTCGACGGTGATCACGATCAGCTGCAGCTGCGGCCACGGCTCCAGCTGGCGGCGCAATTCCTGCAGCAGCGCCAGCCCGGCCTTGGGCGCGTCCAGCGACAGCAGGGTCACCACCAGCTTGTCGTGGCCGAGAAAACGCTCCAGCGACACATCGCGCAGCTGTTCGTCGACCAGCATGAAGCTGGGCAGGGTCTCGCCCGCCTGCGGGAAACGGCCTTCTACCGCCAGCCATTCGTCGGCATAGCGGAAATGGGTGTGGGTCATGGTCTGCTCCTGGTTGTTTCTTCATGGTGGAACAGAACATGCGAAAAGCAAGCGCGGGGTGGTGAGCTTATGAAAAAAGCCGGTGACCGGCAGCGTGATGGCTGCGGGCACCGGCTTTAGCGCCAGGCGGGGTCAGGGGTAGTAGAAGTGCAGGCTGTAGCCCAGCGCCTTGGCGTCGCGGACTTCCATGCGGGTGACAATCTTCAGCTCGCTGCTGGCGTTGAAGCGGCCCAGCTTGAGGTCGTCGGCGGACAGGTACTGTTCCGGTTTCAGCGTCTTGCGAATCAGCACGCGGTCCTCGCCATCCTTCAGCGACACCTCCATCAGCGGGAAGGCCTGCGGATAGGGGGCCAGGTTCTTCAGGGTGGCGTCCAGCTGGATCAGGTGCTCGTGCTGCGGCACGAACGACAGCTCGGACCACTCGGTGCGGATCAGCTGGCGCTGGGTCGGCAGCGGCACCTCGCAGCCGAGCGACTGGCACAGCGACTCGAAGGCGGGGCGCAGTTCCGGCAGCTCGGCGCTGACCGCGGTGCGGTTGATGAAGGCCAGCTGCAACAGCAGCAGCAGCACGCCGATGACGCCGAGCAGGCCGAAGGCGGTGGCGCGCAGCCAGCTGCCATCGCCGGTGCTTGCGGTGTCGCTTTCTTCTGCGTCGTGGTTGCTGGCGGCCGGCGCCGGCACGTCGTCGTCCAGGTCGGCGGCGGAAATCGGTGGCAGCGGGCTGTCCGTGTGCTCTGTGTCGTACTGTGCGGCCAACCTTTGCTGACGGTTGGGTGCCGGCGTTGTGGGTGCCGGCGGTTCGTCGATCAGTGCCACCGGCTCACTGGCACGGCTGGCCGGAGTCTGCAGCGCTTCGGCCAGCGCGCGCTGGAAGGCGGCGATGTCCTGCTGCGGCTCGGCGGCCGGGGTGTCGTCTTGCCGGGGCGGGGTATCCAGGTCCTGCCACGACAGCGGCTGTTCCGGTTCCGGCAGCAGGTCGAAGTCGGGCAGATCCAGTGCCGCCTCAGGCCCGGGGGTGGCGGCTACCGCTGCCGCGCGCGGCTCGGCGCTGGCGGCAAGGTTGGCCGCATCCCGCTCCGGATGAAAGTCCGGCAGCTCCAGCTCGAAGTCGTCGTCGGGCACCGTTTCGAGGCGATTGCTGGCCGCATTAGCCGGGGTGCTGATGACCGGCGGCGCCTCGGCGACTGTCGGCGCCTGCTCGAAATGGCTGGGTGCGTGGAAGACATGGCTACAGCGCCCGCAGCGCACCATGCCGGCAGCAAGGGCGAGGTGGGCATCGGAGACCTTGAAGCGGGTCTGGCAGGCGGGGCACTGTGTGGTGTAGCTCATGGTTCAGCCGCGTTTCACGCCGGAAAGGCGGGTCCAGCCGTCGTCGAACACCGGCGCGTCCATGTCGAACCATTGGCTGTAGATCGCCGCCAGTTCTTCGGCCTGTTCCTGCAGGATGCCGGACAGCACGATGCGGCCACCGGCACGCACATGGCCAGCCAGCAGGCCGCCGAGCAGACGCAGCGGATTGGCCAGAATGTTGGCGACCACGACATCGTACTCGCCCGGCAGCAGGCTGTCGGGCAGGCCGAAGTCGGCGCTGACGTCATTCTGCGCGGCGTTGTCGATGCTGGCGCGCACCGCTTGGGCATCGATGTCGATACCGCGGGTGGCGCCGGCGCCCAGCTTCAGCGCGGCAATGGCGAGGATGCCGGAGCCGCAGCCGTAGTCGAGCACCGTTTCGCCGCCCTTGATCTGTTCATCCAGCCACTGCAGGCACAGGCGGGTGGTCGGGTGGCTGCCGGTACCGAAGGCGAGGCCCGGGTCCAGCTGCAGGTTGATCGCCGCCGGATCCGGCGACTGGTGCCAGGTCGGGGTGATCCACAGTCGCGACGAAATGCGGATCGGGTCGAACTGGCTTTGCGTCAGGCGCACCCAGTCCTGTTCCTCGACGCGGCCAACCTCGTACTGCGGCAGCGGCAGGCCGCACTTGAGCGCGGCCATGGCGACCATGGCGGCGACGTCGGCGTCCTCGGCAAACAGGCAGTTGATCAGGCTGTGTTGCCACATCTGGTCAACCGGCTCGCCCGGTTCGCCGAAAATCGGCTGCTCTTCGGCGGTGCCGGCCAGCGCGTCCTCGATGGTGGCGGACAGGGCGCCGACCTCCATCAGGACGTCGGCGAAGCGCTCGGCTACCGCCGAGTCAGCTTGAATGGTGGCTTGCAGCCATGCCATAGAATTAACTGCCTTTCTTCAACTGCGCCAGACGTTCTTCCAGGTAGTGAATGCTGGTGCTGCCTTTTTGGAAGGCGGCATCGAGGAACAGTTCCTGGTGCAGCGGGATATTGGTTTTGATGCCGGTGATGGCCATTTCCGACAGCGCGACGCGCATGCGCGCCATCGCCTGATCGCGGGTATCGCCGTAGGCAATCAGTTTACCCACCATCGAATCGTAATGCGACGGCACGGTATAGCCCTGGTAGATGTGCGAATCGATGCGGATGCCCGGGCCGCCGGCCGGATGGTAGCTCTCGATCTTGCCTGGTGACGGCACGAAGGTGAACGGGTCTTCGGCGTTGATGCGGCATTCCATGGCGTGGCCACGGAAGTGGATGTCCTTCTGCTTGAAACGCAGCGGCAGGCCGGCGGCGATGCGGATCTGTTCCTGCACGATGTCGATGCCGGTGATCAGCTCCGATACCGGATGCTCCACCTGCACGCGGGTGTTCATCTCGATGAAGTAGAACTCGCCGTTTTCGTACAGGAATTCAAAGGTACCGGCGCCGCGGTAGCCGATACGGCGGCAGGCGTCGGCGCAGGCTTCGCCGATGCGCTTGCGCTGCTCGGCGGTGATGCCCGGTGCCGGTGCTTCTTCGATGATCTTCTGGTGACGGCGCTGCATCGAGCAGTCGCGCTCGCCCAGATGCACGGCGTTGCCGTGCTGGTCGGACAGTACCTGGATCTCGATGTGGCGCGGCTGCTCCAGGAACTTTTCCATGTACACGGTCGGGTTGCCGAAGGCGGCACCGGCTTCGGTACGGGTCATGTTCACCGAGTTGATCAGTGCGGCTTCGGTGTGCACCACGCGCATGCCGCGACCGCCACCACCGCCGGAGGCCTTGATGATCACCGGGAAGCCGATCTTGCGGGCGATCTTGGTGATTTCAGCCGGATCATCCGGCAGGGCACCGGCGACGCCGGGCACCGTTGGTACGCCGGCTTCGATCATTGCCTGCTTGGCGGACACCTTGTCGCCCATCAGACGGATGGTCTCCGAGCGCGGGCCGATGAACACGAAGCCGGACTGCTCGACGCGTTCGGCAAAGTCGGCGTTTTCCGACAGGAAACCGTAGCCGGGGTGGATCGCCTGCGCGTCGGTGACTTCAGCCGCAGCGATCAGCGCCGGTACGTTCAGGTAGCTGAGGGTTGAGGAGGCCGGGCCGATGCAGACCGATTCGTCGGCCAGCTTCACGTATTTGGCTTCGCGGTCGGCCTCGGAGTGCACCACCACGGTCTTGATGCCCATTTCGCGGCAGGCGCGCTGGATGCGCAGGGCGATTTCGCCGCGGTTTGCAATCAGGATCTTTTCAAACATGTATTTCTCCACTGCAGGGCGCGCGCCGGTGTGCGATCTGGACCGGGCGCCGTGCGCAGGCTGGGGTTTTTCCCGTAAACGGTGCGTCAAACAACAAGGGCACTGACCAGACTGGCGTGCCCTGTGTTCAGCATGTCGTGCGGCAGGCTGCTTATTCGATGATGAACATCGGCTCGCCGAACTCGACCGGCTGGCCTTCTTCGATCAGGATGGCTTTCACCACGCCGGCGCGCTCGGCCTCGATCTCGTTCATCAGCTTCATCGCTTCGATGATGCACAGCGTGTCGCCGACATTGACCTGCTGGCCAACCTCAACGAACGGGGTCGATTGCGGGCTAGGGCGACGGTAGAAGGTGCCGACCATCGGCGACTTGACGGTGCCGGGGTTGTTGGCCACTGATACCACGGCCGGTGCTTCGGCGGCGGCCGGCGCGGCGGCTGGTGCGGCGTGCTGCGGCACCTGCATGGTCATCGGCTGTGCGTAGTGCACGGTGCTGTTCGGGGAAACGCGGGTAATGCGGACTTTTTCTTCGCCTTCGGTCACTTCCAGTTCGGCAATGCCGGACTCTTCGACCAGATCAATCAGCTTTTTCAGTTTGCGCAGGTCCATGGTTTTCCTTCTTTAGGTATTCGGGTGTTTATGCCGGCTGTGCCAGACGCTTGATCGCGTGGGCCAGGGCCAGCTCGTAGCCGTGTGCGCCCAGACCGCAAATGACGCCGATCGCCAGATCCGAGAAATAGGAATGGTGGCGGAAGGCTTCGCGGGCGTGGACGTTCGACAGGTGAACTTCGATGAACGGTACCTTGACACCGGCCAGGGCATCGCGCAGGGCGACGCTGGTATGGGTGAATGCGGCCGGATTGATGATGACCAGATCGGTGCCGTCACCGAGACAGGCGTGGATGCGGTCGATCAGTACGGACTCGGCGTTGCTTTGCAGCGAATCCAGTTCAATACCGGCCGCAGCGGCCTGTTCCTGCAGACGACGGTTGATGTCGTCCAGTGTGTCCCGGCCATAATGCTGTGGCTCGCGCAGTCCGAGGAGATTCAGATTGGGGCCGTGCAGCACAAGGATTTTTCGGGTCAAGGTAGCAGTCTCGATTTTGATATGGGCGCGAGTTTGCCGCAATTGTCAGCACGATGTCCAGTATTTGCAGTATTTCAAACGCGCGTTTGCTTTTTGCGGTGGCGGAAAATTGTGCTGGTTTGGAGTAAAAACCCCAGCGCCGGTTCCCGCGACACGGCAGCTTGCCGCCTTGTCGCCGGCGATGACTTGATCTGGGGCAAGTGATGCCACCGGCGGAACGCTGTGCGGCAAACGCGCTCGAAAGGTATAATCCGCCGGTTTCCTTGAAGATGCCTGTCATGCTTGTTTCCGATTTCGATTACCACCTGCCCGAACACCTGATTGCCCAGCATCCGCCGGCCGAACGCGGCGGCAGCCGTCTGCTGCGCGTCAACGGGCGGGTGTTGCAGGATGATCACTTTGCCGCTATCGCCGACGCCCTCGACGCCGGCGACGTGCTGGTCTTCAACGATACCCGCGTGATCAAGGCGCGCCTGTTTGGCGAGAAGGCCAGCGGCGGCAAGATCGAGGCGCTGGTGGAGCGGGTGCTGAACGAGCACGAGGTGCTGGCGCACGTGCGCGCCAGCAAGTCGCCGAAACCGGGCACGCGGCTGGTGTTTGCCGGCCGCTGGCAGGCGGAGATGGTCGAGCGCGCCGGCGAGCTGTTCAAGCTGCGCTTTCTGGATGCGGCCAACGTGTTCGACATCCTCGATGCCTCCGGCAAGCTGCCGCTGCCTCCTTATATCGAGCGCGACACCGACGGCGACGACGACGAGCGCTACCAGACGGTGTACGCACGGGAGAAGGGCGCGGTGGCGGCGCCGACCGCCGGCCTGCACTTCACCGACGCCATGCTGCAGACGCTGCGCGACAAGGGCGTGATCCTGTGCAGCGTGACGCTGCACGTCGGCGCCGGCACCTTCCAGCCGGTGCGGGTGGAGAACATCGCCGAGCACAAGATGCACAGCGAGATCTACGACATCCCGCAGGCGACGGTGGACGCCATCGACGCGGCACACAAGGTTGGCCGCAAGGTGCTGGCGGTGGGTACCACCAGCATGCGCGCACTGGAATCGGCGGCACGGCCGGATGGCGTGTTGCGCGCCGGTCGCGGCGAGACCGACATCTTCATCACACCCGGCTACCGTTTCAATGTGGTGGACAAGCTGCTGACCAATTTCCACCTGCCCAAATCCACGCTGCTGATGCTGGTGTCGGCGTTTGCCGGTTACGAGGAAATGCGCGCCGCCTATGCCCACGCGGTGGCGCAGGAGTACCGTTTCTTCAGCTATGGCGATGCCATGCTGCTAACCCGCAAGGAGTGATGCCATGAGCGGACTGAGCCCGGACAGCGCCCGCCCGGTGGAGATCAAGCTGCACAGCGTGTCGAAAAAGCTGGAGATCAGCTTCGACGACGGTGCCAGCTTCCAGCTGCCGGCCGAGTACCTGCGCGTCTATTCGCCGTCGGCGGAAGTGCGCGGCCACGGTGTCGGCAACGAAACGCTGCAGACCGGCAAGATGCACGTCGGCATCACCGCGCTGGAGCCGGTCGGCCACTACGCGTTGAAGATCACCTTTGATGACGGCCACGACAGCGGGCTGTATAGCTGGGCCTACTTATATGAGCTGGGCGTCAAGCACGACCAGTACTGGCAGGATTATCTGAATCGGCTCGCCGCTGCCGGCGCGCTCAGGGAGTAAACATGGACAAGCAGACGCACTTTGGTTTCAAGACCGTCGACGAGAGCGAAAAGGCGGACAAGGTCGCCGAGGTGTTCCACTCGGTGGCACAGAAGTACGACGTGATGAACGACCTGATGTCCGGTGGCCTGCACCGGGTGTGGAAGCACTTCACGCTGACCACCTCCGGCGTGCGCGCCGGTGACAAGGTGCTGGACATCGCCGGCGGTACCGGCGATCTCGCCCGCGGCTGGGCCAAGCGTGTCGGCAAGAGCGGCGAAGTGTGGCTGACCGACATCAACAGCTCGATGCTGACCGTCGGCCGCGACCGGCTGCTGGACGAGGGCATGATCCTGCCGGTGTCGCTGGCCGACGCCGAGAAGCTGCCGTTCCCCGACAACTATTTCAACGCGGTGTCGGTGGCCTTCGGCCTGCGCAACATGACGCACAAGGATGCGGCGCTGAAGGAAATGTGCCGCGTGCTGAAGCCGGGCGGCAAGCTGTTCGTGCTGGAATTCTCCAAGGTGTGGAAGCCGCTGTCGCCGTTTTACGACTTCTATTCCTTCAAGGCGCTGCCGGTGATGGGCAAGCTGGTGGCCGGCGATGCCGACAGCTACCAGTACCTGGCCGAATCCATCCGCATGCACCCGGACCAGGAAACACTGAAGCAGATGATGCTGGACGCCGGCTTCGGCCGCGTCGACTACCACAACATGACCGGCGGCGTGGTCGCGCTGCACAAGGGCGTGAAGTTCTGATGCCGGACGAGCTGGCCGCCCTCAACGCCACCCTCGGCATCGACGTGCAAACGTTGGCCGCACGCGGCCTGGTGCCGTTCGCCGAGGCGGACACGCTGGTGGTGGCGGAGCGCAATGCCAGCGGCCGCGAGTTCGAACTGACGCCGGCAGCCGCCGGCGCGTGGCTGGCGATGCGCGACGCCGCTGCCGCGGACGGGGTGACATTGCAGCTGGTGTCGGCCTATCGCAGCATCGCGCGCCAGCACGAGATCGTCGCCGCCAAGCTGGCGCGTGGTCAGAGCCTGGACGCCATCCTGCAGGTCAGCGCCGCGCCCGGTTTCAGCGAGCATCATACCGGCCGCGCCGTCGATATCGGCACCCCGGATTCGCCGGCGCTGGAAGAAGCATTCGAGCAGACGCCGGCCTTCGCCTGGCTGCAGGCCAATGCCGGCCGCTTCGGCTTCGTGCTGAGCTTCCCGCGCGACAACGCCTGCGGCTATCTGTACGAGCCGTGGCACTGGTGCTACCAGCAGGTGACGACATGAATCCGTGGCTGATGCTGGCGCTGGCGATCGGCACCGAGGTGATCGCCACCAGCTCGCTGAAGCTGGCCGCCGGTTTCACCAAACCGCTGCCGTCGCTGCTGGTGGTGCTCGGCTACATCGCCTCGTTCTGGCTGCTGTCGCAAGTGCTGCTCAGGCTCGATCTCGGCGTGGTGTACGCGATCTGGTGCGGGGTCGGCATCGCGGTTGTGGCGACGGTGGGCGTGCTGCTGTTCGGCGAGAGCCTGTCGCCGCTGCGTATCGCCGGGCTGCTGGCGATCATGATCGGCACCATCTTGTTGAGTTTGTCGGGCAAAGGACATTAATGATGCGTATCCGCGTGGCGGCTTTCAATCATCTGCTGAACCAGCATCCGGCGCAGCGTGCCGAGCTGGCGCAGTTCGCCGGGCGCCGCATCGGCATCGTGCTGCCGCCGCTGGACGTGCACGGCGTGGTCACCGAAGAGGGCTGGCTGGCGGTGTGCGAGGGCGGCGCCGAAGCCACCCTGCGCCTGAAACACGGCGTGGCGCTGGCGCAGCTGTCCGGCCGCGCGCCGGACCTGGCCGACGTGCTGCTGGAAGGCGATACCGAACTGGCGGCCAACGTTGGCCGCATCGTGCGCCAGCTGAAGTGGGACGCCACCGAAGACCTGTCGCGCGTGGTCGGCGACATCGCCGCGCAGCGGCTGCAGGGCTTTGCCCGCGGCCTGTTCGGCATCAAGGGCGAGATCGGCGGCCGCCTGCTGGACAACTGGCTGGAACACCTGCGCGAGGAAAGCCCGCTGCTGGCGCGCAAGGATAGCGTCGAGCAGTTCGTGCGCGCGGTGGATACCCTGCGCGACGACGCCGAGCGGCTGGAAAAACGCCTCGCCCATCTCGAAGCCCTGGCGCAAGCCAGCAACCGGAACTGACCTCCCTCATCATGCGCATTGCCCGTTTTAGCAAAATCGTTGCCACCTTTTACCGTTTCGGTCTCGACGAATTCTTTGCCGGCCGCGCGCGCGTCGGTTTCATCCACCGCCTGTGCCAGCTGACGCCGCTGCCGCGCGATCTGTCGGCGCCGTTGCCGCAGCGGGTGCGGCTGGCGCTGGAAGCGCTGGGGCCGATCTTCGTCAAGTTCGGCCAGGTGTTGTCTACCCGCCGTGACCTGCTGCCGGAGGCGTACGCCGACGCGCTGGCCCATCTGCAGGACAATGTGCAGGCCTTCGACGGCGCCATCTCGCACCAGGTGATCGAGCGCAATCTGGGCCAGCCGGTGGCGGCGCTGTACGCCGAATTCGACGACGTGCCGGTGGCCAGTGCCTCGGTGGCGCAGGTGCACCGCGCGCGGCTGCACGGAACGGACGGCAAGCCGGGGCGCGCGGTGGCGGTGAAGGTGCTGCGTCCGGGCATCCTGCCGGTGATTGAGCAGGACCTGGCGCTGATGCGGCTGCTGGCGCGGCTGGTAGAGCGCTTTCTGCCGGACGGCAAGCGGCTGAAACCGCTGGAAGTGGTGGCCGAATTCGACCGCCACCTGCACGACGAGCTGGACCTGATGCACGAGGCCGGTAACGCCAGCCAGTTGCGCCGCAATTTCACCGGCTCCGACATGCTGCTGGTGCCGGAGGTGTTCTACGACTACTCGGCGCGCGAGGTGCTGACGCTGGAGTGGATGGACGGCATTCCGGTGGGGCAGATCGAGCGCCTGCGCGCCGCCGGCGTCGACCTGAAAAAACTCAGCCGCTTCGGCGTCGAGATCTTCTTCACCCAGGTGTTCCGCCACGGCTTCTTCCACGCCGACATGCACCCCGGCAATATTTTCGTCGCCGACGACGGCCGCTATATCGCGCTCGATTTCGGCATCGTCGGCAGCCTCACCGAGTCCGACAAGCACTACCTGGCGGTGAACTTCCTCGCCTTCTTCAACCGTGACTACCACCGCGTCGCCACCGCGCACATCGAATCCGGCTGGGTGCCGAAAGACACCCGCGCCGAGGAACTGGAAGCGGCGGTGCGCACGGTGTGCGAGCCGATCTTCGACAAGCCCTTGTCGCAGATCTCCTTCGGCCTGGTGCTCTTGCGCCTGTTCGAGACCAGCCGCCGCTTCAACGTCGAGATCCAGCCGCAGCTGGTGCTGCTGCAGAAGACGCTGCTCAACATCGAGGGCCTCGGTCGCCAGCTCGATCCCGATCTCGACCTGTGGGATACCGCCAAACCGTTCCTCACCAAGTGGATGAACGAGCAGATCGGCTGGCGCGGCCTGCTGCGCACGCTGAAGAACGAGGCGCCGGAGTGGGCGACCACGCTGCCGGCGATCCCGCGCAAGCTGAACGAGGCGCTGTCCGGCAAGGGTAGCGAGCTGGCGGTGCAGGGCTACATCCAGCTGATGCGCGAGCAGAAAACGCAGAATTTCATGCTGAAGCTGATCGCGCTGCTGCTCGCCGCACTGCTGCTGCGCGACTGGCTGTAACACGATCCGTCGCGTCTATATATAAGCCGCCTGCGGGCGGCTTTTTTGCGGCCAACGTTGGCCGCAGGCTTGACCTTGCGAATTAAATATATAAAAATATATAACGTAAATTATTTAATCGTAAGAGGGCAAGTATGAGTCACAACTATCAGGAGCTGACCGCCGCGCTGTCGGCCAAGCTGGCCGAATTCCGCAAGGAAATGCCGGACACCATGCGCGGCTTCGGCCAGATGAGCAAAAGCGCGCACAGCGACGGGGCACTCGACAACAAGACCAAGGAGCTGATCGCGCTGGCCATTGGCATCGCCGGCCGCTGCCAAGGCTGCCTCGCCTTTCACGGCAAGGCGCTGGTGGAGCTGGGCTGCACGCGCGCGCAATTCATGGAGATGCTGCAGGTGGCGGTGTACATGGGGGGCGGGCCGTCGCTGATGACGGCGGCGGAGGCGCTGCTGGCCTACGAGAGCTTCGGCGGCGAACGCGCCAGCTGACAATGGTGACGGGGTGGCAGGCTGGCTTGCGGCCAAGCTTGCGGGCTTCAGCTCATCAGCCGAGTCCAGCCCCACAGCAGCAGGGCGGCGGCCAGCAGCCAGGCGAGGGTGGCCAGCAGTAGCGTCGGCACCAGCGCGGTGCGGGTGCTGAGCCAGTACACCGCCAGCAGGTACAGCGCGTAGGGCAGCAGCGACCACAGCCCGAACAGCGCGGTGCGCTGCAGGGCCTGTGCGTCGCGCTCGCTGCCGACGATGTAGTGCGCGATCAGCGCGAAGGTGGGAAACAGCGGCACCAGGCCGGCAATATAAAAGGCGCGCGACTGCGACAGCAGCGCGATCAGCAGGACCGCCAGTGCGCCGAGGCTGCACTTGGCGAACAGCGCCAGCATCAGTCCTGCAGCAGCGCGGCGACCACGCCGCGGCCTTCGGCCAGCAGGATGTTATAGGTACGGCACAGCGCGGCGGTGTCCATCACCTCGACACCGATGCCGGCATTGGTCAGCGCCGCGTACAGCTTCGGGTGCGGAAAACGCAGCTTGCTGCCGGTACCCAGCAGCACCAGTTCCGGCTGCTTGGCCAGCACCGCGGCAAAGTCGGCGTCGCTGAAATCCTCGAAGCGGGCCGGGCGCCACGGCGTGATGCTGTCGGCGGTGACGATCAGGCTGCCCTCGTGGCGCACCTTGTTGATCTCGACATGGCCGGCGCCGGAGGCGGTGAACAGGTTGGATCCGGCGGTGTTGGCTTCGTGAAGTTTCATGATGTCATCCTGGCGTGAGAAGCTGGTGCAGTGCACCACGTATTGGGATAGGATTATACCTTGCCCGCAAGCGGTGCATGCCCTGCATTGCGCTTGCGACATATCGTGAACCGACCCCCAGCCAGTGGTAACAGTGCCCATGCAGCCTATCCAGAAATCACAAAAACTTGCCAACGTCTGCTATGACATTCGCGGCCCGGTGCTTGAGCACGCCAAGCGCATGGAAGAAGAAGGTCATCGCATCATCAAGCTCAATATCGGCAATCCGGCGCCATTCGGCTTTTTCGCCCCGGACGAGATCATCGAAGACGTGATCGCCAATTTGCAGAATGCGTCCGGCTATTGTGATTCCAAGGGCCTGTTCGCCGCGCGCAAGGCGATCATGCACTATGCGCAGCAAAAGCATATTCCCAACGTCGGCATGGAAGACATCTACATCGGCAACGGCGTGTCCGAGCTGATCGTGATGGCGATGCAGGCCTTGCTCGACAACGGCGACGAGGTACTGGTGCCGGCGCCGGACTATCCGCTGTGGACCGCTGCGGTGAGCCTCGCCGGCGGCCGCCCGGTGCACTACCTGTGCGACGAGGCCGAGGGCTGGCTGCCGTCGATCGCCGACATCCGCGCCAAGATCACGCCGCGCACCAAGGCGCTGGTGGTGATCAACCCCAACAACCCGACCGGCGCGCTGTACCCGGATCACATCCTGCAGCAACTGGTCGAGGTCGCCCGCGAGTTCGGTCTCATCCTCTACGCCGACGAAATCTACGACAAGGTGTTGTACGACGGCGCCACCCACACCTCCATCGCCTCGCTGGCGCCGGACCTGCTGGTGTGCACCTTCAACGGCCTGTCCAAGAACTACCGCGCCTGTGGCTACCGTGCCGGCTGGATGATCCTCGCCGGCGAAAAGCGCCACGCCAAGGACTATATCGAGGGCCTCAACATGCTGGCCTCAATGCGGCTGTGCGCCAACGTGCCGGCGCAGTACGCGATCCAGACCGCGCTGGGCGGCTACCAGAGCATCGACGATCTGGTGGCGCCGGGCGGGCGCCTGGCGCGACAGCGCGATCTGGCCTGGGAGCTGCTGACCGCGATTCCCGGCGTGACTTGCGTCAAGCCGCAGGGCGCGCTGTACCTGTTCCCGCGGCTGGACCCGGCGGTGTATCCGATCGAGGACGACCAGCAGTTCATCCTGGAACTGCTGCAGCAGGAGCGGGTGTTGCTGGTGCAGGGCAGCGGCTTCAACTGGGTTGCCCCCGATCACTTCCGCGTGGTATTCCTGCCTAATAGCGACGACCTGACCGAGGCCATTGGCCGTATCGCGCGTTTTCTGGAAAACTACCGCAAACAACACGGTACCGCCTGATCGTGATGCAAAGGGGAGCCGCGGGCTCCCCTTTTTTGCACGCGGCAGGACGCCCAGTACGGCTAATCAAGGTTGGCCGCACTGGACGCCTTGCGCCAGGGACAAATCAATAACACTTTGGAGTTCAGCATGAAACCGATCAACATTGGTCTGATGGGAGTGGGGACAGTCGGTGGCGGTACCGCCACCGTATTGAAGCGCAACGCGGAAGAGATCAGCCGCCGGGCCGGACGCGAGATCCGCCTGTTCATGGCTGCCAACCGCGATCTGGCGCGCGCGCGCGAGGTCGTCGGCGACGGCGTGCCGCTGGTCGATGATGCCTTCCAGGTGGTCAACCATCCGGAAGTCGACATCGTGGTCGAGCTGATCGGCGGCGACACCATCGCCAAGGAGCTGGTGCTCAAGGCCATCGACAACGGCAAGCACGTGGTCACCGCCAACAAGAAGCTCTTGGCGATGCACGGCAACGAGATCTTTGCCCGCGCCCAGGAAAAGGGCGTGATGGTGGCGTTCGAGGCCGCGGTGGCCGGCGGCATCCCGATCATCAAGGCGCTGCGTGAAGGCCTGTCCGCCAACCGAATCGAGTGGCTGGCCGGCATCATCAACGGCACTTCCAACTTCATCCTGTCGGAAATGCGCGAAAAAGGCGCCGATTTCGGCGACGTGCTGAAAGAGGCGCAGGCGCTGGGCTATGCCGAAGCGGATCCGACCTTCGACGTGGAAGGCCACGACGCCGGTCACAAGCTGACCATCATGGCGGCGATCGCGTTCGGCATCCCGATGAACTTCGACAACTGTTATCTGGAAGGCATCAGCCAGCTGGAAGGCAAGGACATCCAGTACGCGGAAGAACTGGGTTACCGCGTCAAGCTGCTGGGCCTGACCCGCCGCACCGCCGCCGGTGTCGAGCTGCGCGTGCACCCGACGCTGATCCCGGAAGACCAGCTGATCGCCAACGTCAACGGCGTGATGAACGCGGTGCTGGTGCGTGGCGATGCCATCGGCCAGGCGCTGTTCAACGGCCCGGGCGCCGGTGCGCTGCCGACGGCGTCGGCGGTGGTGGCCGACATCGTCGATGTGGCGCGCCTGTTGACCTCCGATCCGGAACACCGCGTGCCGCATCTCGCGTTCCAGCCGGACCAGCTGCAGAACCTGCCGATCCTGCCGATGGGCGAAGTGGTCAGCAGCTACTACCTGCGCATCCAGGCCGCCGACCGCGCCGGGGTGATGGCCGACATCACCCGCCTGCTGGCGGAGAACAACATCTCGATCGAAGCGCTGATCCAGAAGGGCTCCGCCACCGACGGTTCCGCCGAGATCGTGATCCTGACCCACCGCGTGGTGGAGAAGTCCGCCAACAAGGCGATCGCCGCCATCGAGGCGCTGGACAGCGTCGCCGGCAAGGTGGTGCGCCTGCGCATGGAAGAGTTGAATGGCTAAGTGTGGCTGGCTGCTGTTGCTGCTGCCGGCGCTGGCTTGCGCCGGCAACGGCGCCAGTGGCAGCGCTGGCGCGATCCCGCGCCAGCCGGTGATACAGCTGCTGACCTCCGCCTGTCTGGCCAAGGCCGGGCAGGAGCCGCTGCTGAAAAGCCTGCTCAGCAGCCCGGCGGCGGCCAGCGCCTACTGCGGTTGCGCCGGCGAGCGCATCGTCAGCGGCCTCAGCGACGACGAATTGCTGGATGCAGTCAGCAAGGGCAAGGGCGTGGCGCAGGACCCGGTGTGGAAACGGCGCCTGCTCAATGTCGGACTGCAATGTCTGGATCAACTGGTTAAATAAACAACATGCGATACATCAGCACCCGTGGCGGCATGGCGCCGCTTGAATTCTCCGACACCATCCTGATGGGGCTGGCCCCGGACGGCGGTCTGGCACTGCCGGAAAGCTATCCGCAGATCAGCCGCGCACAGCTGGACGCCTGGCGTGGTCTGTCCTACGCCGACCTCGCCTTCGAGATCATCAGCCTGTTCGCCACCGACATTCCGGCCGCCGACCTCAAGGACATCCTCGACCGCACCTACACCGCCAAGGTGTACGGTAGCGCGGCGATCACCCCGGTGAAGCGTCTTCACGACGGCCTGGTGATCCTGGAACTGTCCAACGGCCCGACGCTGGCGTTCAAGGATATGGCGATGCAGTTCCTCGGCAACCTGTTCGAGTACGTGCTGGCGAAAAAGGGCGAGCAGCTCAACATCCTCGGCGCCACTTCCGGCGACACCGGCTCCGCCGCCGAGTACGCGATGCGCGGCAAGCAGAACATCAACGTGTTCATGCTCAGCCCGGACGGCCTGATGAGCCCGTTCCAGCGCGCGCAGATGTACAGCCTGCAGGATGCCAACATCCACAACATTGCCATCCGTGGCATGTTCGACGATTGCCAGGACATCGTGAAGGCGGTGCAGAACGATCATGCCTTCAAGGCCAAGTACAAGGTCGGTACCGTCAACTCCATCAACTGGGCGCGCATCGTGGCGCAGGTGGTGTACTACTTCAAGGGCTACTTCAACGCCACCGCCAGCAACGACGAACAGGTCAGCTTCTGCGTGCCGTCCGGCAACTTCGGCAACATCTGCGCCGGTCACATCGCGCGCCAGATGGGGCTGCCGGTACAGCGCCTGATCGTGGCCACCAACGAAAACGACGTGCTGGACGAGTTCTTCAGCAGCGGCAAGTACGCGCCGCGCGGCACCGCCAACACCTGGGTCACCTCCAGCCCGTCGATGGACATCTCCAAGGCGTCCAACTTCGAGCGTTTCATCTTCGATCTGGTCGGCCGTGACGGCGCGCAGGTCAAGGCGCTGTGGGCGCAGGTGGACAGCGGCAACGGTTTCGACCTTGCGGCCAACCTTGGCGCGGTGCGCGAGCAGTTCGGCTTCGTGTCCGGCAAGAGTACGCACGCCGACCGCCTGGCCACCATCCGCGCCGTCGATGCCGAGGACGGCGTGGTGGTGGACACCCACACAGCCGACGGCATCAAGGTGGCACGTGAAGTGCGTCTGCCGGGCGAAACCGTCGTCTGCCTGGAAACGGCGCTGCCGGCCAAGTTCGCCGACACCATCCACGAGGCGCTGGGGCGCGACGCCCCGCGTCCGGACGGCTTCGAAGGCCTGGAAGACCTGCCGCAACGGGTGACGGTATTCGATGCCGACGCCGCGTCGGTGAAGACCTATATCGAGCAGACGCTGGCCTGATTCCGGCTGCGCCCGAAGCATCCAGCCCCCGCCATACGGCGGGGGCTTTTTGTTGCCCGGTGCGCGCCGCTGCTCTCAGCCGCGCGGACATCGGGCTAGCCGGCAATCGTTTTTGCATGCTCGGGTGGCGCGGGTACAATGGGCGGATGATGCGAAATCCATTGTTGTACGGCCTGCTGCTGCTCAGCCTGTTTGCCAGCGCCGCCGGGGTGCAGGATCTGCGCCAGCTGGAGCAGGTGGCAACGGCGTTTGCCGAGGCCGAGGCCGGTAGTGACGGCTTCCGCTACCAGGCCGGCAAGGCCGATCCGCGCTTGCGGCTGCCCGCTTGTGCGCAGCCGCCGACGGCCGGTTGGCCCGGCGGCCAGAAGCCGCCGTTCACGGCGCTGGAGCTGGCCTGTGCCGGACAGGGCTGGCGCATCCTGCTGCCGGTGACCGCCAGCCAGCTGAGCGTCGGCTACGTCACCACCCGGCAGTTGCGCGCCGGCGAGGTGCTGCAGCCGGGCGACATCAGGCTGATGCCGGTCAGCAACCGCGCACTGGCGCTGCAGGCGGTGCGCGATCCGGCGCTGATCGTGGGCAAGGCGCTACGCAGCACCCTGCCGGCCGGCAGCCTGCTGCGCGAAAGCCAGCTACGCCTGCCGCTGGTGATCAAGACCAACCAGCCGGTGCGGGTACTGGTGCAGGGCAGCGGCTTCGCCATCGGCAGTGATGCGGTGGCGCTGGGCAATGCCGCCGTCGGCGAACGGCTGAATGTGCGGGTACCGTCCGGCAAGGTGATCTCGGGTGTGGTGCAGGAAGATCTGAGCGTGCTGGTCGCGGCGCCCTGAAAAAATAGTCAAGTTTTTGCATTTTCAGGCGATAATGACTTCAGATTACAAAACTTTTTGTCGGGCGGGTGACATATGAAAATCGACAATTCGGGCAAGGTAGCGGCGGCTTATGGCGCGCCGGTACGTGCTGCCAAGAAGGAAGACGTGGCCACCACGGCGTCAGGCGCCACATCGCGTAGCGAAAGCGTAGCCATCAGCTCGCAGGGACTTGCCAAGGCGGCGCAAGCGGCCGAGGCTTTCGATGCGGACAAGGTTGCCGCCATCAAGGCTGCCATTGCCGCCGGCGAATTCAAGATCAATCCGGAAGCCATTGCCGACAGCCTGATCGCCAGCACGCGCGAGTTGCTGGCCGGCTGATAGCGGAAACGCGTGATGCCAAGCGAACTGTTCCTACAGCAGTGCCAGCAGGAAACGGCGGCACTGCATGCGCTATTGTCGCTGCTGGAAGAAGAGCAGCGCGCGATCGTGCGTTTTGACGCGCTGAAACTGGATGCCTGTGCCGTCAGCAAGCAGCAGCAACTGCAGCTGCTGCAGGACAGCAAGGCGCAGCGTCTTGCGCTGCTGGCCGCGCACCAGCTGGACGGCAAGACCGCCTTCCTCTCGTGGTTGTCCGCCGCCGAGCCGGCGCTGCAGCAAGCCTGGATGGCGCTGGAGCACGAGCTGGCCAAGGTGCAGGCGCTGAACGACAGCAATGCCGCGATGGCGGCGGAACGGATGACCTTTGCCACCGAGGCGCTGACCGCGCTGCGCGAGGAAGCCAAGGCCATCGACGGTTACGGCCGCGACGGCAACTTCGCCGCCACGCTGGCCGCGTCGCGCCGTCTGGGTTCTGCCTGACAGCGATTGTTGTTTTTGTGTTATCTTCCCTCGCGAGTTCATCTCTTGCGTCTGCGTTAATTCATGACCCTGATCTCCCTTATCGTTGCACTGGCTCTGGAACAATTGCGCCCCCTGGGTAACCGCAACCGGGTATGGCGCGTGTTTACCCGTTACGCCAACCATCTGGAACGCACGCTGAATGCCGGCTACAACCGGCACGGCGTACTGGCCTGGGTGGTGGCGGTGCTGCCGGTCGTGGCGGTGGTGATGGCGGTGTACTACGCGCTGTACCAGGCCAGCCCGCTGTTTGCCCTGCTGTGGAACATCCTGGTGCTGTACCTGACCATGGGCTTCCGTCATTTCTCGGGCTCGTTTTCCGAAATCGCGCTGGCACTGGGCGAGGGGCGGGATTTTGACGCACGCAAGGAACTGGCACGCTGGACCAACCAGCCAACCTCCGAGCTGTCGATCGAGGAAGTCTCGCGGCTGGCCATCGAGCAGGGCGTGCTGGACAGCTACCGCCACGTGTTCGGCACCATGTTCTGGTTCGTGCTGCTGCCCGGTCCGGCCGGTGCCGTGCTGTACCGTGCCACGCAGATGCTGGCGCAGAAGTGGGGCGCCCGCGACGACGACCTGTTCGGCCGTTTCTCGCGCCGTGCCGGTGAATGGCTGGACTGGATTCCGGTGCGTCTGACCGCGGCCAGCTTTGCGGTGATGGGCGATTTCGAGGACGCGGTGTACTGCTGGCGCTCGCAGGCCAAGACCTGGGGCAACTACGCGACCGGCATCCTGCTGGCCTCGGCGGCCGGCGCACTGGGCGTCAAGCTCGGCGATCCGCTGCGCCAGGACTACACCGTGAAATACCGCCCAGAACTGGGTGTCGGCGATGATGCCGATCCCAACTACCTGAAAAGCGCCGTCGGCCTGGTATGGCGTACCGTGCTGCTGTGGCTGTTCGTGGTATTGCTGATCAGCGTGATCTCATTCTTCGGCTGAACACAGCCTGTTGCTGCGCCGCCAGTGTTGGCGGCGCTTCGCTTTTTAATTGATTATTGAACAGGGGCCGGGGCGCAGCACAGCGCCAGCCCTGATGGAGTTCCCGACATGTCTTTTGCCGAACTGGGTCTATCGCCCGAAATCTTGCGGGCCGTAGATGAACTGGGGTACAGCGAAGCCACCCCGATCCAGGCCAAGGCGATTCCGCTGGTATTGTCCGGACGGGACCTGTTGGCCGCGGCGCAGACGGGTACCGGCAAGACGGCGGCCTTCCTGCTGCCGATCCTGGAGCGTCTGAAAAAATTTGCCAATCCCAGCGTGTCGCCGGCGATGCACCCGGTGCGCGCACTGATCCTGTCGCCGACGCGCGAGCTGGCCGACCAGATCGGCGTCAACGCCAAGGCCTACACCAAACACCTGCCGCTGCGCTGCACTACCATCTACGGTGGCGTGAACATGGATCCGCAGACGGCGGACCTGCGTCGCGGTATCGAAATCGTGATCGCCACCCCAGGCCGCCTGCTCGACCACATCCAGCAGAAAACCATCCAGCTGAACAAGGTCGACGTGCTGGTGCTGGACGAGGCCGACCGCATGCTGGACATGGGCTTTATCCAGGACATCCGCAAGATCATGTCGCTGCTGCCCAAGCAGCGCCAGACCCTGCTATTCTCCGCCACCTTCGCGCCGGAAATCAAAAGGTTGGCCGCAGACTTCATGCACGACCCGCAAACGGTGGAGGTGGCGCGCCAGAACTCCACCAATGCCCAGGTCGAGCAGCTGGTGTATGCCGTCGACAGCGGCCGCAAGCGCGCGCTGCTGTCGCACCTGATCCGCGAACGCGAGATGAGTCAGGTGATCGTGTTCTGCAAGACCAAGATTTCCGCCGACCAGCTGTCGCGCGACCTGAAGCGTGACGGCCACGCCGCCGAGGCGATCCACGGCGACAAGGCGCAGAGCGCACGCCTGGAAACGCTGAACAGCTTCAAGAGCGGCGAGGTGAAGGTGTTGGTGGCCACCGACGTGGCGGCGCGCGGTCTCGACATCTCCGAGCTGCCGTTCGTGGTCAACTACGAAATGCCGAACTCGCCGGAAGACTACGTGCACCGTATCGGTCGTACCGGCCGTGCCGGCGCCTCCGGGGTGGCGATTTCGCTGATGTCGCCGGACGAGGTCAAGCAGCACGAAGCTATCGAGAAACTGACCCGGCAGACGCTGCCGCCGCAGACTGTCAACGGTTTCGAGCGCCGCGATGCGTCGTCCGCCGCCGACAGCGGCTTTGGCAGCCGCAACGCCGGTCGCGAGCGCAGCGACGCGCGGCCAGTACGCGAACCGCGCGCCGAGCGGACGGAACGCAGCGAACGGCCGGAGCGCAGTGAGCGTCCCGAGCGCAGCGAACGCCCGGAACGCAGCGAGCGCCCGGAACGCAGCGAGCGTCCGGAGCGTACTGAACGTGCGCCGCGCGCGCCGCGTGACCTGCGCGATGCGGCCACCCGCAGCCGCGAGCAGCGCGACCCGCAGGAAGGCCTGAAAGTGGCGCGCGTTGGCGAGATCGGCGGTCGCATCCTGCCGCAGCGGCAGCGTGAAGTGCCGGCATTGTTGCTGCCGCCGCGCTACAAGGTGAACCAGGAGCGCTAAGCGCCTGTCCACGGTCTGCTGCGCTTCGGCGATACGGCGTTGAAAACGGCCTCGGAATGCCCATTGACCCCATGTCAACTCCGCTTCCTCAGCCGTTTTCGCCTTGTCTCGCTCTAGCTCACGAGATCGAGAACACGCTCTAAGCGCCGCGGTTCCGCCCCCACCCGCGCAAGCTGTATTGCGCGGGTTTGTTTTTCCGGCGCCTAGTCGGCGAGGGCGATCACCACCCGCTTGTTGCGTGCGCCCTTGCTTTCGATCTTTTTCACCAGCACGCGGCCGATTTCGCCGGTGCGGGCCACGTGGGTACCGCCACAAGGTTGCAGGTCGACGCCGTCGATCTCGATCAGGCGGATTTCCGGCAGGTGCAGCGGCGGGGTCACCGACATGGTCTTGATCAGCTCGGGTTGCGCCTGCAGCGCGGCGCCGCTGGTCATCTTGACGCTGACCGGCAGATCGCGCGCGATCAGCTCGTTGAGCGCCTGTTCGATGGGCTGCGGCTCCAGCTGCATGCCTTCGGGCAGGTCGAAGTCGAGACGGCCGCCGTCGGCGGTGAGGTTGCCGCCGGTGACGCCGGCCTTGATCACCACCGACAGCAGGTGCAGGCAGGTGTGCACCCGCATGTGGCGGTAGCGGCGTTCCCAGTCCAGGGTCAGCGTCAGCGGCGTGCCGGGCGCCAGCAGCGGCGCATCGGCGTCGAGCTGGTGCACGATGCGGCGGCTTTCCTTGTCGCGGCGGGTGTCGTGGACGGTCAGGCTGCGGCCGTCGGCCAGTGTCAGCGTGGCGCGGTCGCCGGGCTGGCCACCGCCCAGCGGGTAGCACAGGGTGTCGGCCAGCACCAGGCCGTGGGCGTCATGCTGCAGCACTCGGGTGTCCAGCGTGCGCTGGTAGGCGTCGAGATTGAATTGTTCGGACATGGTTTCCCCTGATGGTGTCGTGTGCCTCGTGGCGCACGACCGGTATGGTTACGCGCAAAGGTTGGCCGCAAGCGGTCAGCGAACAGAATAGATGATGACGTTGTCGCCACAATCAAGCATGCATACGCTGGATGATTACACGCCGCCGCAAGAGGCGGTCGCGGTGCTGCACGCCGATGCCCAGCTGCTGGTGGTGGCCAAGCCGGCCGGGCTGCTGGCGGTGCCGGGGCGGCTGCCCGAAATGCAGGACTGCCTGATTCACCGCGTGCAGCAGCAGTATCCGGACGCGCTGGTGGTGCATCGCCTGGACATGGCGACCTCGGGGCTGATGGTGCTGGCGCGCAGCCCGGCGGCGCAGCGCGCGCTGAGCGAGGCCTTTGCCAGCCGTGAGGTGAGCAAACAATATGTCGCGCTGCTGGATGGCCAACTGCCGGACGCGGCCGGGACGGTGGATTTCCCGCTGATGAGCGACTGGCTGCGGCGGCCACGACAGAAGGTGGATGCCGCCGGCAAGCCGGCACTGACCGAATACCGGCTGTTGCAGCGGCAGGCCGACGGCAGCCGCGTGCTGCTGACGCCGGTGACCGGCCGTACCCACCAGCTGCGGGTACACATGCTGGCGCTGGGCTGTCCGATTGTCGGCGACGCGCTGTACGGCGGCCGTGCCGCGCCGCGGCTGATGCTGCACGCACAGTCGCTGGCGCTGCGTCATCCACATAGCGATGCGTTGCTGCAGTGGCAGCTGGCGGCACCGTTCTGAACGGATGCCAAACCGAAACCCGAGGAAATGAGGCGCATGAGCCAGACCAGACAGTTGTCCCGAGACGAGATCAAGACCCTGCCGCTGTTCCCGGCGCTGGGGCCGGCGCAGATCACGGTGGTGGATCGCGCCGCCTTGCCGGGGGCGCTCGCGGCGCTGCGCGCGGCACGGGTGGCCGGCTTCGATACCGAGTCGCGGCCAACCTTTCGCAAGGGCGAAGAGGCCACCGGCCCGCACCTGATCCAGCTGGCCACCAGCGAGCACGCCTACCTGTTCCCGGTGTCCGATGCCGAGGTGCTGGCGGCGCTGGGCGCGCTGCTGGCCAGTGGCGAGGTGCTGGTGGTCGGTTTCGACCTGCGCTCCGACAAGCGCCACCTGCGCGACCGCTTCGGCATCGAGTGCCAGGCGCTGTTGGATGTCGGCAGCCTGTTCCAGAGCGATTCGCCAACCATCACCGTCGGCGCGGTGCAGGCGGTGGCGCGGGTGTTCGGCCAGTATTTCCGCAAGTCGAAAAAACTGTCCACCTCCAACTGGGGCGCGAAGGTGCTGAGCGAGGCGCAGCAGGTGTACGCCGCCAACGACGCCTGGGTGGCGCTGCGCATCTACCAGGCGCTGCGCCCGGAGACGTGATGCGGCCAACGTTGGCCGCAAGGTCATTGCCGCGCGGCAGCGGCGCTGCCGTGCCGGAACGATTAACAGGAGTCAGGGGTAAGCATGCTGTTTGATCGGCCTTGTGCCATTGTCGACCTGGAAACCACCGGCGGCCACATCAGCCGCGACCGGATCACCGAAGTCGGCGTCATCCTGATTGACGGCGAGCGCGTCGAGCGCTTCGACATGCTGGTCAATCCGGGGCAGCCGATCCCGCCCTTCATCGAGCAGATCACCGGCATCAGCGACGCGATGGTGGCCGACGCGCCGCCGTTCGCCGACATCGCCGCCATGCTGCTGGACAAGCTGCGCGGCCGGCTGCTGATCGCGCACAACGTGCGCTTCGACTATGGTTTCCTGAAGAACGAATTCAAGCGCCTCAAGCTGCCGTTCCGCAGCGAGGTGCTGTGCACCGTCAAGCTGTCGCGGCTGCTGTATCCGCAGCACTTCAAGCACAGCCTGGACAGCATCATCGCGCGCCACGGCATCGAGCAGGCCGAGCGCCACCGCGCGCTGGCCGATGCCGACGCGCTGTACCAGTTCCTGCAGCAGGCGATCGCCGAACACGGCCAGGCCGAGGTCGAGGCGCAGGCGGCCGTGCTGATGGCGGCACCGGCCGCGCCGCCGGGCATCGATCCGGAAGTGGTGGAGCAACTGCCGGACGTGCCGGGGGTGTATTCCTTCTACGGCGAGGACGGGCAGGCGCTGTATGTCGGCCGCAGCGACAACCTGCGCCGCCGCGTGCTGGCGCACTTCGGTGCCGAGCCACGCCCGCACAAGGACGTGCGCATCGGAGAGCCGATCAAGCGCATCGAGTGGCGGGAGACGGTCGGCGAGTTCGGAGCGCAACTGCAGGAATTGCAGCTGATCCGTGCCTTGCAGCCGCTGCACAACCTGCGCGGCCGCCTGTCGCAGGAGCTGTGCTCGCTGCAGCTGACGCCGCTGGACAGCGGCTTCCTGACACCGCGCATCGTGCTGGCGAGCGAAGTCGACTTCTCGCGGCTGGATACGCTGTACGGCCTGTTCCGCAGCCAGAAGGAAGCCAAGAAGGCGCTGGCGGAACTGTGCGCCGGAAACGGCCTGTGCCAGACCTGTCTTGCACTGGAAAAGCGCGGTGCGCGCAAGGGCGCCTGTTCCGCCTTCGCCCTCGGCCGCTGCAAGGGTGCCTGCATCGGGCGCGAGGACGCCGCCGCTCACAACCAGCGCCTGCAGCAGGCGCTGGCGCGGCTGAAGCTGCAAAGCTGGCCCTATCCCGGCGCGGTGGCGGTGCGCGAGACCGATCCGGTGTCCGGCCAGTGGCAGGAACACCTGTTCGAGCGCTGGTGCTATCTCGGCTCGCGCAGCGAGGAAGCGGCCGTGCCGCAGGGCACGCCGACCTTCGATGCCGATACCTACAAGCTGCTGGCGGCCTTTCTGCGCAAGCCGCTGCCCGATGCCGAATTGCGCGTGCTGTGACGCGCGCACCAGCCACGAGCGAGAGCCATGTTTGATCTGCTGCACACCGATCCGCGTTTTTACGTCATCGCCAAGCATCCCGGCGTCAGCTTCCACGCCGACGGCGAGGAGGCCGGGCTGATGAGCGCGCTGCGCGCCGGTCTCGGCGATGACGCGCTGTGGCCGGTGCACCGCCTCGACCGCGTCACCTCCGGCCTGCTGCTGATCGCGCGCAGCCAGCAGGTTGCGGCCAACCTTGGCGCCGCCTTTGCCGGGCGCGAGGTGGAGAAATACTACCTGGCGCTGTCCGACGCCAAACCGGCGAAAAAGCAGGGCCTGATCCGCGGCGACATGGAAAAGGGCCGTGGCGGCGCGTGGAAGCTGTGCCAGAGCCAGCTCAATCCGGCTGTGACGCAATTCTTCAGCCACTCGCTGGCGCCGGGGCGGCGCCTGTTCCTGCTGCGGCCGCGTACCGGCAAGACCCACCAGCTGCGGGTGGCGATGAAGTCGTTGGGCGCGCCCATCCTCGGCGACGCGCTGTATGGCGGCAGCGCCGCCGACCGCACCTATCTGCACGCCTATGCGCTGGCGCTGACGCTGGACGGCGAGGCGCTGCGTTTCGTCTGCCCGCCGACACAGGGTGACGAGTTCGCCGTGCCGGCACTGGCCGATTACCTGCAGCAACAGCCGCCGTGGATGCTGCCCTGGCCGCAACGCTAGCCTTTCTCCTGCTCTGGCCTGCGACGGGCCGGAACGCGCGCTGCTACACGGCATCTCCCGCCCGGATCACCGCTACGGCAACTGGATACACGGCAGAGCGTGGCGGCGACAGCTATGCTTTTAAGGGAAAGCGCCTTGCACGCCGTTTTAATTACGGCGCCATGGCGGGCAAGCGGCGATTTAATCGGCAAGCAGCGCCGCTGTACTGCTAAGCTCCGGACACAGGGGCCGCCGTTTTGCCCGCCATGTCAGCGGCGGTGCGGCGGCCGGTACGGCAGTGCGCCGGCGGTGGCCGCCACAGTCGCATTGCTTGAATAAAACATACTGCTCGACATTCTCGCTGGTGAAGCGACGCCATGGATAATTCAGACATCCAACTCAAAAAGGGTAACGGCCGCGGCTGTCGTTATGCGCTGTGGTCGGTCGGCATCCTGTTGCTGCTGCTGATTGGCGGGCTGCTGTATCTGCTGCTGGACGAGCTGCAGCACTCGCGGCAGCAGGCGCGCTTTTTCAGCGATGCGGCGCGGCACGCCAGCTATCAGGTCAAGGCGGGGCCGAGCCAGGCCATCCGCTTTCCGACGAGCGGCGGCCCCTACGACCAACGCCTGGGCTATACCGCGATGCCCGGCTATCTGCAACGGTTGCAGGCACGCGGCTACGCCATCGCCAGCCAGGCCGAGCTGTCCGACGGCATGCTGGCGCTGGCCGATCACGGCGTGACGGCGCCGTTTCTGCCGCTGGGCCTGTTCCTGCCGTATCACGAGAAGGACCAGACCGGCCTCACCCTGACTGACGGCTACGGCCAGACCATCTATCAGTCGCGCACGCCGCAGCGCGTGTACGCGGATTTCAACGCCTTGCCGTCCTTGCTGGTCGGCGGCCTGCTGTATATCGAGAACCGGACGCTGCTGGAGAAGGACAGTCCGCAGCGTAATCCGGCGGTGGACTGGTCGCGCTTCAGCAAGGCGCTGGTCGACAAGGCGCTGCACCTGTTTGATTCCGGCTATCGCGCCGCCGGCGCCAGCACCCTGGCGACCCAGATCGAGAAATACCGCCATTCGCCGGCCGGGCGCACCAGCTCGGATCAGGAAAAACTGCGCCAGATGCTGTCGGCCTCGGTGCGCGCTTATCTTGATGGCGAGGACACTACCGCCGCCCGCCGCCGGCTGGTGGTCAAATACCTGAACACGGTGCCGCTGGCGGCGCGCGCCGGTTTCGGCGAGGTGTCCGGCATCGGTGACGGCATGTGGGCGTGGTACGGGCGCGATTTCGCGCAGGTTAACCGGGCGCTGACCGGCGCCAGCGTGCCGGTGGCGGAGCGTGCGGTGGTGTTCAAGGAAGCGTTGAGCCTGATGATCGCACAGCGCAGCCCCTCCATTTTCCTGAACGGCGACATGAAGGTGCTGGAGGCGATGACCGACGCCTACCTGCGCATGATGGCCAGGGACAAGCTGATTCCCCCGGCGCTGCGTGACGCGGCGTTGCGGGTGTCGCTGCGGCAGCAGCGCGAACGGGTGCGGCTGCCGGTGGTGGCAGCGGTCGCGCAGAAGGGCGCCAATGCGGTGCGCATCAAGCTGGCCGGCTTGCTGGGTGTGCGGCGCATGTACGATCTGGACCGGCTGGATCTGGCCGCCAGCAGCACGCTGGACCTGACGCTGCAGCAGCAGGTCACCGCCGAGCTGCTCAGGCTGCGCGATCCGGAGTACGCGCGTGCGGCCAACCTTAACAACGAGTATCTGCTGCAACAGGGCTCGCCGCAGGGGGTGACCTACAGCTTCACCCTGATCGAGCGCACGCCCACCGGCAACAAGGTGCGGGTGCAGGCCGACAACTTCGCGCAGCCGTTCGACATCAACGAAGGCGCCAAGCTGGATCTCGGCTCCACCGCCAAGCTGCGCACGCTGGTCAGCTACCTGATGGTGGTCCACGAACTGCACCAGCAATACGCGGCGCTGGGCAGCGAGCAGCTGGCCGCCATCAGGCCCGGTGCCAGCGAATCCGTGCTGCGCCGCTGGGCGATCGACTATCTGGTGCAGGCGACGGACAACAGCCTGACCGCCATGCTGGAGGCGGCGCTGGAGCGCACCTATTCCGCCAGCCCCGGCGAGAGCTTCTTCACCGCCGGCGGGCTGCACACCTTCAACAACTTCGACGAAAATGACGACAGCAAGACACTCACCGTGCGCGAAGCCACCCGCCGCTCCGTCAATCTGGTCTACATCCGGCTGATGCGCGACATCGCGCGTTACTACATGCAGCCGGCGGCGGCCAGCGGCGAAACCGCGGACGAGGACGACGACACCACGCGCCGCGAATACCTGCAGCGTTTTGCCGATCGCGAAGGGCGCACCTTCCTTGCCGGTTTCTACAACAAGTACCGCCACAAGAGCGCGGAGGAAATCGACGCCCTGCTGGTGGCGCGGGCTCGGCAAAGCCCTAAGAAACTGGCGGTCATTTTCCGCAGTATCCGCCCCGAGGCCGGGCTGGATGCGTTCACCGCGTTCCTGGCCCGGCACCTCGACGTGCGGCAGCAGCCGGACGCCAAGACGCTGGCCAGGCTGTACGACGAGCTCGGCCCAGAGCGCTTCAACCTGAACGACCGCGGCTATCTGGCCGGCGTGCACCCGCTCGAGCTGTGGCTGGTGGCCTATCTGCACCAGCATCCGGACGCAGACTGGAGCGAGCTGGTCCGCGCCAGCACCCAGCAGCGGCAAGAGGTTTACCAGTGGCTGCTCAACAGCAAGAACCGGGCAGGGCAGGCGTCGCGGATCAGGGCCATCAAGGAGATCGACGCCTTCAAGCAGATCCACAAAGGCTGGAAACGGCTGGGCTATCCGTTTGACGCACTGGTGCCGTCCTACGCCACCGCGCTGGGTGCCTCCGCCGACCGCCCGGCGTCGCTGGCGGAACTGATGGGTATCCTGTCCAATGACGGCGTGCGCCTGCCGACGGTCTACCTCGACAAGCTGCACTTTGCCGCCGGCACCCCGTACGAAACCAGCCTGACCCAGACGCCGGCCAAAGGCGAGCGCGTGTTGCCGGCCGAGGTGGCACAGGTGGTGCGCCGGGCGCTGGCCGAGGTGGTGGAGCTGGGCACCGCGCGCCGTGTGGCCGGCGCCTTCGACCTGGCAGACGGTACCCGCATCCCGGTCGGTGGCAAGACCGGCACCGGCGATCACCGTTTCAAGGTGTTTGCCAGAGGCGGGGCGCTGCTCTCTGAGCGGGTGGTCAGCCGCGCCGGTGCCTTCGCGTTCTATATCGGTGACCGCTACTTCGGCACGCTGATTGCCTATGTGGCGGGGCCGCAGGCGGGCGATTACCGCTTCACCAGCGCCCTGCCGGTACAGGTGCTGAAGATACTGGCACCGACCCTGCGCCAGCGCCTCGAGCTGAAACCGGGCTAGTCCACCGGCCTTGCCAGACAGCCTTGCCCGAGCATGCTGGCGCATGGCGGCGCAGCCCGGTGTCCGTCATTTTCCGTCGTGACGGACTGCTCCCGCCGGCCGAGGACTATGCCCAGCGCGGCGCACCGCAGCACCGCTGCCTGCCTGGTGTGTGTTGGCGATGTCGCATCGAGTCGGCTTACCTGCCGGCCCCGGCAACGCTTTACTGTGCGGTGCTCAATCTCCTGACTGTGGCTTGCGGCCAACCTGCTATTTGTCATGTGCTGCCTGAAAGTGCAACAGTATCAATAAATGTCGAATGACTATTCCGCCAGTTGTGCTACATAGAAAAGGGTGTCTCCCGCGTTCTGATGCGATCCATAGCGAGTTACCCGAACCATGCAGCGATCAGCCTCATTGCAGTACGAAGGGTTCGCCTTTCTGTCCACCTCTGCCCCCTCGCAGAAACAGCAGCGCTTGATGCTGGCGGTGATCGTCATCTCCGCGCTGCTGTTCGCTGCGCTGGTGCCGTTTGCCAAGCAGCCGCAGGCCAAAGTATGGGCGTTTATCCCGGCCTATCAGTCGGCGCTGGTGCTGAACGACCTGATCACCGCGATCCTGCTGTTCGGCCAGTTCTATATCCTGCGCTCGCTGGCGCTGCTGACGCTGGCCACCGGCTACCTGTTCACCGCCTTTATGGCGGTGGTGCATGCGCTGAGCTTTCCCGGCCTGTTCTCCCCCGGCGGGCTGCTGGGTGCCGGGCCGCAGACCACAGCCTGGCTGTACATGTTCTGGCATGGCGGCTTTCCGCTGCTGGTGATGGTCTACACCATGCTGGCGCGGCGGAAGCTGGAACTGCCGCCACGCTGGCACCCTGCCTCCGCCATCCTGCTGTGCTGCATGTTTGCCGCACTGGCCACGCTGGCGCTGTTGCTGGTGGTCACGCTGGGACATGCCTATCTGCCGCCCATCATGCAGGGCAACCACTACACGCCGGTCATGCGCGGGGTGGTGTTCAGTGTGTGGGGGCTCAGTCTGCTGGCGTTTGTGCTGCTGCTGCGCGACCGGCTGCGCACGACGCTAGACTTGTGGCTGAGCGTGGTGATGTTCGCCTGGGTGTGCGATATCGCCTTGTCCGCGGTATTGAATGGCGGCCGTTTCGACCTTGGTTTCTACGCTGGCCGCATCTACGGGTTGCTGGCGGCCAGTTTTGTGCTGATCGTGCTGCTGCTGGAAAACGGCCTGCTGTACACCCGGCTGGCACAGAGCGCCGCCGCACTGCGCGCGGCGAAACACGAGGCCGAGCAAGCCACCAGTGCCAAGTCCATGTTCCTGGCGAACATGAGCCACGAGATCCGCACGCCGATGAACGCCATCATAGGCATGTCCTATCTGGCACTGAAAACCGAGCTGAGCCAGCGCCAGCGCGACTATGTCAGCAAGATCCACAATGCCGGCACCTCGCTGCTGGGCATCATCAACGACATTCTGGACTTCTCCAAGGTAGAGGCTGACCGCATCGAGCTGGAGACGGTGAGTTTCCGGCTGGACGAGGTGCTGGAAAATGTGTCGTCGCTGGTCGGGCAGAAGGCGGCGGACAAGGGGCTGGAGCTGCTGTTCGAATGCAGTCCGGCCGTGCCGCAGAACCTGGTGGGCGATCCGCTGCGCCTGGGGCAGGTGCTGACCAATCTGGTGGGCAATGCCATCAAGTTCACCGAACAGGGGCAGGTGACCGTGAGCATCCAGTTGCTGGAGCAGGTGGGCGACAAGGTCAAGCTGCGCATCGGTGTGACCGATAGCGGCATCGGCATGGATGAGGCGCAACAGGCGCGACTGTTCCGGGCCTTCAGCCAGGCCGATGGCTCCACCACGCGCCGGTTTGGTGGCACCGGGCTGGGCTTGGCGATTGCCAAGCGGCTGGTGGAGCTGATGGGTGGTGCGATCCAGGTGGAGTCGGCGCCAGGCTGCGGCAGCAGCTTCCTGTTCAGTGCCTGGCTTGGGGTGTCCAGTGCGGTTGATACCCGTGGCAAGTCCTTGTCCGATCTGGCAAGCGGGCTGCGCGTGCTGGTCATTGACGACAATGCCTCGGCGCGCGACATCCTGTCCGAGCAGTTGCGCGGACTGGGTTTTGCCGTCAGCACCTGCGCTTCCGGGCGCGAGGCGCTGGACATCTATCGCCAGGCCAGCATGGATCATCCTTTTGACATCGTGTTCGTGGACTGGATGATGCCGGTGATGGACGGTGTCGAGACCGCCCGCCGCATCCGGGCGCTGAATGGTGCCAGGATCATCATGGTCACCGCTTTCGGCCGTGACGACGTGCGCGCCGCGGCGGAGACGGCCGGCGTGGAGGCCTTCCTGGTCAAGCCGGTGAGCCAGTCGTCGCTGCTGGACGTGATGCTGGGCCTGTTCGGCGTGCAGCGCGAGAGCGATACCGCCCGCCAGATGCTGGCCTTGCCATGCCTGGACGGGGTGCGCGTGTTGCTGGCCGAGGACAACAAGATCAACCAGCAGCTGACGGTGGAGCTGTTGCAGGCGGCTGGCGCCACGGTCGAGGTGGTGGACAATGGCCGCGATGCGGTGATCCGCCTGGCAGAGCAGGCGGCGGATCACTACCAGCTGGTGCTGATGGACGTACAGATGCCGGTGCTGGACGGCATTGAGGCCACGCGGCTGATTCGCGGTGACCCGCGCCTGCTGGAGTTGCCCATCATCGCGCTGACCGCGGATGTGCAGGCAACCGAATACGATAATTGTATGGCGGCCGGGATGGTCGATCGCATCCTCAAACCGGTAGACCCGTACCTGATGTTCGAAACACTGCTGCGCTGGCTACCGTCGGGGCCGGCCGCTGCCGCGGCGACCCCGCCCGCAGTATCGGCTACCGCCGCGGCTATCCCTGCGGCATTGCTCAGCCAGAGTGCGGGCCTGGCCAGCGTGGCCGGCAACCGCAGCCTGTACCTGCACCTGCTGCGCCAGTTCGTGGCGGAAGAGGGCGACGCGGCCAGGCGGATCGCCTCCGCGCTGGCCGACGCCGACTACGAGACGGCGGTGCGGGTGGTGCACAGTCTCAAGGGGCTGGCCGGTACCCTGGGCTTCCTGCGCCTGCAGGTGGTGGCGGCCAGCCTGCAGCGGGCCATCGTCGAGCGCGAGGCCTATCAGCAGCTGCTGGCGGACTTCGACCAACAAATGCAGCGGGTGCTGTCGTTGCTGAAAGACGCGCTGGCGCAGGAGGAGCATGCCGGCGAGCTGCGCCCGGACAATACGGCGCTGCAGCTGCGTGAACTGGCCGCTCTGCTGGCCGCCAGCGACGGCGATGCGCTGGGCGTTTTTCTGGAACATTCCGATAGCCTGCGTGCCGTGTTGCCTGCCGCCAGTTATGCCGCTTTCGACAAGGCGATGCGGCAGTTCGACTTTCCCGCCGCGCGCGAATGGCTGGAGCAGGCCGCAACGGAGGCCGGCATTTGCTGGCAGGAGGACGCGCCATGATCGACTCTCCACTGCGGCAAGCGCGGCAGACGGTGTTGGTCGTCGACGACACGCCGGAAAACCTGACCCTGTTGTACGGCCTGCTGAAAGACCGCTACCGCGTGCTGGTGGCCAACAGCGGCGAGCGTGCTTTGCAGCTGCTGGAGGGCGAGCTGCTGCCGGATCTGGTGCTGCTGGACGTGATGATGCCGGGCATCGGCGGCTTTGCCGTGTGCCGCCAGCTCAAGAGCAGCGCGCGCACCGCCAGGATTCCGGTGATCTTCCTGACCGCGATGAGCGAGCACGACGACGAACAGGCCGGTTTCAATGCCGGCGCGGTCGACTACATCGTCAAGCCGATCTCGCCGCCCATCGTGCTGGCGCGGGTGAATACCCACATGCAGCTGAAGGCGGCAGCGGATTTTCTGGAGGACCAGGCGGCGTTCCTGCGGCGCGAGGTGGACATCCGCACCCGGGAAGTACAGGTGATCCAGGATGTCACCATCATGGCATTGGCGTCGCTGGCCGAAACCCGCGACCACGAAACCGGCAACCACATCCGCCGCACGCAGAACTACGTGCGGGCGCTGGCGCTGCAGCTGCAGTCTCTCCCGCGTTTTGGCGCCGTGCTGGACGACGACACCATCGACATGCTGTACAAGTCGGCGCCGCTGCACGACATCGGCAAGGTGGGCATTCCGGATGCCATCCTGCTCAAGCCGGGCAAGCTGACGCCGGAAGAATTCGAAATCATGAAGACGCACACCACGCTGGGGCGTGATGCCATCGCCACGGCGGAGAGGCTGCTGGACGCGCCCAGCAGCTTTCTGCGGCTGGCGCGCGAGATCGCCAACTATCACCAGGAAAAGTGGGATGGCAGCGGCTATCCGGAAGGCTTGGCCGGTGATGCCATCCCGGTATCGGCGCGGCTAATGGCGGTCGCCGATGTTTACGACGCGCTGATCTCGCGCCGGGTGTACAAACCGCCGTTTCCGCACGAGCAGGCGGTGGAGATAATCCGCGCCGGGCGCGGCCAGCACTTCGACCCAGACATGGTGGATGCCTTCGACGCGATTGCCGAGGAGTTCCGCGCCATCGCCCGGCGCTACGCCGACGAATAGGGGATGCGCGGCAGCCCGACTGCCATGATGGACGCGGCCACCATCAGGCACTGGATAGCTAAATGCAAAAAGCCCCGGCATCGCTGCCGGGGCTTTGGCCTGATCACGGTCTGGTTTTTCAGGTGCTGATGAGTTTCTTCACACACTCAGCGAAGCTGTTGCTCAGGCCTGGCCTTCCAGTCGCATCTGCGGGAACAGGATGACGTCGCGGATAGAAGGCGAATCGGTCAGCAGCATCACCAGACGGTCGATGCCGATGCCGCAGCCGCCGGTCGGTGGCAGGCCGTATTCCATGGCGCGGATGTAGTCGGCGTCGTAGTGCATCGCCTCGTCGTCGCCGGCATCCTTCTGCTCGACCTGCGACAGGAAGCGCGCGGCCTGGTCTTCCGGATCGTTCAGCTCGGAGTAGCCGTTGGCGTGTTCGCGGCCAACGATGAACAGCTCGAAACGCTCGGTGATCGACTGGTCGGCATCGGAGCCGCGTGCCAGTGGCGACACTTCGACCGGGTAGTCGACGATGAAGGTCGGGTTCCACAGCTGGCCTTCCGCGCACTCTTCAAACAGCGTCAGCTGCAGGCTGCCCAGGCCCGGTGCCGGTGGCAGTTTGCCGCCCAGGCGCTGGATCTCCGCGGTCACCCACTCGGCATCGAACAGCTGCGCGTCGGTGTACTGCGGGTTGTAGTGCATGATGGCGCCGACGATGGTGAAGCGGTCGAACGGCTTGCCGAGGTCCACTTCCTTGCCGTGGTAGGTCACGGTGGTGTGGCCGGTGGCGGCGATGGCGCACTGGCGGATGATGTGCTCGGTCATCTGCATCATGCGCTGGTAGTCGCTGTAGGCCTCGTAGAATTCGATCATGGTGAACTCGGGGTTGTGGCGCGTGCTCATCCCCTCGTTACGGAAGTTGCGGTTGATCTCGAACACGCGTTCCAGGCCGCCGACCACCAGGCGCTTCAGGTACAGCTCCGGGGCCACGCGCAGGTACAGCGACATGTCCAGCGCGTTGTGGTGGGTGACGAAGGGCTTGGCGGTGGCACCACCCGGGATCGGGTGCATCATCGGGGTTTCAACTTCCAGATAGTGCTGGGCGACCATCACTTCACGGATGGTCTGCACGATCTTGGAGCGCTTGATGAAGGTGTTGCGGCTGTGTTCGCTGGTGATCAGGTCGACGTAGCGCTGGCGGTACTTCTGTTCCTGGTCGGTCATGCCGTGGAACTTGTCCGGCAGCGGACGCAGCGACTTGGTCAGCAGGCGCAGCTCGGTCACGTTGACCGACAGTTCGCCCTTGTTGGTCTTGAACAGGGTGCCGCGCGCGGCAATGATGTCGCCCATGTCCCAGTGCTTGAACGCGGCGTGGACTTCCGGACCGACGCCCTGGTCGTTGATGTACAGCTGGATCTGGCCGGTCACGTCCTGGATGGTGGCGAAGCTGGCCTTGCCCATCACGCGCTTGAGCATCATGCGGCCGGCGACGGCAACCTGTACGTTCAGCGGCTCCAGCTCTTCCTTGCTGTTGTCGTTGTAGCGGGTGTGCAGATCGCCGCTGAAGTCTTCGCGTTTGAAGTCGTTGGGGAAGGCAACGCCGGCTTCGCGCAGGGCTTTCAGTTTGTCACGGCGCTCGGCCATGATGTGGTTTTCGTCGTGCTGCGGCTGGCTGGATTCGTGTTCCGACATGGTATCTCCATCAATGTAAAAGGTTGGCCGCATCGCGTGCGGCCAACCTTGGGTATCGTTTAAACGCCCTGTTTCAGGCTGGCTTCGATAAAGCCGTCCAGGTCGCCGTCCATCACGCCCTTGATGTTGCCAACTTCATAGCTGGTACGCAGGTCCTTGATGCGCGACTGGTCGAATACGTAGGAGCGGATCTGGTGGCCCCAGCCCACGTCCGTCTTGCTGTCTTCCAGCGACTGCTTGGCTTCGTTGCGCATTTTCAGTTCGCGCTCGTACAGCTTGGCGCGCAGCATCTGCCACGCTTCGTCGCGGTTGCGGTGCTGCGAGCGGTCGTTCTGGCACTGCACCACGATATTGGTCGGGATGTGCGTCAGGCGCACCGCCGAATCGGTCTTGTTGATGTGCTGGCCGCCGGCACCGGAGGCGCGGTAGGTGTCGGTGCGCACGTCGGCCGGGTTGATGGTGATCTCGAAGCTGTCGTCCACTTCCGGATACACGAACACCGAGCAGAACGAGGTATGGCGGCGCGCGTTGGAGTCGAACGGCGACACCCGTACCAGGCGATGGACGCCGACTTCGGTGCGCAGCAGGCCGTAGGCGTACTCGCCCTCGATCTTGATGGTGGCGCTGCTGATGCCGGCCACTTCGCCTTCGGATTCTTCCAGGATGTCGACCTTGAAGCCCTTGCGTTCGGCGTAGCGCACATACATGCGCAGCAGCATGCCGGCCCAGTCTTGGGCCTCGGTACCGCCGGCGCCGGCCTGGATGTCCAGGAAGCAGTGGTTCGGGTCCATCGGGTCGTGGAACATGCGACGGAATTCGAGCTTGGCCAGCTTGGCCTCGACCTCGTCCAGATCAGCCTTCACCGCCAGGATGGTGTCGTCGTCGCCTTCGGCGCGGCCCATTTCAAACAGTTCGGCGCAATCGGCGAGGGTGGCGGCGATGCCTTCGATCACCAGTACCACGTCTTCCAGCTGCTTGCGCTCACGGCCCAGTTCTTGTGCCTTTTTGGGGTCGTTCCAGATATCGGGATCTTCGGTCAGGCGGGAAACTTCTTCCAGACGGTCTTTTTTACCGTCGTAGTCAAAGATACCCCCGGATATCAGTGTTGCGGGTAGCCAGATCGTCGATCTGTGCCTGAATTTGATTGAGAACTTCGGCTTCAATCATGGTGTTTCGACCTCCAAAAAGAGCGGGATTGCGTTGTGATTCGGTAATTCGGTAAAGACAAAAAGCGCACCTTGCGGTGCGCTTTTGCCGGAACGCTCAGTCATCAACCCAGCAGGTGGGCAACGCCGGCGCGTTCTTCTTCCAGTTCGTTCAGGGTGACGTTGATGCAGTCACGGCTGAACTGATCGATTTCCAGGCCTTCGACCATCTTGTACTCGCCGTTTTCGCAAGTCACAGGGAAACCGAACATCACGTCTTTCGGGATGCCGTAGGAACCGTCGGATGGAATGCCCATGGTCACCCACTTGCCGTTGGTGCCCAGTACCCAGTCGCGGATGTGGTCGATGGCGGCGTTGGCGGCCGAGGCGGCCGAGGACAGACCGCGCGCTTCGATGATGGCGGCGCCACGCTTGCCCACGGTCGGCAGGAACACGTCGCGGTTCCATTCGTGGTCGTTGATCATGTCTTTTACCGACTGGCCATCGATGGTGGCGAAACGGTAGTCGGCGTACATGGTTGGCGAGTGGTTACCCCACACGGCCAGCTTCTCGATGGCGGCAACCGGCTTGCCGGTCTTGGCGGCGATTTGCGACAGCGCGCGGTTGTGGTCCAGACGCAACATGGCGGTGAAGTTTTTCGGATTCAGGTCCGGCGCCGACTTCATCGCGATGTAGGCGTTGGTGTTGGCCGGGTTGCCGACTACCAGTACTTTTACATTGCGGTCAGCCACTTTGTTCAGGGCGGCGCCCTGCACGGTGAAGATTTCGGCGTTGGCGGTCAGCAGGTCCTTGCGTTCCATGCCTTTGCTGCGCGGACGGGCGCCAACCAGCAGGGCAACCTGTACATCCTTGAAAGCCACTTCCGGGTCGTCGGTCGCAACCATGCCGGCCAGCAGCGGGAACGCGCAGTCTTCCAGTTCCATCATCACGCCTTTAACGGCGGTCTGGGCTTGTGGCAGGTCCAGCAGTTGCAGGATGACAGGCTGGTCCTTGCCCAGCATTTCACCACTGGCAATGCGGAACAACAGGCTGTAACCAATCTGACCGGCTGCACCAGTGACGGCGACGCGAACGGGGGCTTTCATCGATGTACTCTCCTTTAGAACTTTGGAATGACTGCTCTTTGGATGCTGCTTTGCAACAGTTTCAGCGAGTTTAGCATGCTGCACCGCCTTTGTGCTGCCCTTGCACCGCTCTGTGCAATCAGGACGTGACTTTTTGTCTTATGTCTTATATAAGACTAGTGTTTACCTTGATCGCGTTTGGTGTTAAAAAGTCCATGAACAGCAAGAGTCTCAATCGTATCCCTTTGTATAGACAGGCAAGACAGCAGATTCTGGAGCGTCTGTGCGATGGGGAGTGGCAGGTGGCGGAGTCGCTGCCCAGCGAGTGGGAGCTTGCCGAACAGCTGTCCGTCAGCCAGGGCACGGTACGCAAGGCGCTGACCGAGCTGGTGGCCGACGGGGTGCTGTACCGGCAGCAGGGCAAGGGCACTTTTGTGGCGCCCGGGGCCGATGACTGGGCCGGGATGTCGATGATCTCGCCGGGGCTGTTGTCGGAGAGTCCGGACCGTCTGCAGCGCGAGTTTCTCGGTATCGCGCGCGGCAATGCGCCGGATGATGTGTCGGCGGCGCTGGGTCTGCGCCGCGCGGCGCCGGTGTTTCGCATCCGCCTGTTGTGGCGGCTGCGCGGTCAGGCGGTGGCGCTGGACGAGGTGCTGTTGTCGGCCGAGCGTTTTCCGGCGCTGGATTCGCGCTGGCTGCGCCAGTTGCCCGGCGTGTGGGCGGTACTGCAGCAGCACTTCGGCGTCCGCCTGCGGGTGGCGACCGAACAGTGGCGGGCGGTGGTGCTGGAGCGCGACGAGGCGCAGTTGCTGGCGGCGGTGTCCGGCACGCCGGTGCTGTCGCACCTGCGGCTGGCGGTGGATGTCAACGGCGCGGCGGTGGAGTGGCGGCAGCGCTTGTGTCTGACCGACCGGCTGGCGTTGACGCTGCAGCATTTGCCGGCATGACGATGTGTCGCAAACGCGGTTCTATGTGTCGCATTTCGGATAGCCTGGTCGGCAGCGACGCGCAGATTTGGTAGAATCTTCAGATTATGTTGCACGTGCAGCATCGTGCAGCATGATCTTGATGGATCAGGGGTGGCCCCTGGCTCCTAACGGCGACGGCAGTTTTCGGGCCGCCGCTAACGTAAAAAACCACTTGGTTCATGCACATCCAAGGAAGCTATATGCAGAAGCAACGACCAAAGCACTTAGATCTGAGCAAGATCAGACTGCCCGTGCCGGGTATTGTCTCGATCCTGCACCGGATCAGCGGTGTGGCACTGTTTTTCTCCCTGCCACTCCTGATTTACCTTCTCAGCGGTTCGCTCAGTTCCGCCGACGCCTTTGACAGCTACCGTGCTGTTGTCGCCCATCCCCTGGTGAAATTGATCCTGATCGGCTTGCTGTGGGGCTTCCTGCACCACGCCGCCGCCGGCATCCGTTTCCTGCTGCTGGATATCCACAAGGGACTTGAGCTGCAAACTGCCCGCGCTACCGCGAAAATGGTTCTGGCCGTCAGCCTGAGTCTGACCGCCATCATCGGAGGCATCCTATGGTAAACCGTCAAGTTGTCGGTGCTCACTACGGCCTGAAAGACTGGATCGTCCAGCGCGCTACGGCCGTGATCATGCTGGTGTATACCGCCGCACTGATCCTGTTCCTGCTGGCGATGCCTTCCGGCTATGAAGGCTGGAAGCTGCTGTTCGGCCAGACCTGGGTAAAAGTGCTGACCCAGACCACCTTGATTGCGCTGTTCCTGCATGCATGGGTAGGCATTCGCGATCTCTGGATGGACTACATCAAACCGGTTGGCGTGCGTTTGACCATGCACACCCTGACTGCGGTTTGGCTGGTGTCCTGTTTTATTTATTCGCTTAAGGTTGTATGGGGGCTGTAATGACCATTCCCGTTCGTCGATTTGATGCAGTAATTGTTGGCGGCGGTGGCGCAGGTCTGCGTGCTGCCTTGCAACTGTCCGAGTCCGGCCTGAAAACTGCCGTACTGTCCAAAGTATTCCCGACCCGTTCGCACACCGTTGCCGCACAAGGTGGTATCTCCGCCTCGCTGGGCAATGTGCAGGAAGACCGCTGGGAATGGCACATGTTCGATACCGTGAAGGGTTCGGACTGGCTGGGTGACCAGGACGCCATCGAATTCATGTGCCGCAAGGCGCCTGAAGCCGTGATCGAGCTTGAGCACTTCGGCATGCCGTTCGACCGTCTGGAAAACGGCAAGATCTACCAGCGCCCGTTCGGCGGCCACACCCAGAATGAAGGCGAAGCGCCGGTGCAGCGTGCCTGTGCCGCGGCCGACCGTACCGGTCACGCGATGCTGCACACCCTGTACCAGCGTAACGTGCGCGCCAACACCCAGTTCTTCATCGAGTGGATGGCACTGGACCTGATCCGTGACGAAGACGGTGATGTGGTCGGTGTGACTGCTCTGGAAATGGAAACCGGCGAGGTTTACAACTTCCACGCCAAGGGCGTGCTGTTCGCCACCGGTGGTGCCGGCCGTATTTACGCCGCCTCCACCAACGCCTTCATCAACACCGGTGACGGCCTGGGCATGAGCGTGCGTGCCGGCATTCCGCTGGAAGACATGGAATTCTGGCAGTTCCACCCGACCGGCGTGGCCGGTGCCGGCGTGCTGATTACCGAAGGCGTGCGCGGCGAGGGCGGCATCCTGCTGAACAGCAATGGCGAACGCTTCATGGAGCGCTACGCGCCTAACCTGAAAGACCTGGCCCCGCGTGACTTCGTGGCCCGCTCGATGGAGCAGGAAGTGCTGGAAGGTCGTGGTTGCGGCCCGAACAAGGATCACGTGTTGCTGAAACTGGACCACCTCGGTCCGGACATCATCAAGCAGCGTCTGCCGGGCATCCGCGAGATCGCCATCAAGTTTGCCGGTGTCGACCCGATCAAGGAACCGATCCCGGTGATCCCGACCTGCCACTACATGATGGGCGGTATTCCGACCAACTACCGTGGCGAAGTGGTGATCCCGAAAGGCGACAATCCGGAAGCCCGCGTCAACGGCTTCTACGCTGCCGGCGAATGCGCGTGCGCCTCGGTGCACGGTGCCAACCGTCTGGGTACCAACTCGCTGCTCGACCTGGTGGTGTTCGGCAAGTCGGCCGGTGACAGCATGGTCGAATTCATCAAGAACGAAATGCCGACCTGGAAGCCGTTGCCAGCCAACGCCGGCCAGATCTCGCTGGATCGTATCGCGCGTCTGGACAACCAGACCGGTGGCGAAGAAGTCGCCGACGTGCGCGCCGCAATGCAGCGTACGGTACAGGCGCGTGCCGCCGTGTTCCGCAACTCGGAAAACCTGGCGCTGGGCGTGAAGGAAATCCAGGAAGTGGCCGAGCGCGTGAAGCGCACCCAGATCAAGGACAAGTCCAAGGTGTTCAACACCGCCCGCGTGGAAGCGCTGGAACTGGAAAACCTGATCGAAGTGGCCGTGGCGACCCTGATCTCGGCCGATGCGCGCAAGGAGTCCCGTGGCGCCCACGCCCACGCCGACTACCAGGAGCGCGACGACGAAGTCTGGATGAAGCACACCCTGTACTACGGTGAAGATCGTCGTCTGACCTACAAGCCGGTACACACCAAGCCGCTGTCGGTTGAGTACATCGCACCGAAAGTGCGTACCTTCTAAGCGCCGGCCGGAGACTTATATGAAAACAGCACGTTTTTCCATCTATCGCTACGATCCGGACAAGGACGCCAAGCCGTACATGCAGGATTACGAGGTCGAGCTGTCGCCGACCGACGTGAAACTGCTGGACGTGATCGTCAAGCTCAAGGCGATGGACGACACCCTGTCGTTCCGCCGCTCCTGCCGCGAGGGCATCTGCGGTTCCGATGCGATGAACATCAACGGCAAGAACGGTCTTGCCTGCGTGACCAACGTCGCCGATCTGAAACAGCCGATCGAGCTGCGTCCACTGCCGGGCCTGCCGGTCATCCGCGACCTGATCGTGGACATGACCCAGTTCTTCAAGCAGTACCACTCGATCAAGCCGTACGTGATCAACGACACGCCACCGCCAGAGCGCGAGCGTCTGCAGTCGCCGGAAGACCGCGAAGAGCTGGATGGCCTGTACGAGTGCATTCTGTGCGCTTGCTGTTCCACGTCCTGCCCGTCGTTCTGGTGGAACCCGGACAAGTTCGTCGGCCCGGCCGGCCTGCTGGCGGCGTATCGCTTCATTGCCGATACCCGCGACCTGGCGACCAACGAGCGTCTGGACAACCTGGAAGATCCGTACCGTCTGTTCCGCTGCCACACCATCATGAACTGTGTTGACGTATGTCCTAAGGGTCTGAACCCGACCAAGGCCATCGGCAAGATCAAAGACCTGATGGTCAAGCGTGCGGTATGACCGATTTTGATCCGATCGAACTGAAACGGATCCGCTGGCGCTCGCGCCGTGGCCTGCTCGAACTCGACCTGGTGCTGGAGCGTTTCCTCGCCAACGGTTTCGAGCAGCTCACCACGGCCGAGCTGTTTGCGTATCAGAAATGTCTGGATCTGGGCGATAACGACTTTCTGGACTACGTGAACGGCAAGGCGGAAGTGGACGATCCCGAGTTGGCGCACATCATCGGGATCTTGCGGGCAGCCTGAGGCCCGCAGCAGCAAACAATTATTACAACGACCACAAATTAGACTGGGAGTATTGCTGTGGAAAACAATCGTAAAGTGACGCTCACCTACAACGACGGCAAAGACACGCTGGAAATGCCGGTGCTGAAGGGTACCCTGGGACCGGACGTCGTTGATATCCGCGCCTTCTCCAAGACCGGCATGTTCACCTTTGACCCGGGTTTCCTGGCTACCGCCAGCTGCGAATCCGCCATCACCTTTATCGATGGTGATATCGGTCAGCTGTACTACCGCGGTTACCCGATCGAACAACTGGCCGAAAAGAGCGACTACCTCGAAGTCTGCTACCTGCTGCTGAACGGCGAACTGCCGACCGCGGCGCAACGTGCCGAGTTCGAACGTGGCGTGATGCGCCACAACATGCTGCACGACCAGATCATCAGCTTCTACAAGGGTTTCCGCCGCGATGCGCACCCGATGGCCGTGATGGTGGGTGTGGTCGGCGCGCTGTCCGCGTTCTATCACGATTCGCTGGACATCAATAACTCCGAACATCGCCGCATCTCCGCACACCGCCTGATCGCCAAGCTGCCGAACATCGCGGCACAGGCGTATCGCTACAACAAGGGCCTGCCGTTCTCCTATCCGAAGAACGGTCTGACCTACGCCGAGAACTTCCTGCACATGATGTTCTCCACCCCGTGCGAAGAGTACAAGGTGAATGCGGTGACCGCGCGCGCGCTGGACCGCATCTTCACCCTGCACGCCGACCACGAGCAGAACGCCTCCACCTCCACCGTGCGTCTGGCCGGCTCCTCCGGTGCCAACCCGTTCGCATGTATCGCCGCCGGTATCGCCTGCCTGTGGGGCCCGTCGCACGGCGGCGCCAACGAGGCGGTACTGAAGATGCTGGACGAAATCGGTTCCGTGGACAACGTGGCCGAATTCATGCAGGGCGTGAAAGACAAGCGCTACAAACTGATGGGCTTCGGCCACCGCGTGTACAAGAACATGGACCCGCGCGCCGCCATCATGAAGAAGACCTGCGACGAAGTGCTGACCGAACTGGGTCTGCAGAACGATCCGAAGTTCAAGCTGGCGATGGAACTGGAAAAGATCGCGCTGTCCGATCCGTACTTCATCGAGCGCAAGCTGTACCCGAACGTCGACTTCTACTCCGGCATCGTGCTGTCCGCGATCGGTATTCCGGTATCGATGTTCACGCCGATCTTCGCGCTGGCACGTACCGTGGGCTGGATCTCGCACTGGACCGAAATGATCGCCGATCCGGCGATGAAGATCGGCCGTCCGCGCCAGCTGTACACCGGTGCACCGCGTCGTGACTTCATCGACGAAGGCAACCGCTAAGCAGTAGACAAGGTTGGCCGCATGCTTGCGGCCAACCTTTTTCTGCCCGCTGGGGCAGGGCAGAGCGTTCTGTCAAAGGGAGCGGGGGTGTCAAGCGCCCACTCTCTTTGTCAAAACGGTTTTTGCAAAGCAGCAACGCAGACAAAAGGGTCGAATAATGATGCAATCCATGTACAGTCATTCCTACCTGTTTGGTGGGAATGCACCGTTCATCGAGGATCTCTACGAGCAGTACCTCGCTGATCCGACAGTCGTTTCGCAGGAATGGCGGGACTACTTCGACAAGCTTTCTACCGCGCCTGGTGCTGCCGACCGTGATGTCGCTCACCAGCCGATCCAGGAATCCTTCATCCAGCTGGCCAAGCGCCCGCCGGTAGCACAGCGCAGCAGCGCCGCTACCGACTGGGAGTCGATGCAGAAACAGGTGGCGGTGCTGAAGCTGATCTCGGCCTACCGCGTACTGGGTTCGCGCCAGGCCAACCTCGACCCGCTGAAGCGCATGGACCAGGCGACGCTGCGCGAGCTGGATCACGCCACCCACGGCCTGACCGATGCCGACATGGCAGTGCACTTCAATGTCGGCTCGCTGGTGGCGCCGCAAAAGCTGCCGCTGTCCGAGATCATTGCCCGTCTGAAGCAGACCTACTGCGGCAATATCGGCGTCGAGTACATGCACATCACCAACTCCGAAGAAAAGCACTGGGTACAGAAGCGCTTCGAGGGTGACCTGTCGACCCCGCACTACAACGCCGACAAGAAAAAGCGCATCTTCAAGCAGATCACCGCTGCCGAAACGCTGGAACGCTACCTGCACACCAAGTACGTCGGCCAGAAGCGTTTCTCGCTGGAAGGTGGCGAATCCGCCATTGCAGCGCTGGACCACCTGATCCAGAACGCTACCTCGGTGGGCGTGGAAGAGCTGATCATCGGCATGGCCCACCGTGGCCGCCTGAACGTGCTGGTCAACACCCTGGGCAAGCAGCCGCGCGACCTGTTCGCCGAGTTCGAAGGCAAGGCGGCGCAGGAGCTGGCTTCCGGCGACGTGAAGTACCACATGGGCTTCTCCTCCGACATCCCGACCGCCAACGGCCCGATGCACGTGTCGCTGGCGTTCAACCCGTCGCACCTCGAGATCGTCAACCCGGTGGTCGAGGGTTCGGTGCGCGCGCGTCAGGATCGCCGCAAGGACAGCGAGCGCAAGGCCGCGGTACCGGTGCTGATCCACGGTGACTCCGCCTTTGCCGGTCTCGGCGTCAACCAGGGCACCTTCAACCTGTCGCAAACGCGCGGTTACGGTACCGGCGGCACGCTGCACATCGTGATCAACAACCAGGTCGGCTTCACCACCTCCGATACCCGCGACATGCGTTCCACGCTGTACTGTACCGACGTGGCGAAGATGATCGAAGCGCCGATCTTCCACGTCAACGGCGACGATCCGGAAGCGGTGTGCTACGTGATGCAGGCAGCACTGGACTTCCGCATGAAGTTCAACAAGGACGTGGTCATCGACCTCGTCTGCTACCGCAAACTGGGCCACAACGAGGGCGATGACCCGTTCCTGACCCAGCCGATGATGTACAAGAAGATCGCCAAGCACGGCGGCGTGCGCGCGATGTACGCCGAGCGTCTGGTTGGCGAAGGCGTGCTGACCGCCGCCGAGGCCGACAACTTCATCCAGGCTTACCGCGATGCGCTGGACAAGGGCGAACACGTCGAACAGACCGTGCTGTCCAACTACCGCCGCGAACACGCGCTGGACTGGTCGCAGTACCAGGGCACCCACTGGGCACACCCGACCGACACCTCGCTGCCGCACGCCGATATCCAGCGTCTGGCCGAGAAGTTCACCTCGGTGCCGGAAAACTACAAGCTGCACCCGACCGTGAAGCGCGTGCAGGATGCCCGTCGCGCGATGGCTGCCGGCGAGCAGGCGATCGACTGGGGCATGGCCGAAACACTGGCTTACGCCTCGCTGGTAACCAACGGTTACGGCGTGCGCATCTCCGGTGAAGACTCCGGTCGCGGTACCTTCTCGCACCGTCATGCCGTAGTGCACGACCAGAACCGCGAGCGCTGGGACCAGGGCACCTACGTGCCGCTGCGCAACATGTCGGACAACCAGGCCGATTTCCTGGTGATCGACTCGATCCTGAACGAAGAAGCGGTCCTCGCTTACGAGTACGGCTACGCCTGCTCGGCACCGGACCAGCTGGTGATCTGGGAAGCGCAGTTCGGCGACTTCGCCAACGGCGCCCAGGTCGCGATCGACCAGTTCATCTCCTCCGGCGAAACCAAGTGGGGCCGTCTGTGTGGCCTGACCACCATCCTGCCGCACGGCTACGATGGCCAGGGTCCGGAGCACTCCTCCGCGCGTCTGGAACGCTGGCTGCAGCTGTGCGCCGAGCACAACATGCAGATCGTGATGCCGTCCGAAGCCAGCCAGATGTTCCACGTGCTGCGCCGCCAGGTACTGCGTCCGTTCCGCAAGCCGCTGGTGATCTTCCTGTCCAAGCGCCTGCTGCGCTACAAGGATGCGATGAGCCCGCTGGAAGACTTCACTTCCCACAGCTTCCGTCCGGTGATCGGCGATGCCGGCATCAGCGACGCCAAGGCAGTGAAGCGCGTGATCCTGTGTTCCGGCCAGGTCTACTACGATCTGGTCAACGGTCGCAAGGAGCGCGAGCTGGACAGCGAAGTGGCGATCATCCGCGTCGAGCAGCTGTATCCGTTCCCGACCGAACAGCTGCAGGCCGAGCTGGCACGCTTCTCCCACGTGAAGGAAATCATGTGGGTTCAGGAAGAGCCACGCAACCAGGGTGCCTGGTATCAGATCCGCCACCGTCTGGAGGCGCTGCTGGGCGCCAAGCAGACCCTGCTGTTTGCCGGTCGTCCGTCGTCGGCATCGCCGGCCGTGGGTTACATGAGCAAGCACGTTGCGCAACTGAAGGGCTTCATCGAAGAAGCCATGTCGGTTAACAAATAACACCTGTAGAACAAAGGGCGGCTGCCAGCCGCCCCAAAACGGAGAAGAACATGGCCATTATCGAAGTGAAAGTGCCGCAGTTGCCGGAATCGGTTTCCGAAGCCACCCTGATGTCCTGGCACAAGCGTGTCGGTCAGGCGGTTGCCCGTGACGAAAACCTGATCGATCTGGAGACCGACAAGGTCGTGCTGGAACTGCCGGCACCACTGGCCGGCGTGATCGTCGAAATCATCGAGCAGGATGGCGCGACCGTGGTTTCCGGTCAGCTGATCGCCCGCATCGACACCGCGGCTACCGCCGGCGATGCCGCCCCGGCCGCAGCAGCAGCTGCCCCGGCCCCGGTTGCCGCAGCACCGGTACAGGCTGCAGCGCCAGGCGGCGCGGCGATGCCGTCGGCTGCCAAGCTGGCTGCCGAAAGCGGCGTGGACCTGGCTGGCGTGGCCGGCTCCGGTCGTGACGGTCGCATCCTGAAAGAAGACGTGGCTGCTGCTGCCGCCAAGCCGGCACCTGCCGCTGCCAAGCCGGTAGCACCGCTGCCACCGGTTGCCGCCGATGCGTCCGGCCGTCCGGAGCAGCGCGTGGCGATGTCCCGCCTGCGCCAGCGCGTGGCCGAGCGCCTGCTGCAATCGCAGCAGACCAACGCGATTCTGACCACTTTCAACGAAGTGAACATGAAGCCGCTGATGGACCTGCGCGCCAAGTACAAGGACAAGTTCGAGAAAGAGCACGGCGTGAAGCTGGGCTTCATGGGCTTCTTCGTCAAGGCCGCCGTGGCCGCGCTGAAGAAATTCCCGATCGTGAACGCATCGGTTGACGGCAACGACATCATCTACCACGGCTACTTCGACATCGGCGTCGCCGTTGGCAGCCCGCGTGGTCTGGTGGTACCGGTGATCCGCAACGCCGACCAGCTGTCGCTGGCCGACATCGAGAAGCAGATCGCCGAATTCGGCAAGCGTGCGCAGGAAGGCAAGCTGACCGTGGAAGAGCTGACCGGCGGTACCTACACCATCTCCAACGGCGGTACTTTCGGCTCGATGATGTCGACCCCGATCATCAACCCGCCACAGTCCGCCATCCTCGGCATGCACGCCACCAAGGAGCGTGCGGTAGTGGAAAACGGCCAGGTAGTCGTGCGTCCGATGATGTACCTGGCGCAGTCCTACGACCACCGCATCATCGACGGCCGCGAAGCGGTGCTGTCGCTGGTGGCGATCAAGGACGCGATCGAAGATCCGGCCCGCCTGATCCTCGACCTGTAAGCCTGTCCGGGACGGCTGGTCCCGCTTTCCCGGTTGCGGCCAACCTTGAGGGGTTGGCCGCAATGAATACAAGGAACAATCATGAGTCAACAGTTTGACGTGGTGGTAATCGGCGGTGGCCCAGGCGGCTACGTCGCTGCCATCCGTGCTGCCCAGCTGGGTTTCAGCACCGCTTGCGTAGACGCCACCAAGAACCCGGAAGGCAAGCCTTCGCTGGGTGGTACCTGCCTCAACGTCGGTTGCATTCCGTCCAAGGCACTGCTGCAGTCGTCGGAAAACTTCCACGCGGTACAGCACGACTTCCAGAAGCACGGCATCAGCGTCGATGGCGCCCAGATGGACGTGGCCAAGATGCTGGCGCGCAAGAACGACATCATCACCAAGAACGCCGGCGGCATCGCCTTCCTGTTCAAGAAGAACAAGGTTGCCAACGTGCACGGTCTGGGTGGCCTCAAGGGCCGCCAGGGCGACAAGTGGCTGGTGGAAGTGACCGACAACGGTGCCGTGGTCGATACCCTGGAAGCCACCCACGTGATCGTCGCCACCGGCTCCAGCCCGCGTCAGCTGCCGGGCCTGCCGACCGACAACCAGATCGTGCTGGACAACGAAGGCGCACTGGCGCTGGCAGAAGTGCCGGCCCGCCTGGGCGTGATCGGCGCCGGTGTGATCGGCCTGGAAATGGGTTCGGTATGGAAGCGCCTCGGCGCCGACGTGACCATCCTCGAAGCGATGCCGACCTTCCTCGCCGCTGCCGATCAGCAGATCGCCAAGGAAGCGTTCAAGACGCTGACCAAGGATACCGGTCTCGACATCAAGCTGGGCGTGAAGATCGGCGAGATCGTCAAGGGCGACAAGGGCGTGACCGTCAACTACGAGCTGAACGGCGAAGCCGTGAAGGCCGAGTTCGACAAGCTGATCGTGTCCATCGGCCGCGTGCCGCACACTGCCGGTCTCGGTGCCGAAACCGTCGGCCTGCAGCTGGACGAGCGCGGTTTCGTGGTGGTCGATGACCACTGCCTCACCAACCTGCCGAACGTATGGGCGATTGGCGACGTGGTGCGTGGCCCGATGCTGGCGCACAAGGCGTCGGAAGAGGGCGTGGCGGTGGCCGAGCGTATCGCCGGTCAAAAGCCGCACGTCGATTTCGGCGTGATTCCGTGGGTGATCTACACCTCGCCGGAAATCGCCTGGGTCGGCAAGACCGAAGAGCAGCTCAAGGCCGAAGGCATCGAGTACAAGAAGGGCACCTCCGGCTTTGCCGCCAACGGTCGCGCGCTGGGTCTGGGTCAGGCACAGGGCACCGTCAAGCTCTTGGCCTGCGCCAAGACCGATCGCATCCTCGGCCTGCACATGATCGGCCCGATGGTGTCCGAGCTGGTCACCGAAGGCGTGGTGTCGATGGAGTTCAAGGCGGCCAGCGAAGACCTGGCGCGCATTGTCCACGCCCATCCAAGCCTGTCGGAAGTGGTGCACGAGGCGGCGCTGGCTGCCGACAAGCGCGCACTGCACGGCTAAGCACGCTACACGATTAAACAAGACCGCCCGCGCCGCGGGCGGTACAATCGCAGAATCACAGGCATAGCAAGGTTGGCCGCAAGGCCTGCCAACTATCCACCCGAAAGGAAACTCAATGAACCTGCACGAATACCAAGCGAAAGAGCTGCTGGCCAAATACGGCTTGCCGGTGCAAAAGGGCATTCTGGCGAACTCGCCAGAAGAAGCCGCTGCTGCTTACGACACTCTGGGCGGCAAATTTGCCGTTGTTAAGGCCCAGGTCCACGCCGGTGGCCGTGGCAAGGCCGGTGGCGTGAAAGTGGTGAAAAGCCGCGAAGAAGCCGCTGAAGTTGCCAAGAGCCTGATCGGTACCAATCTGGTGACCTACCAGACTGACGCCGCTGGCCAGCCAGTTCACAGCGTACTGGTATGCGAAGACATGTACCCGGTACAGCGCGAACTGTACCTGGGCGCCGTGGTTGACCGTGGCTCCCAGCGCGTGGTGTTCATGGTTTCCACCGAAGGCGGTGTGGAAATCGAAAAAGTAGCGGAAGAAACCCCGGAAAAGATCATCAAGGTGGAAGTGGATCCGCTGGTCGGCATGCAGCCGTTCCAGGCACGCGATTGCGCGTTCGCCCTGGGCCTGTCCGGCAAGCAGATCGGTGAATTCACCAAGCTGATGCTGGGCGCTTACGACGCGTTCGTGTCCAACGATTTCGCACTGTTCGAAGTGAACCCGCTGGCGCTGCGTGAAAACGGCGAACTGGCCTGCGTCGACGGCAAGATCAACCTCGACTCCAACGCCCTGTACCGTCACCCTGAGCTGCTGGCCCAGCGCGACAAGTCGCAGGAAAACGAGCGCGAAGTGAAAGCTTCCGAGTTCGACCTGAACTACGTGGCACTGGAAGGCAACATCGGCTGCATGGTGAACGGCGCCGGTCTGGCGATGGCCACCATGGACATCATCAAGCTGAAAGGCGGCCAGCCGGCCAACTTCCTGGACGTAGGCGGCGGCGCCACCAAAGAGCGCGTGATCGAAGCGTTCAAGCTGATCCTGGCCGATACCTCGGTCAAGGGCGTGCTGATCAACATCTTCGGCGGTATCGTTCGTTGCGACATGATCGCCGAAGCGATTATCGCTGCCGTTAAAGAAGTGAACGTGACCGTTCCTGTCGTTGTGCGCCTGGAAGGCAACAACGCTGAACTGGGCGCCAAGATTCTGGACGACTCCGGCCTGAAGCTGGTATCCGCCCAGGGCCTGAACGACGCAGCCGAGAAGATCGTTGCTGCCGTTGCCGCGCTTTAATCACCTGCACCGCATAAGGATTTCAAAATGAGCGTATTGGTAAACAAAGATACGAAAGTGCTGGTGCAAGGCTTCACCGGCAAGAACGGTACTTTCCACGCCGAACAGGCGCTGAAAGTCGGCACCAAGGTTGTCGGTGGCGTGACCCCGGGCAAGGGCGGTTCCGAGCACCTGGGCCTGCCGGTGTTCAACACCATGAAGGACGCCGTACGCCAGACCCAGGCTGATGCCTCGGTTATCTACGTACCGGCAGCTTTCGCCAAGGACTCCATCCTGGAAGCCATCGATTCCGGCGTGAAGCTGATCGTGTGCATCACCGAAGGCGTGCCGACCCTGGACATGCTGTACGTGAAGAAAGCCGTCGACGAAGCCGGCATCCGCCTGATCGGCCCTAACTGCCCAGGTATCATCACCCCGGGCGAGTGCAAGATCGGCATCATGCCGTGGCACATCCACAACCCGGGCCGCATCGGTATCGTGTCCCGTTCCGGCACCCTGACCTACGAAGCCGTGGCACAAACCACCGCGCTGGGTCTGGGCCAGTCGACCTGCATCGGTATCGGCGGCGACCCGATCCCGGGCACTTCGCACATCGACGCGCTGAAACTGTTCCAGGACGATCCGGATACCGACGCTATCGTGATGATCGGTGAAATCGGCGGCTCCGCAGAAGAAGAAGCGGCCGAATTCGCCAAGCAGTACGTGACCAAGCCGGTTGTTGGTTACATCGCCGGTGTGACTGCCCCGAAAGGCAAGCGCATGGGCCACGCTGGCGCCATCATCTCCGGCGGCAAGGGTACTGCCGAAGAGAAGTTCAAGGCTTTCGAGCAGGCAGGCATCGCCTACACTCGCAGCCCGGCCGAAATCGGCAAGACCATGTTCGAACTGCTGAAAAGCAAGGGCATGATCTAAGTCGCAAGACTGCCTGATCCAAGCACAACGCCACCGTTCGCGGTGGCGTTTTTCATGGCGCGGCGGCGATGGTGCCGCGCGGGCGTGTTAGGGCTGCAAGGTTGGCCGCATTGCTTGCGGCCAAGCTGGTGCTGCGGTGCGCTGCTCAGTGCCCCGGCAACAGGATTTCGCGGGTCAGCGTGATCCAGGCGCGGGCGGCGTGCGACAGATAGCTGTCCTTCTTCCAGATCAGGCCGATGTGCCACATGATGCGCTCCTCGTCGACCGGCACCACGTCGAAGCGGTGCGGCTCCAGGTGACTGGCGACCACTTCCGGCAGCAGCGCAATGCCGAGCCGCGCCTCCACCATCGCGGCGATGAAGTCCCAGTGCGCACTGCGCCCGGCGATGTGCACGCTCTTGCCGAGCAGGCGGAAGGCGTCGGTGATGCGCGCGCTGAGCGAGAAGTCCTCCGGATAGAACACCAGCGGCCGGTCGGCGATGTCGAGCAGGGTGACGCTGTCCATGCCGTGCCACGGGCTGCCGGTGGGCGCGATCAGGCACAACCGGTCGCGTACCAGGCTCAGGCTTTCGAACACGGTGTTGTCCACCGGCAGCACCGCGGCGCCGATTTCCAGCAGGCCGTTGCGCACGCTGCTTTCGATGGCGCGGGCGCCGTCTTCCACCATCTTCAGCTCGACATTGGGATAGCGGTCGCGGAAGGCGCCAACCACCGGCGCGAAAAAGGCACCGCCGGTCATCGGCGGCAGGCCGACCACCAGCTCGCCGCGCGCCAGCTCCGCCAGTTCCGCCAGCTGGCTGTTGAGGCGCAGCTGTGCCGCCAGCACGTCCTGGCCGCGCTGGTAGACCACGCGGCCGGCGTCGGTGAGGTGGAAGCTCTTGCCTTCGCGGATCAGCAGCGGGCTGCCGATCTCGTCCTCCAGCTGTTTCACCATCTTGCTGATGGTGGGCTGGGTGACAAACAGCGCCTCGGCGGCGCGGGTAAAGTTCTGCTGGCGCACCAGCTCGGTAAAGTAACGCAGCGCCTTGATGTCCATCTTGACTATGCCTTAATGGAATTGATTTGATAATTTTAATTCATTTCCAGAATGAACGGCGGCTACCTATACTGCAATCACTCTCTGTGTTGTGTTGTGGCTCGTAACGACAACCCAGCGCTGGCATCCAGGCTGCAGAACGGATTCTCCTCCCGACTCGCGCCGCCAGTGACAGGTTGTGATCGGTGGTAGCGATACCGCTGAAAGGCATCAGCCGAGTGCTGAATCAGAATTGACTGATGCCTCGTACATCCGGGGATTGTGTACGAGGTTTATTCCTTGGATTCCCCTTACGAGCATGTTAGGCCGGCTACTTAGCCGGCTATTTTTTTGCCCGCCGTTGGTTGATTCTATATTGGAATGATTTTGATAATTTTAATTCATTTCCGGAATGTCTAGGGCCTGCTTATACTGCAATCACTCTCTGTGTTGTGTTGTGGCTCGTAACGACAACCGACGCTGGCTCCAGGCTGCAGAACGGATTCTCCTCCCGACTCGCGCCGCCAGTGACAGGTTGTGATCAGTGGTAGTGATACCGCTGAAAGGCATCAGCCGAGTGCTGAATCAGAATTGACTGATGCCTCGTACATCCGGGGATTGTGTACGAGGTTTATTCCTTGGATTCCCTTTACGAGCGTTGTTAGGCCGGCTTCTTAGCCGGCTATTTTTTTGCCTGTCGCCGGCGGATGGCAGACGCACGGCTCGCCACTGGAGGCGTCTTCCAGCGTTTTCAGGATGCCGCAATCGGCCAGCGTGTGCGGGCTGTGGCAGCGCCCGCGCAAGGCCAGCAACTGCTGCTCCAGCTGCTGCAGCGTCTCGATCTGGCTGTGCACGCGGCGGATCTGGTCGTCGATCAGCGCATTGACGCGGTCGCAGGGCTCCGGTGCCGGATGCTGGTGGTAGTCGGCCAGCTGGCGGATGTCGGCCAGCGACATGCCCAGCGAACGGCAGTGGCGGATGAAGTTGAGCTGCTCTACATGGCCCGGCTCGTAGCGGCGATAACCGCTGGCGCTGCGCGCCGGTGCCGGCAGCAGTCCCTCGCGCTCGTAGTAGCGGATGGTTTCCACCTCGCAGCCAGTCTGTCTGGCCAATTCCCCGATTTGCATCAGCTTGCTCCCGCGATCATCAATTCGTGCTTGACCCTATAGTAGCTACAGGGTGTGCAATACACGAATGAAATCTGCGGGAGCCCGCCATGTCCTCTTGTTGCAAGCACCAGCCCGCCGCCGGCGCAGGCGCATCCTGCGCCACGCCGGAACACCACGGCCATGACCACAGCGGCCACGATCATGCCGCCCACACCGAGACCCCGCCGCCGGCCAACACCGCCGGCGAGCGTCTGCAGCTGGCGATTCCGGCGATGGATTGCCCCACCGAGGGCCAGCTGATCGCCAAGGTGCTGCGCCCGCTGGCCGGCGTCAACGACCTGTCCTTCAACTACATCGAGCGAACGGTGACGCTGCACCACGACGGCGTGGTCGAGACCGAGGTGCTGGTGGCACTGTCGGCGATCGGCATGCCCGCCACGCTGCACGCGAGTGCCGCCCCCGCCGCCGTCGCTACGCACGGGCAAGCCGGCTGGCAGCTGTGGCTGGCCGGCGCCCTGGCGGCACTGGCCGAGGCGCTGGCCTTCGCTGGCGCCGGCGATGCCAGCGTGCCGGTGGTGGCCTGCGCCGTGCCGGCCATGCTGCTGGCCGGACGCAGCACCGCGCGCAAGGGCTGGTTCGCGCTGAAGACGGCGACGCTGAACATCTATTTCCTGATGAGCCTGGCGGTGCTCGGCGCGATGCTGCTCGGGCAGTGGCCGGAAGCGGCGATGGTGCTGTTCCTGTTCGCGCTGTCGGAAAAACTGGAGGCACGGGCGCTGGCGCGCGCCGGCGACGCGGTGAAGGCGCTGATGGCGCTGCGCCCGGAAACCGCCTGGCTGCAGCACGGTGACAGCTGGCAGGAGGTGGCGGTGGCAACGGTCAAGGTTGGCCGCATCGTGCGCGTGCGCCCCGGCGAGCGGGTGCCGCTGGACGGCGAGATCAGCGCCGGCCACAGCCAGTTCAACGAGGCGCCGATCACCGGCGAGAGCCTGCCGCTGGACAAGGGACCGGGCGACGCGGTGTTCGCCGGCGCCATCAACGGCGGCGCGCTGGTGCAGCTGCGCGTCACCGCGCCGGCCGACGGCAGCGTGCTGGCGCGCATCATCCGCAGCGTGCGCGAGGCGCAGGCCGGCAAGGCGCCGACGCAGCGCTTCATCGACCGCTTCGCCGCGCGCTACACGCCGCTGGTAGTGGTGCTGGCCGTGCTGCTGGCAGTGGCGCTGCCGATGCTGGGGCTGCTGGGCTGGCAGGCGGCGCTGTACAAGGCACTGGTGCTGCTGGTGATCGCCTGCCCCTGCGCGCTGGTGATCGCCACCCCGGTGACGCTGGTGTCGGCACTGGCCGCCGCCGCGCGCCACGGCATGCTGATCAAGGGCGGCGCCGCGCTGGAAGCCGCCGCGCGCATCCGCACCGTGGCACTGGACAAGACCGGCACCCTCACCAGCGGCACGGTGGCGGTGACGCGCGTCGAGCTGCTGGCCGACGGCCACGACGAGGCGACGGTGCTGGCGCTGGCGGCGGCGCTGGAGCAGCACTCCACCCATCCGCTGGCGCGCGCGGTGTGCCGGCGCGCGGCTGCGGCCAACGTTGCCGCCGCCGCGCTGCACGGCGCGGTGACGGAGCTGCCGGGGCTGGGCATGCTGGGTAGTGCCGGCGGCCGGCAACTGGCGCTGGGCAATCGCCGGCTGGCGCTGGCGCAGGGTGTGGCGGCGGCGCAACTGGACGCGCTGCTGGCGCCGCTGGAAGCGCAGGGCGAGGGCTATCTGCTGTTGCTGGCCGATGGTGCGCTGCTGGGGCTGCTGCACGTCAACGACACGCTGCGGCCGCAGGCAGAACCCACCATTGCCGCCTTGCAGGCGCAGGGGCTGCGCGTGCTGATGCTGTCCGGTGACCAGCCGGCGGTGGTGCGCCGCGTCGCCGCCGCGCTGCGTCTGGACGAGGCGCACGGCGGCCTGTTGCCGGACGACAAGCTGCAAAGGTTGGCCGCAGCGCAGCGCGAGGGCGCGGTGGCGATGGTCGGCGATGGCGTCAACGATGCGCCGGCGCTGGCGCAGGCGGATCTCGGCATCGCGATGGGCGCGGCCGGATCGGATACCGCGCTGGAGACGGCACAGGTGGCGCTGATGGACGACCGCCTCGACAAGCTGCCGCTGCTGTTCGCCCACGCGCGGCGCAGCATGGCGGTGCTGCGCGCCAATATCGTGATCGCGCTGGTGATCAAGCTGCTGTTCTTCGTGCTGGCGCTGGCCGGGGTCGCCACGCTGTGGATGGCGGTGTTCGCCGATGTCGGCGCCAGCCTGCTGGTGATCGGCAACGGCCTGCGCCTGGCGCGGGCACGGCTGGGCGATGAACAGGGAAAGGAGACAACATGATGCGCTGGCTGGAGTGTCGTATCCCGCCGCCGCTGGTCGGGCTTGCGTGTGCCGCGCTGATGGCGGCGCTGACGTGGTGGCGTGGTGGCTGGCCGCCGCCGGCGGCGGAGTCGTGGCCGCTCTGGCTGCTGCTGGCGCTGGCCGTGTTGCTGGAAGGCAGTGCGGTGCTGGCTTTCGTGCGCCAGCACACCACCGTCAATCCGCTAACGCCGCAAAACAGCTCGACGCTGGTGGTCAGCGGTTTCTATCGTGTCAGCCGCAATCCGATGTATCTGGGCATGCTGTGCCTGTTGCTGGCCTGGGCGTGGTGGCTGCAGCAGTGGCCGGCGCTGCTGGGGCCGCTGCTGTTCGTGCTGTGGCTGAACCGTTTCCAGATCGCGCCGGAGGAGCGGGCGCTGGCGGCGCGTTTCGGCGAGGATTATGCCGCCTATTGCCGCCGCGTCAGGCGCTGGTGCTGAGCAGCAGCCCGCTGGGCAGTGGCTCGTCGGCGCGGTAGGCGCGTTGCAGCCGGGCCTGTTGCGCACTGCCAGCGCTGGCGGATTCGCTTGCCCGCAGTTGCTGCTCGGCCTGCTGCGCCATGCGGGCGGCCTGCTGTGCGACGGCGAGATCCTGCGCCGAGGGTTGCGCCGGTGCCAGTGCCGCGTTGCGGATGGTGCGCGCCTTGTCCAGTGTCTGCTGTGGCGTGCGGCCGGGGCTGACCTCGATGCTGACTTCGCCACCGACGGCGTAGCGCTGGCCGTCCGGCCCGGTCTGGTACTGGTAGCTGGCGCCGCCGCGCGCCAGCCCGCCACTGGCGGCCAGATGTGCCTGCTCGTGGCGGCGGACCTCGTCGTCACGCTGTTGCAGCCGGCTGAGTTGCTGCTGTTCGGCACGGCTTAGCGGCTCGCCGGCGCGGTTGCGGCCAACGTTGGCCGCAACGGTCGCCGCCTGGCGCTGGCAGGCCGGGCACGGGCAACCCGCCGCATGGCGGGAGAGGCTGCTTGCCGCGTAAAGGGTGCCGGAGCCGGAGATGTCCATGAGCGCTGCCCGCCAGACGGATACCGGCTTGCAGTATAGAAAATAGCCCGGCGACATGCCGGGCTGTTGTCATGGAAATGGCTGCCGGATCAATGGCTTGCCGTGCGCGGCGGTTTACGCAACCTTGTCGGCGCTGCGCTCGCCGGTCTGCAGCCGCCACAGCGCGGCGTAGCTGCCGTCCTGCGCCAGCAGCGTGTCGTGGGTGCCGGACTCGATCAGGCGGCCGTGCTCCATCACGTGGATGCAGTGCGCGTGGCGCACGGTGGACAGGCGATGCGCGATCACCACCGTGGTGCGGCCGCGCGACACCACGTCCAGCGAGCGCTGGATGGCGGCTTCGGTCTCGTTGTCCACCGCGCTGGTGGCCTCGTCGAGGATCAGGATCTTCGGGTCTTTCAGGATCGCGCGCGCCAGCGCCAGCCGCTGGCGCTGGCCGCCGGACAGCTTCTGGCCGCGTTCGCCAATCGGGGTGTCGTAGCCCAGCGGCAGGCGCGCGATGAACTCGTGCGCCTCGGCGGCGCGCGCGGCGGCAACGATGGCGTCGCGGCCAACTTCGGGCATGCCGTAGGCGATGTTCTGCGCCACGCTGCCGTCTGTCAGGAACACGTCCTGGCTGACATAGCCGATGGCGCGGCGCAGGTCGGTCAGCGCCAGTTGGCGGATGTCCTGGCCGTCGAGGCGGATCTCGCCGTGCTGCGCGTCGTAGAAGCGCAGCAGCAGCTTGACCAGCGTGCTCTTGCCGGAGCCGGTGGCGCCGACAAAGGCCACCGTGCGCCCCGGCGGGATGGTCAGCGAGATGTCGTGCAGCACGGTGAGATCGCCATAGCCGAACGACAGGTGGCTGAAGCTGAGCTGGCCGCTGACGCTGTCGTGCGGCAGCGCACGGCCGTGGTAGTCGATGGACAGCGGCGCCTGCAGGATGTCCAGCACGCGGTCGATGGCGGTCATCGAGCGCTGGTACAGGTCGGCGATGTCGGCGAGGCCGGTCAGCGGCCACAGCAGGCGCTGGGTCAGGAACACCAGCACCGAATAGCTGCCGACGCCGATGGCGCCGGTGAGCGCCAGGTGGCCGCCGTACACCAGCGTCACCACGAAGCCGGACAGGATGGCCATGCGGATCACCGGGATGATGGCCGACGACAGGCGGATGGCGGCGGCGTTGGTGGCGCGGTAGTGCTCGCTGGCATCACGGATGTGCGCCGCCTCGAACGCCTCGGCGGTGAACGCCTTGATGGTGGCGACGCCGAGCAGGTTGTTGTTCAGCCGGCCGCTGATCACCGCCGCCGCCTCGCGCACTGCGGCGTAGCGCGGCGCGATGCGCTTCTGGAACCAGAAGGTGCCGTACAGGATCAGCGGGATCGGCGCCAGCGCGATCACCGCCAGCGTCGGCGCCAGATAGAAGAACACCGCGCTGACCATCACCGTCGAGCACAGCACCTGGATGATGCTGTTGGCGCCGCCGTTGAGGAAGCGTTCCAGCTGGTTGATGTCGTCGTTGAGCACCGACATCAGCTTGCCGGTGCTCTTGTCCTCGAAGTAGGACAGCGGCAGCTTCTGCATGTGCTGGTAGGCGTCCAGCCGCAGGTCGTGCTGCAGGTTCTGCGCCAGATTGCGCCAGCGCAGCTGGTACAGGTATTCGAACAGCGATTCGCCACCCCAGATCAGCACCGTCAGCAAGCCCAGCCACAGCAGCTGCGTGAAGGCATCGGTCACCCCCAGCGCCGCCAGGAAGGACGCGTCGCGGTTGACCACCACGTCCACCGCCACGCCGATCAGCACCTCGGGCAGGATGTCGAAGAACTTGTTGACCACGGAAAAGCAGCTGGCCAGGTAGACGTCACGGCGATATCGCCGCGCGTACTGGAACAATCGGGACAGGGATGACATGATGGCGACAGCACAAACAAGAGGGCGGGCAACGATTGTACGCTGCCGTGCCACAAAAATGCATAAAGGATAGGAAGCAATGCTTGAACACACTGTAAACCAGCGCGAACTCACCATGTCGGTGCTGATGACGCCGGATATGGCCAATTTTTCCGGCAACGTGCACGGCGGCGTGCTGCTGAAACTGCTGGACCAGGTCGCCTACGCCTGTGCCAGCCGCTACGCCGGCTGCTACGTGGTCACGCTGTCGGTCGACCAGGTGCTGTTCAAGCAGCCGATTCACGTCGGCGAGATGGTGACCTTCCTCGCCAGCGTCAACCACGTTGGCCGCACCTCGATGGAGGTCGGCATCAAGGTGATCGCCGAGGACATCCAGAAGCGCAGCGTGCGCCACACCAACAGCTGCTACTTCACCATGGTGGCGTTCGACAACGGCAAGGCGATGCCGGTGCCGGCGCTGTCGCTGGACAGCGATACCCACAAGAAGCGCTTCCGCGAGGCGGAAATCCGCAAGAAGATGCGCATGGAAGCGGAACAGCACATGCAGGCCGCCGCCGAGTGAGCCACGGCGGCGCGCTGCAACCGCTGCTGGCCGGCGAGCAGCAGGCCGCCTACGCGCTGTACCGCGACGCGATGATGGCCGGGCTGCGCCGCATCGCACGCTGGGACGAGGCACTGCAACGGCAGCGCTTCGCCGCCAGCCACCAGGCGGCGTCGCTGTTCTGGTTCCAGGATGGCGGCGCCAACCGCGCGCTGCTCAGCCTGCGCCGCGACGATGCCGGCCTGATCGTCGACCTGCTGGTGGTGCCGCCGGCGCAGCAGCGCAGCGGTTGCGGCCGGCACGCGATGCGACTGGTGCAGGCACTGTGCCGCCCCGGCGAGCAGGTGCGGCTGAGCTGCCTGCGCCGCGACCGCCGCGTGCACGCCTTCTATGCCGCGCTCGGCTACCGCATCGAGCACGCCGGCGCCGATTTCCTCGAGCTGGTGTGGCAGGCGCCGCCCTGAGTCCTTGCGGCCAACCTTGTTCCGCTCGCGCACAGCTGGCCGTACAATGCCCCCCTTGCCGCCCACCCGTTTCCCCCGACCATGACCGAACCGCTTGCCGACTTCCAGCTTTCCGCGCCCGAACTGCCGCCGGCGCTGCCGATCGCGCACGTGTTCGGCCAGCCGGTACTGGAAATCCCGCAGGACCTGTTCATCCCGCCCGACGCGCTGCAGGTGATTCTGGACAGCTTCGAAGGCCCGCTCGACCTGCTGTTGTACCTGATCCGCAAGCAGAACCTCGACGTGCTCAACATCCCGATGGCCGACGTCACCGCGCAGTACATGGGCTATGTCGAGGTGATGAAGGCCGGCCAGTTCGAGCTGGCGGCGGAATACCTGCTGATGGCGGCGCTGCTGATCGAGATCAAGTCGCGGCTGCTGCTGCCGCGGCCGCCGGTGGAAGGCGAGGACGACCCGGACGACCCGCGCGCCGAGCTGGTGCGCCGGCTGCTGGAGTACGAACAGATGAAGCTGGCGGCACTGGCGCTGGACAAGCTGCCGCAGGCCGACCGCGACTTCGCCTGGCTGGCGGTGCTGGTGGAGCAGTCCGCCGAGCAGCGGCTGCCGGAAGTCAGCGCGCTGGACCTGCGCCAGGCGTGGCTGTCCATCCTGTCGCGTGCCAAGCACAACCGCCACCACAAGGTGAAACAGGACGAGCTGTCGGTGCGCGAGCAGATGAGCTGGATCGTGCGCTACCTCGACGGCCGTGATTATGTCGCCTTCGAGGAGCTGTTCGACATCGGCAAGGGCGTCGCCCACCTGGTGGTCAACTTCATCGCCGTGCTGGAGCTGGTGAAGGAGGGCATGGTCAGGGTCAGCCAGGACGCGCCGTACCAGCCTATTTATGTGAGGTTGGCGGTGGTGTAGGGGGGGAGAGAACGCCTGAATTCACCGACCTGCGCGGTTTTTCGCGCAGGTTAGGTGGAGTGGATGCGTTAGCCAGCATGACCAGCAACCAGCCATTTAAGGCGATTCAGATAGCAGAAATGGAGGACAGTTGCGTAAGCAGCTAATGCCTCTCGTTCTTCGCCGTTCGCGAATTCGCTAGCAATTTCTTGCAGTGTTCTTGCGCCTTCAAAAAAACGTGCCTGAATATGAGTTGCCTCATCTGAAACCGATTCCATAGCAAGTTTCACTGCTTGCGATAAAAACTGAAGCTCCTCGACTGCTGTCCCAGATTCTTGGCCCCCTCGTTCGATAAGGAGACTAACTCTTTCGAGAAGAGATGGGGCATCGCTTGCAGTTGGATCGATGTTGGCGACTCCGCGCGCTCCCGGCTCAGAGAAGTTCCAAGCGGAATGGCCACTAAGTGTGGCAACGTCTGGAAAGGTAGAGTTCTCGACTATCTGGGGTTGCACCGTCCACTTGTGGAGGATCGACTCCTTGTGAAAAGCCGGACATGCGTAACAAACGATTGCTCGACTATTTAGCCGCTGTTGAAGCTTCTCAAGAGCGACTTGTTGATGGGGTGTTACCTCGAATCTCCAATATGGGGACTTAAGTCCTTTGGCTTTGAGTACCTTTGGTGCGTAACGACCATACTGTGGGCGTTTGGCTTGAATGAACACATTTAGCCGAAACGACGGGAGCTTCTTCTTTGAGCGGCGGACTGCCCAGATGTAATCCCAGTTATACCGAGACAGGACGACACCATCTAATGGCATGTTGTGGCCGTGAAGCGCGTGGAGATATGCATGAGTGGTAAAGAGTGCATGATCTATACCAATATGCTTTTCAAAGACTTGGCCAGGCTCCCACAGCAGACTAGACGTTGATAATTGATTGAATAGAGGTCCGCGATATTCGGCCTCTTCGAATTCACAGGTTTTAAGAGCCATTCAAAGAGTCCTCGTATGGTGATGGCTAACGTGAAATGTACACACAAGTGTGTGTATAGCGTGTTGGACTGTGCCCAAGTCGAGCTTGTTATTAAAATTTACTTGTAATATCAAGTGGTTTCTGAGTTTCATTTCTGAAAAGAGCACAGCAACACGAGATGCTCGATTGTGATAAATTAGTTTTAATGTCAAATAATTTTTAAATCATAATATAAAATCTCATTGGGGCAAGTTAAATTGCTTTGCTGGTTTGTTTGGCATCAATCCTTGCGGCCAACGCTTTTAGCGTTCGAGCAATCCCGACATGCCACCCATACTCTGTGGCATCATGCCAGCCCACCGCAAGCGACGTTCACCGGCAAACAAGGTTGGCCGCAAGCCCCAGCGCCATGCCGGCCATCCTCACAATCAACACGACATCAGTAAAGGAACCCCCATGCACACCTTCGGCCTGTTCGTGCTGACGGCGCTGGCCGAGATCGTCGGCTGCTATCTGCCGTGGCTGTGGCTGAAGAAAGGCGCTTCGCCGTGGCTGCTGCTGCCGGCGGCGGCGAGTCTCGCGCTGTTCGCCTGGCTGCTCACCCTGCATCCGGATGCGTCGGGGCGTATCTACGCCGCCTACGGCGGGGTGTATGTGTCGGTGGCACTGGTGTGGCTGTGGGCGGTGGACGGCGTGCGGCCAACCTTGTGGGATGTGGCCGGGGTCGGGCTGTGTCTGGCCGGCATGGCGGTGATCATGCTGGCGCCGCGCTCGTGAATAAATGCGCGGTTTGGCAAAAAATCGTGTAAAATCCGCACCTTCCGTTCTGTTGTGCCCGTTGTTCCGGGGCTGTCATGTCGACCATTACCGACCTTAATTACCTCAAGATCGTGCTGGAAACCGCGCTGTTGACGGCGCAGGAGCCGCTCACCGTCGGCCAGCTGAAAAAGCTGTTCACCGAAGACGTGAAGGCGGCGCTGATCAATGACATCCTCGACGAGATCCGGCAGAACTGGAAGGGCAGGGGCGTGGAGCTGGTCAAGCTCGCCTCCGGCTGGCGCTTTCGGGCGCGCGCCGAGTTCACCCCCTACCTTGCGCGACTGACGCCGGAAAAACCGCCGCGTTATTCGCGTGCCGTGATGGAAACACTGGCCATCATTGCCTATAAACAGCCGGTCACCCGCGGGGATATCGAATCCATCCGCGGCGTGTCGGTGTCGACCAGTGTGATGCAGACCCTGCTGGAGCGGGGCTGGATCGAAGTGATCGGGCATAAAGACGTGCCCGGCCGTCCTGGCTTGTACGCCAGCACCCACAAGTTTCTCGATGATCTGGGTTTCAACACCCTGCGTGACCTGCCGCCGCTGGCGGAGCTGGGCACGCTGGTGTTGCCGGAGCAGCTTGCGGCCAACGTGGATGAGGACGGTGAAGTGCCCCTCGCTGATGAGGCGCCCCAAAATACTGAACAGGAATCATGATGTCTAAAGGACAACGCAATCACGCGCGCCAACCCGTCGCCCGCGTCCGTGGCCAGGAATCCGGCCAATCCCGCAACCCGTCCAGCGATCGCCCGGCCTTCGGCGGCAAACCGCTGCAGCCCAAGGCCCCGGCCAGCTTCAACCCTCGCAGTACGCCTGCTGCGGCACCAAGCGGCAAGCCGCTGCCGAAAACCGTGATGAAAACCCGTCGTGACGGTAGCACTTACCCGGCTGATGCCCGCAACGTGGCACCGGCCGCGCAGAGCCGCCGTGACACAACCGCATCCAATCCCGATGGTCGCCGCGCACCGGCTACCAGCCGTCGTGACGGCAAGCCGCTGGATCCGGATACCCGTCCGGCCACCCGCCGCGATGGCCAGGCTTTCCACCAGGACGATCGTCGCAATGCCGGCCGTGGCGAAGCCGCGTTCAAGCACGAGCGTCAGTTCGGCAACAAGAATTTCGCGGTTCCGGGCGGCGCACCGTCGCCGGATGGCCGTGGCAGCAACGAATTCGGCAAGGCGCGCCGCGAGGCGCCGGCGGTAAAGGTACCGCGCGCCAAGAAACTGGCGCTGCGCGCGCCGAAGCAGGAAATCGCCGAGCGTTCCGCCCGTCTGCGCGAAACCCGCGTCGACTACAGCAATATCGAGCCGGTACGGCTGCAGAAGGCGCTGGCCGCCTCCGGCGTTGGCTCCCGTCGCGAGATGGAAGAGTGGATCGAGGCCGGCTTCATCACCGTCAACGGCAAGAAGGCGGCGCTGGGCGACAAGGTCGGCCCGCAGGACCGCGTGACCGCCAAGGGCAACCCGATCAAGCTGAAGTGGGCCGACCGCCTGCCGCGCGTGATCATGTACCACAAGCAGGAAGGCGAGATCGTGTCGCGTGACGACCCGGGTGGCCGTGTCACCGTGTTCGACCGCCTGCCGCAGGCCAAGTCCAGCCGCTGGGTGGCGATCGGCCGTCTCGACGTCAACACTTCCGGCCTGCTGCTGGTGACCACCAGCGGCGAGCTGGCCAACCGCATGATGCACCCGAGCTTCGAGTTCGACCGTGAGTACGCGGTACGGGTGCTGGGCGAGCTGACCCGCGAGCAGATGAAGGAAATGACCGCCGGCATCGAACTGGAAGACGGCACCGCCCACTTTCAGCGCATCAGCGAGCAGGGTGGTGCCGACGAGGGCGCCAACCGCTGGTACAAGGTGGTGATCCGCGAAGGCCGTAACCGCGAAGTGCGCCGCATGTTCGAGCACTTCGGCATTTCGGTCAGCCGCCTGATCCGCGTCCGTTTCGGCAATATCGGCTTGCCACCGCGCCTCAAGCGCGGTCAGTATTACGAGCTGAACGAAGCCGAAGTGGCTGCGGTGATGAAGTGGGCCGGGCTGACCTCTACCGGTCAGATCAAGGTACGCGGCGGCGACGCGGCCAAGTAAGCCTGTTGTCGACCATCAACGCCTCCTGCTCCGGCCGGGGGCGTTTTTTATTCCGGGATCTCCATCATGAGCAAAGCCTTTACCCGCGAGCAGGACGACGAGCACGACGACGAGCTGCCGGCGGAACAGCGGCTGCCGGCCGCGAGCAAGAACTACATCACGCCGGCCGGCTGGCACCGCCTGCGCGAGGAGCTGAACCAGCTGGTCAAGCACGAGCGTCCGCACATGACGCAGGTGGTGAACTGGGCGGCCAGCAACGGCGACCGCTCGGAGAACGGCGACTACCTGTACGGCAAGCGCCGTCTGCGCGAGATCGACCGCCGCATCCGTTTCCTCACCAAGCGGCTGGAAATCGCCGAGGTGGTCGATCCGGAGCTGCGCGAGGCCACCGACCAGGTGTTCTTCTCTGCCACGGTGCTGATCCAGCGCGGTGACGGCAAAGAGCAGCTGCTGCGCATCGTCGGCGTCGACGAGATTGATCTGGCGCGCGGCCACATCAGCTGGATTTCGCCGATCGCACGCACGCTGATCAAGGCGCGCGAGGGCGACACGGTGTTCTTCCGCGGGCCGGACGGCGAGGAGGAAATCGAGATTCTGGAGGTGCGCTACGAGCGCATAGCCTGAGTATCGGGGAGGGCGCCGTTGCGGCCAACGTTGGCCGCATGGCGTGTCAGTTGCGCGGAATGTCGGACTTGCTGAGCAGGCTCATCGCCTGGTTGACCTTGAGCCAGCCTTCGGTGGCGTCCTGGCCGGCCTCGGCAAACGCCTGCATCAGCAGGCGTGCCTGTTCGCGGTGCAGCGCCTCTTCCAGCTTGCGACCTTCCTCGGTCAGGCGCAGCTCCTTCACCCGCTTGTCGTGGCTGGCGGTGTCGGTGGCGATCAGCCCCATCTCGATCAGCTGCCGCAGCGGGATGTTGATCGCCTGTTTGGTGACATCGAGACAGGCCAGCAGGTCCTTGATCGACAGCGCGGGATACAGTGCCACGAAGAACAGGATGCGGTGATGCACCCGCGCCAGGCCGCGCCGCGCCAGCATTTCGTCCGGCTTGTCGGTAAAGGCCTGGTAGGCATGAAAAAACGCCTTCATGGCGTCGCGCAAAACAAAGGAATCTGGCAAGGAAATCATGGTTGACGTAAAGGTCATTAAGCGTTAAGTTGGTCAAACAATTTGACTAATAAATACCTGTCTTCCAGAGGAGAGTAACATGTTTTCAGAGCGCGTCGAACGCCTGTCCGGTTCACTGATCCGCGAGATCCTGGCTGCGGCACAACGCCCGGAAGTGATCTCGTTTGCCGGCGGCCTGCCGGCCGCGGATTGCCTGCCGGCACTGGATTTCAAGGGCGTACCGCCAGCACTGGCGCAGTACGGCACCAGCGAAGGTGAACCGGAACTGCGCGAGCAGATTACCCGTGAAGCGGCCCGTATCGGCCTGCAGTGCGACCCGTCGCAGGTGCTGGTGCTGTCCGGCTCGCAGCAGGCGCTGGACCTCGCCGCCAAGCTGTTCATCGATCCGGGTACACCGGTGATCACCGAAGGCCCGACCTATCTCGCGGCGCTGCAGGTATTCAAGCTGTTCGGTGCCGACATCACCACCGTGCAGCAAGTGGACGGCCAGCTGCCGGCAGCCACGCTGGCAGCGGCACTGGACAGCAGCAAGGCACGCCTTGCCTACCTGATTCCGACCTTCCAGAACCCGTCCGGCGCCTGTTACAGCGTGGACACGCGCCAGGCGCTGGCCGAGGTTATCGACGCCGCCGGCACCGTGCTGATCGAGGATGACCCGTACCGCGCGCTGTCCTACGACGGCGACGCGCCGGCTCCGCTGGTCACCCACCTGAAGTCGGCGTCGTGGATCTACTGCGGCTCCTTCTCCAAGACACTGGCACCGGGGCTGCGCATCGGTTACCTGATCGCCTCACCGGACCTGATGCCCTACCTGCTGAAGCTGAAGCAGGCGGTCGATCTGCACTCCAACCGTCTGGGGCAGTGGTTCATCAGCGAGTGGCTGAAGAGTGGCAACTACCCGGCACATCTGGCCGGGCTGCAGGCCAAGTACAAGGTTGGCCGCGACGCGATGCAGACCGCGCTGGAAAAGCACTTTGCCGATCTGGCCGACTGGCAGGTGCCGCAGGGTGGCCTGTTCTTCTGGCTGAAGCTGAAAACCACGCGCGACACTCGCGAGCTGCTGAAGGTGGCGCTGGGCGAGCACAACGTGGCGTTCATGCCCGGCGAGCCGTTCTACGCCAACCAGGCCGACGGCATTGGCCGCCTGCGCCTGAACTTCAGCCACGCCACGCCGGATCGCATCGAGGAAGGCGTCGCCCGTCTTGCCAAGCTGATCCGCGACACGCAGTAATCGTTAGCCTCGCCGCCACGGCGGCCAGCAAAAAAGGCACCCGTCCGGGTGCCTTTTTCGTTGCGGCCAACCTTTGTTGCTGGCGGCTTATTCCTCGTCGTCACCGTGATGCAGCGCGGCGTCCACTTCCTTGCGGTGCAGATGCGGTGCGAACAACTCGATGAAGGTGTAGGCGTAGCCGCGCAGGTAGGCGTCCTTGCGCAGCCCGATCTTGGTCACCGAGGCGTCGAACAGGTGGCTGGCGTCGCGCGCCTGCAGCCCGATGTCGCGTTCGGCCTCGAACGCCATGCTGGCGATGATGCCGATGCCGAGGCCGAGCTTGACGTAGGTCTTGATCACGTCGGTGTCGATCGCGGTCAGCACCACGTTCGGTGTCTTGCCGATGCTGGTGAAGGCCTGGTTGATCTTGGAGCGGCCGGCAAAGGCGAAATCGTAGGTGATGATCGGGTGTGCGACGATGTCGTCCAGCGTCAGCGGCCGCTGCAGCGCCAACAGCGGGTGGCCGTCCGGCGCCACGATGCTGCGGTTCCACTCGTAGCAGGGCAGCATCGCCAGTTCCTTGTACAGCGAGATGCCTTCGGTGGCGATGGCGAGGTCGGCCTCGCCGGACACCACCATGTCGCAGATCTGTGTCGGGCTGCCTTGCTTGATCGACAGCCGCACTTTCGGGTAGCGCTGCACGAATTCGGCGATCACCTTGGGCAGCGCGTAGCGGGCCTGGGTGTGGGTGGTGGCGATGGTGAGCGCGCCTTCCGCTTCCTTGGAGAATTCGTCGCCGACACGTTTGAGGTTCTGTGCCTCACGCAGGATGCGTTCCGAGATGCGTAGCACTTCCTTGCCCGGCTCCGACACCGCGACCACGCGCTTGCCGTTGCGGATGAACACCTGGATGCCGAGTTCGTCTTCCAGCAGGCGGATCTGCTTGGAGATGCCCGGCTGCGAGGTGTGCAGCTTTTCTGCCGCTTCGGACACGTTCAGGCCCTGCTTGGCGACTTCGACCAGATAGCGTAACTGCTGGAGTTTCATCGTGCGCTCCTTAAAACCTAAAGTAATTAAATACTAACACAATATTCTTTTCGGCTTTAAAGGCTTTCGCTACCATGGCAGACTTCAGACCGAACGCCCACTGGAGGCCCCACGATGAGCCTTGCCGACAAGCTAGCGCATACCGAAGCCCTGCTCGATACCATCGCCCGCGACCACGCGCCCGTTGCGCTGGCCAACAGCTTTGGTGCGGAAGACATGGTGCTGATGCACCTGATCGCCAGCCGCAACCTGCCGATCGGCATTTTCAGCCTTGATACCGGGCGCCTGCCGGTGGAAACCTACACCCTGATGCAGCAGGTCGGCGAACGCTATCCCGGCCATCCGATCCGTGTTTACTATCCGGATGCGACGGCGCTGGAAGCTTACGTCAACAGTAACGGCATCAACGCTTTTTATAACAGCGTCGAGCTGCGCAAGTCCTGTTGCCATATCCGCAAGATCGAGCCGCTGAAGCGCGCGCTGGGCGGCCTGTCGGCGTGGATTACCGGCCTGCGCCGCGAACAGTCGCCGACACGACAGGATCTTACCGATCGCGAGTTCGACGCCGACAACGGCCTGATGAAGTTCAACCCGCTGATCGAGTGGACCGAAAAAGAAGTGTGGGAATATATCCGCGCCAACGACGTGCCCTACAACAGCCTGCACGACAAGCATGTGCCGTCCATCGGCTGTGCGCCCTGTACCCGGCCGATTTCCGTCGGCGAGGACATCCGTGCCGGTCGCTGGTGGTGGGAAAACCCGGAATCCAAGGAATGTGGCCTGCACGTGAAGGCCAGTCCGCTGAAACGCCCGAATGCCTGACAAGGTTGGCCGCAAGCACTGCGGCCAATACCGCTTGAGGAAACAGAAGCATGTACAAGTACGATGAAGTGGATCACCGCCTGGTGCGCGAGCGCGTCGAGCAGTTCCGCGACCAGACCCGCCGCTACCTGGCCGGCGAGCTGTCGGAAGACGAATTCCGCCCGCTGCGGCTGATGAATGGCCTCTATGTGCAGCGCCACGCACCGATGCTGCGCGTCGCCATTCCCTATGGCCACCTGTCCAGCACCCAGCTGCGCAAGCTGTCCCACATCGCCCGTACCTATGATCGTGGCTATGGCCACCTGACCACGCGCCAGAACATCCAGTTCAACTGGCCGGCGCTGGAGCGGGTGCCCGACATTCTCGCCGAGCTGGCCGAGGTCGAGATGCACGCGATCCAGACTTCCGGCAACTGTGTGCGCAACACCACCACCGACGCCTTTGCCGGTGTTGCCGCCGACGAGTATCTGGATGGCCGCGCCTACTGCGAAATCATCCGCCAGTGGAGCACGCTGCACCCGGAATTCGCCTACCTGCCGCGCAAATTCAAGATCGCCGTGTCCGGCAGCGCCGACGACCGTGCCGCCACCCAGGTGCACGACATTGGCCTGCACGTGGTGAAGAACGACGCCGGTGAAGTCGGCTTCAAAGTCATCGTCGGTGGCGGTCTCGGCCGCACCCCGCTGGTCGGCAAGACCATCCGCGAGTTCCTGCCGACCCGCCACCTGCTGACTTACCTCGATGCCGTGCTGCGTGTCTACAACCGCTTCGGTCGTCGTGACAACAAGTACAAGGCGCGCATCAAGATCCTGGTACAGGCGCTGACGCCGGAAGCCTTCGCCGCCAAGGTGGAAGACGAGTGGGCGCACCTGAAGGACGGTGCGGCGACGCTGCGCGACGAGGACGTGGCGCACTACGCCAGCTTCTTCACCGACCCGGCCTATGAACAGCTGGCCGCCAATCCGGAAGCGTTTACCGTGCCGCTGGTCAGCGATGCTGCGTTCGCCAAGTGGGTGGCGCGCAATACCCGCAGCCACAAGCAGACCGGTTACCGTTCGGTGGTGCTGTCGCTGAAGAAGACTGGCGTGCCGCCGGGTGACATCACGGCCGAACAGATGGACGCCGCCGCCGACTGGGCCGACCGTTTCGGTTTCGGCGAGCTGCGCGTGGCGCATGAACAGAACCTGATCCTGCCGGACGTGAAGGAAAGCGACCTGTACGAGGTGTGGCAGCTGGCACGCCAGCACGGTTTCGCTACCCCGAACGTCGGCCTGCTGACCGACATCATCTGCTGTCCGGGCGGCGACTTCTGCTCGCTGGCCAATGCTCGTTCCATTCCGGTGGCGGAAGCGATCCAGCTGAAGTTCGACAACCTGGACTACCTGTTCGACCTCGGCGACATCGACTGCAACTTCTCCGGCTGCATGAATGCCTGTGGTCATCATCACATCGGCAACATCGGTATTCTTGGCGTTGATAAAAATGGCGAGGAGTGGTACCAGATCACCCTCGGCGGCAGCCAGGGCAACCACACCGCCATCGGCAAGGTGATCGGGCCGTCGTTTGCCCAGGCCGACGTGCCGCTGGCGTTCGAGAAGATCATGAACCTGTATGTGGAGCAACGCCTGGCTGGAGAACGCTTTATCGAGACCGTACGCCGTATCGGGCTGGAGCCATTCAAGGAGCGCGTTTATGCAAAATCTCATTAAGAACGACGCGGTCACGGAAGATGCATGGCGCCTGATCCGCAGCGAGGACGAAAGCTATGACGCGGCGGAGGATGTCATCCTGCCGCTGGCCGCCTGGCTGGCGCCTGACCCTGCGGCCCGCCGCGGCCAAACCGCGGTATGGCTGGCACCGGATGCCGACCTGACCCTGCTGCTGCCAGCGCTGGCGCAGCTGCCTCTGATCGCCATCGATTTCCCGGCGTTTACCGATGGCCGCGGCTATAGCCTTGCCCGATTGCTGCGCGAGCGCTACGGTTATCAGGGAGAGCTGCGTGCCATTGGTGACGTGCAGCGCGATCAGCTGGCGTACCTGGCACGGGTCGGTTTCACCGTGTTCGCGATTCGCGACGACCGTCCGGCCGAGGCGGCACTGGATGGCCTGCGCGATTTCAGCGACCAGTATCAGGCCACCGTACTGCAGCCGGAGCCGTTGTTTAAAAGACGCACTCAGCGCTAAATTGTTGCTTGTTAGCAACTGAAAGTGTGGTGTTTCGATAGAATGGTCCGCTTTTGTGTTGCTTTTTTTGTCGCATTCCATTGAGCTAAAGTTGACATGGTGGTGATCGACTACCTATAGTCACTCCAACTATCTGGCAACGGATGAATTTCGCGTTTGTCTTAAAGCTTGACGTGCTGTGCTTGTCACGAGCAGTTTTGCGAAGCTGGTAGACTTATCCAACAAAGAGGAAATGCTATGAATAAATCGATCAAACTGAGCGCACTGGTTGTTGCCATGATGCTGTCCAGCGGCGCTTTCGCTGCCAAGGCCGGCTACGCGACTGACGGCGCGCTGGACAACGTGGCTCGCAACGCCTACGGCGAATGCTGGAAAGACGGCTACTTCAACAAGGCAACTGACGGCCTGGTTGAGTGCGGCGACAAGGAAGCTCCGAAGCCGGTTGCTGTAGCGCCAGTTGCTCCGGCTCCTGCCGTGGTTTCCCAGATCAAGTCCTTCACCCTGTCGGCTGCCGGCCTGTTCGCCTTCGACAAGACCGTGATCACTTCCGGCAACGCAGCGCTGGACGGCGTGGTTGCGGAACTGAAGGGCGACAAGTACCTGAAGTCGGTTGCCATCGTTGGCCACACTGACTACATGGGCGCCGAAGCCTACAACCAGAAACTGTCCGAGCGTCGTGCCAACGCCGTGAAGGACTACCTGGTTGCCGGCGGCATCCCTGCCGAGAAGATCACCGCTTCCGGCGCTGGCGAATCGCAAGCCAAGCTGACCGAGCAGTGCTCGAAGATCAAGGTTCGCACCCAGCGTATCGCCTGCCTGGAGCCTGATCGTCGCTTCGAAGTGACTGTAGAAACTGCCAAAGAAGTGAAGATGTAAGTCTCGCTTCTTGCCAGAAAGCCCCGGCTCCTGCCGGGGCTTTTGTTTTTTGGCTTTGGGCTGGCGCGGCTCAGGGTGGCTGGTTAAAATCACTGTTTGTTTCTTTTCGAGCACGACTGCCCATGCGAGCGTTTCTGGGCGACCCGCGTCGCCATGATTTGTTGCCCTGTGCGCTGACCATCGGTAATTTCGACGGTGTCCACCTCGGCCATCAGAAGATGCTGGCCCGCTTGCGGCACGAGGCTGCCGCCCGTGGCCTGCCCACCGCGCTGCTGACTTTCGAGCCGCACCCGCGCGAGTTCTTTGCCCGCAGCCAGCCGCCGGCGCGGCTGTCGGTGCTGCGCGACAAGCTGCAATTCCTGGCGGAAGAAGAACGGGTCGACTATGTGTTTGTCTACCGTTTCAACCACGCCTTTTCGCGTATGCCGGCCGAGTTGTTCATGCGCGAGGTGTTGCTGCAGCAATTGCAGACCCGTTATCTGCTGATCGGCGATGATTTCCAGTTCGGTGCCGACCGCAAGGGCAATTTCGAGCTGCTCAGCGCCTGTCCCGATTTCGTCACCGAAGCGATGCCGTCGGTGCTGGTGGCCGGCGAGCGCGCTTCCAGTACCCTGGTGCGCGATACCCTGGCCGCCGGCGACCTGCAACGTGCGGCCACCTTGCTGGGGCGGCCGTACCAGATCAGTGGCAAGGTGATGCACGGCCAGAAGCTGGGTCGCACCATCGGCTTCCCGACCGCCAACGTGCACCTGCCGCATCTGCGACCGGCGCTGCAGGGGGTGTTCGTGGTGGAAGTCGATACGCCGCAGGGGCGTCTCGGCGGTGTGGCCAGCCTCGGCAAGAACCCGACGGTCACTGACAGCCAGCACTACAAGCTGGAAGTGCATTTGTTCGATTTTCACGGTGATCTGTATGGCCAGCGTGTTTCGGTGCACTTTCTGAAAAAATTGCGCGATGAAGCGCGTTATGATGATTTGAACGAGCTGGTGGCGCAGATTGAACGCGACGCCGCCAGCGCCAAGACCTATTTGACCAGTTTGCAACGAGATCAGGCATGAGCATCGACTATCGCAAGACCGTAAACCTGCTGGATACCCCGTTCCCGATGCGGGGTGATCTGGCCAAACGTGAACCCGCTTGGCTCAAGCGCTGGACCGAACAGCAGCGCTACCAGAAACTGCGTAAAGTCGCTGCCGGCCGTCCCAAGTTCATCCTGCACGACGGCCCACCGTACGCCAACGGCGATATCCATATCGGCCATGCCGTCAACAAGGTGCTGAAGGACATCATCGTCCGCTCCAAGACGCTGTCCGGCTTCGACGCGCCGTACGTGCCGGGCTGGGATTGCCACGGCCTGCCGATCGAGCTGATGGTGGAAAAACTGCACGGCAAGGACATTCCTGCCGCCAAGTTCCGCGAACTGTGCCGCGAATACGCGCACGAGCAGATCGCGCGCCAGAAGAAGGACTTCATCCGTCTGGGCGTGCTGGGTGACTGGGACAACCCGTACCTGACCATGGATTTCAAGACCGAGGCCGACATCGTGCGCACCCTCGGCAAGATTTACGAGAACGGCTACCTGTTCAAGGGCGAGAAGCCGGTGCACTGGTGCATCGAGTGCGGCTCGGCGCTGGCCGAGGCGGAAGTTGAGTACGAAGACAAGACCTCGCCGGCGATCGATGTCGGTTTCAAGGTGCTGGAAGGCGACAAGTTGGCCGCAGCCTTCGGCCTGGCGGGCAGTGTCGATGACGCGCAGGCCGTGATCTGGACCACCACGCCGTGGACGCTGCCGGCCAACCAGGCGGTGTCGGTCAATGCCAAGCTGGTGTACCAGCTGCTGGACACCGCCAAGGGCAAGCTGATCCTGGCCAAGGACCTGGCTGAAGTGACCCTCAAACGCTACGGCGTGGACGGCACCATGCTGGCGGAAACCAGCGGCGACAAGCTGGAACTGATCCGTTTGCAGCACCCGTTCTACGACCGTCAGGTGCCGATCATCTGCGGCGAGCACGTCACCACCGACGCCGGTACCGGCCTGGTGCACACCGCACCGGCGCACGGTCTGGAAGACTTCCAGGTCGGCCAGCAGTACGGCATCCCGGTGGACAACCCGGTGGCAGACAACGGCCGCTACAAGTCCACCACCGAGCTGTACGCCGGCCTGTCGGTGTGGGAGGCCAATCCGAAAGTGATCGAGACACTGGTCGAGCAGGGCGCGCTGATCCACCAGGAAAAACTGCTGCACAGCTACCCGCACTGCTGGCGTCACAAGACGCCGATCATCTTCCGCGCCACCGCGCAGTGGTTCATCGGCATGGACAAGTCCGGCAAGGATAGCGAAGTGCTGCGCGAGCGCGCTAAGCACGCGGTGGACAGCACCGAATTCTTCCCGGCCTGGGGTCGTGCCCGTCTGGAAGCGATGATCAGCAACCGCCCGGACTGGTGCGTATCGCGCCAGCGTAACTGGGGCGTGCCGATGACCTTCTTCGTGCACAAGGAAAGTGGCGAGCTGCATCCGGATTCCGCCGCGCTGCTGGAGCAGGTGGCATTGCGCATCGAGCAGCAGGGTATCGAAGGCTGGTTCAGCCTCGATGCCGCCGAACTGCTGGGCGACGATGCGGCCAACTACCGCAAGCTGAGCGACACCCTCGACGTGTGGTTCGACTCCGGTTCCACCCACTTCGCGGTGCTGAAACAGCGTCCGGAGCTGGCGTGGCCGGCCGACCTGTACCTGGAAGGCTCCGACCAGCATCGCGGCTGGTTCCAGTCGTCCTTGCTCACCGGCTGCGCCACCATCGGCCGCGCGCCGTACCAGCAATTGCTGACCCACGGCTTCGTGGTCGACGGCAAGGGCCTGAAGATGTCCAAGTCCAAGGGCAACGTGGTGGCGCCGCAGAAGGTCAACGACAGCCTGGGCGCCGACATCCTGCGCCTGTGGGTGGCGTCCACCGACTACTCCGGCGAGCTGGCGATCTCCGACGAGATCCTCAAGCGCGTCACCGAGAGCTACCGCCGCCTGCGTAATACCTTCCGCTTCCTGCTGGCCAACCTGTCGGACTTCGATCCGATGGAGCACGCGGTACCGTTCGGCAACCTGCTGGAGATCGATCGCTACGCGCTGCTGATGGCCAAGGAAATGCAGGAAAAGGTGACCGGTGAGCTGTATCCGCGCTACGCCTTCCACCACGCGGTGCAGGAAATCGTCAACTACTGCTCCGAGGATCTGGGCGCCTTCTACCTCGACATCCTCAAGGACCGCCTGTACACCACCCAGGCGGGCAGCCACGCGCGCCGCAGTGCGCAGACCGCGCTGTACCACATCACCCGCAGCCTGCTGCTGCTGGTGTCGCCGATCCTGTGCTTCACCGCCGACGAGGCGTGGGAAGTGCTGGTCGGCAGCGACGAGGAATCGCCGCTGTTCCACGTGTGGCACGAATTCCCGCTCACCGGCGAACAGCAGGAAGCGGACCTGGTCGGCAAGTGGCAGGCCATCCGCGCCTTCCGCGCGCAGCTGAACAAGGATATCGAGGCGCTGCGCAGTGCCGAGCAGCTCGGCTCCGCGCTACAGGCCGAGGTCGATGTCGTGGCCGACGAAGTGCTGTTCCCTCTCTTGGCCAGCCTCGGCGACGATCTCAAGTTCGTGCTGATGGTATCGCGCATCAGCGTCAGCGAAGGCACTGCGCTGAGCATCACTGTCACGCCGTCGGCGCATGCCAAGTGTGACCGTTGCTGGCACTACCGCAGCGACGTCGGCAGCCATGCCGGCCACGGCAATGTCTGCGGCCGCTGCGTCGACAACATTGATGGTAAAGGTGAGGCCCGTGTCCACGCCTGATGTCGAACTGCAAACGGCAGGGCCGGCCACGGCCCTGCGTGACAGCCTGAAGTGGTTCCTGTTGGCGCTGCTGATCATCGTGATCGACCAGCTCAGCAAGATCCATTTCAATACCACCTACCAGTTCGGCGAGTACCGCGCGGTGATCCCGGGTTATTTCGGCTTCACCCTGCTGTACAACCCGGGGGCGGCGTTCAGCTTCCTCGCCGACGCCGGCGGCTGGCAGAAGTTCTTCTTCACCGCGCTGGCCTTCGCCGTCTCCGGCTGGCTGGGCTGGCAGATGGTGAAAGGGCGCTTCAGCACGGTGATGAGCCTGGCGGCGTCGTTCATCATCGGTGGCGCACTGGGCAATGTGATCGACCGACTGCTGCACGGCCACGTCATCGATTTCATCCAGGTGCACTACTACAACAGCTGGTACTACCCGGCGTTCAACCTCGCTGACAGCTTCATCTGTGTCGGTGCCGTGCTGATGGTGATCGACAGCTTCCGCCACCCGCAACCATGACGACAACGTTGGCCGCAGCCTTGCGGCCAACCTTTTAGCTACTGAAGGATATCCGATGACGAAGACCATCATGCTGGCCAACCCGCGCGGTTTCTGCGCCGGCGTCGACCGTGCCATCGCCATCGTCGAGCGCGCGCTGGAAATCTACGGCGCCCCGATCTATGTCCGCCACGAGGTGGTGCATAACCGCTTCGTGGTCGACAACCTGCGCGACAAGGGCGCCATCTTCATCGAGGAGCTGCAGGACGTGCCGCCCGGCGCCACCCTGATCTACTCGGCGCACGGCGTGCCGCAATCGGTGCGCCAGGAGGCGGAAGCCCGCGGCCTGACGGTGTATGACGCCACCTGTCCGCTGGTGACCAAGGTGCACGTCGAGGTCAAGCGCATGCACCAGGCCGGCATGAGCATCATCATGATCGGCCACAAGGGCCACCCCGAGGTGGAGGGCACCATGGGCCAGGTCGAGCACGGCATGTACCTGGTGGAAACGGTCGACGATGTCGCCACGCTGCAGCTGCCGGACGAGTCGCGGCTGTCCTATGTCAGCCAGACCACGCTGTCGGTGGACGAGACCCGCGACATCATCAACGCGCTGAAGGCGCGCTTCCCGCAGATCACCAGTCCGAAGAAGGACGACATCTGCTACGCCACGCAGAATCGCCAGGATGCGGTGAAGCTGTTGTCCGACGAGTGCGACATCGTGATCGTGGTCGGTTCGCCGAACAGCTCCAACTCCAACCGCCTGCGCGAAGTGGCGGCCTTGCGCGGCGTGACCGCCTACATGGTCGACAACGCCACCCTGCTGCAGCAGGCGTGGTTCGACGGCAAGCAGCGTGTCGGCGTCACCGCCGGCGCCAGCGCGCCGGAGGTGCTGGTGCAGGCGGTGATCGAGCAGATCCGCCTGTTTGGCGCCACCAGCGTCAGCGAGCTGAACGGGGTGGAAGAGAGCATCGTGTTCGCGCTGCCGCCCGGCCTGCGCGAGAAAAAGGACGGCGCCAGCGCCTGACGCGCGCATCCGCCCACCCGCAACCCGGCCACCGACAGGAGCCGGGTTTTTTCATGGCCGCGACCGGTCGCGCCGGCCGGCTCTTGAAGAATCTGCGCCTGCCGCCATCTTGTCCTCTGTTATCAACTCTTCATTCAGACATAGCCATGAGCGCACAGAAAGAAACCCTGGGTTTTCAGACCGAAGTCAAACAGCTGCTGAAACTGATGATCCATTCCTTGTACTCCAACAAGGAAATCTTCCTGCGTGAGCTGGTGTCCAACGCCAGCGATGCGGCCGACAAGCTGCGTTTCGAGGGGCTGAACAATGCCGCCCTGTTCGAGAATGATCCCGAGCTGAAAATCCGCATCAGCGTCGACAAGGATGCCAAGACCATCACCATCGCCGACAACGGCATCGGCATGAGCCGCGACGAGGTGATCGCCAACATCGGTACCATCGCCAAGTCCGGCACCAAGGCCTTCTTCGAGCAGCTGTCGGGCGACGCCAAGAAGGACGCCAACCTGATCGGCCAGTTCGGTGTTGGCTTCTACTCCGCCTTCATCGTCGCCGACAAGGTGACGCTGACCACCCGTCGCGCCGGCGCTGCCGCCAGCGAAGGCGTGCGCTGGGAGTCGGCCGGTGAAGGCGACTTCACCCTGGAGCAGGTGGAGAAAGCTGGCCGCGGCACCGAGATCGTGCTGCATCTGAAGGATGGTAACGACGATTTCCTCAATGACTGGTCGCTGAAGCGCATCGTGCGCACCTATTCCGACCACATCTCGATCCCGATCGAGATGAAGAAGGGCAACAGCTATGGCGAAAACGGTGAAGTGATCGTCAGCGACGAGTTCGAGACCGTCAACGAAGCCTCCGCGCTGTGGACCCGCAGCAAGAACGACATTACCGAAGAGCAGTATCAGGAATTCTACAAACACGTTGCTCACGACTTCACCGAGCCGCTGGCATGGAGCCATGCCCGCGTCGAGGGCCGCCAGGAGTACACCGAGCTGCTGTACATCCCGTCGCGCGCGCCGTTCGACATGTGGGACCGCGACCGCAAGCAGGGTGTGAAGCTGTACGTGCGCCGCGTGTTCATCATGGAAGACAGCAACAAGCTGATGCCGCAGTACCTGCGCTTCGTGCGTGGCGTGATCGACAGCAACGATCTGCCGCTGAACGTATCGCGCGAGATCCTGCAGGAATCGAAAGACATCGACGCCATCCGCGCCGGCTGCGTGAAGAAGGTACTGGGCCTGCTGGACGACCTCGCCGCCAACGAGCAGGACAAGTACGCCGCGTTCTGGAAGGAATTCGGCCAGGTGCTGAAAGAGGGTGTGGGCGAGGACTTCGGCAACAAGGAGCGCATCGCCAAGCTGCTGCGCTTCGTGTCCACCGCATCGGAAGGCGACGTGCCCACCGTGTCGCTGGCCGACTACGTTGGCCGCATGAAGGAAGGCCAGGACAAGATCTACTTCATCACCGCCGACAGCCTGTCCGCGGCGCGCAACAGCCCGCACCTGGAAGTGTTCAAGAAGAAGGGCGTGGAAGTGCTGCTGCTCACCGACCGTGTCGACGAGTGGGTGACCGGTTCGCTGACCGAGTTCGACGGCAAGCAGCTGCAGTCGGTGGCCAAGGGGGCACTGGATCTGGGCGCGCTGGAAGACGACGCCGACAAGGAAGCGCAGAAGCAGGTGGAAGAAGCCGCCAAGCCGGTAGTAGAGCTGGTGCAGAAGGCGCTGGGCGAGCGCGTGAAAGACGTGCGTGCCACCGCGCGGCTGACCGACAGCCCGGCCTGCCTGGTGGTAGGCGAGCACGAAATGAGCGCGCATCTGGAGCGCATGCTGAAAGCCGCCGGCCAGCCGGTGCCGGAAGGCAGCAAGCCGACACTGGAGATCAATCCGGAACACGTGCTGGTCAAGCGTCTGGCGGCGGAAAGCGACGACAGCCGCCGCGAAGACCTGGCACACGTGTTGTACGATCAGGCATTGCTGGCGGAAGGTGGCAAACTGGAAGACCCGGCCACCTTCGTGAAGCGGATCAACAAGCTGATGCTGGAGTTGTCTGTCTGACCCGGAGCATTGCGGCCAACGTTGGCCGCAGTGGCTTGCCCGTTACAAACCGTCCTGCCCAGTGGCAGGGCGGTTTTTTATTGGGGGGCCATCCGGTAGTGGGTGCTGCGTTGGCAGCGTGTGGCAGTCGGCGCGCTTAGCGAGCCGCGGCGATGTAGGCATCGCCCTGATAGTGTGCACTGGACAATCCCAGTGCCGAGTTGAAAGTCACCATGAAGCGGCGGCCAACCTGGCGGATGGCAATGACTTCGTAGGCAACAGTGTGGTCAAGACGTTGTTCGGTGATGCGATCACCTGGTTGCAATTCCTGGATTTTCATTAAATTCCTTGTTCAATTCTCAATATCAGCGGCGGTAGTGCTGCGGAGCACCTTCCGGACGCGCTGTCGGGTGGCGGAAGTTGATCCGTCCCTTGCTCAAATCATACGGTGACATTTCTACGGTGACGCGGTCGCCCATCAGCACGCGGATGCGGTGCATGCGCATTTTGCCGGAGCCGTAGGCGAGGATTTCCACGCCGTTGTCCAGCAGTACACGAAAGCGCGATTCAGGCAGCATTTCGGTAACGACACCTTGCAGTTCGATCATATCTTCTTTAGACATTGTATTCTTTCGGGTAGCTGGTTCCGTGCCCGGTCATCAGACCATGCACCAAGGCCCGTTCATAAGCAGCATGAACGGGAAAGAAATGTGAAACCGTGTTGGGGAGTGTCGCCTGCGAGGTAGGGCAGGGCAGGCAAAAACAGACGGCAGCAGTACGAAAACTGTGCCAGCAAGACGGAAACAGACAGTACTATACCGCTAAATCCATGATTTGTCAGTTTTTTCGTGCCACAGGACGACAAGCCCCAGTCAGCGATCGCAGGCCAGCTAAAAAGCAGGCGGATGCCGTGCTGGCATCCGGCCGCTTTTGACGGACTGGCTTTAGCTGGATAGCTGCTTCATTGCACTGCGAAAGCGCGCATGCGCGCGTGAAACGGTAGAGAGACTGATATCGAGTTGGCGCGAGGCGGCATAACCGGTCATGCCGTCGATCTCCATCAGGCAGACTGCTTCACGGGACTTTTTCTTCAGGCCGATCATGTCCGCGATGCGTTTCATTTGTTCCAACCGCATGATGATTCTCCTTGCTGGATAACAGGCGACAGCGCATGCCTGATATAAGCTTAGACCGTATTGCCCGAATTACCATGCTGCATGGCACAAGCTGCTTAGAGCCTATTCACGATCTGCTGCGCTTCGGCGATACCGCGTTGAAAACGGCTTCGGAATGCTCATTGACCCCATGTCAACTCCGCTTCCTCAGCCGTTTTCGCCTTGTCTCGCTCTAGCTCGCGAGATCGTGAACAGGCTCTATGCCGGTGGCAGCGTATCGCTGAAGCTGGCGCGCTGCTGCAGGCGCAGCGCCAGGCCGGCCAGATTCGGATGCAGCGTGCGCCAGTCGAGATCGGCAAAGCGGAAGTCGAGGTAACCCAGGCAGCAACCGACGCTGATGTCGGCAATACCGTAGCTGTCGGCGCAGCACCAGTTGCGCTCGCCGAGGTCGTGCGCCAGGGCAGCCAGGCCGCGGATGACCTTGTCGTGCTGGCGGTTGATCCAGTCGGCGCTTTGCAGTGCCGGCGGGCGGCGCTGCTCGATCACGATATTGGCGGCGGCATCGCAGATGCCATCGGCCAGCGCCTCCCAGCGGCGGGCTTCGATCAGCTGGCGGCGTTCCTGTGGAAACAGCCGTGCCACCGGGGAAATGCTGTCCAGATACTCGACGATGACGCGGGAATCAAACAGCGCGCTGCCGTCGTCCAACAGCAATACCGGCACCTTGCCCAGCGGGTTGAACTCGGCGACCCGGCTGCCGGCCTCCCAGGGCAGGTCCAGTTCCAGCGGACAGTCGATCTTTTTCTCGGCCAGCACCACGCGCACCTTGCGGGCAAACGGGCTGGTCAGTGAGGCAATCAGTTTCATGATGGTGTGTGTGCTTGGCGGCTTGTTTCGCGGGAGTGCGATATTGTAAGCGCAGTATCAGCAACGGCGGGATGAGCGTCAATCGCGCCGTTGCCGGGCCGGGCCTTATTGCAGCTCGATACGGCCGCTGACATTGAGCTGGATGGTGCTTTTACCCGGTTGCCATTCCGGCGTGGTCACCTCGGCCACCGCATCGGCCGTCATCGCCTTGGCGCGCATCATCAGCGGCGGCATGTTCGGCTGGCTTTCGCCGATGGTCAGCTCGCGCACCTGCTGTTGCGGCTTGCCCAGTGCCTTGCCGGCGGCGGTGGCCTGGTGCTGCAGCAGGGCAATCGCTTCCGGAATCAGCGTCTGCTCGGTGGCCTTGCGCGTGCTGTCGGCGACGCTGAACTGCACCCCTTCCAGCAGCATGTATTTCTGCAGCTGCGCGATCAGCTCGGCGGCAGCGGTAAAGTCGCGGCTGTGCAGGCGGATGTCGGCGCGGCCCTGCCAGCCATTGATCTTGCCGTTCTTGTCGTAGCTGGGCCAGCTATTGTAGTTGCCGCTGCTGATGGTCACCTTCGGATAGCCGGCGGCATCGGCCTTGGCGCGGTTGAGGGCGCGGTTCAGCTTGTCGGCCAGCTGCGCCGCCTGTGGCTGCCGTTCCTGGATGTACAGCGTCGCGTTCAGCTGGTCATTCGGCAACTCGCGCTGGGCGCTGGCGCTGAGGTTGAGGACGGTGGCGGGCTCGGCCGCCTGGGCCGGTGCCAGCTGGCTCAGCAGCAGGGTGACGCCGAGCAGCAAGGGACGGGAAGAACGCAGGAACAGGGACATGATGGGACCTTTCGCGGTGAAAACAGCGCTGTGACTGTGGCGATGCGTGATGGTTGCAATCGTACCGGCTAATTATGGCCGTTGAATGTAACGCTGTCGCGCGGCGGGCGAGCGGGCATGAAAAAGCACGGCCCGTAGGCCGTGCTGTCGGGTGCGCTTGCCGGTTTCAGCCCAGCAGCAGCGCGTCGTCGTCGATCTGTTCGCCGCGGGTCTTCTCGAACATCGCCAGCAGGTCGCTGACCTGCATCTGCTTGCGCTCGTCACCGCTGACATCCAGCACCACGCGGCCCTGATGCAGCATCACGGTGCGGTGGCCATGATCCAGTGCCTGGCGCATGGAGTGGGTGACCATCATCGCGGTGAGCTTGTTCTCCTGCACGATGCGGTCAGTCAGCTCCAGCACGAAGGCGGCGGTTTTCGGGTCCAGCGCCGCAGTGTGCTCGTCCAGCAGCAGGATGCGCGACGGCTGCAGCGAGGCCATCAGCAGGCTGACCGCCTGGCGCTGGCCGCCGGAGAGCAGGTCGATGCGGTCGGCGAGGCGGTTTTCCAGCCCCAGCTTCAGCATCGCCAGCTTGTCGCGGAACAGCTCGCGCTGCTCGGCGCGGATGGCGCGGCCAAAGCCGCGGCTACGGCCACGGTGCCACGCCAGCGCCATGTTTTCCTCGATGCTGAGGCCTTCGCAGGTACCGGCCATCGGGTCCTGGAATACGCGCGCCACCATGCCGGCGCGTTGCCAGGCCGGCACGCGGGTGACGTCCTGCTCGTCGATGTGCAGGCTGCCGCGGTCGACGAACAGGTCGCCGGAGATGGCATTCAGCAGCGTGGATTTGCCGGCGCCGTTGCTGCCGATCACGGTCACGAACTGGCCGGATTCGATGGTCAGCGACAGGCCGCGCAGCACCGGATTCTCGATCGGGGTGCCGGGGTTGAAGGTCTTGAACAGATTGTCGGCGCGCAGCATCAGTGCTTTCCTCCGGCCTTGCGGGAAAATTTCGCTTTCAGTTTCGGCAATACCAGCGCAAAGCCGACCAGCAGCGCGGTGATCAGGTTCAGGTCCTGTGCTTGCAGGCCGATGAAGTCGGCGTTCAGCGCCACCGCGATCAGCAGGCGGTACAGCAGCGCGCCGATGATGGTGGCCAGCGTGATCACCCACAGCTTGCGCGACGGCAGCAGGGTTTCGCCAATGATCACCGCGGCAAGGCCGACCACGATGGTGCCGACGCCCATCGACACGTCGGCGCCGCCCTGGGTCTGCACGTATAGTGCGCCGGCCAGCGCGATCAGCGCATTTGACAGCGCCATGCCGGACAGCACCATGCGCTCGGTGGCCACGCCCTGGGCGCGGGCCATGCGCGGGTTGGCGCCGGTGGCGCGCATCGCGAGGCCGGTCTGCGAGGCAAAGAACAGGTCCAGCGCGATCTTGGCGGCGACGATGATCACCGCCAGTACCGCCGGCTGCACCAGCCAGCTGTTTTCCAGCGCCTCGCCGATGAACGGGGCGAACACCGTCGGCGAGCCGATCAGCGGCATGTTGGGCGCGCCCATGATGCGCAGGTTGATCGAGTACAGCGCGATCATCACCAGGATGCTGGCCAGCAGCTGCAGGATGTTGAGGCGCACGTGCAGCCAGGCGGTGACCAGGCCGGACACGGCACCGGCCAGCGCGCCGAAGCCGCAAGCCAGCCACGGGTCGTGGCCGCCGGCGATCAGGGTGGCGGCGACGGCGCCGCCCAGCGGGAAGCTGCCGTCGGCGGTGAGGTCGGGGAAATCAAGGATGCGGAAGGAAATCAGCACGCCCAGCGCCACCAGCGCAAAGATCAGACCGATTTCCAGGGCACCCATCAACGCGATAGGGGTCATGGCTTACCTGCAATAACAAGCGCTCCTGTGCGCCAATCGGTAATCGGGCATCGCGGAGCGCGGGGTGAACAAGGTTGGCCGCAACGGTGGCTGCGGCCAACGTTGGCATTACTTGATGATTTCCTTGGCTTCCTTCAGCAGCGCCGGCGACAGGGTGACGCCCTGTTTCTGCGCCGCGCCCTGGTTCAGCGTCAGCGACAGCTTCTCGCCGACCTGCGGCGCGATGGTTGCCGGCTTCTCGCCTTTCAGGATGCGCACCACCAGCTTGCCGGTCTGGCGGCCGATGTCGTAGTAGTTCTGGCCCAGCGCCGCGGTGGCACCACGCTTCACCGAATCGGTATCGGCGGCCACCAGCGGGATCTTGGCCTGCTGCGCCACGCCAACCAGCGACTCGTAGGTCGACACCACGTTGTTGTCGGTGCTGGTGTAGATCACGTCGACCTTGCCGATCAGGCTCTTGGCGGCCGGGGCCACGTCCACGGTGCGTGCCGCAGGGGCTTCCACCAGCGTCATGCCGCGTTTGGCCAGCTCGGCCTTCAGCTCCTTGGCCACGATCACCGAGTTCACTTCACCCGGGCTGTACACCATGCCGACGCGCTTGGCGCCCGGCTTCACCTTGCTGATCAGGTCAACCTGCGACGACAGCTTCAGCATGTCGGACACGCCGGTGACGTTGCCGTTGCCGGCTTTCCAGCTTTTCACCAGCTTGGCGGCGACCGGGTCGGTGACCGCGGTGAACACCACCGGAATGCTGCGGGTGCCGGCGACGGCGGCCTGCGCGCTCGGGGTGGCGATGGCCACGATCACGTCCGGACCGTCACCGATGAACTTGCGGGCGATCTGCGCGGCGGTGGCCGGGTTGCCCTGTGCGCTCTGGTACTGGTACTTGATCTGCTTGCCGGCCTCGAAGCCGGCCGCCTTCAGTTCGTCTTCCACGCCCTTGCGCGCGGCATCCAGCGCCGGGTGATCCACAATGGCGGTGACGGCGACGGATTTCATGTCGGCGGCAGTGGCGAACGGGCTGAGGCTGGCGGCCAGCAGCGCGGCCAGGACGGTGCGGCGAGGGAAGTTCATCATGGCGATACCTTTGTTCCGGATGGTATTGTTGACTTGGTAATGCAGCTTTCGCGCAATGATATTGCAAAACCCCGCGCATTTCAGTTTGTGCAAAGCAATAATATTTCAAATATTGTATCCATGAGAAGCAATCTGCCATCACTTGGTGCATTGCGAAATGAAAAGGCCCCATAACGGGGCCTGGGCGCTGTTTGCTATCAAAATGGGCAGGGCGGTGGCTCAGTCCAGATATTCGTTGCCGGGCAGGGTCAGGAAGTCGATGAACTCGTCGCTGCTGATCAGCAGGTCGAACAGCTGCGCTGCGTCCTCGAACTGGCGGCGCCAGCGGCTACCGTACTCGGCGCGCAGCTTGTTGATCTCGTCGGCGGCCAGGTCGCGGAACAGGCCCAGCGTCACCTTGCGGCCGTCGTCCAGCACGCCTTTCGGGCTGCGTATCCACTGCCAGATCTGCGAACGGGCGATCTCGGCGGTGGCGGCCTCTTCCAGCAGGTTGTGGATCGGCACGCAGCCGTTGCCGCTGAACCAGGCGCCGAGATACTGGATGCCGACATTGATGTTGTTGCGCAGGCCGTGCTCGGTGATCGGCGTTTCCGGCTGGAAGTTGAGCAGGTCGGCGGCGGTGATCAGCACGTCGTCGCGCTGGCGCTGCCACTGGTGGATGGCACTGCCCAGCACGCTGCGGAAGGCCTCGTGTGCCAGCGGCACCAGCGCGGGGTGGGCGACCCAGCCGCCGTCGTAGCCGTCGCGCGCGTCGCGTTCCTTTTCGGCGCGGATTTCGGCCAGCGCCAGCTCGTTGCTGCTGGGGTCGTGCTTGATCGGGATCAGCGCCGACATGCCGCCAATGGCCGGCGCGCCGCGCTGGTGGCAGGTCTTGATCAGCTGCAGGGTATAGGAGCGCATGAAGGGCACGCGCATGGTGATGCGCTCGCGGTCGGCAAGACAGAACTCGCGGTTGTGGCGGAAGTGCTTGATGCAGCTGAAGATGTAGTCCCAGCGCCCGGCATTGAGACCGGCGCTGTGCTCTCGCAGTTCGTACAGGATTTCGTCCATCTCGAAGGCGGCGAGGATATTCTCGATCATCGCGGTGGCCTTGATGCTGCCGCGCGGCAGCTGCAGCAGCTGCTGTGCCGCGACAAAGATGTCGTTCCACAGCCGTGCCTCGAGGTGCGATTCCAGCTTCGGCAGGTAGTAGTACGGCGCGCGGCCAACCTTGTGCAGGTCGGCGGCACTATGAAAGTACGACAGCGCGAAATCGAACAGGCCGCCGTTGACCATCTGGCCGTCGACCAGCAGGTGTTTTTCCGGCAGGTGCCAGCCGCGCGGGCGCACCATCAGCGTGGCGATGTCGTCATTGAGGCGGTAGTGGCGGCCGTCGTGGCCGTGGTAAGCCAGCGTCCTGCGCCAGGCGTCGCGCAGGTTGATCTGCCCCTGCAGCTGGTTGTCCCAGCTCGGGCATTGCGCATCCTCGAAATCGACCATGAACACGCTGGCGCCGGAGTTCAGCGCATTGATCATCACCTTGCGCTCTGCGGGGCCGGTAATTTCGACGCGGCGGTCGTGCAGATCGGCCGGTAGCGGCGCGATCTGCCACGCGCCTTGGCGGATGGCGGCGGTTTCCGGCAGGAAGTCGGGCAGCGCGCCGGCATCGAGGCTGGCCTGGCGCTGCTGGCGGCGCAGCATCAGCTCGCGGCGTTGCGGCTCGAAGCGGCGGTGCAATGCGGCGACAAAGGCCAGCGCCTCGGGGGTAAGGATGCTGGCAAACGCGCTGGTGACCGGGGCGTTGATGTCCACGCCTTGCGGCAGTGCCTGCGTCATGGCTGTTCTCTCCTGTGCTTGTCGGGTGGTGACGGCAAGTTTCTGTTTTTATTTGCGATCTTGCTTAGCAACTGCTTGCTCTGCGGTGCAGTTTAGCATGTGGCAGTGTGGGAAAATCCGGTAATATCGCGAAACATATTTTACTTTTTGTGAGGTAATGCCCGGTGCTGAAGCAGATGGAAACCTTTGTCGCGGTGGTCAATCTGGGCAGCCTGTCGGCGGCGGCGCGACAGGAGGGGGTGGTGGCGGCGATGATCGGGCGGCGGCTGGATGCGCTGGAAGAGCGGCTGGGGGTCAAGCTGCTGGTGCGCACCACGCGCAGCGTGACGCTGACGCAGGAGGGCACTGCCTTTTTCGAGGATTGCCAGCGCATCCTGGCCGAGCTGGCCGAGGCCGAGGCGGCGGTGGCCTCCGGCAGCGGTCGTGCCCGTGGCCACCTGCGGCTGTCGGCGCCGGCCGGTTTTGGCCGCCGCCACGTCGCCCCGCACATCGCCTCCTTCCAGCAGGCGCATCCCGATCTGCGCGTCACGCTGGACCTGTCCGACCGGCTGGTGGATCTGGCGCGCGACCGCATCGACTGCGCCATCCGCATTTCCGATCTCGCCGATTCCTCGCTGGTGGCGGTGCGGCTGGCGGAAAACCGCCGCGTGGTGGTGGCGGCGCCGGCCTATCTGGCGCGGCACGGCATCCCGCGCACGCTGGAAGACCTGGCCGGCCACAACTGCCTGTCGCTGGGCGAGAGCCAGAGCCGCGGCTGGAGCTTCAAGGTCGACGGCGAGCTGCTCAACCTGCGCGTGCGCGGCGTGCTGGAGTGCAATGACGGGGCGGTGCTGCACGACTGGGCGCTGGCCGGGTTGGGGCTGGCGTGGCGTTCGCTATGGGAGGTGAAGGATGACCTGTCCGATGGCCGGCTGGTGACGGTGCTGGAGCGCTTTTCGTCGCCGGATTATCCGGTGTACGCGGTGGTACCGCAGCGGCGCTTCCTGCCCGGACGGGTACGGCTGTTCATCGACCACCTGAAGGCCTGCTACAGCAGCCCCGGCTACTGGGACTAGCTGGGCGGGCTTGCGGCCAACCTTGGGGCAGCTTGTTTGCGATTGTGGGGCGTATTCGATGGTAGCGCCTGGGCGCGACGGGGAGTGGACAGGCAGGCGGCAGGCGCTGGCGCGGCCGCCCGCCGGGCAGGGCTAGGGGGTTTCCGCCGACAGGGTGCGGTTCTTGCCGGCCAGCTTGGCGCGGTACATGGCGCTGTCGGCACGTTCGATCACGTCGGTATCGCACTCGCCGAGGTGCCACAGCGCGACACCGGCGCTGAAGGTCACCACCAGCCGGTCCTGGTTGGCGAGGTAGAAGTTCTTGGTCAGCTCGCGCTGCAGGCGCTGAACCAGCTCGACCGCCTCGTTGATGCCGGTATCCGGCAGCAGCACCACGAACTCCTCGCCGCCGAAGCGGGCGACGATGTCCGAGCTGCGCATCGAGCGGTGCATCAGCTCCACCAGATACTTCAGCACATCGTCACCGGTCAGGTGGCCGTAACGGTCGTTCAGCTGCTTGAAGTTGTCGACGTCGATCAGCGCCACCGACAGCGGCTGGCCGCTGCGCTTGGCGCGACTGATCTCGCGCTCGAAGTGTTCTTCCAGACCGCGACGGTTGTAGGCGCCGGTGAGCTGGTCTTCCTTGATCTTGGCGCTGGCCGCTTCCAGCGCGTGTTCCAGCTCGCTGATGCGCTGCTGCGCGCTGTGCACCTCGTTGCGGGCCGCCAGCAGTTCGCCGTGCGATTCGCTGAGATTGGTCTGCATGTTGGCGGTATCGCTCAGCAGCAGTTGCAGGATGTCGTTCAGCTGGTTGACGTCCTGGGTGCCGCGGATGCTCTCGCTGTGGCTGTGCAGGCGTTGCTGGAAGTCGCCGGTGCTGCTGCTCATCAATGACAGCTTGTCGAGGAAGGTGTCCAGCAGCGCGCGCAGCGAGCTGGTGGCCTCGTCCAGCGAGTGTTTCAGCGTGCCCTGCTTGTGGATCACTTCCTTGAGGCTGGCTTCCAGCTGGTAGATGTGCTGGATCGAGATGTTCGGCTGCGCCAGGATCTGTTGCAGGCCGCTGATCTGGCCGACCAGATAGCTGTCGGACTGGTTCAGCTCGGCGACATTCTGCAGCATCAGCTGCATCAGGTTGGACAGGCCGGTGACCAGCCGTTCGTCGTCCTGCGACTGCAGCTCGAGGCGGATCAGGAAGCTGCGCAGCTGCGGGAAGAAATTGTCGACATCGTGGCTGTTGTGGATGCTGCCCAGCGCGTTGCGGGTGTCGCTGAAGTGCTGCGACAGTTCCGGATAGTGTACCAGTCGCGGCTCGATGCCGAACTTGAGGGTGTAGTCGAAGACATCCTTCCACACCTGGCAGCGGTCGCCGTCGTCCGTCTCGGCGGCTGCGGCTGCCGGACCTGGTACCGGCGCGCTGCTGGCGAGCGTGGTGTCGGCGTCCGCTTGCGCGGCCTGGCCGGCTGCCGGCTGCAGCCAGCTTTTCACCAAGTTGTGCAGCTTTTCGTTGAGTTCGTCCGGGGTGTTGCCGAAGGACAGCAGCACCCGTTCCAGTGCCGACTGCTTGTAGTTCTGGCTCAGGGCCGGATTGCGGATTTCCCAGGCTTTCATCAGGTCCTGGATCAGGCTGCCCCAGTTTTGCGCCAGCTGGCGGTTGCGGCCGTTGAGTTCGGCCAGTTCCAGCGTCAGCTGTGGCACCAGCTCCCATTTTTCATCGTCGATGGCACGGCGCAGCTTGGCGATGGCAATCTTGCTGCTGGCTTCTTCCGCCGGCAGGCTCTCGTAGGCGCGCAGCAGCAGGTCGGCCAGCTTGTTGCTGCGGGCCTCGGCGGGCACACCCATGATTTCGCTGTAAACGCGTTCGAAATTGTCCGGTGTCGGGAGGAGTTTGCGCAGCGTCAGCTGTTTCAGCGTCTCGCGCGCGGTGTCGATTGGATTGTGCGTCGTCATGGACCAGACCCTGGAGCTTTTATGAGCAGCCATTATGTTTTTTTGAGCCTGCAGTGAAGGTCAGAACCGGTGCGGTTATGGAGTCTCCGAGGCGGTGCTATTGTCCAGCAGCTGGAAAAACACCTCGTTGTTCCGGATCATACCAAGTTCATTACGCGCACGCTCTTCGATTGCGGCAGAACCTTGCTTCAGGTCACGCACTTCGGCGTCGAGTGCGGCGTTGCGGCCAACCAGGACTGCGTTGGCCGCACGTTGTTCCTCGACCTGGGAGTCGAGTTGCCAGACCCTGAGCCAGCTGCCCTTGCCTAGCCAGAGTGGCCATTGCAGGGCAGCGATCAGGACAATCAGCGTCAGGGTCAGCCAGCGCATTGCTTATTTCAGGTGGTAGAAGGCAGCACGGCCCGGGTACCAGGCGGCATCACCCAGCTCTTCTTCGATACGCAGCAGCTGGTTATACTTGGCCATGCGGTCGGAGCGCGACAGCGAGCCGGTCTTGATCTGCATGCAGTTGGTAGCCACGGCCAGGTCGGCGATGGTGCTGTCTTCGGTTTCGCCGGAGCGGTGGCTCATCACGCTGGTGTAGCGCGAGCGCTTGGCCAGGTCAACGGCTTTCAGCGTTTCCGACAGGGTACCGATCTGGTTCACCTTCACGAGCAGCGAGTTGGCGAGGCCGCCTTCGATGCCTTTGGCCAGGATCGCCGGGTTGGTCACGAACAGGTCGTCGCCGACCAGCTGCACGCGGTCGCCCAGACGCTCGGTCAGGATCTTCCAGCCGTCCCAGTCGTGCTCGCTCATGCCGTCCTCGATCGAGATGATCGGGTACTTGTTGGCCAGCGTTTCCAGGTAGTCGGTGAACTGCTCGGAGGACAGCGACAGGCCTTCGGCGGTCAGGTGGTACTTGCCGTCCTTGTAGAACTCGGAGGAGGCGCAGTCCAGTGCCAGCATCACGTCCTGGCCGGCAACATAACCGGCGGCATCGATGGCTTCCAGAATCAGCGTGATCGCTTCTTCGTGGCTGGTCAGGTTGGGGGCGAAGCCGCCTTCGTCGCCGACGGTGGTGGCGTAGCCTTTGCTGTCGCACAGTTTCTTCAGCGCGTGGAAGATCTCGGCGCCGCAGCGCAGTGCTTCGCGGAAGGTGGCTGCGCCGACCGGCAGGATCATGAATTCCTGGATGTCGAGGGTGTTGTTGGCGTGGGCACCACCGTTGATCACGTTCATCATCGGTACTGGCAGCGCCATCGGGCCGGCACCGCCGAGGTAGCGGTACAGCGGCAGGCCGGCGTCTTCGGCGGCGGCGCGAGCCACGGCCATCGATACCGCCAGCATGGCGTTGGCGCCAAGGCGGGATTTGGTTTCGGTACCGTCCAGCTCGATCAGGGTCTTGTCGATGAAGGCCTGGTCGGAAGCGTCGAGGCCGATGATGGCTTCGCAGATTTCGGTGTTGATGTTTTCAACGGCTTTCAGTACGCCCTTGCCGAGGTAGCGGCCTTTGTCGCCATCGCGCAGTTCCAGTGCTTCCTTCTCGCCGGTGGAGGCGCCGGACGGTACGGCTGCGCGGCCCATCACGCCGGAGTCCAGCAAGACGTCGGCTTCAACTGTCGGGTTGCCACGGGAATCGAGGATTTCGCGGGCAATCACGTCGATGATCGAACTCATGAATGTTTCCTTCAAGGGGTCTAGGTTAGTCAAACCGGAATACGGTGCGGCCAACCTTGCAACAGGTTGGCCGTGAAATCAACCTGTTACAGCGTTTGTTCGGCAAACGGCTGGCCCTTGACCAGCGCATCGATCTGCTTGAGCGTGTGCAGCAGCTCTTTCATGCGCGGCAGCGGCCAGGCGTTGGGGCCGTCGGACATGGCTTTGGCCGGGTCCGGATGGGTCTCCATGAACAGGCCGGCGATGCCGGTGGCCACTGCGGCGCGCGCCAGTACCGGCACGAATTCGCGCTGGCCGCCGGAGCTGGTGCCCTGGCCGCCGGGCAGCTGCACCGAGTGGGTGGCGTCGTACACCACCGGGCAACCGGTTTCGCGCATGATCGCCAGCGAGCGCATGTCGGAGACCAGATTGTTGTAGCCGAAGGAGGCGCCGCGTTCGCAGGCCATGAAGCTGTCCGGGTCGAGACCGGCTTCCAGCGCGGCTTCGCGCGCCTTGTCGATCACGTGTTTCATGTCGCCCGGCGCCATGAACTGGCCCTTCTTGATGTTCACCGGCTTGCCGCACACGGCAACGGCGCGGATGAAGTCGGTCTGGCGCGCAAGGAAGGCCGGGGTCTGCAGCACGTCGACGACGGCGGCGACGTGCGGTACTTGTTCTTCGGTGTGCACGTCGGTCAGCACCGGCACGCCGATCTGGCGGCGAACTTCGGCCAGGATGCGCAGGCCTTGTTCCATGCCGAAGCCGCGGAACGACTTGCCGGAGGAGCGGTTGGCCTTGTCGAAACTGGATTTGTAGATGAAGTTGATGCCCAGTTCGCTGGTGATTTCCTTCAGCTGACCGGCGGTATCCAGCGCCATCTGTTCGCTCTCGATCACGCAGGGACCGGCGATCAGGAACAGCGGGTGGTCAAGACCGACTTCGAATCCGGCGAGTTTCATGGTGTGTGTCCTTCAGCTGGAAACAGGGTTGGCCGCAGTGCTGCGGCCAACCCTGGATGGCATCAAGCCTTGGCTGTATCAGCCTGGTAGGCGAGCGCCGCTTTGACGTAGGCGATGAACAGCGGGTGGCCGTCACGCGGGGTGGAAGTGAATTCCGGATGGAACTGGCAGGCGAAGAACCAGCGGTGGTTGCCCAGCTCGATGGTTTCCACCAGCTTTTCGTGGCCGGCGGACAGGCCGCTGATGGTCAGACCGGCTTCCTGCAGGCGACCAACGTAGTGGTTGTTGACTTCGTAGCGGTGACGGTGACGCTCGGTGATCTCGGTGTTGCCGTACACGCGTGCCGCCAGCGAACCGGCGGCCAGCTCGCACTGCTGGCTGCCCAGGCGCATGGTGCCGCCGAGGTTGGAGTTCTCGTCGCGGGTTTCGATCTTGCCGTCGTGGTTGACCCACTCGTCGATCAGTGCCACCACCGGGTAGTCGGTTTCGAGGTCGAATTCGGTGGAATTGGCGCCAGCCATGCCGGCCACGTCACGGGCGTACTCGATCAGCGCGATCTGCATCCCCAGGCAGATACCGAGGTAAGGGATGTTGTTTTCGCGGGCGAATTTCACCGCCTTGATCTTGCCTTCCACGCCGCGCTTGCCGAAGCCGCCCGGGACCAGGATCGCGTCCATGTCCTTCAGCGATTCGGCGCCGTCACGTTCGATCTCTTCCGAGTCGACGTAGATGATGTTGACGTTGGTGCGGGTGTGCACGCCGGCGTGTTTCAGCGCTTCGGTCAGCGACTTGTACGATTCGGTCAGGTCGACATACTTGCCGACCATGGCGATGTTGACCGCGTGCTGCGGGTGCTCGATGGCGTCGATGATGCCGTTCCACACCGACAGGTCCGCTTTCGGCAGCTCCAGCTGCAGCTGTTCGCAGATGATGTCGTCGATACCCTGCGCGTGCAGCATGCCCGGTACCTTGTAGATCGAGTCGGCGTCGTAGCAGCCGATTACCGCGTTCTCTTCCACGTTGCAGAACAGCGCGATCTTGCGCTTTTCGTCTTCCGGCAGTTCGCGGTCCATGCGGCACAGCAGTATGTCCGGCTGGATGCCGATTTCGCGCATCTCCTTCACCGAGTGCTGCGTCGGCTTGGTCTTGATCTCGCCGGCGGTGGCGATATAAGGCACGTAGGAGAGGTGCACGAACAGGGTGTTCTTGCGGCCGTGGTTGGAACGCATCTGGCGGATCGCTTCCAGGAACGGCAGCGATTCGATGTCGCCGACAGTGCCGCCGATTTCCACGATGGCCACGTCCACGTCACCGGCGCCTTCGCGTACTTTCAGCTTGATCTCGTCGGTAATGTGCGGAATCACCTGCACGGTGCCACCGAGATAGTCACCACGGCGTTCCTTGGTGATCACCGATTCGTAGATCTGGCCGGTGGTGAAGTTGTTGCTTTTCTTCATCTTGGCTTTGATGAAGCGCTCGTAGTGACCCAGATCCAGGTCGGTTTCCGCGCCGTCTTCGGTTACGAAGACTTCGCCGTGCTGGAACGGGCTCATGGTGCCCGGATCGACGTTGATGTAAGGGTCGAGCTTCAGCATGGTGACTTTAAGCCCGCGAGACTCAAGGATAGCGGCGATGGACGCAGCGGCGATGCCCTTGCCGAGGGAGGACACCACACCGCCGGTTACGAAGATGTACTTGGTCATGGGAATGCAACTCTGTTGGAATCTGTGATTTTAACCGAAAGTCGCACTTTTTTGAATGGGCAATGCGCGACTGTTTGCCGTTTGCCCGCAATTACTTGCCGGCGCCGCGCCGGGCGGGCGGCGCGGGTTTTCGTGATGCAAGCCACAGTTGCCCGCCGTCGCCGCGCTTCATGACAATTAAAGCGTGCGTGTGCCGTAGCCTTGTTGTATTATTGCGGATTCTTTTGGCCGCTCAAGCATGGCGGGTGATACTGTCGGGTTCCATAACCGGCAGGGCACCGTCTTGTCGAATGGCTTCTTAATATGGTATAAGTTTACCTTTTACCGGCTTTTGGGAGTGATGAACCATGGCGCGTGTTTGCAAAGTCACCGGCAAGCGTCCGATGACCGGGAACAATGTGTCCCACGCCAATAACAAGACTAAGCGTCGTTTTCTGCCTAACCTGCAATATCGCAAGTTCTGGGTAGAGAGCGAAAATCGTTGGGTGCGTCTGCGTATTTCTAACGCAGCACTGCGTACCATCGATAAGGTAGGCATCGACGCCGTTCTGGCCGACCTGCGTGCTCGCGGCGAGCTGTAATTTTTCGACCGACGAAATCGACAATAAGGAATAGCCATGCGCGACAAGATCAAGCTGGAATCGACCGCAGGTACCGGTCATTTCTACACTACCACCAAGAACAAGCGTACGATGCCTGAGAAAATGGAGATCAAAAAGTTTGATCCCGTTGCTCGCAAGCATGTTCTGTACAAGGAAATCAAACTGAAGTAATTCAGTCTGATTGTCTTGTTGAAAAAAGCCCTTTGATTCGTCAAAGGGCTTTTTGTTTGGGTGCTACCACCGTGCGGTGGTGTTGATGCGCTGCGACCAGGGTTGGCCGCAGCGTGTCGCTCATTTTCCGGGCAGGGCGATGCGCAGGCCGCGCGCCAGCGGGGACAGACCCAGTGCGTAGCGCACCACTTCCTGTTTCAGCCTGCCGGGGCGGTTGGCCAGCTTCAGCGCCAGATTGCGCAGCAGGCGCAGCGGCGGGGCGCTGTTGCCAAAACCGTAGCAGAAGGCATCCATCAGCCGCTGCATGGCGTGGTTGGGCAGTATGCGCTGGCGCTGGTAGCGTTGCAGCAGCGCCGGTGCCGCCGGGTCCTGCCCCAGGCGGAAGGCCTCGTGCAGCAGCGCGGACAGTGCCTGCACATCCTGGAAGCCAAGGTTGACGCCCTGGCCGGCTAGCGGATGGATGGTGTGCGCGGCATCGCCGGCCAGCACCACGCGGCCGCGATGGTAGCTTTGCGCGTGGCGGCGGGTGAGGGCGAAGCTGCCGCGGCTGACCAGCTGGCGCAGCACCGGCAGCCGGGCGGGGAATTCACGCTGGAAGGCGGCGATCAGTGCCGCTTCGCTGAGGGTTTCCAGCTCGCGTACCCGTGCCGGCTGGTGATACCACACCAGCGAGGCGTAGTCGCCAGGCAGCGGCAGCAGCGATTGCGGGCCGTTGGCGGTGAATTGCTGCCAGGTGATGTCGCGCTCGCCGCCCTCGATGGCGAAGGTGGCAACAAAGGCGTGCATCGGGTAGTCGTGGCTGTTGATGCCGATGCCGGCCAGCCGACGCGCGGCGGACTGGGCGCCGTCGGCGGCAACCACCAGCCTGGCGGCAAACTGGCGACCGCTGCCCAGCGTCACCAGGCAGTGATCGCCCTGTTCGCTCAGCGATTGCAGCAGGTCGGGGCAGATCAGCTCGATATTGTCATGCTGCGCCAGCGCCTGCTGGCAGGCCAGCTGCACGATGCGGTTCTCGATAATGTGGCCCAGTTCGGCCTCGCCCAGCTCGGCGGCGTCGAACAGCGTGCCTTCCTGCTCGTCGTTTTCCCACACCAGCATGCGCTGGTACGGCGCGCTGCGCATCGCCTCGATATACGGCCAGGCGCCGATGCGCTGCAGCAGTTGCCGCGATGCCGGGCTGATGGCGGACACGCGCAAATCCGGCGCGCTGGCCGGATCGAAGGCGGCGGGCGCCTGTTGTTCCAGCACCACGATGCGGCGGCCGGTGTCGGCCAGCGCCGCGGCCAGTGCCGCCCCGACCATGCCGCCCCCGACGATGAACAGATCAGCTTGTTCGACCATGTTTAGCCTCTTGTACCGAATAAAGTCGGGGCCGACTGTAGCAGTACGCCTTGCGGCCAACCTTGGTCTGGGTCAAATCCCGTCCAGCGCCGCCTGCAGCCGCGGGATGATGAAGGAGATGAAGGCCTGGTGCTTGCGCGGCATCGGCTGGTGGTAGGCAAATACCAGGAATACCGGCCAGCCGGCGGCGCGCCACTGCGGCAGCACCGCGACGATGTCGCCTTTTTCCAGCAGCGGCTTGGCCATGTAGCTGGGCAACAGGCCGATGCCGTGTCCGGCCTGGATGATGCTGGACACCACTGCGTACTGATCCACCACCAGCGACGGGCAGATATTGAGGGTGGCACTGGTATCGTCGCAGGCCAGCCGCCATTCGCTGCCCTGCTTGCCGTAGTAGGCGTTGCTGATCAGGCGGTGCTGGTGCAGCTGCTCGGTGCTGGCCGGCGCCGGGTGCTGCGCCAGATAGGCTGGGCTGGCGTACAGCGCCTCCCACACCAGCCCCACCGGGCGCGCCACCAGCCGGTCGTCGTGGACATTGCGCGTGCGCAGGGTAAAATCCAGCCCCTCGCCGACCGGGTCCTGGATGCGGTTTTCCACTTTCAGCTCGATGCGCAGCGCCGGGTACAGCATCGCCATCTCCGCCAGCAGCGGCCCCAGCAGCTGTTGCGCGAGGCCGGCGGAGCAGCCGATGCGCAGCACGCCTTCCACGCTGTCGCGTGCCTGTTCGATGTCGTGACGCACGCTGTCCAGCAGTTCGCGCAGGCGGGTGGCGTGCGCGGCCAGCCGCTGCCCGCTTTCGGTGAGCGCCACGCGGCGGGTATTGCGCAGCACCAGCACGGTGCCCAGCTCCTGTTCCAGTTCCTTGATCAGCTGGCTGATGCGGCTCTTGGCGCAGTGCAGCGCCTCGGCGGCGGCGGTAAAACTGCCGTGGCGGGCGAGGGCGTCGAAAGCCAGTAGCGCGTCAGGCGAAAGGGTTGGCGTTGTTTTCATTGCAGAACAATCTGTTTAGCATTGTGTGGTGTTCAGTAGTGTAACGCGGGATTAAGCTGTCGTTCACCTCGCTGTCATGGTTTCGCAACCTGCGCGACGGTTGATGCACTCCAGTGTGACCTATGGCCGACCGCCCATGTCGGCCATTTTTTTTGCAGCCACGCCGGCTGCCAGACGGAAAATCATGTTGCCCTATATCGCCTTGACCACGGCCATGCTGCTGTGGGCCAGTTCCTTCATCGCCCTGAAAATCGTGTTCCAGGTGTTTGACCCGCTGTTCGTGCTGTTCTGCCGCATGGTGATCGCCACCGCGCTACTGCTGCCGCTGATGGCGTGGCAGGGTACGCGCTGGCACTACCGCGCCGGTGACTGGAAGTGGATCTTGCTGCTCGGCCTGTGCGAGCCGTGCCTGTATTTCCTGTTCGAGGCGCAGGCGCTGCTGTACACCAGCGCCTCGCAGGCTGGGTTGATCACCGCCACGCTGCCGGTGCTGGCCGCGCTCGGCGCGCTGCTGTTCCTGCGTGAGCGCCTTGGCCGGCGCGCCTGGTGCGGCATCGCCATCTCGCTGCTGGGCGTGGCGTGGCTGACGCTGACCAGCGAATCCTCGGCCGCGGCACCGAATCCGCTGCTGGGCAACACGCTGGAATTCCTGGCCATGGTCTGCGCCACCGGTTACGTGCTGATGGCGAAGAAGCTGTCCAGCCGCTATTCGGCGCTGGCGATTACCGCGATCCAGACGGTGATGGGCTGTGTCTGGTTCGGCATCAGCCTGCTGACACCGTGGGCCAGCTGGCCGCAGGCGTTCCCGGCCGACGCGGTGTTCTGGGTGGTGTACCTCGGTGCCTTCATCACCCTTGGCGCCTACGGCCTGTACACCTGGTCGGTGTCCAAGGTGCCGGTGGCGATGGCGGCGGCCTTCATCAACCTGATCCCGGTGTTCACCCTGCTGTTGGCCGGCCTGTTGCTGGACGAGCGCCTCAACGGCTGGCAATGGCTGGCCTGCCTGCTGGTGCTGGGTGGGGTGATGCTGAGCCAGAGCAAGCGCCCTGCCGCGACGGCTTGAGTTTGCCGACGGGCGATAGTGTATTACCCTTGCGCTTTGGCATTATTCACCGGTGGCTTTTTATGACGTCTTATCTCGCGGCGCTCGCCGCCGCTTGTTGCCTGCTGCTGCCAGCGCTGTCCCAGGCTCAGACCCAGACGCCGGCCATCGCGCATGGCGCGGCCGAAGCGGCCACACCAGCCACACCGGCCGCCACTGTCCACGAAGCGCCACACGAGAAACTGTCGCCGTCGATGCGGCCGCTGTCGCCGCCGGTGCGGGTCAATCATCCGCCGCGGCGCCTGCCGCAACAGGCGGCGCCCTACGCCAGGCCGGCAGCCAGGCATCAGCAGCCGCACGCGCCAGCGCGCCGACAGCCGGCGATGGCGGCGCCGTTGCGTGCCGCCGCCGCGCTGGGCAACCGGCTGTTGCCGCGTGGCCAGCATGGCGACAAGTCGCCGCGGCTGACGGTGCTGGCCTGCGCCGACGGTGCGCCGCGCCACGGCGCGCAGGGTGCGCTGTACCTGGTGCAGAACCCCGGAAACCAGCTGCTGCTGGGCGAGGCGGGCGTCAGCCACGCGGTGCGCCAGCTGCGCACGCCGCTGCTGCTGGTGCTGGCCAGTGCTGACTGCAAGGCGGTCAACACCGCGCGCAGCGATTTTTCGGCGCTGCCGCTGGCCGAGCAGCGCACGCTGCTGAGCATCAATGTCGACAAGGGCGGTACGCCGCTCTCGGCGCAGCTGGACAACTTGGACAACCAGGTCGAGGCGGCGGTGCTGCACTACGGCGGCGAGGTCGAGGCCGGCCGGCTGTCGGTGATCGGTGCCTATTACGATGCCGCCGGCCAGCTGGGCAAACGCGGGCAGCTGGTGGTGACCAGCATCAACGGAGAACGCGACAAGGCCACCATCGCGCGTCTGCTGCGGCAGCGGGCGGTGTTCAATGCCGCCACCGGCATCGGTACGCCACTGGCCAGCAGCAGTCACTGACTCTTCTGCGCTATTACGATTGCGGCCAACCTTGCAGGACAAGGTTGGCCGCAATGCCTTGTGGTGTGCGCCGGCGGTTGCGCCGCCGTGCATCGCGCCTGCCGTGACGGCGCGGCTGTACTACGCTACACAGCAACAGCCTGCCGAAAGCCCGCGCCATGTCTGCCTCTGCCCGCCGCATCCTGAAACGTCGCCTCGCCCGCTATCGTCGCGACATCCTGCTGGCGCGGCAGCAGCTGAGCGCGGCTGACAATGGTGAGGCGCTGCACCAGTTGCGCATCGGCCTGCGCCAGTTGCGCAGCCTGCTGCGCTGCCTCGGTACCTTGCCGGGTGCGGCGCCGCTGCTGCGGCTGTCGGCGCAGCTGCGGCAGCTGGCCGCGGCCGGCAATGACTGGCGCGACCGTGAAGTGCGGCTGGCACTGCTGCAACAGGCGGCCGGCGAAGCCGACAGCAAGACCTTTGCCGCCTGGCGCCGGCGCGAGGTGATGGCGCTGCAGGCCGGGCGGCTGGATTTGCAGCAGCAGGCGATGGTGCTGGACCAGCTGCTGCCGGCCATGCAGCGCGCCTGTACCCCACTGCTGGCGCACCGCAACCGGCGGCTGCGGCGCACGCTGCGGCGGGCGCTGTTGCAGACGCGGCGTCGCTACCGCCGCGCCCGTCGCGACTGGCAGCGGCAGCCGGGCGATGCCTTGCTGGCGCACCGGCTACGGCTGCTGGCCAAGCGGCTGCGTTACCAGATCGAGGCCGGCGGCAAGCTGCTGGGCCAGCGCTGGCGGCGGCGGGCACAACGGGCCCGCGACTGGCAGCAGCAGCTGGGCGACGAACGCGACCGGCAGTTACTGCTGCAAAGCATAGCGCGCGATCGCATTCCGCTGCCGGCGGCGGCGCGGCGCTGGCTGGAGCAGGGCGCCAGCGCCAACCTTGGCGGCCTGCTGCAGGCGGCCAGCGCGTCCTGAGCACGCGGTCTTGCCGGTTGCGGCGGTGAGCTGTCTGCGGCCAAGCTTGCGGCGCATGCGGCGCCGTCAGCGGCGGCAGCAGATGGTGAGGTGGCGCACGGACGACGCCTCGCCTCGCGCGGTCGCCTGCATCGTCGGCCGCCGCTCTCCCGGCGCGGCCAGCCCGGCCCAACGAGGGTCAACCCGATCACGACCGATCGCGCCCAATCCCAGCCGGCGTGTACCATGCCGCCGGCGCGCCGCTACCCTGCAGTCACTCGCTTTTCCTGGTGCGTGGCTTGCGTGGCGCGGTGGTCGGCAGCCCTTGCTGGATGCGGTGCAGACGGCGGCGGATGTCGTCGGTATCGAGCCAGATGTCCTCGCCGCGGAAGATGCGCTCCAGTTCCTCCGCGCTGAGGAAGGGCATGCACACGTGGCGCATCACCTTCTCGAACCACTTGCCGCTGGCCATCACCTGCGCCTGCTGCTCGTTGCCCTTGCCGATCAGCGCCGACGAGTAGTTGTGGAACATCAGCTGGCAGGTGTCGTGCACGATCAGCTCGTCGCCGGCGAGGAAGATCAGCGCGCCCATCGAGTAGGCGCGCGCCTCCAGAATGGTGATCACGTGCGCCGGGCTGGCGGCGATGTTGTTGATGATCTGCAGCCCGGTATCGAAATTGCCGCCCTGGGTGTTGAGGTGCAGAAAAATGATGTCGGATTCGCTGGTGCTGCGCAGCGTGTACAGCAGGTCGGTGTAGTGGATCGGCGCGCCGATCTCGCCGGACAGGTAGAACGAGATCTGGCGGATCACGCCCTGGGTTTCGTAGCGGCGGAACAGCGGCACCTTCTTGCTGTCGTCGTCTTCGTCTTCTTCCAGCGCGGCGCTTGGGATGATGTGTGGCTGGTGCATCGCGGCTCCTTGGGGTGCGGCAGCAGGGACGGCTTTATCTGGATAGTAGCCGGCGGCACGCGCTTTTGTCGGTGAGCTGCGAAGCGTCGGGACAACAGAGGCTACAACACGGATACACGGCGGCGTGGTGCTGCGGCTTACACTGCGGCTGAGCGCGCGCTGCGGCCAACCCTGCTGCGCAGCGGCAATGACTGGCGAATCTGGCGGCAGGTAGTAAGCTGAACCATGTCGGCCGCATTTTATGCGACCATGCTTGACCGGATGGCGGATGAGGGACGGGATGAAACAGACATTGCGGCACGGCTTGTCGCTGCTGCTGGCCATGGCGTCGTGGCCGGTGGCGGCACAGCCGCCGATCACGCTGCACTACTACGAGCGGCCGCCATTCATGGTACGGCAGGATAGCGGAGGGGCCAGCGGTCTGACCGCCGATCGCGCGCGGCGCGCCTTTGCCCGCGCCGGCATCCCGATCCGCTGGGCGCTGACGCCGGCCAAGCGCCAGCTTGCCCTGTTGCGCGCCAATGGCGGCCACGACTGCGCCGTCGGCTGGTTCCGCACCCCGCAGCGGCAGGCTTACGCGCTGTTCAGTCGCGCCATCTACCAGGATCGTGGCGTGGTGCTGATCGCGCGCAGCCAGTGGCTGCCGCCGGCCGGCAGCACGCTGGAACAGCTGCTGGCCAATGACCGCCTGCACCTGCTGTACAAGGACGGGCTGACCTACGGCAGCTACGTGCAGAGCAAGCTTGGCATGGCCAAGGCCGACATCAACTACAGCACCATGGAACAGCCGCAGCTGCTGCGCATGGTGGCGGCCGGCCGTGCCGATGCCATGTTCGCCACCCGCGAAGAGGCGGAAATGCTGCTTACCAGCGGCGAATCCGGCCATGGCGCGCTGCAGCTGCTGGCGTTTCCCGACGTCGGCGCCGGCGACACGCGCCACATCCTGTGCAGCCGTCGCGTCGGCGACGCGCTGATGCGGCGGCTGGATGCCGCCATCGCCAGCGAGATCCGGCTGGCGCTGGGCTAGCCGGCGCCGCTGCCGTTCGCGTGGCGGCCAAGCCGGCCAGGGTTGGCCGCAAGCCGCCGCGATGTTCAGGCAGAGGCAGGGCTGCCGGTCGGCCAGTTGATGGCCGGCAGCTGTTCAAAGCCCGGCTTGGCGAACAGGTAGCCCTGATACAGGTGCACCGCCTGTGTCTGCAGCCAGGCCAGTTCGTCCTCGCTTTCCACGCCCTCGGCGATGATCTCGATGTGCAGCGCCTGGCACACACCGATGATCCCCTTCACGATCGCCTGTCGCACCAGATCAAGGTGAATGTTGCGCACCAGCGCCATGTCCAGCTTGATGATGTCCGGCTGGAATTCCGCCAGCAGATTGAGCCCGGAATAGCCGGCGCCAAAATCGTCGATCGCGGTCTGGAAGCCCTGGCGCTTGTACTCGGCCATGATGCTTTTCAGGTGCGCCTTGTCCACCAGCTGCTCGCTCTCGGTGATCTCGAACAGCAGGCGGTTAGTGGGGAAGTTGAAACGCTGCGCCGCCGCCAGCGTGGTGCGGATGCAGGTCGCGGCCTGATACACCGCATTGGGCAGGAAGTTGATGCTGACAAAACAGGGAATCGCCAGCCGGGCAGCCAGCTCCACCGCTTTCACGCGGCAGGACTGGTCGAACACGTAGCGGTTGTGCTCGTTGACCTGCTGCAGGATGCTGGCCGCGCCGCTACCGTCACGCCCGCGCACCAGAGCCTCATAGGCAAACACGCTGCGATCGCGCATATCGACAATCGGCTGGAACGCCATGGTGAAGTCAAAGCCCAGAGGTGGTGCGTCGTGGCAGGCGTGGCAGGGCTTGATGTCGGGCGGGGCGGTCTGCATGTAGGGGACTCCTGGAGAAGGGCTGGCCCGGCGGGGCCGGCTGGCGGGGAAACGGCCGCGCGGTGGCGGCGCAGGCGTCACATTATGGCACCGTTTCAAACGCCGGTTCCGGATTGCCACAGCCGGGCCACATCGTCGCCGTGATCGCGCCTGTTTCTTGCCGTCGGCACGCGGCTAGCCGCAGCTCCGCAGCAATGCCTGCCGCGCAACACGCAGGCGTGCGGCGGGGCGGGGCAGGCAATGGGCCAAACAATTGCGGCCAACCTTGGCAACAAGGTTGGCCGCAAGCATGGCTGCCGCGTCGAATGGGGCGCGGCTACATGTCCAGCTTGGTGATGCGGGTGCCTTCCAGCGTCAGGTTGGCCATCAGCCCGCTGTTGGTCATCACGAAGCCGACCACCGGCTGCATCGCGGTATTGAGGTCGATCTCGCCGTTGGCGCCGACATTGAGCAGCGCGACGGAGGCATCGGCCCCCACGGTCCAGCCGCTGCCGGTGCGGAATTTGTTGAGCGCATCCTGGGTCATGAACAGGAAGATCACCGCCTTGGATTGCGCGCCGATCTGCCAGCCGAAGGAGCCGCTGACGGTCTGGTAGTAGCCGGCGGGTTTGCCTTCCATGCGCAGTGCGCCCTTGCCGTATTCGGCGCCCACCACCAGCCCGGCGGCGATCACCGACGGGAACACCAGCACGCCCTTGGCCTTGGCCACCAGCTCCTGCGAGCCGCGCGCGTTGCCGTACAGCCGTGTCAGGGTGCTGTCGTAGGCGCTGTCGATCTCGCGTTTTTCGTTGGCGATGCTGGTGGCGTCGCGGTTGGCCTGCGTGGTGGTGAGATGGCCGCCGCCGGTGGTGGTGCAGCCGGCCAGCAGCGACACGGCGACGCCGAGTGCGACGCCCAGTTTGCGAACTTGCATGATGTTCTCCTGTTGACTTGCCATTCGGCTCACGGCTGCGCGCAATGTGGTGCGCATTGTTGCCGTGGGGCGGCCGGCGCTGCGGGAACGGGGCAAGGTCGGTGCCGCTGGCGGATCAGGCCGGGCAACAGGGTGATGATGGCGTGGGGATGAAAGGTAAACGGCTCTCCATGATGGGTGTGGAATGACACCCGCCCGGCCACCCGAGCACGAGCGGCATGACGCGGCATAAGGGAGAAGTGGCTCACGGCTGGCGGCTGGGTGCTGTCGGACGGGTGCATTCCTTCCGTCGTTATAGGCGATGCTGGCAGCTGCTAGCCTTTTGATTAGGCAAACAATTCATTGCGAGTGCGTTGTTTTGCATTTCATGCGGTATCGCTAAAAAACTGCCAGCGGCGGCGATGGCAGCCCGAAGCGATCGATCTGTTCTTCGTGGCTGGTGTTGATCTGCTCGTCGCATTGTGTCGGCGCGGCAGGTTTGCAGGGTGAGCTGGAGAGTGGCTTTCTGCCTGGGGCTGAGTAAGTCGAGCCGGGCAAGCAGACGCTGGAAGGATTGGGCATCCATCATCGCGCTCCTGGGTAGGAATTGCTTCAGCTTAGTTACCAACTCGTAATTGGGACATAGCCAAACATAACTCGTGGCGGTGTTGTTACGGCCTGACTCGTCAGACCGTTGCCAAATCATCGCTATCGGGTGGTCAGGGGGTCAACCTGGCATACCCAACAACAGACGGCAGGCATCACCCCAGTTCAGTTTCTCACTTAGGAGTTTTCCCAGTTCTGCCGCTCGACGTTTGGCCGCGTCGAAATCGCGTAACTGCAATTCGATTTCTCTTTGCCAGTTGTCGACGGCTTTTCCGGCTTGGCCCGGAGATGATGGGGTGTCGACAATGAAATTTGCCCATTGGTGAGGAGTCAGTAACTCTTTCAGCATCATGGCAAAGCCGGTTTCGCTGCTGACCAGAATCGGCGTACCCACGCGCAATGCTTCCAGTGCCACGAGCCCGAAGCCTTCACTTCGTGACGGCATCAGCAGCAGGCTGGCGCGGCGCAAATCCTCGATCACCACCTCGCCGGGCTGGTATTCGCGTACCGACACTGTCAAGACGGAGTGCTGCGCTTGCAGTACCTGCTGCAGCTGTGTTCCGCTCCCGCTGACGGCGCCACGAATCACCAGTTCGGGTTGAAACTGCAGTTTGCTACCATCCAGTTTTGCCAGCGCATGTGCGGCAATATCGATACCTTTCAGTTCACTATCCTCCGCCCGGCACAGCATCAGGCATTGGAAGTTGACGGTGTGGGCGCTGTAGCTTTCCTGTATTCGAAACCCTGGCCGAAAGTCGATCACCCGGCTGCGCTGTGCTACTGGCAGGGCATTCAGCAAGTCGATCGCGTGATCATTCAATTTGGGGCCGACCGCAGCAACCAGACTCGCTCCGCGCATCAGCTCCAGTTCCTGCCTGTCGCGTTGTTCGGCTGTCTGGGCCGCATTGTCTTTCCCCTTGAACCATTCGATTTCGCCGGCGGCCATGTGCAGGAAATGGATGCGTTTTGCCGTCTGGTAAAAGTCTTGCTGCTGGGCGAGAGCGATGCCACCTGTAATGCGGCCGTGACCGATCAGGGTATCGGGGGAGAACCCGGCTGGCAGGGGCAGCGGTCGAAGCATGTTGCTGCGAGCTGAGTCGCTACCAGCAGGCGGCAAGAGCAGGGTGACGTTGTCTTGCCTGGCAGCCTTGATTTCCTGCTCGTCAGCCTGTTCGACCACGCAGCACACCTGTGCTCCCAGTGTTGCCAGCGCGGTACACAGCTCGCGGTTGAAGGTGGACAAGCCCCCATGACGCGAGGTCCACTCGGTGGCAAAAGCCAGAATCTGCCGCGGCTTGGCCGGCGCATCGACAAGTCGGCTATCCGGTGCGCTGATGAGCGGACTGATAGCCGGGTCCGGGTCGATCACGCTGAATGGCTCGGGTCTGTCGTCTTCAGCGGCTGGGTGGCTTTCCGGGCTGCCTCGCAACCATTGCACTTGTGCTTGCTCGCGCAGGCGAATGGATTGCACCGAGTCCAGCAGATGGCGGGCAAGGTTGGCCGCATGTTCGCCCTGTACCTCGATGTCGATGCTGCCGCCATAGTCTTGGGTAGGTAGTGCGGCGCGTCGGGCGGTGATGCGCACAGCACCTTTGGCGGTGCGGTCGTAGTAGCACACGCCATCGTGCCAGTATACGGCGGCACGGCCGGCCAGTTTGCCGATAGCACTGAGCACTGCGTGGATGATGCCATCGTGCAAAAAGCTGTATTGCAGCACGATATGCGCCGCTGTCTCGCCATCGCGCCAGATGGTGTCGATGTCGGGCTGACGGCGGGCCATGCTGGGCAGCAGCTCCGGTGCCAGAAACTGACCGGCACCCAAGGGAAAACAGCTGGCGCACTGCTGCATCATCTGCAGGTATTGCTGCTGGTCGGACTCGGTAAAGTCGCGCCAAGCGGTCATCGCGAGCTGGGTACTGCTGAAGCAGCCGAATTGTTCGCGCAGCATGGCCAGCGGGCCATTGCGCTGCAGCAATGCATACAAGCCTTGCAGCGCCCATTGCTGATCCAGCACCAGCTGGCCGGCAAAAGCCCCCGCCTGCCAGAACAGCTTGCCACTGCGGTGCAGATAGTCGGCCAGCAGGGCAGGCGGTGCCTGGGTGTGATGTTGGCCACACAGGGCGGCAAAGTCGGTGAAGGCCAGCAGTTTGTCACCGGCTTGCTGCCTTTCGCTGATGGCGGTTGCGATACTGGCCCAGTTTTGCGGGATACGCACTTCGGCCAGTCGCCTGGCCAGCAACCTGGTGGCACGTCTGAGCTGGGACTGCAGCATGTCGAGGCCGTCTTCAGTGACAGCACTGCTGGCGCAGTGGTGTAACTGTCGGAAACCATGCCTGCCAGATAACGGCGGAGCTTGCTCCTGTTCCGGCTCGTCACAGCGGGTCTGCACCACGATGATCGGCGCATCCTCGCCGGCGTGCGCGCGAATATAGGCTAGCCAGTAGGCCAGTGGGCGGTTGCGCATCGGCACGCCGTCTTCGTATTGCACGGTGTCATTCTCGAAATCCGGATGCCAGGCCAGCACGTAGATCGCCCGTTCGTCCAGAAACAGGCGATGGGTGTTCAGGTATACGTCCTGACCGCCAAAGTCCCATAGACGCGCGTGGATGGCCGGCAGTCCCTTGCCGGCTTCCAGCAGTGGAAAATCTCCGATCTCGATGCCGTGGGTGCTGGCTATGCTGCTATCAAAGCCTTGCCCCTGCAGGCTGCGCGCCAGCTGGGTCTTGCCGACGCGGCCATTGCCGAGAATGAATACCTTGAGCTCGTCTACCGCGGACTCGCCGCTGGTCAGCAGGTCTTGTTGCCAGCTGACCAAGGCTGGGAGATTATTTTCGCCATCCTCACCTAACAACTCGGCTGGGACTGTCCGGATCTCCTGAGCATCGAAATAATTGCCGAACTCCACCAGTCGTGGCAATTGCCACAGGTCAGCGAGTTCGATGCCCGGCATTTGCAGAGCACGTACTGCCGTGAATTCGCTGGCGGTTTGTGGCAACTTGCTGTCCGGTAGACTTAGACGTTGCAAAACGGGGGCGCTGGCTAATGATGGTAGGTTGTTTAGCAGGGGGAAGTGGGTAATGGTGAGCGTTTGCAAGCTGGGGAGCGCGGCAATCACGCTAGCGTCGTCGATGTGCAGGCACCCCGCCATATTTATTTCAGAAAGCAGCTTGAGACTGGCCAAGGGGGTAAGGTCTTGCAACTGCTCACAGTCAAATAGGCTGACATCTTGCAAACGCGTCAGCGTGGATACGGCGTCGAGTCTTTGCAGGTTTGGCAGGTGCTCCAGATCAAGGCGTTGCAATCGCTGACACTGTTCCAGTCCTTCGAGGGTGCGCAATTGCGGGCAGTGTGAAAGTCCCAGTTCTGTAAGGCTGGGGACGGCGTGGAGTCCACGGACATCACTGAGTTGTTCACAAAAGCGAAGGCTGAGTAGCTGTAGTTCGGGGAGCCCTTGTAGCCAATCCAGGCTGGTCAAATGTATACATTGTGCCAAGTCGAGCGAGTGGAGCGATGGTAGCTGGTCCAGTTGGCGATAGTCGGTCAAGCTGGCAGCCAGCATTGATAGTTGTTGCAAATTGGGCAGGGCTTGCAATGCAGGCCAATTTTCCGGCCACGTGTCCCCGAGCATCGTGATGTCTTGCAAGGACGGGATGGCGGTCAATACTGCCAAATCGACGGCTTGCGCATTGGTAAGGCTAAGCTGTTGCAGCTGCTGAAGTGCTGGCAATTGCGGCCAGAGTGAAGTAGTGGAAGAGTCTTTAGCGTGAATTTTCAGGCTGGTCAGCGTGACAAGCTGTGCCAACGATAATTGCGTGGCATCCATGTCGCACCAGTTGATGTCGAGATGGGTTAACTGTTGCAATCTATCTAGTGCGCCCGCGCCTTCTAGTGCGGAGTGGAACAGTCGCAGTTGCTGCAGGCCCTTCGGTAGCGCCAGTGTCGGCAGCTGCAGGGGCGTTGCCGAACTGCCGAAGCCATGAGGGGCGAGAGTCAGGGCTTTGAGTTGCGGCAAGTTGGCCAACAGGGCTTGGCATGGGGTGAAGGATCTCAGCTGTAGCTCTTGCAAGTCGGGCAGGGGCGGTAGTGGCGTCTGGATACCGTGATGCCGGAAACCGTGTAGCACGAGTTTTTGCAAGCGGGGCAGGTGGCCCAGCCATTGCAAGCCGGTGTTGGTTGTATGATTTTGGACGTCAAGCTGCGCCAAGCTGGTTAGCTTGGCCAGCACCTCTGCATGTTGCGGCTGGCTGAGGATAAGCTGCAGCTCGCGCAGCTGTGTTAATGCTGCCAGTGGCGACAGAATCCCCAGTTGGCCGCAATTGTTCAGATTCAGTGTTTGCAGTTGGCCAAGCTCGCCAAGTACGCGAATGTCCTGCAACCAGTAGTTATCCGACAAGTCGAGCGACTGTAGCTGGGTTAGCTGGCCTAGCGACGGTGGCAGGTCGATCAGCCGTAGACTGGACAGGTCGAGATGAGTCGCGTTTTGCTCGGCGGCTTCGGCGATCAGCCGTTCGGCAAGGGCGTAGGAGGCTTCGTTGGTCAGGTTGCGCATGGCGGCTATCTGCAGAATGTGGTGTGCAGATGGCATTTTGCCACGGCAGTGAGAATGTCATTCGTAATTGCGGTGGTGGCCAACCTCGACAAGGTTGGCCGCAAGTTTTCTCAGCCCAGTTCCTTCAGCAGCTCCTTCACCCGCACGATGCGCATCGCCACGTCCGGGATGCTGCTTTCCACCCGCAGCTTGTCCTGGCCAGCCAGCTTGTAGTTACGCTTGGTCTGGATCAGCTGGATGATCTTCATCGGGTCGATGGGCGGGTTCTTGATGAAGGTCAGCTGCAGCGCCACCTCGCTGGCGTCCAGCTTCTGGATGCCGATCACCTTCGCCGCCAGCCGCAGGCGGTGGCTTTCGATCAGCGTCTTCACGCTTTGCGGCGGCAGGCCGAAGCGGTCGATCAGCTCCTCGTGGATGGTGTCGATCTCGTCGTCGGCATCGCAGGTGGCGAGGCGCTTGTAGATGATCAGCCGCTCGTGCACGCCAGGGCAGTACTCGTCCGGCAGCAGCGCCGGGCTGTGCAGGTTGATCTCGGTGGTCACCCCCAGCGGCGCGTCCAGATCCGGCTCGCGCCCCTTTTTCAGGTCGCGCACCGCCTGCTTCAGCATCTCGGTGAACAGGCTGAAACCGACCTCCTGCATCTCGCCGGACTGGCCCTCGCCCAGCACCTCGCCGGCGCCGCGGATTTCCAGATCGTGCATCGCCAGATAGAAGCCGGCGCCCAGTTCCTCCGAGGCCTGGATCGCTTCCAGCCGTTTTTGCGCGTCGCGGGTCATGCCGTCGCCGGACAGCAGGTAGGCGTAGGCCTGGTGGTGGCTGCGGCCAACCCGGCCGCGCAGCTGGTGCAGCTGGGCGAGGCCGAATTTGTCGGCGCGGTTGATCAGGATGGTGTTGGCGTTGGGGATGTCGATGCCGGTCTCGATGATGGTGGAGCACAGCAGCACGTTGTAACGCACTTGCAGAAAATCACGCATCACCTGTTCCAGCTCGCGCTCGCGCAGCTGGCCGTGGGCGACGGCAATGCGCGCTTCCGGCACCAGCTCGGCCAGTTTTTCACGCATGTTTTCGATGGTGTCGACCTCGTTGTGCAGGAAGAACACCTGCCCGCCGCGCTTGAATTCGCGCAGCATCGCCTCGCGGATGATGCCGTTGCTGATCGGGCTGACGAAGGTTTTCACCGCCAGCCGGCGCGACGGCGCGGTGGTGATGGCGGAGAACTCGCGCAGCCCTTCCAGCGCCATCGACAGCGTGCGCGGGATCGGCGTCGCGGTCAGCGTCAGCACGTCGACGTTGGCGCGCAGCCGTTTCAGCTGCTCCTTCTGCCGCACGCCGAAGCGGTGCTCCTCGTCGATGATCACCAGCCCGAGGTTGTGGAAGCTGACATCCGGCTGCACCAGCTTGTGGGTGCCGATCACGATGTCGATGCTGCCGGCGGCCAGGCCTTCCATCGCCTGCTTCACCTCTTTCGCGCTCTTGAAGCGCGACAGCTCGGCGATGCGCACCGGCCAGTCGGCAAAGCGGTCGGAGAAGTTCTGGAAGTGCTGTTCGGCCAAGAGCGTGGTCGGCACCAGCACCGCCACCTGCTTGCCGCCCATCACCGCGACGAAGGCGGCGCGCAGCGCGACTTCGGTCTTGCCGAAGCCGACGTCGCCACACACCAGCCGGTCCATCGGCCGGCCGCTGGTCATGTCGCCGATCACCGCCTCGATCGCCGCCGCCTGGTCAATGGTTTCCTCGAAGCCGAAGCCGGCGGCGAAGGCATCGTAGTCGTGGTGGCTGAGGGTGAAGGCATGGCCCTCGCGTGCGGCGCGCTGCGCGTACAGGTTGAGTAGCTCGGCGGCGGTGTCGCGCGCCTTCTCGGCGGCCTTTTTCTTGGCCTTCTCCCACGCCGGGTTGCCCAGCCGGTGCAGCTGCACGTCGTCGCTGGCGCGGCCGGCGTAGCGGCTGATCAGCTGCAGCTGCGCCACCGGCACGTACAGGGTGGCGCCTTCGGCGTACTCCAGCTGCATCATCTCGGTCTGGCCGTCGCCGAGGTCGATCGACACCAGCCCCATGTAGCGGCCGATGCCGTGCGCCTCGTGCACCACCGGATCGCCAACCTTGACCTCGGCCAGGTCGCGCAGCATGGCGTCGGAGCTGGCCGCGCTCTTGCGGCGCTTGCCGTGGCTGCGCGCGATGTGCTGGTACAGCTCGGCCTCGGTGACGATGGCGATGGCAGCGTGGTGCAGCTCGAAGCCGTTGAACAGCGGCGTGGCGGCCAGCGCCAGCGGCTGCCGGCCGTCGGCGAAAGCTTGCCAGTTGTCCACTGCTTGCGGCTGGATGCCGTTGTCGCGCAGGAACTGGAACAGCGTCTCGCGCCGGCCGAGGCTCTCGGCGGCGATCAGCACCCGGCCGCCGTAGCGGCGCAGAAACAGGTCGAGCTTGGCCAGCGGGTTGTCGGCGCGGCGCTCGACGCCGAGATCGGGCAGCGGCAGGTAGTCGCCCAGCGGCTCGCCGTCGTTGGCCAGCTCGATGCGCGGGTAGGGCTTCAGCGCACCCATCAGCTCGTCCGGACGCAGGAACAGCTCGCCCGGCGGCAGCACCGGCCGTTCCGGATTGCCGCCGGCCATGTTGTAGCGGCTCTGCGCGTCGCGCCAGAAGCCTTCCGCCTCGGCCAGCACATCGCCGTGCACGATCACGTTGGCCGCAGTGCCGAGGTAGTCGAACAGCGTGGCGCTGTGCTCGAAGAACAGCGGCAGGTAGTACTCGATGCCGGCCGGCCACAGGTTGGCGGAGACATCCTTGTAGATGCGGCTCTTGCTCGGGTCGCCTTCCATCTTCTCGCGGTAGTGCTGGCGGAAGGCGGTGACGCCGGCCTCGTCGGTGGGGTACTCGCGCGCCGGCAGCAGGCGGATCTCCGGCACCGGGTACAGCGTGCGCTGGGTGTCCGGATCGAAGGTCTTCAGGGTGTCGATCTCGTCATCGAACAGGTCGATGCGGTACGGCAGCGCGCTGCCCATCGGGAACAGGTCGATCAGGCCGCCGCGCAGCGAAAACTCGCCGGGGGCGACCACTTGCGATACGTGCTGGTAGCCGCCGGTGACCAGGTCGGCGCGCAGCTTGTCCACGTCCAGCCGCTGCTTCTGCTTCAGCCAGAAGGTGCGCGACAGCAGGAAGCTGACCGGCGACAGGCGGGTGATGACGGTGGACACCGGCGCGATCACCACGTCGCACTCGCCATTGCGGATTTGCCACAGCGTGGCCAGCCGTTCCGATACCAGGTCGCTGTGCGGCGAAAAGTGGTCGTAGGGCAGCGTTTCCCAGTCCGGCAGCAGGGCGATGCGCAGCTCAGGGCGGAAGAACGGCAGCTCGGCCTGCAGCCGCTGCGCGTCCTGCGCGCTGGCGGTGAGGATCAAAACCGGCTGTCCCGGATGCGGCAGCGCAGCAATGAGCGCGCTGTCGGCACTGCCCGCCGGCCGTGTCAGCCGGGTTCTTTGCCCGCTGGCGGGCCACGATCGCAAAGAGGAGGTCATATCGCTATACATTCGCAAAGAGGCGGGTATTATAGCAACGCCACCGGATGAGGGCCGCGCAAGACGGTCAATCAATATCAATAAAGTCCGGGGCATTACCCGCGTACGTTTTCACTCAGGAAACACTGTTTTCCCGGCCCTTTGCCGGGCGGGCAGGCTATACGCCATCAGCTGATAAGGGTAGGGGAGCAGTGGAGAGACAGACTCGGAACGCCTTGCTGGCGTTCGCCGTTTTCGTGGCCGGCATTTATGCGTGGCCCGCGCAGTTGGCCGCGCCCTTGTTGCCGGCGATGTTCCTGTCGCACGGGGCGCTGGCGTGGCGCGCCGGCAGTGCCGGCCTGCGCGCCGGTCTGGTCTGGTGTGCGCTGGGCGCCGCCGCCGCGTTTTGGCTGTTGCCGCCGCTGCCGGCGCTGCTGTGGAGCGCCACGCTGTGCCTGCCGCTGCTGGTGTTGCGCCAGGTGTTGCCACCGCGCCATTTCCGTCTGTATAGCGCCTTCGGCATCGAGCGGCTGATGCTGCGCCTGTGTCTGCCGGCGCTGTTGATCGTGCTGCCGCTGGCATTGGCGTCAATGGCGCCGCCGCTGCAGTGGTTGGGCTGGTTTGCGCTGGCGTGGCTGTCGCTGCTGCTGTTCTGCGGTTTGCTGTTCACGCCGGCGCCGAGCAGCGCGATGCAGTTGCGCACGCTGTGGCTGGGCGCGCTGATGGCCGGCGGCTTTGCGCTGCTGTGGTTGCCGTTTGGCCAGCCGCAACTGCTGTACAGCCTGATCCTGTTGCTGCCGCTGCTGGTGTTCGCCGCGCCGCGCTACGGCAGCGTCGGCCAGAGCGGGCTGCTGGCGCTGGGATTGCTGCTGCTGTCGCTGCCCTTGCGCCTGGGCGTGCCAGGTTGGGCCGTGCTGCACGACACCCAGGCGGCGCTGACCATGGCGCTGTGCGCCGGCCTGCTGTGCGGCGTGGCGGTGATGGGCGATCTCTACCGTCGCCGCGAACGCCTGCTGCGCGACGTGCGCGCGCAGTTCGAATCCCTGCTCAACCAGAGCACCAGCCTGATGACGCTGAAGGACACCAACGGCCGCTACCTGCTGGTGAACCTCAACTTTGCCCGCCTGTTCGGCCTGCCGGCCGAGCACTTCAAGGGCAAGACCTCGCGCGACGTGTTCGACGCCGACGAGGCGGCCCGCATCAACAGTCATGATCAGCAGGTGATGCACAGCCTGGAGTCGCGCCAGTTCGAGCAGCGTATCAGCAGCGGCGGCAAGCACTACCTGATGCTGTCCAGCGTGTTCCCGCTGTTCGACAGCGACGGCCTGCCGGCCGGCGTCGGCAGCATCTCGGTCGACATCAGCCAGCGCGAGGAAGAAGAGCGCCAGCGCCACGAGGCGATGGAGAAATACCGCGCGGTGGTGGAGCAGTCGCTGATCGGCATCTACATCGTGCAGGGCGACACCCTGGTCTACGTCAATCCCAAGCTGTCCGACCTGGTCGGCTACGCGGCGGAGGACTTGCTCGGCCGCTCGATCACCTCGGTGCTGGTGGCCGGCGAGGACGAGCGCATCCGCCAGCAGATCCGCCGCCGCATGCGCGAGAACATCTTGGTGATGCACTACACCACGCGCCTGTTGCACCAGAGCGGCGACATCGTCGATGTCGAGATCCACAGCCGGCTGTTCGACTACCAGGGCAAGAAGGCGATCATCGGCGTGGTGATGGACATTTCCGAGCGCGTGGCGGCCAGTGCCGAGCTGAGGTTGGCCGCAACGGTATTCGACAATGCCACCGAAGGCATCCTGGTCACCGACGGCGACGGCGCGGTGGTGATGGTCAACAAGGCCTTTACCCGCATCACCGGCTTTGCTTCCGACGAGGCCATCGGCCGCACCTCGCGCATGCTGAAAACCGCCAACCGCGAGCGCAACAAGCCCTTGATCGACGCCCTCAACCAGCAGGGCTTCTGGAAGGGCGAGATGTTCGACCGCCGCAAGTGCGGCGAGCCGTACACCGCCGAGCTGTCGATCAGCGCGGTGCGCGACGGTCACGGCGCGTTGTCGCACTACGTCGGCGTATTCTCCGACATCACCGGCCGCAAGCAGGCGGAAGACCGGCTGCAGTTCCTCGCCAGCCACGACCCGCTGACGCGGCTGCCGAACCGCTCGGCGCTGATCGAGGCGCTGGACAGTGCCATCGCCAGCCCGGACGAGGCGCTGCCGACCATGGCGCTGATGTTCATCGACCTCGACCGTTTCAAGCTGATCAACGACTCCTTCGGCCATCAGGCCGGCGACGAGGTGCTGCACGAGATCGCGGCGCGCCTGCTGCAGGCGGCGGAGCGCTTCGGCATGGTGGCGCGCCTCGGTGGCGACGAATTCACCCTGCTGGTACGCGATTTCGACAACCACGAGACGCTGGCGCGGATGGCGGAAGAGGTGCTGCACGCGCTGGCGCGGCCGATGCGGGTGGAAAGCCACGAGGTATTCGTCAGCGGCAGCATCGGCATCAGCGTCTACCCCAACGACGGTGTCGACGCCGTCGCACTGCTGAAGAACGCCGACGCCGCGATGTACCGCGCCAAGGAAGCCGGCAAGAACACCTACCAGTTCTTCGACGCGCAGATGAACGCGCAGACCTTCGAGCGGCTGCTGATGGAAAGCGGCCTGCGCCAAGCGCTGGAGCGCGGCGAGTTCGAGCTGCACTACCAGCCGCAGGTGGCCGGCGACGATCACCAGCTGGTCGGGGTCGAGGCGCTGATCCGCTGGCGCCATCCGCATCTGGGGCTGGTGTCGCCGGCGCGCTTCATCCCGCTGGCGGAGGAAACCGGCCTGATCAAGCCGATCGGCGCCTGGGTGCTGCGCGAGGCCTGTCGCCAGATGATGGCGTGGGATGCGCAGGGGCTGGCCATTCCGCGGCTAGCGGTCAACCTGTCAGCGCGCCAGTTCGAACAGCAGAGCCTGCTGCACGACGTGGCCGAGGTGCTGGCCAACACCGGGCTGGAGCCGGCGCGGCTGGATCTGGAAATCACCGAGAGCATGCTGATGCAGAATCCGCAGGAAGCGGTGCTGCTGCTGGGCGAGCTGAAGGCGCTGGGGGTGAAGCTGTCGATCGACGACTTCGGCACCGGCTACTCTTCGTTGTCTAACCTGAAGCGCTTCCCGCTGGACTATCTGAAGATCGACCGCTCCTTCATCGAGGGCCTGCCCGGCGACGAGGACAGTGCCGCCATCACCGAGGCCATCATCGCCATGGCGCGCAAGCTGCACTACACCGTGATCGCCGAAGGCGTGGAAACCGCCGAGCAGGGCGCCTTCCTGCGCCTCAACGGCTGCGCCATCCTGCAGGGCTACTACTTCAGCAAGCCACTGCCGGCGGCCAACCTTGCCAGCTGGCTGCTCAAGCACCAGCAACGCTGCCAGGCCAGCCTGGCCTGAGAGCCTGTTCAATGTCTGCTGCGACTGATCTCAATGGGGCGATACCGCGTTGAAAACGCCTTCGGCATGCTTGTCTATATCCAGCTCTACGCCGCTTCCTCAGTCGTTTTCGCCTTGTCTTGTTCTGGCTCGCGAGACTTTGCGCAGGTTCTGGGCTGTCATGTGTGGGCGAATAAAGCGCTACAATGCGCGCTTGATTTTTACTGGTGATGCCTCATGAGCAACAAGAAACTCATTCACGGCTTCCATGCCGTCAATGCCCGCCTGTGGCAAAACCCGAAAAGCGTACTGGAAATCTTTCTGGCCGGCGGCCGTCAGGACGTGCGCGCGCAGGCGGTGCTGGAGAAAGCCGCCGCCGAGGGCGTGAAGGCGCACATCGTCGACAAGGAGCGTCTGGACAGCATGACCGGCAAGGCGCGCCATCAGGGCGTGGTGGCGATGATCGACGCCAACCAGAACTTCGTCACCCTCGACGACGTGCTGGAAAACCTGTCCGAGCCGCCGCTGCTCTTGATCCTCGACGGCGTCACCGACCCGCACAACCTCGGCGCCTGCCTGCGCGTGGCCGACGCGATGGGCGCGCACGCGGTGATCGCGCCGAAAGACCGCTCCGCCACGCTGAACGCGACGGTATCGAAAGTAGCCTGCGGTGCCGCCGAGGTGGTGCCGTACATCACCGTCACCAACCTGGCGCGCACGCTGCGCGACCTGAAGGACGCCGGGGTGTGGATCGCCGGCACCGACATGGAAGGCAGCACCGACCTGTATCACTTCGACGGCAGCGGCCCGCTGGCGTGGGTGATGGGCGCCGAGGGCGAGGGCATGCGCCGCCTGACGCGCGAACACTGCGACGTGCTGGTGTCGATCCCGATGTTCGGCACCGTCGAGAGCCTGAACGTGTCGGTATCCGCCGGCATGGTGCTCAGCGAAAGCCGCCGCCAGCGGGTGCTGAAGGCGTCGTAAGCCGCGCGCCGCGCGATAAGGTTGGCCGCAACGCGCAAGCGTTGCGGCCTTTTTATTGCCTTGCATGCTGGCGCTGCCGCGCGCCTGAACTTGTCGCCGCGCGCGCGGTCATTGTCTATATACCTTATGGGGGTATAAGATAATGGCCATTGAACAGGAGCCAGTCATGGAGCGTCGCTTTTTCCTGCAGGCCGGCAGTGTGCTGGCCGGCCTGCCGTTTGTCAGTCGTGGCGCATGGGCCGAAAGTACCGCGCCCGATCACGCCGCCATGGGCCACAGCATGGCGCCAGCCGCCGCCAGGAGCGGCAGCGGCCCGAGCTTGCCGCGCGGCGAGCCGTTGCCGGCCTTGCAGCCGCTGGCTAACCAGGCCGCCGTTGCCGGGCAGTTTTCCGGCCGCCTGCGCGCCGCGCCGGTATCGGTGGCCTTGTGGGGCGACCAGCGCCGCACCGCGTTCTGGGCTTACAACGACAGCGTGCCCGGCCCGTTGCTGGAGCTGTGGGAGGGCGATGAAGTCGAGCTCGCCTTCGACAACCGGCTGCCGCAGCCGACCACCATCCACTGGCACGGCATGCCGGTGCCGCCGGCGCAGGACGGCAATCCGCACGACCCGGTGCCGCCCGGCGGCAGCCGCCGTTACCGTTTCCGCCTGCCGGACGACTGCGCCGGCAGCTACTGGTATCACCCGCATCCGCACGGCCATACCGCGGAACAGGCGTACCGCGGCCTGGCCGGCGCCGTCATCATCCGCAGCAAGCGCGACCCGCTGCGACACTTGCCGGAAAAACACCTGCTGCTGTCCGATCTCAAGCTGGACGACAACGGCCAGATTGCGGCAAACGACATGGCCGACCTGCACGACGGCCGCGAAGGCCAGTTCCTGCTGATCAACGGCGCGTGGCAACCGCAGATCGCGCTGGGCCGCGGCGAGCGCCAGCGCTGGCGCATCTGGAACGCCAGCAGCAGCCGCATCATCAAGCTGGCGCTGCCGGCGCACGAGCTGCAGCTGGTCGGCAGCGACGGCGGCCTGCTGGCCGCGCCGCGCGACATCGACAGCCTGCTGCTGTCGCCGGGCGAACGCGCCGAAGTGGTGGTCACCGGCCGCTTTCACGCCGGCAAGCCGGCCGGCCTCATCAGTCAGCCCTATGTGCGCGGCAAGCGCATGCACGCGGAGCAGACGCAGGACGAGACGCTGGCCAGCGTCGTCGAGCACGGCATGCGGCCAACCCTGGCGCTGCCGGCCACGCTGCGCGACATCGCGCCGCTGGGCACGCCCGGCCACCGCCGCCGCATCGTGCTGTCGGAAAACATGGCTGACGCCAAGGCACCGTTCCTGATCAACGGTCGCAGCTACGACATGAATCGCATCGACGGTACCGGCGAGGTTGGCCGCATCGAGGAGTGGGAAGTGGTGGCCGACGCGCACATGGACCATCCCTTCCACCTGCACGGCACCCAGTTCCAGGTGCTGGCCCGCAGCGTGGACGGCATCTGGGAAGACGAGCCCTTCCTCGCCTGGCGCGACGTGGTCAACGTGCCGGCCGGCGAGATGGTGCGCTTGCGCTTCGTGCAGGCGCTGCCCGGCCTGCGCATGTATCACTGCCACATCCTGGAGCACGAAGACCAGGGCATGATGGCGCAAATCGATTTTTTGCCGAGGTAAACCATGGACGACTCTCAACATGACTGCTGCAGCGACAAGCGCGTGGTGCAGCCGGACAAGGCCGCGCTGCTGAAACGGCTGGCGCGGCTGGAAGGGCAGGTACGCGGCGTGGCCGGCATGATCGACGCCGACCGCTACTGCGTCGACGTGCTGACCCAGATCGCCGCCGCACGCTCGGCGCTGGACGCGGTGGCGCAGCAGCTGCTGGAAAGCCACCTCAAGGGCTGTGTGTCGCGCGCGGTCAGCGCCGGCAACAGCGACGAGGCCATCGCCGAGGTGATGGCCCTGCTCAAGAAAATGCGTTAACACACTTTCCGACTGGAGAACGAAATGGCAAACCTGATCCTGACTGTCGACGGCATGACCTGCGGCGGCTGCGCCAACAGCATCAAGAAGGCACTGGCCGGCGTGCCCGGTGTGGCCGAGGTGGAGGTCGATCTCGCCAGCAAGCGCGTCAGCGTGCAGCACGACGGCAATGCCGACGAAGGCGCGCTGCGCAGCGCCATCGAAAACGCCGGTTTCGACGTGATCGGCTGAGCGCTTTGCCACAGATGGCACGGCAAAAGCGCACAATACGTGCCGCGACATTGCGGCACGGCGCATAAGTCCGTACAATCTTCAGCTTTTAACCCTTGCCCTTCGCTATTACGCATGACGAAGGGTTTTATAGCCACAAGGAGTTCACATGCGGCACTACGAAATCGTGTTCATCGTCCATCCGGATCAGAGCGAACAGGTTGGCGCCATGGTCGAGCGTTACAAGGGCATGGTCCTGAACGCTGGCGGTCAGATTCACCGTCTGGAAGACTGGGGCCGTCGTCAACTGGCTTACCCGATCCAGAAAGTTCACAAAGCTCACTACGTGCTGATGAACGTTGAATGCGCTACCGAGACTCTGGCTGAAATCGAACACGCCTTCAAGTTCAACGACGCCGTTCTGCGTCACCTGACCATCAAGATGAATCACGCTATCACCGAAGCATCCCCGATGATGAAGGACGAAAAGGCGAAGAGCTTGCTGGAAAACCAGGCAGCTGCAGCCGAGGCTGAAGTTTCTGCCTAATTGGCAGGTAACGGATCCTTGCAGAACCGAATTGAACTGACCGCTACGGTCGAACGCGAAGACTCGCTGAGATGCACGCCCGCCGGCTTGCCGGTGCTGGAAATGTGGCTCAGACATCAATCCCGCCAGAGTGCGGCCAACCTGGAACGTGATGTGGTCTGTGAAATACAGGCCGTGTTGCTGGGGGAGGGTGCCAGAAAGATGGCAGGAAAGATGGCAGGAAATGTGGTGCAGTGCACCGGTTTTCTCAGTCAGCGCAGTTTACGTAATCCCCGGTTGGTTCTGCATATCGAACACGTTGAATTTGTAAAAGGTTAATCAAATGGCACGTCAACTCTTCAAGCGCAAGAAGTTCTGCCGCTTCACCGCGGAAGGCATCAAAGTAATCGACTACAAGTCTGTCGATCTGCTGAAGGACTTCATCGCCGAAAACGGCAAAATCATCCCGGCTCGTATCACCGGCACCAAGGCTGGCTACCAGCGTCAACTGACAGAAGCTATCAAGCGCGCGCGCTTCCTGGCTTTCCTGCCATTCACTGACCAGCACTAAGACCGGGAAAGGACCGACAAGATGCAAATCATTCTGCTCGAACAAGTCGCCAACCTGGGTACCCTGGGTGACGTGGTAAACGTGAAGAACGGCTACGCCCGTAACTTCCTGATTCCGCAAGGCAAAGCCAAGCGTGCAACTGAAGCCAACCTGAAAGAATTCGAAGCTCGCCGTGCCGAGCTGGAAGCCAAACAGGCTGAAATTCTGGCAGACGCCAAAGTCCGCGCTGAAAAACTGAACGAAGCTACTGTTACCATCGCGCAAAAAGCCGGTGTTGACGGTCGCCTGTTCGGCTCCGTGACCAACGTTGACATCGCTGAAGCCGTTACCGCTTCCGGCGTTGCCATCAAGCGTTTCGAAGTTCGTCTGCCAAACGGCCAGCTGAAGGCCATCGGCGAGTACGACGTTGAAATCGCCCTGCACCACGACGTTGTGGTTGCGATCAAGGTTGTGGTTGTTCCTGCCGTTTAAGCAAGACAGCACTGCCCGCAACACAGAAAAGCCGCCCTCGGGCGGCTTTTTTCATGGCCGCCTGCCGGCGACGCCGCTTTATGTCGCATTGCACAACGTCAATGTCCTGTTCTCGAACGCCTGTTTGTCCCGCTTGGCGCATAATGCCAACAGATCAATGGAGGGCGCGATGATGGAACTGGTAATTGCTGCAGTATTGTTATTATTTTTTGTTTTTCCGCTGTTTGGTGGCGTGCTGGCCTTTGTCAGCGGCGCGATCCGGCCGCGTTTTCACCACGGCAAGGTGCTGTCCGGCTGGCATCCGCTGAACCCGTACTACAAGCTGTCGCCGTATCACTTCGGCAAACGCTGAGCCGATACCGTTCGCTGCAGAATGGCCCCGCCCGCGCGGGGCTTTTGTTTTGCGGCCAACCTTGGCCGCCGCCACCGCTGGCCGCCCCTGTCAGTCCCGTTCGCCATCTCCCAGCCGGCGCGCTTCCACTTCGAACGGGTTGTCTAGGTACGGCCGCTTGCCGCGCAACCACAGCCACAGGCTGGCAGCGGGGTAGGCCAGCAGAAACAGCACACCCCAGCGCTGGTACTGGCGCACATGCACCTGCTCGTGCGCGCGCAGCCGCGCCAGCAGCTGCCGGTTCTGGCCGATGATCACGTGGCCGAAGGTGATGGCGGCAAACGGCAGGCGCCGCACCTTGTCATCCGGCCACAGCGCGATCTCCAGCGCGCCGTGCTGCCGGCTGGCACGCGCGCCACACAGCAGCAGCGGCAAGGCCAGCAACAGGCCCAGCAGCGAGCAGGGCGCCGCCCACAGGTAGGCGGCGAGGCGACACAGGCGCATGGCTACTTGACTGCCCGCGCCATCAGCAGGCTGTCGTGATAGCCGCCATGGCGCAGGCTGTCGCCGCGCAGCGTGGCTTCGCGGGCAAAGCCGTACTTTTCATACAGCGCAATTGCCGGCGCGTTGTCGCTGAACACCATCAGCTGCAGCCGGCGGTAGGGCAGGTAGTCGCTGACCTGCCCCAGCAGCGCCTGCAGCAGCACACTGCCCACGCCCTGGCCGTGCTGCGCCGGGTGCACGATGATGCCCAGCTCGGCGATGTGGCCCAACCGCGGGTTGTCGCTGGGTTGCCAGATGGCGGCATTACCGACGATGCTGCCATCCGCCGCTTCCGCCACCAGGCTGTACTTGCAGTCGCTCAGGCGATGCCGCCAGGCGTTTTCGTCCGGGTAGGGCAGCTGCAGGGTATTGGCCTGCACGCTATCGTGCGCCATCAGCGCGGCCACGCCGGCTGCGTCGTCCAGCTCGCTGTGGCGCAGGTGGAACAGCTGGCGCGGTCTGTCCTGCCGCGGTGCGGGCCGGGTGGCGGGTTCGGCGGGCCTGGTGCTGGCCGCATGCTCGCCGGGGCGAAAGCGCAAGCGCGCCATCAGCACCGCATCCTGGTACACGCCTTCACGCAGGTTGAAGCCGCGTGCCACGCCCTCGTGCTCGAAACCGTAGCGCTGGTACAGCGCGATGGCGCCGTGGTTGTCGTGCACCGCATCCAGCTCAATGCGCTTGAGATCCAGCCAGTTGTCGGCGTAGTCCAGCAGCGCGCGCATGAGCGCACCGCCCACGCCCTTACCCTGCCAGTCGTCGCGCACCATCAGGAACAGCAGCGCTGTATGGCGGCGCCGTGGTGGGATGACCAGGTGCAGGCCGCCGCAGCCCACCAGTTCGCCATCCGGCGTGCAGGCCACCAGCGCGTGGATGTGGGGTGGAAAGTTGTCCAGTAATTGCTGCACGCTGGCCAGCGACTGGAACGGCTGCTGCAGGGTATTGCGCACCACGCCGGGGCTGGTACGCAGGCGGTGCAGGGCGGCGGCATCGGTCGGGGCGAGGCGGCGGATCTGGTAGTGCATGGGCGGCTTTCGCGATTACCGGGCGCGACAGCGGTTGGCCGCACCCAAGGTAGCCACCATGCCATGAGGATGGGCGTGGTGACAACTGCCCGTGCGGCCAACGTTGTGGCCGGCACGGGCAGGCGGGGCGGTGTCGCCTAGCGTCGCGGCTGCGTCGCACTATCCACCAGCACCATCAGGTGCTGGTAGGGGATGCCGCTGTGGCTGGACAGGCCGATCTCGCAGGTGGCGCTGGTAGAGAAGCCGCCGCCGCAGCCGGCAACCTGTTGTTTCAGCCCGGTCAGCGCACTTTCGTTCAGCTCCGGGTGGCTGAAGCCTTTGTCGCCGGCAAAGCCGCAGCAGGTGATGCCGGCCGGCTCGATCACCGTGCTGGCGCAGCGTCTGGCCAGCGCGTTGAGGGTGGCGGACTGGCCTTTCTTGCGCATCGAGCACACCACGTGCAGCGCCACGGTCTCGTCCTGCGGGCTGAACTGCAGATACTGCGCCGCTTCCTCTTGTACAAACGTGGTCACGTCCACAATGCGCAGGCGCTTGTCCTGCACGCCATCCAGCAGCGCCGCGGTGCACACGCCGTTGTCGATCAGCACCGGCCAGCGGCCGTTGTCGCTGGCGGCCAGCAGCGCGGCCTCCACTTCGTTGATTTTCTTCTGCGCCGCCTCGCTGGCGCCCTTGGACTTGAATGGCGTGCCGCAGCACAGGTTGGCCAGGTTGTCCGGGTACAGCAGCTGGTAGCCGGCCTTGTTCAGCACCGAGGCCACCACTTCGTTCAGCTGCCGCGCGTCCGGCGCCTTGGCGGACGGCACGAAGGTGCGGGTCAGGCACGACGGCAGATACACCACCTTGCGCGCGCTGCCGGCCTGGCCGGCGGCCAGTTGCAGCTTGCCGGCGGCACGCGGGAAGTACGGCGTCCAGCGCGGAATCTTGCGGCCAACCACCTTGCGCAGGCCGCGCATGATAGCGCCGGTGGCGGTGTCTCCAGCCACCGCGTGCAGGGTGTCCAGCGCCTTCAGCCCCAGCCTGGCGCCGCTGGCGGCGGCGGCAAAGTTGTCGGCCAGGGTGTTGGCGGTGGCCCAGCCGATGTCGGTCAGCTGCGCCTCGCGGATCAGGCTGGTCAGGCTGCCGGTGTTGATGCCCACCGGGCAGGCGGTTTCGCACAGGCCACAGGTGGTACAGGTTTCATCGCCGGCGTACTGGTAGGCGGCCTGGATCTCGGCCAGCCGCTCGCTGTCGCCCTGTTTTTCCAGTAGCGCCATCTCGCGGTTGGCGACGATGCGCTGGCGCGGGGTGAGGGTGATGGCGCGGCTGGGGCACATCACCTCGCAGAAGCCGCACTCGATGCACTTGTCGATCAGCGGGCCCACCGCCGGAATCGGCTTCAGGTCGCGCACGTGCAGCAGCTTGTCGTGGGTGATGATTACATCCGGGTTGAGGATGCCCTGCGGGTCGAACAGCGCCTTGATCTCCTGCATCAGGCGATAGGCGGTGGCGCCCCATTCCAGCTCCACGAACGGCGCCATATTGCGGCCGGTGCCGTGCTCGGCCTTCAGCGCGCCTTCGTACTCCACCGCCACCAGCTGGCACACCGCGTCAATAAACGCCTCGTAGCGGGCGATTTCCTCCGCACCGCTGAAGTTGGGGGTGAACACGAAGTGCAGGTTGCCTTCCAGTGCGTGGCCGAAAATGATGGCCTCGTGGTAGCCGAACTGCTGGAACAGCGCCTGCAGCTTCAGCGTGCCCTCGGCCAGATGCTCGATCGGGAAGGCGACGTCCTCGATGATCACCGTGGTCTCGGCCGCGCGCATCGCGCCCACGCTGGGGAACATGCCCTTGCGGATGTTCCAGTACTGGGTGTACTCGGCCACGTCGCTGGTGAAACGGATGCCGGTTTCGGTGGCGATGTGCTGGATAAAGCCGCTGATGGCCGCCACGTTGGCCGCAATCGCGTCCGGGCTGGCGGCGCGGGTTTCCATCAGGATGGCGGCGGCGTCCGGCCCCAGCGTCTTGATGAAGTCCGGCACCCCGGCCTTGTTTTCCACCGATTTCAGGCTGGCGCGGTCCAGCAGCTCGGCCGACGACACCACGTCCTTGTGCTGCGCCAGGATAGCAATCGCGTCGCAGGCGGCCTTGATGCTGTCGTAGAACACCAGCGCCGACGCCTTGTGCGGGTGCTCCACCACGCTGTGGTAGGTCACCTCGGACACGAAGGCCAGCGTGCCTTCGCTGCCCACCAGCAGGTGCGTCAGCATCTCCAGCGGGTCGGCAAAATCCAGCAGCGCGTTCAGGCTGTAGCCGGTGGTGTTCTTCATCTTGTACTTGCGGCGGATCCTGGCCGCCAGCTCGGCATCGGCCAGCACGCGCTGGCGCAGGGCGGCCAACTGTGCCAGCAGGCTGGCGTGGCTGACGCGGAACGCCGCCACGCTGGCGGCGTCGCCGCTGTCCAGCAGTGTGCCGTCGGCCAGCAGCAGGCGTAGCGATTTCAGCGTCTGGTAGCTGTTCTCGGCGGTGCCGCAGCACATGCCGCTGGAGTTGTTGTTGACGATGCCGCCGATCATGGCGGAATTGATGGTGGCCGGATCGGGGCCGATCTTGCGGCCGTAAGGCAGCAGCGCGGCATTGGCCTCGGCGCCGATCACCCCCGGCTGCAGGCGGATGGCGGCGCCGTCATCCAGCACCTGCAAGCCTTTCCAGCCGTGGCTGGCCACCACCAGGATCGAGTCGCTCACCGCCTGGCCGGATAGCGAGGTGCCGGCGGCGCGGAAGGTGACCGGCAGCTGCAGGCTGGCCGCCTCGCGCAGGATGGCGCGCACCTCGGCTTCGTTCTCGCTCTTGATGACGATCTTAGGCGTCAGCCGGTAACAGGAAGCATCGGTGCCGTAGGCCAGCGTCGACAGCGGGTCGCTGAACACCCGGCGCGCGGGCAGCACTTCCAGGATGCGTTGATGGAATTCGCGGTAGGCACCTTGCAGCATGAGACTCTCCGTGTGGCCGCGGCCGGCCTGTTCTGTTCTGGGTCAGCCCCGATGTTGCCACAACACAAACGCTTTCCCATCAGGGGTTTGCCCTTGTTTATGGCAAGCGGTTAAGCTGTTTGCAGCCATGGAGGACAAATCATGCTGATCGACAAGGAACGGGCCACCTTGCTGGTGGTGGACATCCAGGAAAAACTGCTGCCGGCGGTGCTGGATGCCGAGGGGATGCTGGCGCGCTGCCGCTGGCTGATTGCGGCGGCGCACGATGTCGGGCTGCCGGTGGTGTTTTCCGAGCAGTATCCGCAGGGGCTGGGGCATACCGCGCCGTCGTTGCTGGCGGCGGCGCCGGGTGCCGCGGTGGTGAGCAAGCTGCACTTCTCCTGCGTCGCCAGCCAGTGCCTGCCGCCGGAGCTGCTGCAGCGGCCGCAGGTGGTGGTGTGCGGCATGGAGACCCATGTCTGCGTGCTGCAGACGGTGCTGGAGCTGCTGGCACACGGCAAGCAGGTGTTCGTGGTGGCGGATGCGGTGTCCAGCCGCAGCCAGATCGATCGCGACGTCGGCTTGCAGCGCATGCGCGATGCCGGCGCGGTGCTGGTGACGCGCGAGATGGTGCTGTTCGAGGCGCTGCAGGTGTCCGGCACCGAGCTGTTCCGCCAGATGAGCAAGCGCTACCTGGTGGGCGAGCAGCCATCCTGATGGCGCGCTGCCGCCCGGTGTGGTGGCGGCCCCAAAAAGGAAAAGGTTGGCCGCAATCGCTTGCGGCCAACCTTGCCTTGTTGAGATGACGGCTGAGCCGTTCTGGTTCTCCCTCTATCTAACCCTGCACGTCGTCGTGCCGACGCCGTGTGACTATCCGGAAAAGAAGCCCCGAATTGGCGCATTGCACCAATTCGGGTGGCTTTGCTGCACCACTATTGTGCAAAAAAACTTCGTCAACCGAGCGTTTGGTCGATCGGACCACGCGATAAACGAAGAACAACACCTGTCGCTCCGTGGAGCAGGGTAGTACTTAGCAAGGGGTGTGCCAGCTCAAGGATGCTTGCATGCGGCGGTTATCGCTGATGCCGGTCTGGTGCGGCGATGGCCTGTGAAAAACGGCCCTGGCAGGCGCTTTCCTGCCGGGCCGTTTGCCAGGGTGATGCCGCCAAACCTGTCCCGATGGGCTGCCCTGACCCGGCGCCCGCCTCCAGGCGCGGCACGACCGCGGCATCGGAGCTGCGCCAGAGACAGGCTTAATGGCGCCTAGCTGGCGCGGAAGGCGATGCGGTAGATGTGTCCGTCCTGGTGCAGGTCCAGCAGCCAGTCCGCGCTGCCGGTGACGCAGGCCGGCAGCGTGACTTTGGCCTGCCAGTGGCCGCCGCCATCGACGAAGCGGTAGCGGTTGAAGCCCATGTCCATGTCCCGCATCGAGAATTCCGCCGTCGGCGCCCCGCTGCCTTGCTTGCTCAGCGTCAGCGTGAACGGACTGCGCTGGCGTGGGCCGTCGACAAAGCGCAGCACGCTGCCGTCCGGTAACGGGCAGCCCTGTTGCAGCACGCTGCAGCTGACGCTGGTGACGGCCGGTGCCGCCGGCTGGCGCTGCTGCAGATACCAGCTGATCAGCGCGACCTTGAGCGCGGCGAATACCAGCAGTGCCAGCGCGATGAACTGCCATTGCCTGCGGCTGAGTGCCTTCATTGCCACGCCCCCCGCATCAGCGCGATGCCGTGCGCGCCGTGCTGGCGGGCCGTATCCAGATCCGCCGCCTGCAGACCGCCGATGGCGAAGACCGGCAGCGGGATTTCGTCCTGCAGCAGGCGGGCAAAGCCGTCCCAGCCCAGTGCCGCCTGTTGCGGGTGGCTGGCGGTGGGCTGCACGTGGCCGAGCAGCGCGTAGTCGAGGCCGAGTGCCGCGGCATGCGCCAGTTCCGCGCTGCTGTGCGCCGAGGCGCCGACCCAGGCCAGATGCGGCGGGCGCTCGTCCAGTGCGGCCAACCTTTGGCTGCTCAGGTGCAGGCCGTCCACCGGCCAGCCCTTGATCCACGCCGGATCGGTGTTGACCAGCAGCTTGCCGCCTTTGGGGTGGACGATGTCGGCCACTTCGGCGACAAAGTCGGCCAGCTGTTCGCGGCTCTTTTGCGGCTCGCGCACGATGACCCAGCCAGGATTGTCGCGTTGCGCCAGCACTTCCAGCGTGTGGTCGCGACCGCACTCGCCGACGCAGCTGATCTGCAGCACGTCCGGCAGCTGCAGCGAGCGCAGCACCGGGTCGTTGGCCGGCAGCATCGGCGTGACGCTGTGATGGCCCGGTGTCTGCCAGGCAAAGGACTGCCCTTCGTGCGGCTGCGGCGTACCTTGCCACGCCCAGATGCGGAAGAAGCGCAGGTGCACCGAGGCGTGTTCGTAGTGGTGGGTGCGCGTCAGCCACGGCGTGGCGTGACTGACCTCGATGCCCATTTCCTCGCGGAATTCGCGCACCAGCGCGGCCAGCGGCGTTTCGCCGGGTTCGACCTTGCCACCGGGGAATTCCCAGTAGCCGGCGTAGGGCTTGCCGGCCGGCCGGCTGCCGAGCATGAAGCTGCCGTCGGCGTGCATCAGCGCGCCGGCGACAACGGAAATGACAGGTTTGGATTCAGACATGATCGGTATGCCAGACAGGAAGTTGCAATGGGGAACGGCGGCATGCAAAACGCCGCCGCTGACAGGCAGCGGCGGCGCGGCGGGCTAGCCGGATCATTTGGCGCCTTTGACGTGCTGCTCCAGCTCGTTGAACGACGGGCGTTCGGTGGAGTACAGCACCTTGCGGCCGAATTCGATCGCGCTTTGCGGCGCATAGCCTTGCAGGCTGGCCAGCAGCGTGGTCTTGATGCACTGGAATTCCTTGGTGCTGTCCTCGACCTTCTGTTCCAGCAGCGAACCCAGCGGCGACACCACGCCGTAGGCCAGCAGAATGCCGAGGAAGGTACCGACCAGCGCACTGCCGATCATGCCGCCGAGAATGGCCGGCGGCTGGCCGACCGAGCCCATGGTGTTGACCACGCCCAGCACCGCCGCCACGATACCGAAGGCCGGCAGCGCGTCACCGAGCTTGGTCACCGCCCCGGCCGGCATCGCCGCCTCGTGGTGGTGGGTTTCGATCTCGTTGTCCATCAGGTTCTCGATCTCGAAGGCGTTGAGGTTGCCGGACACCATGATGCGCAGGTAGTCGGTGAGGAATTCGATCACGTGGTGGTCGTTGGCGATATTCGGGTACTTGCTGAACAGCGGGCTGTCGTGCGGGTGCTCGACATCGTTTTCGATCGCCATCAGGCCTTCCTTGCGGATCTTGACCATGATCTCGTACAGCAGCGACAGCAGCTCCATGTAGCGTGCCTTGGTGTACTTGGAGCCCTTGAACGCGCCCGGCAGCGCGGCCTTGACCGCTTTCAGCGTCTTGCCCTGGTTGCTGACCACGAAGGCGCCGATGGCGCCGCCCAGAATCGCCAGCATCTCGGTAGGCAGCGCCTTGATGATCACCGTCATGTTCCCGCCGTGAACGATGTAGGCGCCGAAGATACAGCCCAGCGTGATCACATAACCAATGATGACATTCATAAGCAAGACTTCCTGAAATGGGGCGGTGAGGATGGTTGTTCGGCTGCGCACTGGCGCAGGGTATCGGGTGGCGGCAGCGTGCGGGCCCGCCGGCGCCGGATCGCTGACATGATATTGCATCGCGGCAAGCGCCGTGCATTTTTACCGCGCGGCGCCCGAATTGCGTTGCATACGCCGCGCAGTCCGCGCTCAAGACTAGGGGACCGCCCGGCAATCGGCAAGTGGCTCACTCGGCGCGGCGCTCCTTGCTGCTGCGCCCGGCCCAGTCGCAGGCAAACTGGTATGCCACCCGGCCGGAGCGGCTGCCGCGCAGCTGGCTCCACTGCAGCGCGGCGCGTTCGCTGTGCTTGCCGTGCTTGAGGCCGAAGTGCGCCAGCCAGCCGGCCACGGCGGCAAGATAGGCGTCCTGGTCGAACGGGTAGAACGACAGCCACAGCCCGAAACGGTCGGACAGCGACACTTTTTCCTCGGTGGTTTCGCCGGGATGGATCTCGCCGTCCTTGAGCCAGCCTTCGCGGTTCTCGCTGGCCTTTTCCGGCATCAGGTGGCGGCGGTTGGAGGTGGCGTACACCAGAAGGTTGGCCGCACGGCGCGCGAGGCCACCGTCCAGTGCCGATTTCAGCGCCTTGTAGCTGTCTTCGCCTTCCTCGAACGACAGGTCGTCGCAGAACAGGATGAAGCGTTCCGGCCGCGCCGCGACGGCATCGACGATCTGCGCGAGGTCAGGCAGCTGCGCCTTGTCGACCTCGATCACGCGCAGGCCCTGTGTCGCGTACTGGCCCAGCAGCGCCTTGATCAGCGACGATTTGCCGGTGCCGCGCGCGCCGGTGAGCAGCACGTTGTTGGCCGGGCGGCCGGCGAGGAATTGTTCGGTGTTGCGCTGCAGGCGCTGCTTCTGGCGTTCGATATGGATCAGCTCGTCCAGCGCCACGCTGTGCGGCTGGTGGATGGCCTCCAGCCAGGCGCTGGCGCCAAGGCGACGCCAGCGGAACGCCGGCGCGCTCCAGTCGGTGGCCGGTACCGCCGGCGGCAGCAGCGGCTCCAGTCGTGCCAGCATTGCTTCGGCGCGGGCGAGAAAGGCTTCGAGTTGGTCCATAAGGCGCCCTCGATTCAGTCGGTCAGGGTTTTGCGCAGCACTTCGATCTGCAGGTCGGCGCGCAGCGGCGTGCCGGCGTTGGCGTCATGCGGGAAGGGCTGGTACTCACCGGTCTGGCGGTAGCCGCGGCGCAGATAGTAGGCCAGCAGCTCCGGCCGTGCCGACAGCACCGTCATGTGGCAGTAGCTCGCCTGGAAGTGCTGCCGAGCGAACTGTTCGGCGTGGGCCAGCATCTGCTTGCCCAGCCCGCCGGCCTGGGTTGCCGGGTCTACCGCCAGCATGCCGATATAGCAGCCGTCGCCGTCCGCGACCACATTGACGCAGGCACACAGCCGCGCCTGCTGCAGCCCCAGCAGGATGTGGGAGTCGTCTTGCGCCAGCGTGAGCCGCACTTGCGCGGCATCGATCCGCGCGCCGGCGACCAGTTCGCTTTCATGCGTCCAGCCGGCCGCACCGGCGGGCGGGCGGTAGGCACGGTTGACGAGATCGGCGATGGCGTCGGCATCGTCGCTGGTGGCGGTACGGAAAGTGTCGATCGGCATGCTGGCTCCGTAGTGTGTCAGTCTCGCAGGGTGATCACTGGCCAGCCATGGGCTTCGGCGTGCGCCTTCAGGGTGTCGTCGGCATCGACCGCCACCGGGTTGCTGACGATGGACAAGAGCGGCAGGTCGTTGCGCGAGTCGCTGTAGAAGAACACCTTGTCGTAGCTGTCCAGCGTTTCGCCGCGTGCGGCCAACCATTCGTTGAGACGGGTGATCTTGCCGGCCTGGAAGCTGGGGGTGCCGCTCGGCTTGCCGGTGAAGTTGCCGCTGTCGTCTTCTTCCAGCTCCACCGCGATCAGGTGTTCCACGCCCAGTTCGCGGGCGATGGGGCCGGTGATGAAGCGGTTGGTGGCGGTGATGATCATCACCTCGTCACCCTGGGCAAAGTGCGCCGCCAGCAGCGCGCGCGCCTTTTGCGGGATGATCGGCTTAATGTGCTCTTCCATGTAAGCGGCGTGCAGGGTGTCCAGCTCGCTGCGCGAGAAGCGGGTCAGCGGCGCCAGCTGGAAATCGAGGAATTCGTAGATATCCAGCGTGCCGGCCTTGTACTGCTCGTAGAAGTAGTCGTTCTGCCGCGCGTGGTGCTCGGCGTCGAGGATGCCGCGTTTGATCAGGAATTTCGGCCATTCGCTGTCGGAGTCGCCAATGATCAGGGTGTTGTCCAGGTCAAACAGGGCAAGATTCATGGTGTTTCAGCTTTCGGTAGGGGCGGTTTGTAACACGTTCTTGACCAGCGGCACCGTGATCGGGCGGCGCATGGCCAGCGAGTAGCGGTCGAGCATGTCCAGCATGCCGATCAGGCTGGCCAGGTCGCGGCGCCAGTGGGTGAGCAGGTAACGGAACACGTCGTCGCCGATGGCCAGCTGGCGCTCGGCGGCGTGATGGCGCAGCGCCGCCAGCTTGTCGTCGTCGGACAGCGCCTTGACTTCGAACACAAGGCCCCAGCCGAGGCGGGTGCGCAGGTCGTCACGCACTGGCGCCTGCATCGGCGGCTGGTGACCGGCCATCAGCAGGCGGCCTTCGCCGCTTTCCTTCAGCGAGTTGTAGATCGAGAACAGCATGATCTGGTCGTCCGGCGCCAGTTCGTCGACATGGTCGACGGCGATGAAGCTGGCCTCGCGGGCGAAGTCGGGTAGTTGCTCGTGCTTGGCGTCGAGGTAGATCGAGGCGCGGCCGAGCAGCTCGGCGTGGGCGATCCACGCCTGCAGCAGATGGGTTTTGCCGCAGCCGGGTTCGCCCCACAGGTAGACGAAGCGCTCCCCGCCTTCCGCGGTCAGCGCGGCGATGATCTCGCTGTTGCGCTGGGCAAGAAAGTTGTCAAACCCGGGCAGGGGCGTGGGGCTGAGGTCGAGGACGAGCTGATCCAACATGCGGCAAGGTTCTAAATAGAGTCAGGAATCGATTTTACGCTGATAAAAGCCGCTGTTGAAATAACGCTGCACCAGATAACGCGCCAGCACCACGCTGATGGCCGCCAGCGGCAGGGCCAGCAGCACGCCGACGAAGCCCATCAGCTCGCCGAAGGCCATCAGCGCGAAGATCACCGTCACCGGCGACAGGCCGATGCGTTCGCCCACCAGGTAGGGCGTGATCAGGAAGCTCTCCAGTGTCTGGCCGACCACGAACACGCTCCACACCAGCACGAGGCCGCTGAAGCCGTTGTACTGCAGGATGGCGGCCAGTGTCGCCAGCAGCAGGCCGAGAAAGGCGCCGACATAGGGGATGAACACCAGCAGGCCGGCAACGATGCCGATGGCAAGGCCGGATTCCAGCCCCACCAGCGCCAGGCCGCCGCCGTAGATGATGGCCATCAGCAGCATCACCGACAGCTGGCCGCGCAGGAACTGGCCCAGCACTTCGTCCAGCTCGCGGGCGATGCGGCCAACCTCCGGCGCCCAGCGCCGCGGCACCAGCGTGCCGACGCGCGCCACCATCCGGTCCCAGTCGTGCAGGAAATAGAACAGCAGCACCGGCAGCAGGCTGAGGTTGGCCAGCATGCTCAGCAGCAGCGCGCCGCCGTAACCCAGTTGCGGCGCCAGCTTGGCCAGCAACTGGCGCAGGTTGCCGGTATTGCTGCTCAGCGTGTGGCGCCAGCTTTGCGTGTCCAGGCTCAGCTTGGTGCCGAGCAGCTGGTTCAGCCATGGCAGCGCCTGCTGTTGGATGAAATCCACCACCGCCGGCAGCCGTTCCACCAGCGCATGGCCCTGGCTGACCAGCATCGGGATCACGATCAGCAGCAGCGCGAGGATGGCGAAAAATCCGGCAAACATCACGCAAACAAGCGACAAGATGCGCGATAAGCCGTGTTTTTGCAGGTAATCGACGGCCGGGTCGAGGATGTAGGCGAGCACGATGGCGGTGACAAACGGGGTCAGCACCGCGGACAGCCGGTCAAGCAGCCATACCGCGCCGGCGAGGGTAATAGCGACAATCAACCACGGAAGATAGTTTGTGCGGGAGCGTTCCATCAGCTTTTCAGTTAAAATACAGGCGCTTCGGGCCAAGAGCCCGTTTGCCGCAGCAGGAAAACGATCACGTTAGCAGAAAGCGAGTAGACCTTGAATACCACGTCCCTCAGTTACCGCGATGCCGGTGTCGATATTGATGCCGGTGACGCGCTCGTCGAAAACATCAAGCCGTTTGCCAAACGCACCATGCGTCCCGAAGTCCTCGGTGGCCTCGGCGGTTTCGGCGCACTGGTGGAAATCTCCAAGAAATACAAGGAGCCGGTGCTGGTTTCCGGCACGGACGGTGTCGGTACCAAGTTGAAGCTGGCCTTCGACTGGAACCAGCATGATACCGTCGGCATCGACCTGGTGGCCATGAGTGTCAACGACATTCTGGTGCAGGGCGCCGAGCCGCTGTTTTTCTTGGACTACTTTGCCTGCGGCAAGCTGGATGTGCCGCAAGCCACCGATGTGATCAAGGGTATTGCCCAGGGTTGCGAACAAGCGGGCTGCGCACTGATCGGCGGTGAAACCGCCGAAATGCCGGGCATGTACCCGGTGGGCGAATACGACCTCGCCGGCTTTGCCGTCGGCGTGGTGGAAAAGAGCAAGGTCATCACCGGTCGCGACATCAAGCCGGGCGACGTCGTGCTCGGCCTGAAATCCAACGGTGTGCACTCCAACGGCTACAGCCTGGTTCGCAAGATCATCGATCGCGCGCAGCCGGATCTGGACGCGCCGTTCGAAGGCGACAAGACCCTGCGCCAGGCCGTCATCGCGCCGACCCGCATCTACGTCAAGCCGCTCTTGGCTCTGATGGAGAAGCTGACCGTGAAGGGCATGGCGCACATCACCGGTGGCGGCATTACCGAGAATACCCCGCGCGTGCTGCCGGAAAACACCGTGGCCCAGATCGACGCGGGCAGCTGGGAGCTGCCTAAGCTGTTCCAGTGGCTGCAGGCGGAAGGCAATGTCGATGCCCAGGAAATGTATCGCACCTTCAACTGCGGTATCGGCATGGTGGTGATCGTGGACGTGGCCGATGCCGACGCCGCGGCCGCCTTCCTGACCGAGCAGGGTGAAACCGTGTCGCGTATCGGGGTGATCCGTGCGCGTAACGGTGACGAGCATCAGACCCAGGTTGCCTGAGCGCCTGAACTGATGTGACCGGCGCCGCTGGCACTGCTGGCGGCGTTTGTCATTTCTCGGGCGCAGCCCGAGCGAGTACTTATTGAATGTGGTCCTGCCCGTGGTGGTGCCCCTGCGCGGGCGCACCGGCTGCCGGCAAGACCTAGCTGAATTGCTGACATGAAAAACATCGTAATCCTGATCTCCGGCCGCGGCTCCAATATGCAGGCCATCGTCGATGCCGACATCCCCGGCGCCCGCATTGCCGCGGTGATCGCCAACCGTCCCGACGCCGCCGGCCTCGCCTGGGCGGCGGCGCGCGGCATCGCCACCGTCGGTCTGGATCACAAGCAGTTTGCCAGCCGCGAGGCGTTCGACGCGCAGCTGGCGGCCGAGATCGACGCCTTCGCCCCCGATCTGGTGGTGCTGGCCGGTTTCATGCGCATCCTGACGCCGGCGTTCACCGCGCGTTACGAGGGGCGGATGCTGAACATCCATCCGTCGCTGCTGCCGTCCTTCCCCGGCCTGCATACCCACCAGCGCGCCATCGACATGGGCTGCAAGGTGGCCGGCTGCACCGTGCACTTTGTCACCGCCGAGCTGGACCATGGCCCGATCGTGGCGCAGGCGGTGGTGCCGGTGCTGGATGACGATACCGAAACCACGTTGGCCGCACGCGTGCTGCAGCAGGAACACCGGCTGTATCCGGAAGCGGTGCGCCGCTTCGCCGCCGGCGAGCTGCAGATCCGCAACGGCCGCATCGGCGGTGTCGATGCCGCCGCCGCCGGTCTCGCGCTGCAGGTGCCGGTACTCTGAACATGATGTCCGCGCGGCGGCGCTGGCGGTGGCCGTTGTTGTTGGCGCTGCTGGTATCGCTGCTGCTGCACCTGCTGCTGTTCGGCGGTAGCTTGCTGTCTTTCGACGGCGCCGCATCGGACGAGGCGCCGCTGCGCAAGCTGAGCATTACCCTGCAGGCGATGGCGCCGGAGCAAGGCGATGCCTCGGCGCCGGCGGCGGTGGCGCTGGGGATGGTCGCCGCCATGGCGGATGGCGTGGCGGGCGATGCTTCGGCGCCGCCGTCGCAGGCGCCGCGGCCAGCCAAGGACGTCAAGGCCAAGCCGGCGCCAGGTAAGCCCGTCGCCGCACCGCCAGCGCGGTCGCACGCGGCGGCACCGCTGGCTTCGGCCGGTGGGGGTGACAGCGCGGCCGAGGCGTCGGCACCGGCGGCAGTCGCGTCACCGGGCGCGGTGCGCGGCGAACCGCCCGCGCCGAAGCTGGCGCGGTTTCCCGATGCCGCGCGGCTGGAATACGCGCTGCTGAGCAGCGGCCTGCAGCTGGGGCGCGGCGAGATGAACTGGCAGCGTAGCCGCGGCGACTACCGCATCGTCACCACGGTCAAGCCGCTGATCGGCCCGACGCTGCGCTACGAAGTGCACGGCGAGCTTGGCCGCAACGGCCTGCAGCCGCAACGCTTCAGCGCCAGCCGCAACGAGCAGCCGCGCGAATACGCGCAGTTTGACTGGGCCGCCGGCGTGCTTAACTACGGCGACAAGGAAGCGAAACAGGCGCCGCTGCAGCCGGGGGCGCTGGACTGGCTGAGCCTCGCGTTCGAGCTGGGCTTGCGCGGCGAGCAGCCGGGCGCGGCGACGCGGCAGGTAACCACCGGCAAGAAGGTGTACCAGTTTGCGCTGCAGCTGGCCGGTGAAACGGATTTCGAGGCGGGAGGCGGCACGCTGCGTGTGCTGGTGCTACGCGCCCGAAACGACAAGGATTTGTTCGAGTTCTGGCTGGCGCCGGACTTTGCCAATCTGCCCGTCCGCATCATGCTGGCGGATAACGACAAGCGCTTAGAATTGCGCGCGACACTGATTGAATTTAACGGTGCGGTAGTGTGGACACCACCGCCACCCCAAAGGTCTAGTAAACATGAAAATTAACCTGCAGCAATTCAACCAGATCGAACAGGTACTGTTCGCGATGGTGAAGTTCGACCGTCCGGCCGATGCCGTGCTCACCGCCCACTTCCGTGCCAACAGCAAGCTGGGCGCCACCGATCGCCACCTGATCGCGGAAACCGCCTTCGCCTGCCTGCGCCATCTGGAAACGCTGCGCGCGCTATGCGGCCAACGTGCCAACACCCGCAAACTGGCGCTGGCCACGCTGGTGCGCATCGGCGGCGCCAACCTGCGCGAGCTGGACGGCATCATCAAGGAAACCGAGCGTGAATGGCTGTCGTCGCTGAAGGGCGCACCGCTGCCGGAAGAACTGACCGCGCGTGCGGCGCTGCCGCAGTGGGTGCTGGACCTGCTGCCGCCGCTGGCGGAAGAAGAAGTGGTGGCGCTGGGCAAGGGCCTGGCCTCCGCCGCGCCGTTGGATATCCGCGTCAACACCCTCAAGCTGAAGCGTGACGACGCGCTGGTGCAGCTGCAGGATTCCGGCGTCGCCTGCGAGGCGACACCGTACTCGCCGATCGGCATCCGCCTGAAGGGCAAGCCGTCGCTGGCCAAGCACCCGCTGTTTGTCGGCGGTGCCATCGAGGTGCAGGACGAAGGCAGCCAGTTGCTGGGCCTGCTCACCGGTGCCCGTCGTGGCGAAATGGTGGTCGATTTCTGCGCCGGCGCCGGTGGCAAGACCCTGCTGCTGGGCGCGCAGATGGCCTCCACCGGCCGCCTGTACGCGTTCGACGTGTCGGAAAAGCGCCTCGCCAACTTCAAGCCGCGCATGGCGCGCTCTGGCCTGTCCAACGTCAACACCACGCTGATCGCGCACGAGAACGACACCAAGGTGAAGCGTCTGGCCGGCAAGGCCGACCGCGTGCTGGTCGATGCGCCGTGCTCCGGCCTCGGCACCCTGCGCCGCAACCCGGACCTCAAGTACCGCCAGAGTGCGGACAGCGTGGCCGAGCTCAACGCCAAGCAGCAGTCTATCCTCGCCTCCGCCGCGCGGCTGGTGAAGGCCGGCGGCCGGCTGGTGTACGCCACCTGCAGCCTGCTGCCGCAGGAAAACCAGGCCATCGTCGAAGCCTTCCTCGCCGCCCATCCGGCATTCGAGCTGGTGCCGGCCAACCAGGTGCTGGCCGAGCAGAAGATCGCGCTGGATACCGGCGACTATCTGGCGCTGCGTCCGCACCAGCACAATACCGACGGCTTCTTTGCCGCGGTATTGCAGCGCAAGGCCGGGGTGGCGGATGCCGCACTTGAGCCGGAAGCCGAAGCGAGTCTACAATAACCCATTGATTTAGTCGGGTATGAGCCCGGCGCGACCACTTGAAAAAGGAATACCATGTCGATCCAGGACACCATCCGTCAGACCGTGACCGAAAACCCTGTCGTGCTTTTCATGAAGGGCTCGGCGCAGTTCCCGCAGTGCGGCTTTTCCGGCCGTGCGGTACAGATCCTCAAGGCTTGTGGCGTGAATAACTTCGTCACCGTTGACGTGCTGGCCGATCCGGAAATCCGTCAGGGCATCAAGGACTACGCCAGCTGGCCGACCATTCCGCAGCTGTATGTCAACGGCGAGTTCCTCGGCGGCTCCGACATCATGTACGAGATGTACCAGTCCGGCGAACTGCAGGAAGTGCTGAAAGACCTGGCCAACTAAGCCGCGTCTGCTACGTTCCGACAGCCCGTGTGCCTCGCGCCACGGGCTGTTTTGTTTGGATGGGCGGCAGTGAGGCCGCGTGCAGCGGGGCGTTTGAAATGATTGTATAATGTCGCCCCATACCTCACGCCTGCACCGCCTGGTGCAGCCGGTTTTATCGATTACCGAAAGCGGTTTGCCGGAACCTGGTTCCGGGGCCGCTTTTTGCCAAGGTTTGGGATCCCCATGAACATTACCGTCGTCAATCATCCCCTGGTGCAGCACAAGCTCGGTCTGCTGCGCGAGGGCGACATCAGCACCATGAAATTCCGCCTGCTGACCCAGGAGCTGGCGCGCCTGCTGGCTTATGAAGCCACCCGCGATTTCGAACTGGAAACCGTCACCATCAACGGCTGGTGCGGCCCGATGGAAGTGCAGCAGATCAAGGGCAAGAAAGTGACCGTGGTGCCTATCCTGCGTGCCGGCATCGGCATGCTGGACGGCGTGCTGGACCTGGTGCCGTCGGCCAAGATCAGCGTGGTCGGCCTCGCACGTAACGAGGAAACGCTGGAGCCGGTGTCCTACTTCGAGAAGTTCGTCGGCAACCTCGACGAGCGCATCGCCATGATCATCGACCCGATGCTGGCCACCGGCGGCTCGCTGATCGCCACCATCGACCTGCTCAAGCGCAACGGCTGCAAGCAGATCAAGGCGGTGGTGATGGTGGCCGCGCCAGAAGGCGTGAAGGCCGTGAACGACGCCCATCCGGACGTGCAGATCGTGGCCGCGTCGCTGGACAGCCACCTGAACGAGCACGGCTACATCATCCCGGGCCTGGGTGACGCCGGCGACAAGATCTTCGGTACCAAACACGCCTGATGAGCCGTTGCCGCCGGCTTGCGGCCAACCTTGTGCGGGAGGATGTCGATGCAGCACAACGCCTATCAACAGCTGGAACATGATTTCCTGTTGCGCTTCCCGCACGGCTTGCAGGACGAGGCGTGGCTGGCGCTGGGCAAGAAGCACCGCGGCATCGAGCGCGTGCTGCAACTGTGTCGCGATGACCTCGGTGAGCCGCAGCTGCGCGCCGCCATCGACAGCGGCAATACGGCGGCGGTGATCGACTGCTGCCGCCAGGTCGTCAGCCGCTGCACTACGGTCAGCACTTTCGAGCGCATGGCCTTCCGCAACTATCTGGCGTTCAGCGACGTGCACCGCCCGTTCGTGGCGGCGCTGCATGCGCTGCTGTACCGCTTCGACGAGGCCAGCTTCGCCGATTTCGTCGAGGTGTTGCAGCTGTGCCGTCACGACGGCAAGGCCAATGCCGCCAAGTGGCCGCTGGTGAGCTGCTTTCTCGCCTACAGCGACCCGCAACGGCACGTCTGCATCAAGCCGACCACCATCAAGAGGTTGGCCGCACGCCTGGATGTCGACATCGCCTACCAGCCGTTGCCCAATTACGACACCTACCGCCGGGTGCAGGCGATGGTGCAGCAGTTCCGCGCGCACAGCACGCTGGCGGCGGGGCAGAACAACATCATCGCCCAGGCGATCATGTATTGCGCGGCGGCCTGATGTCCCGGCCGCGCGCGGCGCACGATTTCAACAACAATAAGGAAAACACAGCATGTTTCAACAACTGAAGACGGCGGTGTCTGGTGCCCAGATCCTGTTCGTCGCTTTCGGCGCGCTGGTGCTGGTGCCGCTGCTGACCGGCCTCAATCCGGCGATGGCGCTGCTGGGCGCCGGTGTCGGCACGCTGGTGTTCCAGCTGTGCACCGGCCGCCAGGTGCCGATCTTCCTCGGCTCCTCGTTCGCCTTCATCGGCCCCATCATCTACTCGATGCAGACCTGGGGGCAGGGCGCCACCATGTTCGGCCTGTTCTGCGCCGGCTTCATGTACTTCGTGTTCGCCGCCATCGTGCGCTGGCGCGGCATGGCGATGGTCAATCGCCTGCTGCCGCCGGTGGTGATCGGGCCGGTGATCATGATCATCGGCCTGTCGGTGGCCAACGCCGCCTCCAACATGGCGATGGGCCGTGCCGGCGGCAACCAGATCATGCCGTACGAGACCTCGCTGCTGCTGGCGGCGGTGTCGCTGGCCACCACCATCGTGGTGTCGATCTTCGCGCGCGGCATGTTCAAGCTGGTGCCGATTCTGGCCGGCGTCACCGTTGGCTACATCGTGGCCGCCTTCATGGGCATGGTGGATTTCGACAAGCTGGCGGCGGCGCCGTGGTTCGTGGTGCCGACCTTCGGCAGCATGGAGGTGAACTGGGCGGCGGCGCTGTTCATGCTGCCGGTGGCGATCGCCCCGTCGATCGAGCACATCGGTGGCGTAATGGCGATCGGCGGCGTGACCGGCAAGGACTACACCAAGTCCCCGGGCCTGCACCGCACCCTGGCCGGCGACGGCTTGGGCGTGTGTCTGGCCGGTTTCATCGGCGGGCCGCCGGTGACCACCTACGCCGAGGTGACCGGTGCGGTGATGATCACCCGCAACTTCAACCCGGTGGTGATGACGTGGGCGGCGCTGTTCGCCATCGCCATGGCCTTCTTCGGCAAGTTCAACGCGTTGCTGCAGTCCATTCCGATGCCGGTGATGGGCGGCATCATGGTGCTGCTGTTCGGCACCATCGCCTCCATCGGCCTGAAGACGCTGATCGAAGCCAAGGTCGATCTGATGGAGCCGCGCAACCTGGTGATCATCTCGGTGGTGCTGACCTCCGGCATCGGCGGGCTGGCGCTGAAGTTCGGCAGCTTCGAGCTGGTCGGCGTCGGCCTGTGCTCGGTGCTGGCCATCGTGCTGAACCTGATCCTGCCGCAACGCGCCGCCAGCCACGACGGCATCGTCGAAGGCCAGGACGTGTAGATAGCGGTTCGTGTAGCAGCCCGAGGTTGGCCGCAGGCTGCGGCCAACCTCGGCGGATGATGCGCTGCGGGGGAGTGCCGCCGCGCGTCGCCATGAAAAAACCCGCCAGCGATGGCGGGTTTTTTTGCGACCGCGCGGATCAGGCCTCGGCGCTGTCGTCCAGCACGATGCGCACGCGCAGGCCGGGCGCGTCCTGTTCGGCAATCGCCAGCAGGCGGTCGATATTGGGATGCTTGCCGGGGTGGGCGCGGGCATCGTCGGTGTGTTCGGCGTACAGCGCCAGGCCTTCGTGCGCCGCCGCCTTGTCGATGTGGCCGAAGTGTTTAACCAGCGCGTGATAGACGCGCACCGAGCCGGCGGTGCCCGGTTTGTTGTCGAGACGCTGCAGCGGTTCGCCGGCGGCATCCAGCAGCATCAGCGCGGCAATGCCGTCGATGGCGGGCAGGGTGGCGAGGATGTCGGCAAATTTCATGATGAATAAGGCTCCGTGGGCAAGATGTTTCGTAGAATGGAATCAGACCTTTCTCCATTCCCCGAGTTTACCCGACATGACGCGCCGCAAAATCCTGCTGTCCCTGTTTTTGCTGTTACCGCTGCTGGCGGCCGCTTACTGGTGGTGGCGGCCGGCAGAGGTGACGGTGGTGACACTTGCGACGCAGGACGTGGTGCGCACGGTGGTCACCAGCGGTCGCATCGAGGCCAGCCGCCAGAGCCGGCTTGGGGCCACCATCGGCGGGCGGGTGGTGGCGACGCCGGTGGCCAAGGGGCAGGCGGTGACCGCGGGCACGGTGTTGCTGCAGCTGGAGCCGGAAGAGCTGCTGGCGCAATTGCAGCAGACCCGCGCCCAGCTGGAGGATGCCGGCCAGCAGCAGGCCGATGCCGAGCGCCAGTTGCAGCGCCAGCTGGCGCTGTTCCGCCAGGGTTTTGTCAGCCAGGCGGCACTGGATGGCCTGCAGCGCAGCCGCGATCAGGCGCGGTTGCGGGTGGCGCAATTGCAGGCGCAGCTGGCGCAGTATCAGGCGCGACTGGCGCAGGCGCAGATCCGCGCCCCGGCCGACGGCGTGCTGCTGGAGCGCGAGGTGGAGGTCGGCGACCTGCTCACCGCCGGCAGCGCCAAACTCAGCTTTGCCACCGCCGGCCCGAAACACGTGCTGCTGGATGTCGACGAACGCCAGCTGGCGCAACTGGCCAGCGGCCAGCCGGCGCTGATCGCGGCCGACGCCTTTCCGGCGCGGCGGGTGGCCGGCAAGGTTGGCCGCATCGCGGCGCAGGTGGATAACGACCGCGGCACCTTGGAGGTGGAGGTGCTGCTGGGCGAGGACGGCAGCTTTTTGCTGCCGGGGATGACGGTGTCGGCGGAGATCGAGACCGCGCGCTTGCGCCAGGTGCTGCTGCTGCCGGCCGAGGCGGTGAAGCGCGGCCAGGTGGCGCTGGTGCAAGACGGCCGCCTGCAGCTGCGGCCGGTGCAGGCCAGCGTGGTGGTGGAGGGCAAGGTGCAGATCCTGCAGGGGCTGCGCGCCGGCATGGCGGTGGTGACCCCCTTCCCCTTGCTGGCGGCCGGCAGCCGCGTAAGCATCGTGGAGGCGGCGCCATGAACTTCGTGTGGACGGTGGCGTGGCGGCTGCTGCGCGAGGGGCGCTTCCAGACCGCGCTGATCCTGGCCGGGGTCAGTATCGGCGTCGGTGTCATCGTCTACATCACCGCCATCGTCAGCGGCCTGCAGGCCAACATCATCGACCGCACGCTGTCGACCCAGGCGCACGTGGTGCTGCGCCCGGCCGACATCGTCAACCAGGCGCCGTTGACGGTACCGGGCAGCGTCAAGCTGGCCGACATCGCCAAGCGCACGCAGCGCGAGAACACCATCGCCAACTGGAGCGGCATCGTGGCACGGGTGCGCGGCACGCCCAATGTCAGTGCGGTGGCGGCAATGGCCAGCGGCCCCGGGGTCGCGCAGCAGGGCGGCGTGCGCAAGTCTATCGTGCTGATGGGGGTCGAGCTTGACGACTACAGCCAGGTGGTACGGCTGGACAACAAGCTGCAAGCCGGACGCCTGCTGCTGCCGACCGGCACCGCGCTGATCGGTAAGGAGCTGGCGGCGGACTTGGGCTTGCAGCCGGGCGGGCGCCTGCGCTTGCAGACCCCGACCGGCGGCAGCCAGAGCATGACGGTGGGGGCGATTCTCGATTTCGGCCTCAAGGATCTCAACAAGCGCTGGGTGCTGTTGCCGCTGCGCGAGGCGCAGAACCTGCTCGGCTTCCAGCGCGATGTCACCGAAATCTACATCAAGAGCGAGCGCCTGTTCGAGGCGGAAAGCCTTGCGGCCAACCTTGCGCTGAGTACCGGCCTGACCGCGGACAGCTGGCAGTCCAGCAACGGCCAGCTGGTGACGGCGCTGAAAAGCCAGAGTGCCTCCAGCCTGATGATCCGTGTGTTCGTCACCTTTGCCGTGGCGCTGGGCATCGCCAGCGTGCTGGTGGTGACGGTGGTGCAGCGCCAGCGCGAGATCGGCATCCTGCGCGCGATGGGCACGCCGGCGTCGCGTATCCTGGCGGTGTTCCTGCTGCAGGGCGGCCTCGTCGGCCTGTTCGGCTCGTTGTTCGGCTCAGTGCTGGGGGCGGCGATGGCGGAGGGCATCAGCCGGCTGGCGCTGACAGAGGACGGCAGCCCGCTGTTTCCGGTGGTGCTCGACAGCGAGCTGTTCATCACCACCGCGCTGATTGCGACCCTGGTCGGGGTGCTGGCGGCACTGCTGCCGGCGCTGCGCGCGGCCAGGCTGGACCCGGTGGTGGCGATCCGTGGCTGAAATCATGACGCTGGAAGGGGTGAAGAAAAGCTACGGCGGCGGCAAGTCGCCGCTGGTCGAGGTGCTACACGGCATCGACTTGCAGCTGGTGGAAGGCGAGTTCGCCGCGCTGCTGGGGCCGTCCGGCTCCGGCAAGTCGACGCTGCTCAACATCATCGGGCTGCTGGAGACGCCGACTGCCGGCGAGCTGCGCATTGCCGATACCGCCACCGCCAGCCTCGACGACGCGGCGCGCACCGCCTTGCGCAATCGCTATCTGGGGTTCGTGTTCCAGTTCCATCATTTGCTGCCGGCCTTCTCGGCGCTGGAAAACGTGATGATGCCGCTGTTTGCCGGCCAGGGGCGCGTCACGTCGCAGGACCGGCAGCGTGCAGCCATGCTGTTGCAGCGCGTCGGGCTGGCCGAGCATGCCGCCAAGCAGCCGGTACAGCTATCGGGCGGGCAGCAGCAGCGCGTCGCCATCGTGCGGGCGCTGATGAATCGCCCGCGGCTGGTGCTGGCTGACGAGCCGACCGGCAACCTCGATACCCAGACGGCGAACGAGGTGTTTGCGCTGCTGCATGAACTCAATCGCGAGGATGGCACCACCTTCCTGATCGTCACCCACGACCAGCGGCTGGCCGATGGCTGTCCGCGCCAGATCCGGCTGCTGGACGGCCGGCTGCAGCCGGACGGGGTGGTCAGTCCAGCGCCTTCAGCCAGTGGCCGCTGATGGTGGCGAACATGGTCGGCACGTGCGCCACCGGGCCGGACAGGTTGAAGGTGTTGCTGTCGCTCATGAAATGGCCGTTTAGCGACAGCAGGTATTGCATGGCCGGGCCGAACAGCGTGCGTTCGGCTTCCTGGTGGCGCGACACGTTCATCTGCATCGCCACGTGCTGGCCGGAAAGGTGGAATTGCCCCTGATAGCGCGAGGTGGCATCGGTGCCCTGCAGCGAATGGTTGTCGATTACCCACTGGCCATCGCTGTGCTGACCGTCGCTGGTGGATACCGTGACGTGATAGATCCCGTTGATCATGGTGCGTCTCCTTCGAGGGGAAGATCTGCTGTCTGCCGGCAGGCAGCTACCTGTTTCAACTTAGACCACAAATCACGACAGATAAATCTGGATGCGGCCGCCAGCCTGCCGGCGCGACGGCAAAACAAAGCGGGCAGCCACTGGCTGCCCGCTTCGGGTGTATCTGTGCGCCGCTTCAGCGCAGGCAGTAAGCCAGCACCAGCCCGGCAAAGATCACCGCGCCGACGCGGTTGTTGTCGAGAAAGGCCTTGAAGCACAGCGCGCGGTCGCGGTGGCGGATGTCCAGATACTGGCGCCCGATCAGCAGCACCGACAGCAGTAGCGACAGGTAGTACGGCCAGCCGAGGCCGAGGCTGTGGCCGATGCCGGTCATCAGCGCGATGAAGGCGGCGTGGCACAGCATCACCGCGCGCACGTCGTGATCGCCAAAGGTGATCGCCGAGGTCTTGATGCCGATCTTCAGGTCGTCCGGCTTGTCGGTCATCGCGTAGGCGGTGTCGTAACCGATGGTCCACAGCGCCTTGGCCAGGAACAGCAGCCACGCCAGCAGCGGCACGGCGCCGGTCACCGCGGCAAACGCCATCGGGATGCCGAAGCCGAAGGCCAAGCCGAGATAGGCCTGTGGCAGCGGGAAGAAACGCTTGGTGAACGGATAGCTGGCGGCGAGGAACACCGCCGGCAGCGACAGCAGCAGAGTCAGGCTGTTCAGCGGCAGGATCAAGAGCAGGCTGAGCAGGGCCAGCAGCGCGGCCAGCAGCAGCGCCTCCTTGCTGCTCACCGCACCGCGGGCGAACGGGCGCTGTTTGGTGCGCGCCACATGCATGTCGATGTGGCGGTCGGCAAAGTCGTTGATCACGCAGCCGGCGGAGCGCATCAAAAAGGTGCCAAGGGTGAAGATCAGCAGCAGCTGCCAGTCCGGCTGGCCGGCGGAGGCGATCCACAGCGCCCACAGTGTCGGCCACAGCAGCAGCAGGGTGCCGATCGGTTTGTCGATACGCATCAGCTGACCGTAGACCGTCAGCCGCTCCTTGATAAAGTCCATGCTCATCACAGCAACTGCTCCAGTTCCGGCAAGAAAATTTCACAAACCAGCAGGCGCTGCCCATCCAGCTCGAAGCGGCAGCGGCGGGCCAGGTAGCGGCTGCTGCCATGAGGATCGTGCGCCTGTGCCAGTGCAAACAGTGGATGTCCGGCGTGCAGCTCGGCAAAGCTCAGCTCGCCGCGCCGCAGTTGCGGCAGGTCGCCAAACAATGTCAGCCCCAGCGAACGGCTGCCGCGCTCCAGGATCGGCCGCCACACCGGGCATTCAGGCAGGCACACGCTGCGCGCTACCACCACCGGCTTGCCGGCCAGCGTCAGGCAAACGTGTCTGGCATGCAATTGGCTATCTGGGGTAAGCTCGAACAGGGCGGTTTCGTCGGCATGAATCGCGTCGCTGCCTTGCTGCAGCACGCTGACGGCGAAGTCGTGGCCGCTTGCCATCAGGTAGTTGGTGAGCGAACCGCTGACGGTGATGCACTCTGCCAGCAGCGGTGAAGTTGGCGGCAACCGGGCCGACCAGTCAGAAAAAGGCGTCATGCGGCGCATTATGCCAAAACCCGTCCGATCCCGCCGCTGTTGCGTGCGGCCAACCTTGTGACCCCTGTGAGTTGTCGATGATCGAAACCTTCCTGTGGCTGCTGGGCTACCAGTTTGCCGGCGAGTTGCTGGCGCGCAGTCTCGGCTGGCCCATCCCCGGCGCCGTGCTCGGCATGCTGTTCCTGTTCCTGACGCTGTGTGTGCGCAAGGGCATCCCCGACACGCTGCGCCACAACGTGCCGCGGCTGATGACGCACATGTCGCTGCTGTTCATCCCCGCCGGTGCCGGCATCCTCGCTTTCTGGCCGCTGCTGGCCGAGCGACCGCTGGCGATGGCGGCGGTGTTGCTGCTGTCGACACTGGCGACACTGCTGGTCAGTGCACTGACGCTGACCTTGTTGTTGCATCTACAAAAAAGCAGAAAGGTCAGGTCATGACGCCGACACTCTATGAGTGGTTGCGCCAGTCGCCGCTGACCGGCATCTTCCTGACGCTGCTGGCCTACCGCGTCGCGCTGAGTGTCAGCCGCCGCTATCACGGCCATCCGCTGGCCAACACGGTGCTTGTCGGTGCCGGGCTGCTGATCGTCAGCCTGCTGGCACTGGGGCTGAGTTTCGACGAGTATTTCCGCGGCGCCAGCTTTATCCAGTTCCTGCTCGGGCCGGTCACCGTCGCGCTGGCGATTCCGCTGTACAACAATCTGGCGCGCCTCAAGCGCAGCGCCTTCGCCATCCTGAGCAGCATCGTGGTCGGTAGTGTCGCCGGCGTCGCCAGTGCGGTGCTGATTGCCGTTGCCTTCGACATGCCGCCGCAAATCGTGCTCAGCCTGGCGCCGCGCTCGGCCACCACGCCGATCGCGATCGGCGTGGCCGAGGCCATCGGCGGCATCCCCACCCTGGCGGCCGCCTTTGTCATCGTGACCGGCATCATCGGTGCGGTACTGGCCAAGCCGCTGCTGACGCTATTACGCATGAACGATGACGTGGTACTGGGTGTCGCCACCGGCATCGCCGCACACGGCATCGGCACCGCCCGCGTATTCCAGATTTCGGAAACTGCCGGCGCCTTTGCCGGTCTGGCAATGGGGCTGACCGGCTTTGTCACGGCGGTGGTGGCACCATTGTTGGTGCATTTCTTGCTGTCGTAATACACATGGCACAGCATATGGCAGCCAAACAATAAGACTAAGGAATGATATGGATCTCATCTTGTGGCGTCATGCCGAAGCCGAGGAAGGCTCTGACGACATGCAGCGCGCGCTGACCCGCCGTGGTCAGAAGCAGGCGAGCGCGATGGCAACATGGCTGCGCAAGCAGCTGCCCGACGATTTTGCGCTGTTCGCCTCCGAGGCGCTGCGCTCGCAGCAAACCGCGGCACTGTTTGCCAAGAGTTATGAAGTCGTGCCGGCGCTGAACCCGGATGCCTCGGTCGAGCAGGTGCTGAGCGCCATCGACTGGCCGCGCAGCGGCAAAACCATCGTGCTGGTCGGCCATCAGCCTTACATCGGTCGTCTCGCCGCCACGCTGATGAGCGAACAGCCCTTGCTGTGGAGCGTCAAGAAAGGTGCCATCTGGTGGCTCAGCCATCGCGAACGCCACGGCATCGAGCAAATTCGTCTCAAGGCGATGATGACACCGGCGATGCTGGGTATCGATTAATACGAATATTGCGCTTTATTCTCATGCCTGAGGTTGGCCGCAAGCACTGCGGCCAACCTTTTTCATTTTTCTTGGCGGCGGGGTGGCTGTGAAATCAACGGCTTGCCGCTTTTGTGCCAAAAAGTCCGCTGTCGGGTGTTGACGCGGCTGGCGGGCTTCGCTATAGTTCGCCTCCTCAGCTGACGCCGCAAACGAAACGCGACGCAGCACTGCTCTTTAACAAAACGAATAACCGATAGGTGTAAGTGTCTGGCTTAGCCAAATACTTGCACTGTCAAGATTCAAGAAACGATGTTTCTTTGAACTTGCGTGCCAAAAAATTGCTATGAGATTGAACTGAAGAGTTTGATCCTGGCTCAGA